>JAUMYQ010000041.1 GCA_030528555.1 Porphyromonadaceae bacterium | reverse complement strand
TCTCTGCCAGTAGGTCTTCGGCTGTACCATCTTCCTCGCATTGTGGCACGAGTTTGCCCTCAATAGCGTATTGCAGTACGGATTTCTTGAGCTGCTCTCGGATATTGCTATTGAGTGCCTCGTGTTCGCTCTGAGCCTTTCCGTACTGCTCTACGAGGGGCATCAATTCTTCTATCTTTGCTACAATACGCTTCTGCTCGGCGAGAGGAGGGAGAGGATATAAAAAATCGTCTATATGGCTATTGTTTATTGATGGAGAGTTCTCCCCTTTCATAAAAGTGTTTAATCCATCGACTACATAAGAAGACAGGACTAAATAGTAGATATAGCAGGGTACAACTTGGACAGAAGGTGTAATAACATAAAAACCTGTACTTGCGATTGCTTGAGAAAATTCTTCGGGGACTAATGCTATATTTCTCAAATAAGGTCTTACCATTGAGAATAGTATATCATTCCTATGTAACTTCCTCGTTGCTCTACTTGGTGCGTTGGTTGATACTATTACTTTAGGGTTATCAATTATGTTAGTTCGATTATTTACTGCATCTACATCTATATAGGTGAAGACTTCTTCGCTTGGCTTTGTTGATTCCATTGGAAGAAAGATTTCACGCCCTCTACACCACTCCCAGCCGTTGGGGAGGTCAAAGGGTATTTCGTCATCGATGCACTTGACCTCGCCCGAGAGGGTGAACTTCTCATAATGGGAATTAGACAAAGCTCTCTACCATAATATATAGGAGCATATGCTCTAAAATAAAAAACTTATAGTTATGGTAGAATCATTCAAGACAGCTCTCAGAGAGAGCAACATGGCGGAGAATACCATTTCGGCATACCTCTATGCTGTAAATGACTACTTCTCAAAGTACAAAACCCTAAACAAGCGAAACCTGCTGTTGTACAAAGCATCGATTGTTGAGCAATTCAAACCTAAGACGGTAAACCTCCGTATCCAAGCCTTAAACAAATTCCTGACACATACAGGAAAGGCGAAGCTACGACTCAAATCGGTTAAGGTACAACAGCGTACCTACTTAGAGAATGTAATCAGCCAAGCAGATTACATTTTCCTCAAAAAGAAACTCAAACAAGAGGAAAACCAGATGTGGTACTTCGTTGTACGCTTCCTCACTGCCACAGGAGCTCGTGTGAGCGAACTTATTCAAATCAAAGTGGAGCACGTACACATCGGCTACTTTGATATTTACTCCAAGGGAGGTAAGGTCAGACGCCTATTTATCCCTAAGCGATTGAGAGAAGAGGCTGAAAAATGGCTTGCAGAAACACGGCAAACTACTGGCTATATCTTTCGCAATCGATTCGGAGAGCGTATAACCACACGAGGAATAGCACAGCAGCTCAAAAACTACGCAAAGCGTTATGGATTAAACCCGAATGTGGTTTATCCTCATTCCTTCCGCCATCGCTATGCCAAGAATTTCCTTGATGCATTCAATGATATCGCCCTGTTGGCAGACCTAATGGGACATGAGAGCATTGAAACTACTCGCATCTACCTACGCCGCACCGCCAGCGAACAACAGGCTATTGTAGATAAGTTTATTACATGGTAGTGTCCCTCGTATCAAATGTCATAGTCAGCTGTATCGCCTGCACTTGTAACTTGATGAGTGCCTCGGAGTACATTTCGAGCTTGCGTATCATTCTTTGGGCAGTGGCGACTGTATGGTAGCTGTTGAGGGTCTTGACTGCTTCATTGTAACTCACACCGATGATTCTCAATTTGGTGAGGATGCTACTTAGCTCTCGGAGGTATAACTCTGTCGATTTGTCCTCTGTTATGACCTTAAAGGATTCATTCAATAGCCGTCCTCTAACATAGTCGCTCTTGATCTTAGCTCCCGATTTTCGGTACAGCTCGATGAGCTTTTGCTGGTCTTCGAGATTAGGTATTCTGATGTGCCATCTGTCCCACCGTGGGCGGGTGGCACATCTGCCGTCTGGCTTGTCTGTATTCTTTCTTTTCATTGGTTTCGTTGTTCTTTAATCACGACTTCGGAGTGATTTTTCCCTCGTACCGAGGCAAGGTGGGGTATATCCCTTATCTGAACACTTGCACCCATTGAGTGCAGGTATTCAGATGGGCTTCGAGTGCTAAGCACGCAAGGCATCAGAGTTTTCTCCACACTTCTACATCCTCTTTGTACTGCTCGAGATGCTCTCTGAGTACTCACTCCACATAGCCCGAGATTGTCGCTCCTCGTTCGCCTATTCTGCGAATGACCAAGTCCAAGCTTTTGAGCGTTTCTTCAGATACATAGACCGCCTTGCGGTGGCTGATGCGTTGGGGTTGGAGGTATTTTTCTTGAAATTGGGCAAGTCGCTCTCTTTTTTGAGCTAAGCCTTGCTTGACGGCTGGTTCTTCGACTTTGGGAGGTGTCGGAGATTTACTCGGCTGGGCTTGGTGCTGGGGCTTAGGCTTCGATGGTGGATTTTGAGGTAGTGGAGCAAACTTCTTGCTGAAGTTGGGCATACCAATACTTCCGTCGTCTTCCTCATCATAGTCAAAGGCGAGTTTAGACCTATTCGGGTTAATCCCATAGTTCCCAAGCCGTTTCAAGCCCTCGTCGAGAATTTTATCTTTCTCTTCTTGTATCATACTATCTCTTTGTTAGAATGGGGTTATAATGCCTTTCGAGCATCGCTTGGATGTCGCTCTGCTTG
>JAUMYQ010000005.1 GCA_030528555.1 Porphyromonadaceae bacterium | reverse complement strand
TCTCGGAGTTCCCGAACTTTTTCCAAAAAGATCGGGAAGTTTTTTTTGAAAGTTCGGGAACATTTTTAGCAACGAAAGAGGAAAACAATAATCATCTCATAAACAATGAATTATCACACCCTAAAATACGATACAATGAGCTACTCTCAGAAGGGACAATCTGAGCGAATCTCCCAATTTAACACCAAACTATCTCCTCAAGGAAGCAGACAAGGCATCTATCCTCTCAGCAATAACTGTAGGCGGTAAAGCTCTACGACAGGGCATATCTCCCAAAACACAACGACCAACCTTGCCAAAAATAGAGCAAGGACGACAGGGCATCTCATCTGGCTGTAAGCAGCTCTCCTCACTCTGTCCCAAAGGCATGAAACCCGCTGCGGGGTGTGTAGCACACCATATTGACAAAACAGGTATACCAATCATAGATGCTAGATGAGCATTGGCACTGTCCATAGACAACATAAGGTCCAAGAGCGACATAGCATACAGCTCATCATGAAGACCAAACCTACCAGCTAGGCTAATAGCTCCATACCTAGCTGCCCAAATCTCTAGCTCCTTGGCCTCAGACCTGCCTCCAAAGAGATAAATTCGATATCGCCCAGTAGCAGAAAGCTGCCCTACAAGTTCCTGCATCTGCACAAGGTCGTAGGTCTTCGCCTCAACCGATGCAAATGGAGCAATGCCAAGGCGGAGTATCTCAGACGCTTCAGACGCAAAATAGGGATCAAGAACTTCTTGATGAAAGGTCGACATTTCGCCCAATGAAATCGGAGGAATATCCGCAGGCAGGTCTAGACCTGACCGCCTTAGAGTCTGGACATACAAATTCAACATC
This sequence comes from Porphyromonadaceae bacterium, assembly GCA_030528555.1. Classification (GTDB taxonomy): domain Bacteria; phylum Bacteroidota; class Bacteroidia; order Bacteroidales; family Porphyromonadaceae; genus Porphyromonas. The sequence continues at coordinate 102,941 of JAUMYQ010000005.1, read as the reverse complement.
GGGGGCACAGCTCTAAGTTCGCGAGGATTGGCATACAGTAGCCTACGCCTTGCTGCCCTAGGCTTACGCAGCCTATACCAACGTGTAGGGCTCCAAACACAGGATGCCAATCCAAGCAACCAGGTACGCAAAACGCTGTGCAGATCGATTAAGTAATCAAACCTCTCTTTCCTAAGCCGCTCGGCATAGCGCAGAAGCCCCCACACGCTCCGCTCCTCTCGCCTAATATCTATGGCCATAGCCTCTAGATTGGCAGGCGGATTGACAAGTAAAGATGTCAAAAAAGGCTGTGTCAAGAGTGTAAATCCATGCTGAGGATTGGCACGAGCCACAGCATAGAGGGCAGGTAGCAGCATCGCCACATCCCCCATAGCCGATAGCCTTATGATCAGGTACTTAGCCACTGATATCTGTCTTTGTTTGTCTTACAGTTCTCTGCCTTTGAGTATTGGATTAAGCTCAGGATCGTTATACATCTTCATTTGTTTGTAAACCTTCATATACTTGCATCCCTGCTCTATATCGGAGAGCAACTCATCTATAGCAGTACACAAGTCCTTATCCTGTTCCAAGAGGACAGCAAGCTTGGCTGTATTTTTCGCCCGCAGCTCTTTGGTCTTGGCCTCAGCTTGCGCTTTGGTCATATAATGAATCTTCAGCTGCAATATCGAAAGCCTATCAATAGCCCAGGCAGGGCTCTCTGTATTGATCTTTGCGTCCCTCTGAGGCTCTACAGATGAGTACAGCGTAAGGAAATAGCTATCTATCCGCTCTACAAGATCTGTACGTTCTTGATTGCTCCTATCGATTTTACGTTTAATCTGTAAGGCCAACTGAGGGTCTATCTCTGGATCTCGGATAATATCCTCTAAAGCCCACTGGGCATGATCTATCCAGTTTTTGAGGAAGAGATCATACTCTATCGTCCCAGCTTGATATGGATTGGGAGCAACGACATCAACTCCGCCCTGCTCTAGATAGACTTGTATCGCTTGTTTGAATAGCGATCTAGCTAATACACCGAAACTCTTCATATCCTATCTTTATAACCTTAAACTTATTACTCGAACTACAAGCCCTTAACATCATGAGCCATACTACGCAAATATAACCCTTAGCTAGATAATCTCCCCATCTTTACCTCATAAAATAATCTCTTAGATCCTCCCCCTTCTCTCCACATAGTGAGCTAATAGGTATCTCACCACATTTCTTTACAATAAGAAGCCCTTGGAGTATAGAAGTACTCCAAGGGCTTCTTATTGTAGATTTTACCCCGAAGTTAGACCTCTCGGTAGAGTGTATCTACAATACCATCGGATAGGCCCCTCGTCGGTACAATTATTCCATCACAAGAGAGCGTATCGGCTACCTGCAAGAATATGTCTGCCGCTGGGATAATCACGTCAGTTCGGTCGGGCTTGAGGCCGAAACGTACCATACGCTCTTCTCTAGTATATCGTTTAAGCTCATCGGTAACAGCGCGTAAGCAAGGCAAAGGCAAATAGTTGACCCTACCACGCTCCGCAGGAGCTCCCAAACGGAGAAGCTTGTTGATATTACCTCCAGAGCCAACAATCCTAACTAACGGATATCTGGCTGCAACTTCAGCAAGATACCTTTCAAAGCTCCTAATCGTCTCTGACGTCACCTTCTCACTCAATAACCTGATGGTACCAATATTGAATGACTGAGAATCAATGAGCCTACGTCCTTGTAAGAGGTTCAGCTCAGTACTGCCCCCCCCAACATCAACGTAGAGAAACATTTCATCTGCTCCAATTTCCAATCCCTCTGTGAGGTCACTAGAAATAAGCCTAGCCTCCTCTTGTCCATCTATGATTTCGATACGAATACCAGTTTCCTTATAAACTTCATTCACCAGATCGGCTCCATTGGCAGCATCGCGCATCGCGCTTGTAGCACAAGCTCTATACCTTTTGACCTCAAAGATATTCATCAGCTCACTATAGGCCCTCATGAGCGATAGCAACTGCCCTCGCTTGCGTTTGCCAATGCGCCCCTTATTGAACGCATCCTCACCCAAACGTAGGGGAATACGTATGAGCTGTACCTTCGACAAAGGCTCTTTTGTCCCAGAATCACTGGTACATTTAATAAGCAGACGCACTGCATTTGAACCAATATCTATCCCTGCATAGTGTTCTTTAGCCATTGTTTCAGTTGATATCTCGTTTATCTTGATAATATTTATATAGAGCCTCTTGAGAACGAAATAGCTCCTCGGAAATAATGTCTCTACGCTTGGGGCCGCCTCCTCGAGTATTTACGTAGTAACCCTGAGCAGTATCTGCAATACCATAGCTAACGATCATCTCTAACTCAGCCTGTATATCTGGATCATAGACTGGTGCCATAACCTCTATACGCTTATCCAAATTACGAGGCATCCAGTCCGTTGACCCGACAAAATATCTGGGCTTGCCACCATTACCAAAGATATAAATGCGCGCATGCTCTAGATAACGGTCTATAATCCCATTGATTGTAATGCGAGAGCTATAGCCTGACAGCCCTGGTACAAGAGAGCAATTCCCTCGAAGACACAGATCAATCTGTACACCTGCTTCACTCGCCTCATAGAGCTTAGCCACCATCCGCTCATCAACAATATGATTAAGCTTCAGCTTGATATAAGCTGGCTTCCCCAACTGCGCCAATTTAATCTCCCGATTAATGAGGTAATACAAGCGACGACGCATATCATTGGGAGCAACAAGCAGCTCTTTAAATGAAACATTGAGAAATGGTCGCTCAATGAAATCGAAAACCTTCTGCACATCCAAGGTAATACCACGATGCGATGTCAGGAGCATGTAGTCGGTGTAGAGCTTAGCCGTACCCTCGTGCATGTTGCCAGTACCAACGCAAGCGATGCGTCTTTGACGCATCGTAATGAGGACGAGTTTGGAGTGTACCTTGAGCTTTTCATGTCCAAATACCACATGAATACCAGAGTCTTGCATCTTTTTACTCCAATTGATATTGCTTTCCTCATCGAAACGAGCTAGCAATTCCACCACTGCCGTGACCCTCTTACCATTTTGGGCGGCAGCCATCAGAGCCTTGACCACCTTGGAGTTTTGCGCCACTCGGTACAAAGAAATATGAATACCTGTCACATCAGGGTGAATCGCGGCCTCTCGAAGCACACGTAAAAAGCCATCGAAGCTCTCATAGGGAAGATGAATACCCATATCCTTGAGTAAAATCTGCTCAAGGATACTAGACGAATAGTCCAGCCCCTTAGGATAGAGAGGAGGTTGTGGTGGAAAAAACAAATCGGGACGTCCGCAACTTGGCAACTTCATCAAGTCACGCATATTGTGATACCTACCACCGCCTAGTCGTGTATCAGAAGAGCCAAACTCAGCTAACTCACAAATTTTGTTCAGAGCCTCCTCTGGCATCGCATCATCATACACCAGACGTATAGGTTCCCCTCGCTTGCGTCGTTTAATACCCTGAGAGACTTTCTCAATAACACTACGACGTAAGTCGCTATCAATCTCGATTTCCGAGTCTTTTGTAAACTTAAATGTATAAGCCTCATAGGTATCATACTCCACCCCAGCAAAGATATACGGCAGAGCGTAGCGCAGCACATCATCGAGAAACATCAAGTAACTCTCCCCTCCTCCATCTGGCAAACGAACAAAGCGCCCATGTTCCCTAGTAGGTATCTCAACCAAGGCAAAATCTACCTGGTCTCCTTTCTTCAGAATAACAATATGATAAAGTGCCTCCTTGAGATGTAGCTCTGGGATGAAAGAAGAGCTACCCAAGAAAATAGGGTTAGTCGAGCCGCTAATATGATCTATATAATAGCGACGTACCTGAGCTTCCTGATCTGGCGTCAACTCTCGTTCATTGATGATATGAATATGCTCCGTATCAAGCAGAGAAATCAGATGACGAAAGACTTGCTCAAACTGGATAGAATACTCTCGATTGAGGCGAGCTATCTTGACAAGCGTAGAAATAGCTTGGCGACGCTCATACTCAGGAATACCCAGTGAGGTATCTGTCATTCTCCTAAGCGATGCGATGCGCACACGAAAAAACTCGTCCAAATTGTTTGAATAAATGCCGAGATAATTGATCCGCTCCATAAGGGGCAAATCCTCACGCTCAGCTTCAAAGAGTAGACGACGATTGAAATACATCCAACTCTCGTCCCTCGAAACATAAGGGCTACGAGCCCCAAACTTACGATGAGGCATATGAATGATCTTTTAAGTTAGTAGCTACAAATCGCTACCATCGAAAGCAAAAGGAAGGAGTTGACGGCAATCTGACAGCTCCACCACTTCCACCTCTCCGACAAACAAAACACGAAAGCTCCCAAAACGGCTTGCGGCCTCCAAAAGGACCTGCCTGCAAGCCCCACAAGGCGTAATGTACGGCACTCTACCATCTCGATTGAATGCTACGAGTACCAATGCCTTAGGAGCTAGATATGGATACTGAGCTCCCGCATAAAACAGAGCTGTACGCTCAGCACAAATTCCTGAAGGATAGGCTGCATTCTCTTGGTTAGACCCCGTCACAACCGTGCCATCCTCCAGCAAGACAGCTGCCCCTACTCTAAATTGGCTATAAGGCGCGTAGGCTACCTCAGCAGCTTCTAGAGCTCTTTGTTCTAGATGTAGTTCCTGGGATGTCAGTTCCTCACGTACACGCACCTCGTAAGCAATAGTTAATTCCTTTTTCATATCTACACTTGCTCTAGTAAGACAACATTCTCTATGTGATGAGTATGGGGGAACATATCCACGGATCTACTACGCACCACACGATACGAACTAGCTTCTACCAACAGAGCTAGATCTCGAGCCTGCGTTGAGGGATTACAGCTAATATAAACGATGCGCTTTGGAGTGGCCCTAAGAATGGTAGCGATCACACTCTCATGCATTCCAGCACGAGGAGGATCCGTAATGATCACATCGGGCCTACCATGATGTTCCATAAGCTCCATCGTCAGCACATCTTTCATATCTCCTGCATAAAAGGTAGTATTGTCGATGCCATTAATAACACTGTTGACCTTAGCATCCTCTATAGCCTCGGGAACGTAGTCAATCCCTACAACAGAAGCAGACCTACCAGCCACAAAATTGGCAATCGTTCCCGTACCTGTATAAAGGTCGTAGACACGTTCTCTTCCCGTAAGCGCTGCAAAGTCCCGAGCTACCTTATAAAGCTCATAGGCCTGATCGCTATTGGTCTGATAGAACGATTTAGCACTAATACGAAAGCGCAAACCTTCCATCTCTTCCTCTATATAAGGATAGCCTCGATACACGTGGATCTCTTGATCGGCAATAGTATCATTACACTTACTATTGATCACATAAAGCAGTGAGGATATCTCGGGGAAACGGTCTGCTATAGCAGACATAAGAGATTCGATAGCAACCTCATCCCTCTTGTAAAATACAACTACTACCATAAATTGCCCAATAGAGGTAGAGCGCAGCATCAGCGTACGCATTAGTCCCTCTTGAGCCTTGAGGTCAAAAAAAGGGTACTCTTCGGGACGAGCTAGACAGTACTCTCGCACAAAAAGACGCACCTCATCCATGAAAGCACTACCCAAATAGCATACATCTATATCCAGTACCTTGTCAAACATCCCAGGAATATGGAAGCCCAAGCCAGGCAACACTGACAAAGCCTCCTCTTCAGGCATTGCTTTAGACATCTCCCCTGGAAGTAACCAACGCCTGTGACTAAAGGTAAACTCCAACTTATTTCGATATCGCTCCGTACTCTTTGAACCCCAAATAGGAAGATACTCCCCCACCTCCACCTTGCCTATACGCTCCAGAGCATCGTGCACCATCTGGTCTTTGGCACGCAACTGCACGTTATAAGGCAAATGCTGCCATTTACAGCCACCACAATACCCGAAGTGTATACACTTTGGATCTACACGACAAGGGGAAGCCTCGTGCATCTGTACGAGCTTCCCCTCCATAAAGTTACGCTTCTTCTTAACAACCTGCACATCACACAAGTCTCCTGGTGCGACAAAGGGTACAAACAAAACCTGACCATCTACATGAGCCAAAGCTTTACCCTCAGCTGCAAGTGTCTCTATACGTACGTGCTCCAATATAGGGAGCTGTTTTTTTCTCCTAGCCAATAACTCAAAATTTAGCAAACTGCACCAGAAAACCCCATCGCCGAGTACCGTGATGCAGATTTATGATCAACAAAGCGTAAATTCTCGGCCCTAGGGCAAATACGATAGGATCGTTTCTCTATATTTGTTTGCCAAATCGGTAGCCTGTTCCTCTGTCTGAGCCTCGGTATAAATACGTATGATCGGCTCTGTATTACTTCGACGAACATGTACCCAGCAGTCAGCAAAGTCAATCTTGACACCATCAACGAGATTAATCTCTCCTGAGGTTGCGATGACCTCCTCGGCAGCCAACCTATCAAGTAGTGCTTGCGTATCTATGTCAGAGGATAGATCCACCCTCTGCTTACTCATGAAATAGCTTGGATAAGCCTGGCGTAATTGACTCACTGTCCTACCACTTTTTGCGAGCATGGAGAGGAAGAGGGCGATACCTACAAGAGCATCTCTACCATAGTGCAATTCAGGATAGATAATACCGCCATTACCTTCACCACCGATGATCGCACCAGTATCCTTCATTTTACGTACCACATTAACCTCCCCAACAGCAGCAGCACTATAATCACCTCCATGCCTCAGAGTAATGTCTCTCAGAGCACGAGTAGAACTAAGGTTCGATACCGTATTTCCTCCCCCAGCTAGCCCCAGCAAATAGTCCGCTACTATCACCAAAGTGTACTCCTCGCCAATACTCTCCCCCTTCTCATCTAAGATAGCAAGCCTATCTACATCAGGGTCTACTACAAAACCCACATCAGCTCCAACCTCACGCATCTTGGCAGATATATCCGTAAGGTACTCAGGAAGAGGCTCAGGATTGTGAGGAAAGTCACCTGTAGGAGCATCATAAAGTGGATAAATTTGCTCAACACCCAGCTTATTAAGCATATAAGGTAGAGCAATGCCTCCCACAGAATTGACTCCATCGAAGCAAACCTTAAAGTTTGCCTGGCGAATCGCCTCTACATCTACTCCCGTAGCGCCAAGGATTGCCTCCACATGCTCGGCAAGATAGTCCGTCTCCTCAACCACTCTACCGAGATCATCGACCTCAGCAAAGCTCAGATCATAGCTTTCTGCTAGACGAAGGACCTCACGCCCCTCCTCATCACTAATGAACTCGCCACAAGCATTGAGTAGCTTAAGAGCATTCCACTGCCTAGGATTATGACTAGCCGTAAGAATAATGCCACCCTGAGCAGACTTACCAACGACGGCCATCTCTGTCGTTGGTGTCGTAGCTAGATCAATATCCACAACATCACACCCCATCCCCATAAGCGTACCAAGTACTATGTGTTTAACCATCTGTCCTGAGATCCGTGCATCACGCCCTACAACAATGAGAGGCCGAACGACTCCTGTTGACTTACGAATGAATGCCGCATAAGCAGCCGTAAATTGAGCCGTAGTAATCGGATTCAGGCCATCATATACATCTCGACCGATTGTACCACGAATACCAGAGATGGATTTAATTAGCGTCATAGCAACGTAGATTAGTTAGCCCCAGAAAAGGCATATTCTGCCTCCTCTATGAAATAGGTATATCCTGAAGCATAAGAAGCTCCTGGACCTATCTCAAAAGGAATAATAAGAGAAACTCTAGCCCCATCACCCAACAGAGACATGGGATAAGCTAACCCCTGACACATAAGGTCATCATAGTTGACAACAGATGCACTCTGCCTAAGCAGGGTATAATGGTTCTCTCCGTACTGATAAAATACTGTATACAAAAACTCCACAGGTGGATAGGACGGGCGACTAAGAATATCAAACTTCGCAATCAATGAACTCTCCTTATTGAAGGAATACCCTTTGAAAGAAACAAAGATCTTAGTTTCCCTATCCACTGCTCTACGAGACTGATCTCCAACATCCAGCACTCGCATATATAGACCACTAGCACTAGGAATCTTATAATAAACATTAGGATCTGGCTTCTCTGGCAGCCTACCCACACTTCCAAGGTCTACCACCTTAAACCCGTGCTTATCAATGAGGGCACGGATAGCCTCACCTTGTTCACTCTTGAGCTCAGATAGGCTCTTAAGCTTATTATCATCCTTACAACTCGATGCCCCCAAGAGTAAGCATATAGCTACGAAATATAAGAATCGCATATATGACATCTTCGTACCTTATTATCTTATCGAAAACTCACTAGAACCTGGAATACGTTTATCGTAAAGCTCAGCAAGCATCTGTTCTAACTCGTAAAGGTATATATTTTTCGCCTCCTGCGTTGTACCTCTATACTCCGCTCCCGCGGCATTAAGATGACCACCACCACCAAAGCCTCGATTAGCAACCATATTGACAGCCACATCCCCCATCGAACGCATCGAAAGCTTAACCTGAGTTTTATCTTCCCTGATGAGGCAAGCACTAGTAATACCCTCTACAGATAAGGGAAGATTAACCAGTCCCTCCGTGTCGCCCTTGGTAGCATCAAGACGTAATAAATCATCTTGAGAAAGAACTATAACAGCAGTTTGTAGCTCAGGATATAACTCCATCTTTTCATAAAGTGCATATCCCTGCATCAGCAGCTGCTGTATCCGCCCATGGTAAGATAATCTATCGATTATCTCGGCATAACCTGCCCCACAAGCTATCAGTTCACTCACAGCAGAGAATAGCTGAGCGTCCGTGCAGTTGTACAGAAACCGACCAGTATCTGTGATGATCCCCGTGAGTAAATGAGTGGCTACCGTAGAATCTATATGCTCCTGCCAACCAAGAGCACAGAGAAGAATATAAACCAGATGGCATGTAGACGAAAGCGAGGGATAACTAAAGACGAGATCAAACTCAGACGATGGATCGAGGTGGTGATCTATCAACACCCGAGAAGCTACACTCCTCTGACAAGCTGAAACCAGAGGCTCATGCCTAAGCCTAGAGGTAACGTTATGATCGAGATGCAAAAGTAAATCTGCCTCATGGATAAGGTCAAGCGACCTCCCTCCAAAATCAGGATAGAGAGTAAGTCCATCCACTCCTTCCATCCAACTTAAATAACTCTCTATATGATCTGGACTAATGATATCTATCGACTTCTCTGGATAGCGTAAAGTCAAGACACGACGAAGGGCCAGCGTGGAGCCGAGAGCATCACCATCAGGAGCCGTATGTGGCAGTAGAACTATACACTGTGACTTCTTAATGAGACTAGCAAACCGTTGTACCTGTTCACTTCTTTGCTTCAAAAGATCCATATGATTTGATATAGCCATTGGCACATCTTATGAGAGGCTCACTCTCCTAATGAATATCCTCGCATTTAATACGCCACTAGTATGCACGTGCAAAAAGGACCCTCTGTGCACTAGGCTTACCAGTAACCATACAAACCCCAGGGGTTTTATCACTCTCCAATGGGATGCAACGGATCGTTGCCTTAGTCTCTGCCTTGATACGCTCTTCCGTCTCGGACGTACCATCCCAGTGAGCTAAAATGAAGCCTCCAAATTCTATCTTCTGCTTAAACTCCTCATAGGTATCAACCATGATTGTATGAGCAGATCGGAAATTCAGAGCCTTTTGATAGATATTTTGTTGTATCTGCTCAAGTAGCTCCTCAACGTAGTCCGCTATCCCTTCCAGGGACACCGTCTCCTTAGTCAGAGTATCCCGACGAGCCACCTCAATAGTAGCTTGCGCCAGATCTCGAGCTCCTAGAGCCAAGCGTATGGGTACCCCCTTAAGCTCATACTCGGAAAACTTCCATCCTGGCTTTTTGTTATCGCTGTCATCGTACTTCACACTCACTCCCTTAGCCTTCAGCTCCGCAATGATTGGTTCAACTCGAGCCGAAATGGAGGCCAACTGCTCTGCACCCTTATAGATAGGAACAATAACCACCTGATAGGGAGCTAGCTTTGGAGGTAATACAAGCCCATTATCATCCGAATGCGACATGATGAGTGCACCCATCAGACGAGTGGACACTCCCCAGGAGGTCGCCCATACATACTCCTGCTTACCCTCTTTACTAGCAAAGGTCACATCAAAAGCTTTGGCAAAATTCTGCCCCAAGAAGTGCGATGTACCGCTCTGCAAAGCCTTACCATCCTGCATCAGAGCCTCAATTGTATAGGTGTCTACTGCACCAGCAAAGCGTTCGTTGGCACTCTTGACTCCCGTGACCACTGGCATCGCCATATATTCTCGAGCAAAGCGCTCATAAACGTGTAGCATACGCAAGGCTTCCTCTTCGGCTTCCTCCTTGGTAGCGTGTGCTGTATGTCCCTCCTGCCACAAAAACTCAGCCGTACGCAAGAAAAGACGTGTACGCATCTCCCAACGCACCACATTGGCCCACTGATTACATAGGATAGGCAGATCACGATAGCTTTGGATCCAATTCTTGTAGGTATTCCAAATAATGGTCTCACTAGTTGGACGCACAATAAGTTCCTCCTCGAGCCTCGCCTCGGGGTCTACGACCACACCACCCTCATAGCCCGTCTTCAGGCGATAGTGCGTTACCACGGCACACTCTTTGGCAAAGCCCTCCACATGGTCTGCCTCTCGGCTCAAAAAACTTTTAGGGATAAAGAGAGGAAAGTAAGCATTCACATGCCCTGTCTCCTTAAACATGTCGTCTAGTACACGCTGCATCTTCTCCCAAATAGCATAGCCATAGGGCTTGATCACCATACAACCTCGGACAGCCGAGCCTTCGGCAAGGTCTGCCTTAAGTACCAAATCCTGGTACCACTGCGAGTAGTCTACACTACGCGAGGTGAGTTCTTTGAGTTCTTTTGCCATTATATACACTAGTATTTATTTTCGGTTACTTATATTCCGTAGGTCAATGCTTTATCTGCCGTACAAGATCTCTCCAAAGCTTGTCGTCTGGTATCGGTGCATATAGTCTCAGCTCCTGCCCCCCTACAGGATGTACAAAAGACAGCTGATAGGATAACAAGCCAATACTCCCATCGGAATTGCTTCTAGGTGCGCCATACTTAAGGTCACCCTTGATGGGCAAACCAATAGAAGAAAGCTGACAACGAATCTGGTGATGTCGTCCCGTATACAACTCCACTTCAAGGAGATGATATCGCTCCGCACTAGCGAGATGCCGATAGCTCAATTCGGCTCGCTTGCTCATCGAGCGTGCGGTATCGTAAGCATAGCTCTTATTTTGGCTCTCACGTCGCACCAAATGATGTATCAGCCGATCCGCATGCCGAGGGGGACAATCCGTCACGATAGCCAAATAGATCTTCCGAATAGCCCCCTCTTGTAAGAGCTTATTCATCCGAGTAAGAGCCTTGCTAGTCTTAGCAAAAATCACAAGCCCTCCCACAGGACGATCAAGACGATTGACCAAGCCCAAAAAGACGTTTCCCGGCTTGTCATGCTTCTGCTTGATCCAACGCTTGAGGCTATCTACCATCGGCTCATCCCCTGTCTTATCGCCCTGGACAATCTCACCAGGAGCTTTGCAAACTATGAGTAAATGATTGTCTTCATAGACAACATGAGGCTCCGTCCTTTTCATATCTCGGTAAACGCACCAGCGAGGATGCTCAATGAGAGCCTCACCGAGCATCCTCTTCCATACTCTATATAGAGCTATCCCCTACTAACAATTCATACCTCCACAGACGTGTATTGTCTGCCCCGTAACATAGGCCGCGAGGTCACTTGCGAGGAACGTTGCCACATTGGCAACATCCTCAGGAGTACCACCTCGACGCATAGGTATCTGAGCCTCCCACTCTTTACGAACCTCCTCGCTTAGGGCGTGCGTCATATCTGTAACGATGAAGCCAGGAGCAATGCTATTGGCGCGTACTCCTCGAGAGCCCATCTCCTTGGCTACACTCTTGGCAAGTCCTATCATACCAGCCTTAGAAGCTGAATAATTGGCCTGACCAGCATTGCCAGAAACGCCAACCACCGAAGCCATATTGATGATACTACCATTGCGCTGCTTCATCATCACTGGAGTAACAGCATGAATGAGATTAAAGGCCGACTTGAGATTGACATTAATAACAAGGTCCCATTGCTCCTCCGTCATACGCATCATCAGACCATCACGCGTAATACCAGCGTTATTTACAAGCACATCAAGACGACCAAAGTCCGCCACCACCTGCCTAACCAACTCATGAGCCGCTTCGTAGTCGGCTGCGTTAGAGGCATAAGCAGAAGCGCGCACCCCTACAGCCTTGAGCTCAGAGACAAACTGTTCTACAGTCTCATCTATCTTGAGGTCCGTGATAATAACATCAGCCCCTTCTACAGCGAACTTATGAGCGATTGCTCTACCGATACCACGACCTGCGCCCGTTACAAGGGCAACCTTATTGGTTAATAGTCCCATTGTTTACCTACATTAAATTACACATTTGTTTACTCTATACTACGCCTAATGCCTCGCATAATAAGATGACATACATTCTCTCGTACCTGCTGATACTCTGCATCTCCCGAGCGATGGCGCACATGACCACTGATAAAAGGAACTTCTAGCCCCTTAATCGCATTCTGTAAGAGGTATGCCATTGTGGAGATGTGTGGGATATCAAAAACGCCCTGCTCCACTCCCAGAAGCAACACCTCCTCTATAAGCCGCTGCTCATAAAGATCGAACTCTGCCCTAGCTCGCTGCACCGACCAAATATCCCGAAAAAAATCTGCGCGCAACGTACCATTTCTTAGAACGACTGCCTTCATCGCCTCAAGATGAGCATAGATAAGATTTATCAGCTTCTCATCAGGGGGCAGAGGCACACGCCGAGCTATCTCAAGCTCACGACGTAAGTGCTCAAGTTCTCGTTCGATAACAGCCTGATAGATATCCTCTTTATTCTTAAAATAGGTATAGAGCGTACGACGTCCACGCTGCGCTGCGTCAGCTATATCATTCATCGTAGTGTTTTGCACACCAGAACGAGCGAAAAGCTGGCGCGCTACATCTATCATCAAATCTTTCGTTTTGACTAGCATGACCATCGAACAAACTTACCTTAAGACACAGCAACCCGAGAAAGATGAAGAACATACTCTGCTCGCAGAGCTTCCCTCCACCCGAACCTCAAACTTTACTGTCTACAAAAGTACGGCTTATTTATCAAAGTACACACATTCTCTCGTAGTGAGCAGCAGGCCGTATGGCATCAGAAATCTTAAGAATCACAGAATAGGTTTGGAGGCTTACCTACAAGCTAATAAGACAGAAGCTAGGGCGAGGGACCTAACGGCCCCTCGCCCTAGAATAGCATGGAGAGCTCGTATAACACGAAAATCTAGCTAATCGGCTCTAAAAACGACTATTCTCAGACGAGCCTGCTGAACCACCACGATAGCGATCACCTTTAGCTTGGAAATTGTAACTCACACTGAAATTCAGGTAAGGATAACGTTTATTAGAGCTTCCCTCGATGATCCCCACAGGCGTGTAGTGAATATGGCGTTTTGTACCTGTAACGAAGACATCATCTACCGAGAGGGCAATACGCCAAGCCTGGCCAAATTGCTTCGTCAAACTGAGATCCATCGTATAGCGTGCCTTAGCCGTAGTATATTCATCGTCTCCCCCAAGCGTTGCCCATAGATTGGCCTGTAGAGTAAATGCATAGGGCAAACTCATAAGGTTCTTCCACTCGAGAATGACACGAGGCTTGTCCAGCCGTTTTCCCTCAAACATCAAATCTTGGCCATAGAGGTCGGCACTCCAGGTTGGTCTCCAAAACTCTATCTTCGGACTATATGCGACTCCAAAGCGGTATGTAAGAATATCGAAATTCTCCTCCCTATTGATAATGAAACGAGGGTCTCGGTCATATCGTCGCGACAGCTTAGTATGATCGTTCTTAATGTATGCTAGACTGGAGAGCAGTGTCCAACCCCCATAGCCAAAATTGAGATTGAGACGATTGATCACCTTTGGCTTAAGGTCGGGGTTACCACCCTGGAGCACCAGCTCGTCTATATACATCACCTCGGAGCTAAGGGCTTCGTAGTTAGGGTTACGCACAATGTTTTCGTAGTTCAAGCTTGTCGAGAGCTTACCAATCGAATAGCTCAGCGAAGCTGAGGGAAAGAAGTAGAGATGTCGCTCCCTAGGGCGCTCTTTACCATTGGCACTACTGCGCCACTCTTGACTCTCTAGACGCAGGCCGAGCTCAGCCTGAAGACGGCCATCCAACCAGACGTGCGACCATGAGCCAAAGAGCCCTAGGTTAGTCTGCCTATGCTCATTATACGTATCGGGTAAGAGCTGCTTACGAACCTCTGACAGCTGGCGATAGGTCTGCTCAAAGAGCGTCACCGAGCCATCCTGTCCGATCTGAAGCTTACTGCCCCCAAAGGCGTACTGGGTATAGGCACGCCACGCCCACAAATTACCCACCGAGTGGGTATGGCTGTGGTCGCTGTCCGTCAACCCTGAGGGCTCTATATAGCGTATCTCTTGATCTTGGGTGAAGTGCTGCTTCTTTTGATTGAAGCTCCCCTCCGCATGGACAGTCCATTGGGGATTCAGTGCACCATGATAATAAGCATTGGCGTAATTGACTAAAAGTGGAGATATCTGCTCCTTGGTCATCAGTGAGGTATAATGCTTGCGCATACCCGTAGAGCGAATAATTTCGGACTCCATCGGAACATATACATCAAAGTTTGTCAGTGTAGCAAGCGTGTACTTTGCCCCCAGCTCCTGCCCCTCACGCAGGCGATAGACAGCATCTGCCCAGAGTGCTATATGGGTATTGCGGAAATTTACCTCATTATGTAGATTTGAGATTGTCGGCTTCGCCTCATCCGTAATAGTAAATCTGATGTGCTGCTCATTATAGTCTACGCTAGATCTATTCTGAACCCCGAGTTTTAGGCTGAGCTTGGAGGTATCATAATAACCCTGTACCATAGCAGAGTAGCCCCAATCTTTCTCCTTCATCACCTCTGCGCTCGTATAGACCCCCAAACGACGTGAGAGGGTGCTTTTAGGTTTAATCTTGATGACCGCAGGTGTACCAGCAGGATAACTAGTATTGGGAACGAGAATAACCTCTATATCTCTGATATCCTTGGGATCTAGGCGAAGCAGTTCCTCTTGGGATATAAGCCGATGTCCATAATAAATAATGGGTGTGCCACGCCCCTGTACCTCCACGCTCTTAACTGTCGCTGTGACGAAAGGCAAAGCCGAGAGGATATGTGTCACACTGGGCAAATTTCCTAGCGAGGTCGAAGCCACTGGTGCCGTGAGGCTCGTACCTGATAGGCGTACGCTCTGCTTATTTTCTGCCTGAACCTCAATGGCCTGTAGGGTCTTTACCTCTGGTTGCAAACGCACATCCAACTGTTCGGGCAGAGCACCTACGGCTAAGGTCAAAGTCTCATAGCCCAACATCTGAACGCGCAGGCTTTGCGCCCCTGCGGCTAACTTAGCCAATCGAAATGCCCCATTCTCTCCAGCTACACAACCATCAAGAATGGCCCCATCCTCTCCCACAAGGGCAACGGTCGCCAAGGGCACGGGCTTGCCAGAAGCATCCAAGACACGCCCCACAATCGGAAGCCTCTCACCCTGTATCTCTTCCACTCCATGAGACGATTTCACCTGCTGTGCATCAAGGGGCTGAGCAGCTAGCGTAAGGAACAAACACAGACTACAAACGAATTTCTTTTTCATAACAGGTAGCTTTAGCGCGTTACAAGACAGCCTCACCAGAGGTTCAGAAGGAGTTCCTTTTTACCCCCCCCCAGGTGTTGAATTCTATTTTCATATGATAATCTCTTTAAAAGAATCAATTTATCCCAAGATCCAAGCAGACCCGCACCTACTCTACAACAACTCTGCCTAGTAGCACCCTACAAAGTTATACAAATGTGTCACAGAATGTATGGCTTTTTCTCAAAGCGGAAAGTAAACGCCTGCAAATCCATCTTCATATCTCTGGCTAAATTTAGGCACCTTCGTTCCTCATCCAAGTGGAGAGATGATATATTCTGCTTAAATTTGTCGTGTTTATCGTGCGCACCCAAGAAGGTCTGTGGCACAAACACAAAATGCCTCAAGCCCTGCACAAGGGTAAGCGTAATACCATAGTATGTATGGTGTGGTCAAGTAACAACCTCAAAATGCATTGTTATGAATGAACTTCTCTCTTCAAGAGTTCGAGCCATGGCAGCCTCTGCCACACTTGCCATGGCGGCCAAGGCTGCCGAGCTCAAAGCCCAAGGGCTAGACATCATCAGCCTCAGCCTAGGAGAGCCCGACTTCCCCCCCCCCCAGTTTGTCATTGATGCGGCCAAAGAAGCGCTTGATGGAGACTGGCACAAGTACAGCCCCGTAAACGGCTACAAGGACCTGCGTGAGGCCATCTGTCGTAAGCTCGAGCGTGACAACCGACTGAGCTATACAGCAGAGCAGATCGTGGTATCGACCGGAGCAAAGCAGTGCCTGGCGAACCTTGCCCTCGTACTCGTAGATGAAGGCGATGAGGTACTCCTGCCTGCACCATACTGGGTAAGCTACGCCGACCTCATCAAGCTAGCTGGAGGTATCCCCATAGAGCTGCCAACGAGCGTAGAGACAGACTTCAAGGTCTCGCCCGAGCAGCTCGCAGCGGCCATTACTCCGAGAACCAAAATGATGTGGTTTAGCTCACCATGTAACCCCTCGGGCTCTGTATATAGTCAAGAGGAGCTAGAGGGATTGGGCAAGGTACTGCGCCAGCACCCAGATATCTACATTGTCTCGGACGAGATCTATGAGCATATCAGTTTTGAGGACAAGCACACGAGCATCGCCAGCATCGAAGGGCTGTATGACAGGACAGTGACTGTCAATGGTGTTTCCAAAGCCTTTGCCATGACGGGGTGGCGCATCGGCTACCTAGCTGCACCCATCTCTATCGCCGAAGCATGTACCAAGATGCAGGGGCAGATCACCAGCGGAGCCAATAGCGTTGCCCAGCGCGCTACCATTGCTGCCCTAGATGCACCCATCGAGCATATCGGATTTATGATCGATGAGTTTAGGGCCAGGCGCGACCTAGTACTGGAGGGGCTAGCCAAGATCGAGGGACTAAAGCTCAATAAACCACAAGGGGCATTCTACATCTTCGTCGATGTCTCTGCCTTCTTTGGCAAGGTACTCCAAGGCATACAGATAGACACAGCCGATGATATGTCTATGTACCTGCTGGAGAAAGCCCTTGTGGCGACTGTCTCTGGGACTGCCTTTGGGAGCCCCAAATGCATCCGCCTAAGCTACGCCACAGACCAAGAGACCCTGACCGAGGCCGTAGAGCGCATAAGAGTGGCACTAAGTCTATAGCTGGCAGTAGCCCTTGGGCTGTATATAGCCCTCCCCTCGGGCTGGCCTCACCTACAAGCGACATCAGCAAATACAAGGCCAGCCCAAGGGACGAATAGTTAGTTGGTCAGATGCTGAGAATTTGCGACCTTTGGACTACGTATTCAAGAAAAATGAAGTATATCACCACTAACCCCAAGGCTATTCTTTGAGCAACAAAGCAATGCTAGATGAGGTGTGGCTGAGTAAGCTCTCTCAAGCGAGTAACACCGAGGTAGACACCTGCCACAAACTCTGGATGACGCTCTCCCGACAGATAGAGACGCGCCTATCTCTGGGCTACACCCTAGACCTAGGACAGCTAGGGGTATGGATCTGCCAGCTCGAGAAGGAGTACATCGCCCTACTCGAGGATGGGGAGCGATACCTCATTCCTCCAAAGGCTTCGCTATCTGTCATCTCTCTCAATGAGGGCTACAGCCCTCAGAAACTCTCACTTACTGATCTAAGTGAGAGCATAGCCTCTCTAACGGAAGCAACGCCCCAACTATGCGAAGGCTATCTATCGCAAATCATCCCCCTGGCCACTCGACTACTAGAAGCTGGACGAGAGGTCTCTCTCCCAGGCTTGGGTATACTCTCCCCCACGGAAGAGGAGGCTAGTGGGCAAGTCATAGGCTTCAGCCTTATCGCCTCACCTAGTCTACGAGATAGCCTAAACAAAGCCTTCTGCATGTTCTCCCCCATCAAACTAGTCTGCGAAGCAGCCCAAGAAGGCTTGGCAGTGGTGTCTGTCCCCTCTCTCGAGGACCTGGAGCTCCCCAAACGTATAGAGATAAATTGGACTAAAACCTCGTTCCCTCCGATCATACCTCAAGAGGTAGAGCCAGCCGAGCCACTCTTTGCAACAACCCTCTCAGGAGAGCGAGAGAGCAAGACCTACGCCCCACCTATAGATGCACAAACAAAAGCTCTCCAACAAGGTGTGCCCCCCTCTGCCATAGCCCCCTCGATACTAGGACGTGATCCGCAGAAGGACGAACCCGAGGAGAAGCCCCACACGACAGAGATAGCCAACAAGCGTGGCAAAACTATTTGGGGGCTCCTATTGCCTGGCGCAATGCTCATTGTCACACTCAGCTACTTTTACTTCCCCTCCTCTCACACCTCCGAAACCACAAGTACATCTCAGGGGGCAAAATGCATACCTACTACCTCAGGGGCTGAAATATCCCCAGGGAGGAGTCACACACCTATACAGCAGAAGACAGAGGCCTCCGAGAGTGGGGATACAGCTAAGACTATCAGCCTCCCCTCCCCTCCTAAGGAAGAGCCTTCCACCACACCAAAGATGCCCTCCCATACCGAGCCTCTTGAGGCTATATCAGTTGAGCAAGTCGGAGCTGAGCTCATTACCCTAGAAGGCGGTGAGGGCCTAATGCAAATTTCGCTGCGCAAGTACGGACACAAAGTTTTTTGGGTATACATATATGAAGAGAACAGAAGTGTCATCTCCAACTACAACAACATCCCTCGAGGCACTCGGCTAAAGCTACCGAGTGCACGAAAATATGGCATCAATGCCAATGATACTAATTCGGTCTGTCGTGCGTTAGTCCTGCAGAGAGCCCTATTGCGAGTACAATAGACAGGCTTATTTGTGTCAGGATAATGGATTGAGATCGCTAATTACGAACCCTATTAATAGGTAAATGGAAGGTTTAGATATAGAGACTATCACGGAGCGTGTGCAACGCCAAAGCCATGTCGTAGAGCAACTGCGTCGCGGCATGAAGACTACCATCGTGGGACAGACACACCTGATAGATGCCCTACTGACAGGCATCCTCGCAGATGGACATATCCTGCTGGAGGGCTTACCGGGGCTAGCCAAGACGCTCGCCATCAAAACGCTCGCCTCACTCGTACAGGCCGAGTACAAGCGTATCCAATTTACTCCAGACCTACTGCCTGCAGACGTGGTTGGTACACTTATATACTCTCAGAAGCATGAAGAGTTTCAAGTCAAGCAGGGCCCCATTTTCGCCAATTTTATCTTGGCGGACGAAATCAACCGAGCTCCAGCCAAGGTACAGAGTGCTCTACTAGAGGCCATGCAAGAGCGACAAGTAACAATTGGTGAACAAACGTTCTCCCTACCAAGCCCCTTCCTCGTCATGGCTACTCAGAACCCCATCGAGCAGGAGGGGACCTATCCATTGCCCGAGGCACAAGTAGATCGCTTCATGCTGAAGGTCAAGATAGACTATCCTAAGCGAGAGGAGGAAGCAATCATCATCCGAGAGCACCTGAGCACAAACCAATCTCAGATTACTCCCATACTAAGTATCGCTGAGCTACTTGAAACCAGAGAAGCTGTCAAAGTGGTCTATCTCGATC
Organism: Porphyromonadaceae bacterium; assembly: GCA_030528555.1. Taxonomy (GTDB): domain Bacteria; phylum Bacteroidota; class Bacteroidia; order Bacteroidales; family Porphyromonadaceae; genus Porphyromonas. The sequence goes on along the minus strand of JAUMYQ010000005.1, from coordinate 83,073 downwards.
AGAAAATCGAGCGCTACATCGTAGACATCGTATTTGCCACCAGAATTCCCCAAGATGCGGGGCTAGAAGAGATACAAAGCTATATCAGCTTTGGGGCATCGCCTCGCGCCTCGATCGCTCTATCTTTGGCAGCACGAGCACACGCCTTCATGCAGCACCGTGGCTACGTTATACCCGAAGATATACGTGCTGTGTGCTATGATGCACTACGCCACCGCATTGGCCTTAGCTATGAAGCAGAGGCCAGCAATATTGGCGCGGACGATATCATCAAAGAGATCCTCAACCGTGTAGAGGTGCCCTAGCGCACGGTGTATGAAGCAGGGACTAGACCACAGCGACCTACTCAAGAGAGTTCGCAAGATCGAGATCAAAGCCAAAGGGCTGTCCGAACAAGTTTTTGCTGGGCAGTATCACTCGGCCTTTCGAGGGCGAGGTATGGCCTTCAGCGAGGTTAGAGGCTACCAAATAGGCGATGATGTGCGTGACATAGACTGGAACGTAACGGCCCGATATGCACATCCATTCGTCAAAGTATTCCATGAGGAACGAGAGCTCTCCGTCATGCTTCTTATTGATCTCTCTGGCAGTATCGACTGGGGCACCCAAAGGAAGAGCAAGCTGGAGCTCGTTGTCGAGCTAACTGCTACACTAGCCTTCTCCGCCATACAGAACAACGATAAGATCGGTGCTATCTTCTTCACCGATAGCATAGAGCTATTCGTACCTCCACGCTCGGGACGCAAGCACATCCTCTATATCGTACGTGAGCTACTTACCTTCACACCACGAGGGCGAGACACCAACCTCAACGTACCACTCAACTATCTGATGCGTATCATCAAGAAGCGTTGTACAGCGTTCGTCATATCAGACTTTTTGCACTCTAGAGAGGACTACCAAACCTCGTTGAGCTTGGCAGCACGTAAGCACGACCTCGTTGCCCTACGGGTAAGTGACCCCCAAGAAAGCAACCTGCCCCTTTTGGGACTGATGCAGCTATACGATGCAGAGACTGGCACAAGTACCTGGGTAGATGCCTGCCACAGGCGACTACGCCTCCACTACGCTCAGACCTACGAGGAGCAGAGCGCTCAGTGCCAAGACTACTGCCTCAGGGCAGGGGTACAGCTAGCAAACCTATCCACTGGAGCAGACTTCGTACCTGAACTTATCAGACTCTTTAGAAAGAGAATATAATGCCACGCTTAATCAGATACACCACACTGCTTTCCTGCCTACTACTCTCACAAGGGATAGTGGCACAAAACCTCTCCATCCAAGCTGCACTAGACAGGGCTGAGATGCTAACTGGAGAGCAAGCCGTCATAGATGTTACAATCCGCACCAGTAACCTACTCCAAACCAAATACCATTTGGTAGAGCGAGCAGACGAGTTGTCACGCTTCGTTGTACTCAGTTTCGGAGCAACGGACACAATCGACCTCGGAGGAATGAATAAAGAGATAAGAGCCAAGATACTAATCACTTCGTTCGACTCCACGCTCATCAGCATACCTCCAATCATGGCCGTGCTAGGCTCAGACACGGCTATAACAGCTCCTCTTGCCCTCTCCGTTATTCAACCTCAAGTAGACCTTGAACATCCCGATAAGATTAAGGATATCAAATCCCTTTGGGTCGTGAGCTATACCTGGAAAGATGTTCTGTGGCTCGTACTCTCCTCCCCTATCCTCTGGTTCATCATGGCTCTAATACTCTCTGCATACGGTATCTACAGGTACAAGAAGTACAAAGACAGCCATCCCAAGCTCCCAGCCCTGTCTTCGATTGCTCCCTCAGTATCGAAAACTCCACGAGAGCAACTGGAGGAGCAGCTACGAATGCTCGAGAGTAGATCATATGAGAGACAAGAAGACTACAAAGAACTGTATAGCACACTCATCGATACCCTCAAGACCTATTTACATCAGACAGAAGGCTGGGCATGGCAGGAGATGACCTCTACCGAGATTAGGGACTTCCTTCTCCTGAGTGATGTACCCGTAGAGACGAAACAGAGTATAGATCAACTACTGAGTGCAGCGGATATGAGCAAGTTCGCCAAAGAAATGCCGTCCGAGGCAACGGCTAAAGCCTCTATACATATCACAAGAAAAATAGCCCAAAGTATAGAGCTCTGTATTGAGTCTCGCCAAACCGCCCTAGACAAAAAAGCATAGAGTATGACCTGGCTTAATCCTCAAACACTTTGGCTCCTCTGTCTCATCCCCCTCCTAATCGCTTGGTATGCCTATCGAGGGAAGAAAGAGCATGGTGCGATGAACATACCCTTATCTATCAATAGAGGCATAGCTGCTCGCAGCTGGCGAGTGCGCCTGCGGCATCTACCCTTTTTACTTCGGTTAACATCCATAGCCTGCGTCATTGTTGCTTTGGCTCGTCCTCAAAGTACAAATAGTTGGTCCAAGAGCGATGTCGAAGGTATCGACATCATGCTCACAATGGATATCTCTACGAGTATGCTCGCTATGGACTTCAAACCCAATCGTATTGAGGGAGCGAAGATTGTAGCCAAGGAGTTTGTCAGTATGCGCCCTAATGATAACATTGGGCTTGTTGCATTTGCTGGCGAAAGCTTCACAGCCTGTCCACTAACCTCCGACCATGCTATTCTACTGAATCGCTTAGAGGACATCGAGCCAGGTATCATCCAGGACAAAACGGCCATCGGACTGGGACTAGCAACAGCACTTAACCGCCTCCGCAATAGCCAAGCACAAAGCAAAGTTGTCATCCTCCTGACCGATGGAGTGAATAACGCTGGCGACATATCGCCTCAAATAGCAGGACAGCTAGCTAGAACTCTAGGCATCACAATACATACCATAGGCATGGGAACAGATGCAGGCATGGCCCCTTATCCCATTACCTCCGCCTTTGGTGGCACTGTAATTCGTCCCGTACCAGTAGAGCTAGACGAAGCTATCCTCAAGCAAGTAGCTAACGACACGGGGGGGGAGTACTTTCGAGCCACAGACCTAGAGAACCTCAAAGGGATCTATAAAGAGATTGACAATCTAGAGAAAACAAAGCTCAAGACTCGCAACTATCACATAACTCAAGAGCAGTACCAAGCCCCTCTATTGCTTGCGTTCATCTCGCTACTATTTGCTTTCGTGCTACGCAATACTTATCTACGAACTAGCCCATAAGATGAGATTGATTTTTCGCTCACCAGAGTACTTCTACTTGTTACTCACCCTTATCCCCCTCATCGGACTGAGCTTATGGAGCTACTATAGTCGGCGACGCAAGCTCAGAAGCTACGCTGGCAGGCAAGCCCATAAGCTGATGCCTGAGCGAGTTGGCGTCAAACGTTTGATCAAAGATCTGCTCATCTCGCTCGCTACCCTCTTGATTATCGTGGGACTTGCTCGTCCTCAGATACCCAACGGCACAAGCTCTGAAGAGGACAGGCTAGGGACAGAAGTAATGCTATGCATCGATGTCTCCAACTCTATGCTGTGCCCAGATCTTGCACCCTCTAGACTAGAATTTACCAAACATGCGCTACAAGCTCTGCTTAGACGGATGAAGTACGACAAGGTAGGCATCGTTATATTCGCAGCCAAAGCCTACATACATCTACCAATGACAACAGACCTGAAGACTGCTCAGGAGTTCGTTGCCGACATCAACGTCAATATGCTCTCGGCACAAGGTACTGCCATAGGAGAGGCCATCAGCCTAGCACGTACAGCCTTCTCTTCAAATAAAGAAATAGGCAAAAGCATCGTTATCCTGACAGATGGTGAGGACCATGAGGGTAATGCTATTGTTAGTGCAACAGAGGCAAGAAAGGCTGGTATCAAGGTACAAGTGGTGGGTATAGGGACGAAAGAGGGTGGCCCCATCCCAATCGATCTCAGCAACTACCTCAAAGATGAACAAGGCAAAGTGATAACAACCCACTTCGCACCAAGTATGTGCCGAGACATTGCCCAGGCGGGTGGGGGAGTTTTTATCGCTTCGAACAATCATAACACCATTGTAAGCTCTCTTGAAGATCAGATTGCTCTCTTGCCTAAAGCAAATACGGGACTATATAACCCAAATAGCTTTACCGAATACTATGAATTACTAGCCTGGAGCACCCTACTCCTACTAATTTGGGAGCTAATAGTGAGTGAACGAAGAAACAAACTATTCAGCAAAACACTATTCGATGGCAAAAGCGAAACAGAATAATATTGACATCTTGGTACAACGATACTGCAAGAAAATGCTGCTCCCTCTGGGACTGCTTTGTTGTGGACTAAACACCTTCGCCCAAGAAGCCAGGACCAAGCAAAAACTACATAGTGCGGCGCAATACTACAACGCGAAGAAGTATGACAAAGCCTACAACACCTTTGCTAAAGCTCTGAAGTCTGACAGCACCTCCATTCATGGGATCTACGGCCTAGCCTGTAGTCTCTATAAACAGAGTAAAGACAAGGAGGCGACACATCACTATGAGCAAATACTCACAAACGAAGAACTTCTAAACTCGGAGCAAATCTCGGCAGTATTGCACAACATGGGGAACATTGCCATGCGTAGTAAGCAATACGACATAGCAATCAATTACTATCAAAAGGCTCTCATTCAGAAGCCTTCTGATAACGATACTCGCTATAATCTTGTACTGGCCCAAAAGCTCAAAGAACAACAAGAGCAAGACAGCACACAGACAGATGAACAGAAAAATGACAAGAATGAGCAGCAGTCTCCAGCACCTCAAAGCAACGAAGAAAACAAACCCAATAGTCCACAACAGCTATCAAAGGATGAACAAACTTCTGCACAGCATCATCAGCAGAACGGTGAATTAACTCCACAACAAGCCGAGCAAATCCTCAACGCCTTCAAGCAAAACGATGAAAGGACAAGAAAAAAAGTGGAACAGCTACTAAGAGATCAAGAAGCAGAGCGAAACAATCAGACCAGACGAAAGTGGTAAGTAGCATAATGATAAGAATATCCCTATATTACCTATGCGCTCTGCTGCTGACATTGCTCAGGCTAGATGCGCAAAAGATAGAGGTAAATGCCCCAAAAGACGTAGAGGTCGGTCGTCCATTCACCATCAGCTATACAATCACAGGGCTGGGCAATAGTAAAGTAAATATATCCGAACAACCAAGCCACGATGGGTTGGAGTTGCTTTATGGGCCAGCAACGAGCCGAAACAGCGAAATAAACTACGTCAATGGGCGGATAACCTCGTCCTCCTCACTGAACTATACCTATACGTTTCTAGCGACTGATCGTGGGAACTTCAAGATCAGCGGTCTTAGACTAGAACTAAATGATGGACGTACACTCCTGGCTCCAACAAAATCTATACAAGCCTTTCCAGAAACAACAAGACAATTAGATGTAAGACAAGGTCTTAATCCCAGAAAGCAGTATCACTACTTAGCTATCGTTGGTAAGAGAAGCGTCTATGAGCAAGAGGCTTTGCCCATCACATATAAATTATATGCCCAGAGTAACTTCAGTCTCGTGGAGACGAGAGAACCTGCGTATGATGACTTCATTAGCCAGAATCTCAAAGCAGACGGAGTAACACAAATCGTGCGCGAAGAGTACAAGGGACATCTCTACAACACGGTAGAGATATACAAAGAGCTAATCTATCCACAAAAATCTGGTAGGCTAGTAATTCCATCCAACAAAGTGACGATACAAATCCCTCTAGAGGCAGACGACAATCCATTTCTTGGACAACTGATAGACCGTACGCTTGCCACACAACCCATCAGTATCGAGGTAAAGCCTCTACCCAAGAGCAACCAACCCGATGACTTCTCGGGAGCTGTGGGTCGATTCAGCGTACAAAGCAATATCAGTACCCAAACACCCAAGACGAATGAAGCCTTTAGCCTTAAATATACACTCGAAGGCAATGGTAATCTCAAAATGGCTAAGCTCCCAGAAATTAACTTTCCGAGCGGTCTTGAGATATACCCTCCAACCGATCAAATCGAGGAGAATCCACAGGGACAAGCGATCATGAGTACACGCACGATTGAGTATAGTATCATCCCCCGAGAAATAGGTCCCTATACTCTCCCAACCCTAAGCCTCTCTTATTTTGATCCTCAACTTGGACAATACAAAAAGTTACAAACCAACCCTCAACAGATAGACGTTCTCCCTGGCAAGGTTATGGAAGAAGTATCTCAAATCGTTTCGACAGGTCATCATCAACCTCCTACTTCACCCCATCTATTGAGCTATCGTAGAGGGACGTCCGAACCTCATGGTCTAAGCTTCGTCAACAGTTGGTTCTATCCCACCTGCTATACCCTACTCGTCTTCTTCATGCTCCTTATCATTGTATGGATAAAAAAGCAGCAAAAACGTAAAGCTGATATTTGGACCTATGAGGCGAGCCGAGCAAACCTAGTAGCAAGAAAACGCCTAAGATTGGCTCACAAATACAGTAGAGAAGGACAAAACGATGCTTTCTATGAAGAAGCACTAAGGGCAATGTGGGAATATATAGGTAACAAACTTATGCTCCCAAGCGGAGAACTAAACAGAACGATCGTGGCTGAGCAGCTAGCCCAACGAGGTATAGCACAAGCACAAATAATAGAATGGACGCAAACGATGGATGCCATAGAATTCGCTCGCTTTGCCCCTGGAACCAATGAACAAAACTCTCTGGCACTCTATAACCGAGCTGCTAACATTATTGCATACATTGAAAACAATATCCAATAATCTCTCGCATCTACTATGAGCAGTGAAATAAGAATTATCTTCATTTGGTGCTATATACTTATGATGAGCAATGGATGCCTACTAGCCACAGTTTCAAATCCTAGTACAGCTCTGAAGAGTAAAGACTACTCTTCGCTTGCTCACATATATCAAGATGAGATATACAAAAGCTCTGCACCGACCTCTACGATGTATTACAATCTTGGAGTAGCCCACATGCTTATGGGACAAAGAGCTGAGGCTATTAAACACTATGAAATGGCGCTCTATCTAGAACCAACACACACAGAGGCTCGAGATAACCTCAGCTTAATCTACAAACAAGCATCCAATACTCCAGGTGATGGGCGAACTCTTCTTGCTAAGTTCTTCGACCCACTTTTCTATATCCTTTCTATAGGCATGTGGGCGACAGTAGCTCTTTTAATTTTCACACTTTCTCTCTCTTGCTTCACTTTCTTCCTCCTTTCCAAGCATCCCAAGCATAGGCGATATAGCTTCTATTCAGCAGCCATACTACTTTTCTTCTCCCTCCTAGCCAACGCTGCCATACTACATCAACGTCACTATCGTAATACCTTAGAACATAGCCTAACCTTACGAGATGTAACCTCTATGTTCGCTGCATCAGAATCTGAATCTAAGATCATAGCCACGCTGCCAGCCCTCACAGCTCTACCATTGATTACCGAGAAAGGGAGTTGGCTTGAAGTTAAGCTCAGAGATGGCCGACAAGCTTGGGTACGTAAATCTGACGTACTCCTTCCCTTAATGCTTTCAACCCCTTAGACAATACAAATGCTCCATCCCCCGCTAATTCCTGGTGAGACTACTCTTCTTAAGGGTATCAATGCCATGCACAGCCCAGTAGCTGATGCTTTCATGTATATGCTATCCAATCCTGGTGCTTGGATAGCCTTGATCGCGGTACTACTCCATATACTATTCTACAAGAAGCCTTGGCAAGAAGGTATCCTATTCCTTCTTGCCATTGGGCTGTGTATCGCTCTGTGTGATGGGCTGAGCTCAAGCTTTTCCAAACCGTTCTTCGCTAGACCTCGTCCTACACACTTCGAGGGGCTTGCTCAAACACTCCATGTTGTCTACAACTACAAAGGTGGAACTTTTGGGTTCTTCTCAGGACATGCCTCCAACTTCACTGCCTGCGCGATCGTTCTCTCCAGGCTTATAGATAATCGCGCCCATACCCTGACGACCAGCCTCATCGTTGCTCTGGTTGTTTACAGCCGTCTATACCTTGGCGTTCACTTCATCTCCGATGTCGTGGTTGGCATTGCCGTTGGCTCGATAGTCGGTTATGGAGTAAGCTTACTCCATAACCGACTACGCTCCCTACTATCACCACTTGGACATGTTCCCTCCAAAGAACTCTTCGCCCCTACACTTCGCCTGTGGCTAGTAAGCTTGTGGCTATTCCTATTGTCGCTTATAGCCTATTCATGGCAGGTAAGCCACATCCTGCGTATGCTCCACTAAACAAAAACTTCAACAAACAAAGCCTCTGATCATGGATCAATTTGTACGCAAACCTTTCACCCTAGACAGGAGTATGCGCATACTGTTTGTCATTACCATCATAGGGTCCATAGTCTTCTCCATCTCAATGATATGGGAAGTCCTGTTACCATTCCTACTTGCTGGAATCTTCGCCTATGTCATGATGCCTCTTGTACGTTTCTTTCAGTATACGATGCGCCTACGTAGTCGAAGTCTCGCAGTCCTCTTGGTATTCATCCTATTAGCTTCGAGCATCACTCTCGCTTTTTTGTATCTCATCCCCTCAATCAATGAGGAGGTACAGAAAACTCTTCAGGCTCTGTCCCAATACAGTCAAGGACAGAGCATCATTAACTTAATTGTCCCAGAAAGATATCTACAAACATTACAACGCAATATTGATCTACAAGATATCAGCTCACACCTGTCGATAGAGAGTATAACAGACGGCATGAAAACTATTTGGGGGCAGATAAACAATATCATCAGTAGTACCCTATCCGTCTTCTCTTGGGGAGTAATCTTTGCCATGGGCATCGTCTATTTCATCTTCATCATGCTAGACTTCGAAGGGCTAGTAAGGGGGCTTATCCGTATGATGCCTAACTCTCTACAAAGTCCCACAAGATCTATGCTACAGGAGATAGATTTCTACATGAACAATTATTTCCGAGGACAAGCACTCATTGCCCTAAGCGTATCGGTTCTTTTAGGTATTGGCTTCAACATCATTGGATTGCCAATGGCTACAGCTATGGCTATCTTCATCGGACTACTCAACCTCATCCCTTACATGCAAGCCCTTGGGATACTCCCCCTAGGACTAATGGCTGTACTAATGGCAGCACAAACAGGGCAAAGTATCTTCCTATGTCTCTTACTTACTTACGGAGTTCTGATGGTCATACAAGTAGTCCAGGATACGCTGCTCGTTCCTCGAATCATGGGACAAAATATGGGAATGCGTCCCTCTCTTATCCTTCTAGCCTTAGCTGTTTGGGGTTATCTACTGGGCTTTTTCGGTATGCTCATAGCCCTGCCCCTGACGATGTCTATCTATTCGTTCTACATGCGCTACATCCTGCATGATGAGGAATACATCAACCTTATCGACAAAAAGATGAGTGAACATACCCAAAAGAAGAAATAACTCCCTTTGTAGCCTTTCCCTTGCCATGTCTCTATACCCTCTTCACTCGAGCTTTGTCTCCAATATGACAGAGCTCCTTGGCTCCAATGAAGCAACTAGATTAATAGCTGCCCTTAACACAGAGTCGCCCGTATCTATTCGCTTGAATCCAAGCAAACACTTCTTTCTGAATGACAAGGAGCTAGATCTTCAGAGCGTCCCTTGGTGTACCTGGGGCTACTATCTACCCAAACGGCCCAACTTCACTGGTGATCCTCTCTTTCACTCAGGCTACTACTATGTACAGGAAGCTTCATCAATGCTCCTTTATCAAATACAAAAGCTTCTACCCAGCGAGGAGCCTATCACTGCTCTGGATCTCTGTGCCGCACCAGGAGGCAAAAGCACCCTCTTGTTAGATATGCTCTCCGAGGGTAGCCTACTAATCTCTAATGAAGTCATTGGGCATAGGGCCAATATCCTTATGGAGAATCTGCAGAAGTGGGGCGACCCTATGAGTATCATTACCTCTGCCTACCCTGATAAATGGGGGAAATTAAAAGATGCATTTGATCTAATACTTGTAGATGCCCCCTGCTCTGGCGAAGGGATGTTTCGTAAGGATCTCGAAACACGCAAAGAATGGAATACGAATAGTCCAATAGAGTGTGCCACACGCCAGCGAAGTATCCTGGCCAGCGTATGGCCGAGCCTAACTCCTGGAGGACTACTCGTCTACAGTACCTGTACCTTCAATCGAGAAGAAAATGAAGACATCGTGCAATATATAACCGAAGAACTGGAAGGTAAAGCTATAGATCTTGACATCAATATAGAAGGGGTACTACAATCGCCCCTCAGTCCCTATCCTTGTTACCGAATGATGCCTCACCGCACTCGTGGCGAAGGACTATTCATGGCTGTTATACGCAAAAGTGGAGAGAGGAGGCCTTCATCCCGAAACATCCGTTCTACTAATAAACAGAGCAAGAGTAGCCTCTCACTCCCAATAAGAGAGCTCGAAAGTTGGTTACAACCCCAAAGCAAGAAATGGCAGTGGTTCGCAGACCGAGAAACTATCTATACTTATCCCTCTGAGTTTATTCCAATGCTTGAGCAACTCACACGCCACAAGATACGCACCCTGTCCTACGGAGTACCTATAGCAACGACAAAAGGCAAGAGCCCCACTCCTCATCCAGCATTAGCTTACAGTCAAATTCTCTCTCAGAATGCTTTCGAACGTATAGAACTCAGTTATCCTGAAGCAATAACTTTCTTAGCCAAAGAGCCTATAATCTTACCCAATAACCTCACTCAAGGTATCAAACTACTTACTCACAAGAGTATCCCTCTTGGTTTTGTCAAACACCTCAGCAATAGATGCAATAGCCTTCTGCCTAGCGAATGGCGCATCAGGCAACCAGAACGAGTACGTCGCCTTATCGAAAGCGAGAGTCTATTCCCCAACTCATGTCTTTGTCATTATTTGATTTCAGACTAAAGCAATTTAGCCTGAAGCAGGGTAATACGGCCATGAAAGTCGGTACAGACGCCATAGTTCTGGGCAGCTGGGCGGCTTCTCTACCCTTATCTCCTAGCCGAATACTGGATATTGGCACTGGAACTGGAATCATCTTATTTATGCTGATGCAGGAGCTCTCTCCTGCTTGGGGGATAGGCATTGACATAGCAGAGAGCCTTAAGATAGATGCTGTGTTCAACCAGAAAAACTCCCCATGGAACGGATGTACGGAGCTTATTCTAGGAGATGTCCTCGTCTATACACCAGAGGAACGGTTCGACCTCATAGTAAGTAATCCACCTTACTTCGAGGCCGAGGGGGTGAGTTGCCTGAACTATGAGCGTGAACAAGCAAGACGAGAACAGAAAAGAGGCCTAACACTCACGCGACTAATGCACAAAGCATCTCAGCTACTTGAGCCTGAGGGAGAATTTCTGCTCATAACGCCACTAAACCGAGAGCAAGACCTACGGCTCTATGCCACAGAGGCTCTCCTGAGGCTCTCTCGATACGTTATTGTCTACTCCTTGCCTGGAAGACCTCTCAGGCTCCTCTCAGGCTGGAAACCACTCCTCACCTCAGAATCATATCACCCGACAAACCGAAGTACCCTAACTCTGCGAAAAAATGATGGTAGCTATACGAACGAATACCTCCATCTTACAGCTCCCTTCCTGTTATAGGAGAGTTTTGATACTCCCAACAAAGCAAAATGGATAGAGATGTTTTCTCTACTCTCCATGCTCCAAAAGGGTTACTATCTCAGAAGAAACGGAGTATCTTCTACTCTATTTTCCTATCGCTCACTTCTGATAGCTATCTTTCACTCATCTCAATAAAAAGGGGGCAAAATACGTACACCATCTTTTTCTAGATCTAACGGCTGATAAGGATGAAATTCAATAGCTCTCTCAAAATTTCTCCATCCGAGACAGAAGAGTCTACACCTTTGGAAGCAGCATCAGCAAGGCGTATCTGCCGAATAATACTGTAGGTAGCTGCTGAAGAATAATTTTTTGCTCCAAGAACGTAGTCTTTGATCTGATAAGTGCTAACCTTAAGCGTCTCGGCAAGTGCACGCTCATCGCTCCCTGACAAATAATAGACTGCCATGAGAGAAGAAAAATAGTTATAAAGAAGCGATAAAGTCATTTGTATAGGATAGGCCTTTTCGTTAGCAGCAAAATAATGGGCTATACGCTGAGCTCGAGTAGCATCACGCTCAATCAATGCCCGTAGCAGTTCAAAGTTATTGTATTCCTTACTGATACCTATATACTTCTCTATCGCCTCGGCTGTTACCACTCGAGTACTATCCCCTAAGGCAATGGCCATCTTCTTTATCTCCAAAAGTATCTTTTCCAGGTCATTGCCCGTATACTCTGCCATAAGGTAGGCAGTACGAAGGTCGATACTAAGTTTCTCGGCAGAGAAAGACTTAACAATAAAGTCCGGCACCTTACTATCATAGATACGCTGGCTCTCATAAACCATCCCCACGACCTCGACAGTTTTGTAGAGAGCTTTACGCTTATCCACTTTCCTTTTGTAACATAGCACCAATACCGTACTCTCAGGGAGGCTTGAGAGGTAGGGCTCTATCTTATCGAGATCTTTAACGAGATGTGCCTCTCGCACAAGTACTAAGAGACGCTTGCCCATCATCGGGAAGCGCATAGCCTCAGTAACTATAGTCTTAGCATCCACATCCAGACCATAGAGCACTATTTGATTCAGAGACTGCTCTTCTACTGGGACAACATTCATAACGAAAAGGTCTACCAGTTTATCAATAAAGAGCGGCTCGTCTCCCATGAGCAGGTATACACGTCGCAGCATCCCACGCTTAACAGAGCCTACTACATCATCGTATGTCACCGCCATATTATTGAATAAATTAGTACCTTCGTTAGCAACATCATGAGACAAAGATAATATGAGAAAAGCCAACTATCCTCGCCTCAACCTCCCAGCCTGTGAGATTTGTCCCATACCTCTTCGGGACATCCTTGGGACAAACTATTGCGAGGAAGAAGGTAACTCCAGCATCCAACGCAAACTCTTAAACTCTCATCCCCCTAAAACCAATAGCCCCACCTCCTACAAACTCAAAATCACCTTCCTCAATGAGGCACCTCTCGTCTACGACGATCTCAGACAGTTATGGTTATCACTCACACCTGAGGAGTGGGTACGACAGCACTTCACAGCGCACTTGATTCGAGACCTCGGATATCCAATCCAACTGATGATGAACGAGGTATCGCTGAAACTCGACACCGTGGATAAACGTATAGACAGCGTAGTCTACAATCGCAAACAGGAGGGTAGAAATCATGGACGCATGGCGATGATCTTAGAGTATAAAGCTCCACACATCCCTCTCTCACCCAAAGTCCTAGAGCAAGCTCTACGTTACAATTACGCCACACATGCTAGGTATATTGTCATCAGTAACGGCCTGGAGCATCAAGTCTATCATATAGACTACGAGACAATGGCCTACGAAGTGCTAAGATATATCCCTCTTTACGAAACGATTAAAAACATTTAACATACACAAAATCAACACAATTCACATAATATGGCGTTCATAGAGGCACGAAATGTATACAAACGCTATGCCGCTCATACGGCACTAGACAATGTATGTCTCAGCATCAAGCGAGGCAAGGTCTTTGGGTTGCTTGGCCCTAATGGTGCTGGCAAGACCTCTCTCATACGTATCATCAACCGCATTACTGCCCCAGATTCTGGTCAGATCCTCTTCGATGGCCGTCCACTCAAGTCAAGCGATGTACAACGTATCGGTTATCTACCCGAGGAGCGAGGCTTATACCGCAAGATGAAGGTAGGAGATCACGCCCTTTACCTAGCAGAGCTACATGGTCTGAGTCGCAAGGAAGCAAAGCAGCGGCTTGAGAAATGGTTCGACAGACTAGATATTATGCCTTGGTGGAACAAACGTGTAGAGGAACTCTCCAAGGGAATGCAGCAAAAAATCCAATTCGTCTGTACCGTGCTACACGAGCCTGAGTTGCTCATCTTTGACGAACCGTTTAGCGGCTTCGACCCTGTAAATGCGGATCTACTCAAGCGTGAGATCCTAACCCTGCGTGACCAAGGTAAGACTATCATCTTCTCCACACACAATATGCAGAGTGTCGAGGAGGTTTGCGATGATATCGCTCTCATCAACCGCTCCAAGGTCGTCCTCAGCGGCTCTGTAGCTAACATCCGCCAACAACATGCCACCCCCTACGTACGCCTTACCCTCAACCGACCTCTCAGTGAAAGCGAATGCGCTACCCTACCACTTGTAGAGAGAGGTAAGCAAACTAATAGTGGCTATACCTATCGCCTATGTCGCAGCAAGGAGATGACCAATCTAAATCTCATCGCATCACTCCCCAGAGACCTTGACCTCATCACCTCGGAGCAAGAGATCCCCAGTATGCACGAGATATTCATCCAAACCATCCAGCATCATGGCTAGTCTAAATAAGATATGGCTCGTCATCCGACGAGAATACACCACACGAGTGCTAAAGAAGAGCTTCCTTATCCTCACCCTACTAATGCCATTCTTAATGGCTCTAACTGTTATTGTCCCGACCCTACTAATGACGATGCAGGGAAATAGCAGGGAGGTCATCGCTGTCATAGACCGTACAGGACAATACACGAAGCTATTCGAAGACAGTGAGCAGTACACTTTCGTCCCATCCGATGCTCCACTCTCTCACTATCGAGGAGCAGGGAAGGAGCAAGAGATAACGGCTGTTTTGGAAATACGACAAGATCTCTTGGAAGATCCCAACGCTATTAGTCTATTTTCCTTCAAAACCCTACCCTCAGCGGTAGAGGAGTACATCAATAGACAACTATCTACGCACCTCTCAGAGCAAAAAATCGACTCCTACAACATCCCTACATTGAGAGAGATCATACGCTCAAGTAAGGTCAATATCTCAGTTGCAACCTATAAATGGAGCGAGACTGGGGCGGAGACTGCCTCATCGAGCAACATCGCTAATGGTATCGGTATGGTACTCAACTTTGTCATCTACATGTTCATCATGATCTACGGCATGATGGTCTTGCAAGGTGTTATGGAAGAGAAGAAAAGTCGCATCATGGAGGTGATGGTCTCATGCGTGCGTCCTTTTGAACTTATGATGGGCAAGATCATTGGCATCGGGTTAGTGGGGCTAACACAGATATTCTTTTGGATCATCCTCGGCTCTGCCATCATGTTTGGAGCACAGCTCTTTTTCTTCGATGACCTCTACTCGGAAGAGGCGGTCGCTCAGATGCAAACCACGGGACGTATGTCTCCGAGCGATATGGAATGGGTTGCCAACCTCTTTTCCTCTCTGGAGAGCATCAATTTCATAGAACTAGCGCTCCTATTTATCGCATTCTTCATCGGAGGCTACCTACTCTATGCCGCTCTTCTTGCTGCCTTTGGTTCGGCTGTATCTAACGAAGAGGACAGTAACCAAGTGGTAATGCCGGTGACCATCTTGATGATACTCTCCTCCTACATAGGTTTAGCATGCATGAACAATCCTGAGGGTAGCCTTGCCCTTTGGGCATCGTTCATCCCCTTTACCTCTCCTATCGTGATGATGGCACGCCTACCCTATGGCGTACCTATCTGGCAGGAGCTTCTAAGCCTCTTCATCCTGTACCTCTCATTTGTAGGGCTCACCCTTCTCGGAGGAAAGATCTATCGTGTAGGCATCCTTATGTACGGTAAGAAACCAAGCCTAAAAGAGATGTGGCAGTGGCTACGCTACAAGTAGACATAAGACAAAGCACATAATAAAAGGAACAAAATCTCCGTAAAACTTTAAGCGTCTCCTCTCGAGGAAACTCTAACAATGGGACTGTGGCCTAATCTAGTTAAGCCTTAGTCCCATCATTTTTCTTTTGAGCCCTCTTCGCTGAAAACTGGAAATATCCCAAAGTCTTTGTTTCCTCTAGAAATCAAGACTTTGTTGAAAGTAGTAAGTGCTAAGTTTATACCAAAGCAGCCTTTATTCATGAAGAACCATCACAGTTAGCAACTAGAAGGATCTGGTAGGACAACAGACGATAGCAAGCAAGTCGATAGGAGGGCAACAAGATTTTAATGCAACTGCCCTAAAGCAAGGCTAGATACTCAAAAGAGACAATGTCTTTTTGAGTAAGTTTGCACCCATGACGACAAACTCAAAAGCATACTACTATATAAGCAAAACGGACGATCCATTTTTCAATATCGCCCTAGAAGACTACCTCTACACCCAACGCCGAGACTTGGATCAGATTTATTTTCTTTGGAACAATCGGCCCTCCGTCTTCATGGGGCG
Organism: Porphyromonadaceae bacterium; assembly: GCA_030528555.1. Classification (GTDB taxonomy): domain Bacteria; phylum Bacteroidota; class Bacteroidia; order Bacteroidales; family Porphyromonadaceae; genus Porphyromonas. Next base: position 66,806 of record JAUMYQ010000005.1, on the reverse strand, counting down.
CTACCAGGCAGCCGAAGCGGAGACCGATATGCTGTATCTCTCCAAGCATGGCATCCCAACCCTCAGACGCATCTCGGGAGGAGGAACAGTCTATCATGACCATGGCAACCTCAATTTTAGTAGCATCAAAAACGAACTCTCAGGCCGAGGGTTTGACCTCAGGAGCTTCCCTCTACCCATTCTTCAAGCAATAAAGTCCGAGGGTGTAGAGCTCGAGGTATCGCCTCGAGGCGACCTTCGAATAAATGGCTTCAAGGTAGCTGGTTCGGCGGAGGCAACACGCTCGGGGCGTATGCTCTATCACCTTTGCATTCTCTTCGATGCAGACCTTAATGAGCTAGAGCGCGTACTACGGGTTGATCCCAACATATCGGTACGCTCTAGAGTTGCCTCTGTACGCTCGTCCGTCTGCAACCTAAAACCTCACTTACCTCGTATAGAGGGGATGGAAAGCTTTCGATCTCTCATCATCCAAACTCTCAAGGAAAGACATGGTGAACTAATACAACTTGATGAAGAGAACCTAGACCTTGAATATATCTTGCGTATACAGGAGCAGCGATACGCATCTGCTGCATGGATATACAATCCTATCGGACGAACGCTCCTCAAGAAAAAAGAAAACAAATGAACCATAGGATCGACTTCGGACAGTTCCTCAGGGAACGATTTGGTGGCAAGCGTATTCAGAAGATCACTCTCTCGGCTGGCTTCACTTGCCCCACTAGGGATGGTTCTACGAGTAGAGGTGGCTGTACATACTGCAATGTCAAGAGCTTTAGCCCCGCTTTTCATATAAGAGGCAAGAGCATTACCGAGCAGTTAAGCGAAGGTATTGCCTTTTTTGCCCACAAATATCCCGAAATGCAGTATATAGCATACTTCCAGTCATACACCAATACATATGCTGCTGTGGGGGAGTGCATCACCAAGTACGAAGAAGCTCTTGCCTACCCAGGCGTTGTAGGGTTAATCATCGGCACGCGCCCAGACTGCATGCCAGACGAACTCATCAGCTATCTGGCAGAGCTCAGCAAACACACATTCGTCCTCATAGAATATGGCGTAGAGAGCACCATCGATCGTACTCTAGTACGTGTACAACGTGGACATGACTGGCAGACGAGCGTTCGAACCATAGAGCGAACTCATGCAGCAGGTATCCTCACTGGGGCACACCTCATCCTTGGATTGCCAGGAGAGAGTAGAGAGGATATGCTCTGCCATGCCGATAGGCTATCGACCCTACCCATCACCACACTCAAGGTGCATCAACTACAAATCATCAAAGGAACGATTATGGCTAGCGAGTACCTTAGCCGACCGACCGACTTTCACCTATTCACAGAAGAGGAATACATCGAGCTATGCCTAGACTTTTTGGAGAGGCTACGCCCCGACATTGTCATCGAACGCTTCGTTTCTCAAAGTCCTCCCGAGATGCTACTAGCTCCTCGCTGGGGATGGAAAAATTATCAGTTCACACACAAAATACGCATCGGGCTAGAGAAGCGACTAACTCAAAAGCACAGTACAAACAGACGATGAAACAAAGACAAACCAACTCAATACCCTACCGCCTAGGACGACACATCAAACGTACTAAGTGTATGTTGCTCAATAGGCGTGGAGATGGTGTTCACTCCCCTTTTGCCTTTAGAATTATTCGGCAGGTACTGCGCAATCCGCATCCGTACGGTGCTTTTGCCAAACTCAAAGTCTTGCAAAGAACTCGAAGAGATGCTATCAGAGAAGCTACTCAGCATCGAGCAATCATCAGCCGAAAGCATCTAGAAATCATCTTTCGCTTGGCTGTGGACTGCGAGGCCACCTACATACACCTTCTGACAACAAACCCAAGCTTAGTAGCAGATTACATCACTGAGGCGCGCCCCCTGGCGTTAATCAGTCAGACATTCTCTGAACATCAGGATATGTTTCCCCTAGAAATACGAAAGGCAGAGCTTATTGTAGTAGAAGATATTCAAGCTGAGGCTCTAGAGCTACTAACACAAGCCCTCATAAGCAGGGACCTCAGCCCCCAAGCTCACATATTAGTCCTCAATACCTACAACCCTAAAATAAGAGTATCTCTAAAAGAGCTAAGAAAAAAACTAAAGGCCGATGTTCAATTCGACCTCAAGGGGCTAGAAATATGGGTGTGGCGCAAAGGAATTACCCCTGGACGGTACTCCGTTTACTGCTAGAAGAACCTAGGTAGAAGCATAGAACCTTCCATAACCTTTCTTGCCCAAAAGTGCCATATCATCCACAATCTATAAATCACTCTATACTTGTGTATTAGAGAATACCCATATTAAGACAAAAAATCTTCGGGAACTTTTGAAAAAAACTTCCCGAACTTTTTTCTCGGAGTTCCCGATCTTTTTCCAAAAAGTTCGGGAAGTTTTTTTCAAAAGTTCCCGAAGATTTTTTAGGCCAATCAAGAAGAACTATATATATCTATATATCAATCACATTACCCACATCTCATCTAGCGTCATGGGTTACTTGATCAGGTGACTTGGATTTTGATGAAATTATCTTGAATTATATGCATCTGTGGTGAGAAATTATTAAACATTTGTTTATCTTTGCCTCACCTCTGGGTGCTGTCTTGGGCTTTGGTTTACTATGGGCAGCAAAATAATTCCCCTAATTTTTAGGCAAAATCTCATTGGTTCAACACCTATCTTATTCCGAGTCGTTCTGCTTGCTCTGATTATAATAGGGTATTGGATTTCGGGTATGCCTATTCTATTAAGATTAATATTTATCACTAGTGTTAGTGTATGCAACAATACAACATTGCTAAGTTGGAGAAGCTCTCCGAAGAAGAGCTGAGAGCACTTGCCAATAGCCTGGGAATAGGAAATGCCTCAGGCGTTGATGCGCAAAGCTTAATCTACTCCATCATAGATGCTCAAGCAGAGACAAAAGCTCAAGAGCCCCCCACCATACCAGAGAAAAGGAAGCGTGGTCGGCCTCGCAAAGAAGCATCTACCCCCAAGCCAGAGCTTATACCTCCTACACCTTTGGTTGAGGCAATCTCTACTCCAACCGAGGAGGCTCCTCAGCCGAAGAGACGAGGACGTAAACCCAAGGTACAAGTCGATGATGCACGTACCAAGGCTATTGAGACGGTAGAGCTTGTAGCTGACTCACTCAAAAGGGAGGAAGCGCGCCAGCACAGTACTTCCTTTGAAGTACAGCCCAAGCTCAGCTTTCCCAAACAGCCCGAGGTACAAAAGACCCAAGGCCTATCAGCTGGCGAATTGAGAACCGTACACCCCGACATCACGGACAGAGTAGTAGAACACCCTCAAACCTCCGAGGTAGCAATCTCTCAGAAAGAGGGGGGTAAGGCCGACAAGTCTCGAATGGTCTTTAAGCACCGCAATGCCAACTCTGTTCTCGACAGTGTGCTACCAGCCTTTACTCCCCCTACTACCCTACCTGAACGCAAACCTAGAGGCCAGATGGCTGAGCGTAGCGGAGGAGGAGTACCAAAAGCAGAGCATGAGGTGGAGATTGACTTCAGTGGTGTACTGCAGGCCCAAGGAGTACTGGAGGTGATGACGGATGGCTACGGATTTTTGCGCTCTGCCGACTACAACTATCTTCCCTCTCCCGACGATGTTTATGTATCTCCCCATCAAATTAAGCAATTTAGTCTCCGTCCTGGTGACTTCGTTCAAGGAATGGTACGTCCACCACGCGAGGGAGAGAAGTTCTTCCCTTTAGTCACCGTAAACCGTGTTAATGGATCCAGCCCCGAGGTGATGCGCGATCGTATTCCTTTCGATCACTTGACACCTATCTTTCCTGATGAAAAGTTTGTGCTGGAGTCACCCAACGCCCCACAAGTAATAGACAAGGTTGGCATGAGAGTAGTAGATCTCTTCTCTCCAATTGGCAAGGGTCAGAGGGGGCTTATCGTTGCACAGCCCAAGACGGGTAAGACGATACTGCTGAAAAACATTGCGAACGCCATCGCTGCCAATCATCCTGAGGTCTATATGATCGTGCTACTCATCGATGAGCGACCCGAGGAAGTAACAGATATGGCTAACAGCGTCAATGCAGAAGTCATAGCCTCGACTTTCGATGAACCTGCCGATAGGCACGTACGTATCGCTGAAATTGTTCTCAACAAAGCCAAGCGCATGGTGGAGAGCGGGCAGGATGTAGTCATTCTTTTGGACTCGATTACCAGACTTGCTAGGGCTTATAACACCGTCCAGCCTGCCTCAGGTAAAGTCCTCTCAGGAGGTGTTGATGCCAATGCCCTCCAAAAACCTAAACGATTCTTTGGTGCAGCCCGCAACATCCAGAATGGTGGAAGCCTAACCATCCTCGCCACAGCCCTGCAGGAGACAGGCTCCAAGATGGATGATGTCATCTTCGAGGAGTTTAAGGGAACAGGCAATATGGAACTACAACTTGATCGTAGATTGGCCAACAAGCGAGTCTATCCAGCTGTCGATTTGGTGGCTAGCAGTACTCGCCGCGATGATCTCCTGCTAGAAGAAATGGTTCAAGGGCGTATGTGGGGTGTTCGCAAGGTTCTTGCCGAAATGAACCCAATCGAAGCTATGGAGATGGTCAAGCGCTATATGGAAATGACCCAAACCAATCTAGAGTTCCTCTCTGTCATCAGCAGTATGTAGAGCCAAACAGACTCAATATCAAAGGGGCTGAGCCAAAATAATTTTGGCTCAGCCCCTTTGATATTGAGAGGTGTAGGTATATTGCGAGAGAGTATACTAGTTTAGGTTATAAGCATCCTCCTAGCTCAAAGAGTATTTATGCTATGTAAGTAATCTAGCGCAAGGTTCGTGGCTACAAGATATTTGGCACACTATCTCTCACAACTCAATGTACACAGCCTCACACACTAGTTTAAGCCTCAAAGCCAGCCTTAGACATCCCCCTAGAGAATGGGGACAGATATCTTGGCTGCAAAGATACGCTTGGGGTCTCCCCAAAGGGCAAGGCTCTCTACCATGGCACCTTTACTTGGTACAACCAGGTCATTGAAAACCTCTGTACCGTTGTGTAGTACCCGAATAGGACGAGATAAATCCATCTCATCAATATAAATACCCAGCTGCCCCCATACCTTAATTCCAGAACGAAGCTCACTAGTTAGATGAAACTCATTACCCTTGCGCTCTAAATGAAAGAACATCGATGCATTGGGCGTGTGATGCAGCCTACGCAGATCGAGATAATACACGCCCTGAACATAGCTCTCTTGAGCATAATCCGCCGTCATATTGTAGTAGAGATAGCTGACCCGCTCAGGATAGGTACGCCGTTTGTACATACCTAGCCAGGGGGTCATCACAGCGAAGTTAATATCTCCATGCCCACGTCCTGCCTCGATCTGTATACGGTGAACGAAGTCTCGTGGTTCTAACCCTTGGAGTGCTGCAAGCTTATCTTGCCAAGCCTGAGCATACTCTGCTCTATGAAACATCTTATCCTCCTGACCCATTTGTAGCCCAAAAGCGATATTGCGCAAATTTTCAGCGGCCTTGAGTGGCTCAGCGGCTGCCATCGGGCCTGCTCCTGCGAAGTAGTCGGGCATAAAAAGTGCGAGGCGGTGGCTACCGTAGCCTCCCTCCGAAGTTCCGAGGATATAGGTGCGCTCGGGATCCACTTGCCCACTCACCCAACCGAGCTGTATAGCACGGCGAAAAGCATTGCGCTGTGGGAGGAGATACCACCTGCCGATACGGTCATCCGCCATACGAGGGACAAAGTAAATACTCGGGGCATCGGTGTACTGATGGCTTCTATGCACCTCACCCTCCCAAGCGATGGTATTGATGATGTTACCCCAAGGCTCCTCGGTGTCTTGCTGTCCGCCACCGTGTAGATTGATGAAAAGAGGATAGCCTCCCTCGGGCCTCATCCCCTTAGCGAAGAGTTTACTTTTGATACGCTCCCCCTGGGGAATGTCCCAGACAACCTCCCTCTCATCGGAAGTAATGTTTGCAAACTGATGTCTCTCGAGCCTCTCGGTATTGGCTCGTTGCCACAAGCTCCACACATAGGCACGCTCCTTGGTAACATCTTCCTCTCTGAGAGTTTCTGCATAGAGAAATCCTGGAGCGAGAGCGATAGCATCGGCATCCAGCTGTGCCTCAAAGTAGGCAACTATCTCTCGCTCTGCCTCCTCTCGAGATGGTGAAGGGGTAGGACTTGGGTCTGGCTCAGGAATAGACGGGGTAGGCGAAGGCTGTATATGTGGTGGCGACTGTAACTCAGGAGACCTGGGTAGCTCCTGTTGGCAACTCGCGGCAAGCCCTAAAACAAACAGAGCGAAGCTCAAACGGTGTAGGCACTCCGTGCCAAGAAATTCTATCTTTTTCATAATAAATAGGCTTTATTTTGGTTGATAAAGGCCATAGGTCTAGAAGACGCTATCGCTTCTCTAAGTGTTTCACAGCAGGGAAGCGACACAAAGATAGTATACATGTCTCGTCTCTCGAGAGGTAAGAGAGAGGTCTGGGGCTACCTTAGTCGTCTCGGAGAGATACCCTGGAGCATACAATCCCAGACGGAGCGGAGGGCTGCCAATTAAAAACAATTGGCAGCCCTCCGCTTGATAGTCCGTATCTCCGCCAGACGTATTAAACACTCTCTGACGAGCTATTTATCTTTAGCGGTGTATTGGGCGAGAGCTCTTATATGCCCCAGGATTTCCCATAGGAGTTCTTTTGGGAACAAAGTAGCTAAAACGATGCAGCAGCACATGCTTTGTTGTGAGTCCAGAGCCATCGATAGAGGCTAGCCACCTATGCCCTAGTTTATGACTATTGGGGGCTGTAAGTAGCTCCCAGTCATCCGACCAATCGGCAGTGGCCCTACTGGTACGATAAGGTGCTACGTAGGGGAAAACTACTCCATCCTTGCGCTTGAGGACATAATAATCCAGGCTATTGGTTTTGGACATCTCTTGTCTGTAGCGTCCCTCATCTGCTCCAGCAAAGGCAGTGTTACCATCAACAAAAGGTCTGATGGGAGCCGTTGCATCGATCACTTTCTTTTTGCCATTAATAATCTTAATGAGAGCCAATCCATTGCGCACTCCTTCCGAGTTCTTTTGACCAATACTGTGCAGCACCTTATGATTACAACCTACAAAGTAACGAAGTCTATGCTCATCCGCGTACCACTTTCTCTGTTGTGCCTCTGGGAAAAACCCGGACCACCAAGACTTAGTCGTCACATCACCACTAGATCCCGCAATGAAATCAGGGGCACCGAGCAGGACCGTTTGGCCAGCCTCAAGGCGGTATTTGCCATCGACCCCAAAAGCATGGTAGGGATGTTTATAATCACCCGTAAAAGTTTTATTGTAGAGGTCCTCGTCAATCTGTTCATTTTCATGCCCCATATGATGCGCTCTGGTTAGGCCATCCTTAGCTCCGTAGCCGTTGATCATATGACTGATACTAAGGTCATCAAGGTAGAAAAGCTCTGCTTCATCCAGATTGCTCGTAACGGAGCCGTCAGGATTTAGGAACGTTGGAGCGTTAAATCGATTGCTCCCTACATCGACGCTCGCCAAAGCATAATCTCGAAGATCTATGGGAAGCTTAGAGGGGTTCTGCAGCTCGACTACGGAGTAGTTCTTGCCATCTTTGTAGTTGTAGACCACCTCGGTAATCATCAAGTCCGTAGTAATCATAGCATAGAGCCGAGGCGTCAGACCTACTTGGTCCTTAAAGTTAGTATTGGTCTGATGCACCACTACCATCGGCTGATGGCGAACATCCTTCTGCTTCAAAAAATCTACATATTCTTTAGGGGTATCATGTGCTGTGAGCGCTCTAGGATTGTGGTAAGGGTAGTACTGCTCTGCCGAATGGCCCGAATGTGCACTAATCCATAGATAGGTAAAAGGCTGAGCTGGAGTTTGCTCCTTAGGCATAGCCCATTGGACATGATTGACGACATCAGGAAAATTCCCTGGAGCGTCGTCATTGGTTTGGTTTACTCTCGGGGTTGTAAGCCCAATACCCACAGCCATCGCATGTCTAGGGTAATCCCGGCTATTTGGAGCAGCCCCAGGAAAGAGTGTCATCGCTATGTCGGCCTCTCTCTCGATATCGAGCATACGCACTTTCCCTGTGCCTGTATCACTAACTCCCGTCATATGGGAGAAACGGTCCGATATCGAGGGCATATCCCAAGGAAATCCAAGCTCCAAGTCCTCTGGGGCTGGCTTCCACATTGCGAGACCCGTTAGATTGCCCTCTGTCATAAGTGCTGACTTCGTTCCCTCCCACTTGGGAATACCAAAGCCATCTCCTCGCCTAGAGGCAAAAGCCTGCTCGAGGCTCTCTTTGTCCAGCTTGTACCTACCCTGGAAGTCGAGCGTATTGGATATCACACCTGCGCGACGCATATCTACGCCCTCAAACACATTAGCTGAGATTTGGTAGTTGAGTAAGACTCCCTGTGGCTTAATATTGAAGCGGACTTCCTCGGCCAAGCGTACCAATACATCAGACCTATTGGGAATCTTAGGGTTGTCGGTATGTGTCGCTCCAGTCTTAATCTTGAGTTTCTTCCAGTCGGAGACCAAGGGTATCTCCAGGTTACCCGCGCTATAACGCCATGCTACTGATCCTACAATGCGATGGCTCACTTTGCCAGCCATACCGCCACTCTGATTATTGCCGATATACTTTACAAGCTGCTCTTCACTAACACTTCCAGTGGTAGTAAGGGCAGCCCTATCGGCTGGGCTCTCACCAAAGGTGGCTACATCTTTATTTCCAAAAGTAGTCCCTCCAGTCTCGGCATTCAAGATAAGCATAGCATGCCAAGTCTCATCGCTCTCAAAGGTGAATAGGCTTTTGTTCTCTTTGGCATTAGGCTTAACTATCCAGACTCTCACCTTGGCCGAGCGTTCGTCATTGGAGACGGAGATAAACTCTGCCACCCCTCTCTCTCGCAAAAAGTCGACCTGCCCCGCCTTCTCTCGCCTGAAAAGTACATCTGCATTAATATTAGGAATGGGCACTCTCTTAAGCCGCCACCCTCCGTTCTCCCATACGTAGTCATCGTGGGCAAACAGCAAACGAGGAGACAATAGAGTAGACCTGTCTCCAGAGGGTTGATCCTCAAAGTTCGCACCGATATACCTTAGCTCATCGTCGGAGAGATGAAACTCCGTTTCGAAGAGGGGTATGTGCTGGTCACCGATAGGTACTCCAGCTCGCTCTCCCTCTGCAGTAGGCTCGGCCTCTGCCTTGGGGCTCGGCTCAAGGTTGTCAAACTTATCCTGGCAGGCTACGAGATTAATCCCAAGTAGACATGCTCCTATTAGTTTCAGTAGTCTATAGTTCATCGTATTTACATTTTTAAGCTTCATACTCTAGTAGAACTCGTCTCCCTCCTCGTAGTTCGTGACATCCCCCTCTAGATTGACGATAGATTCAGACATAGCTGTCAGTAAGGTGATCGGAGTGTGAACACTGTGCAGTTCCAGATGTGGACTACAATACCGCGATTTGTCTTTAACCAAAGACTTAGTGCTCATTCTAAGTTTTTGCATACTTTTTGCGCTTTAAAAAGTGAATTTATTCTCTTCCCAAGCTAGTAAGTGCACCGAATCACTCATATCTGTTATTACTTTTCGAGCTTGTGAAGCGTTATTAGTTTGATTTCAAAGCACAAGTATACAAGTTTTTTTTAATTTTAACTTTTTAGAAAACATATCATACCAACAACCCTCTATAAAATCTAAAGAGAAGCACTGCTATGAGCTCAATTTTGTCCATAACTCTTCTTAACTTTTAACAAATTGTTCGTTGAATAGACAAAAACTGCTCAACTATGATAAGAAATGAAATCTTTAACTAGTTTGGTTTATCGAGGAGGAAAATTTAGGTTCTTAGTGAAGAAAAAGTACTTTGTTCGGGACTAAAAATCTCTTTCTTCGGGGTATAATCTTCAAATCGTGATTGAGTTTGTACAAACTCAATCACGATTTATACAAACCCAACCTTAATTTATACAAATCAAACCTTGGTTTTAAGTTTTCATCCCGATCAATCCATTTTTTAGTCCCGAACAAAGTACTTTTTCTTCCGCTCTAACCGTATTCTTTATCCCTAGCAATAGATTTCTCATCCCAACACTTTGGCTAAAGGGCAATACCAAATTGTCGATAAGCTGGAGGAGAGTGGAGCTCGGAACGAATATCTTGGGGAATAAGGGCTAAAGCGTTAATTTTGCGAAACTCATATTGATAGTAGCTCAAACAAGAAAATTAAGACACATATGAATATATCCTATCAGTGGCTCAGGGAGTATCTCCCCACAAGTCTAACTCCTAGCGAAGTAGCCACCGCGCTGACCGCCATTGGTCTAGAAACAGGTGGCATCGAAGAGGTAGATTCGCTCCCCGGTGGGCTGCGTGGGCTAGTCATCGGCGAGGTGCTGACCTGCCGTAAGCACGAAAACTCCGACCACCTTAGCGTAACGACCGTATCCATCGGTGAGGGCGAGCCACTACAAATAGTCTGTGGCGCGCCCAACGTATGTGCTGGTAAGGCTGTCGTGGTGGCGACCATCGGCACAGTGCTAGGCTCGGGGCAGGAGCAGTTTACCATCAAGAAGAGCAAGATCCGTGGCGAAGAGAGCTACGGCATGCTCTGTAGCGAGGTGGAGATAGGCGTAGGAGCGAACAATGACGGCATCATCCTCATCGACCTCTCTGAGGTGCGTGTGGGGATGCCAGCAGCAGAATACTTTGGCGTAGTGACAGATGCCGTGCTAGAGGTGGATATTACACCCAACAGGGTGGACGCGACCTCGCACTATGGTGTGGCAAGAGATTTGGCTGCTTACCTCACGCAGCACGCCCAGCCCATAGTAGCCAAGCTCCCCGAGGTGGCACTTAGCCCCAGTGGCAGCTGCCCCATCTCTGTGGAGGTACAGGTAGGACAGGAACTTGTGCCACGCTTCCAAGGGCTAGTAATCCGAGGGCTTGAGGTCGCACCCAGCCCCGAGTGGCTACGCTTCCGCCTAGAGGCCATTGGACAGAAGCCAATCAACAATGTCGTGGACGTGACGAACTACGTCCTCCACGAGTATGGTCAGCCTCTGCATGCCTACGACCTCGACAAGGTTGGGGGCGATAAGCTCACGGTTGGGCTAGCCACAGAGGGCTGCAAGATGACGATGCTCGACCACACGGAGCGCACGCTCTCGAACCAAGACCTCGTCATCTCGGACGCTCACGGCACGCCCCTCTGCGTTGGTGGCGTGATGGGTGGCGAGGGCAGCGGTACGACCGAGGCGACCAAGGCGATATTCCTCGAGGCTGCGGGCTTCAACGCCTCGAGCGTGCGCAGAACGGCACGCCGCCTCGGGCTAAGCACAGACTCCTCGTTCCGCTTCGAGCGAGGGCTAGACCCCGAGCGCACGGAGTGGGCTTTGCTGAGGGCTGCGGCCCTCATCCTAGAGCTTTGCCCTGGGGCGTACATCGATGGTGGCATCAGCGACCACCACCCTACCCCACAGCCCCCCTATACGGTAGAGCTTTCGCTAGCGAGGCTCGATAGGCTCGTAGGGCAGAGCATCCCACGGGCAGAAGTGGAGCGCATCCTACGAAGCCTAGAGATCGAGATTAAGGCGAAGGGCGAAGACTTGTGGACGCTTGCCGTACCTCGCTACCGAGTAGACGTAACCCGAGAGGTCGATGTCATCGAGGAGATCATGCGCATCTACGGCTACAACAGCGTGGAGCTGAGTGGCTACATCCACGCCAACCTCAGCACACAGACCGAGGTGGACCGCTCCTGGGAGCGCAGGCTCCTCATCAGCGAGCAGCTGGTAGGGGCTGGCTTCTCCGAGATCCTCTGCAATTCGCTCTCGAGCGCAGCCGACTACGAGGGGCTAAGCTCCTACCCTAGTGATGGGCTAGTGCGCCTAGTCAATCCACTAAGTGCCGAGCTGGGCGTGATGCGCCAGACGCTCCTCTTCGGGGGGCTGCAAAGCATCGGGCGTAACTTGCGCAGGCAACAGCACTCCTTCTACTTCTTCGAGTGGGGCAACTGCTACCGCTACGAGGCAGAGGGCGAGCTAACCATGAGCCGCTACAAAGAAGACCTCCGCCTTGGGCTGTGGATCGCTGGCGAGCGTGTGCAGAATAGCTGGGCACATAGCGCAGAGAAGACCTCGCCCTTTGAGCTAAAAGCCCACCTGGAGCATATCCTCGTGCGCCTTGGGCTGAAGCTACAGAGCCTTAAGATGGAGACGGTAGACTACAATATATATAGCGGTAAAGCCCTTGAGGTACGCACTGGGGGCGGTAAGCTCCTGGCTCGCCTTGGGCAGGTTTGCCCCAAAATCACGGCTAGGGAAGACATCAACCTCCCCGTCTACTATGCCGAGCTGGAGTGGGGACAAGTGCAGCGTGAGGCAGAGCGTGCCAAGATCGTCATCACCGACCTACCGAAGTACCCAGTAGTCAAGCGTGACCTCTCTCTACTACTCGACATCGCAACCCCTATGAGCGAGGTAGAGCGTGTGGCACGCAGCAATGAGCGCAAGTACCTACGTCGCTGTGAGCTATTCGACGTGTACGAGGGGAAGAACCTCCCCGCAGGCAAGAAGAGCTATGCCGTCTCTTTCTTCCTCCAAGATGAGGACAAGACGATGAGCGACAAACAGATCGATGCCATCATGGAGAAGATACAGAAGAACCTAGAGAAAGAGCTGGGGGCTTCGCTTCGTTAGTAAGAAACAGGACAAACAATCAACTCAATAATACCTCAACCAATGGGAAGAGCATTTGAATATCGTAAAGCAAGAAAGATGAAACGCTGGGGCAATATGGCTCGCGTCTTCACGAAGCTTGGTAAGGAAATCACCATCGCTGTCAAGGCTGGCGGTCCCGACCCCGAGACCAACCCACGCCTGCGCGTCTTGATGCAGACGGCCAAGAAAGAGAATATGCCCAAGGACAATGTGGAGCGAGCCATCAAAAAGGCCAGCAGCAAGGACTTCACCGACTACAAGGAGATGAACTACGAGGGCTACGGTCCTTTTGGCATTGCCATCTTTGTCGAGACAGCGACGGACAACACCACCCGCACCGTGGCGAACGTGCGCAGCTACTTCAACAAGCACGGCGGTAGCCTCGGCACATCGGGCAGCCTAGAGTTCCTCTTCGAGCATAAGTGTATCTTTCATATAACGAAGCGTGAGGATATGGACATTGAGAGCCTCGAGCTAGAGCTAATCGACTATGGCGTGGACGAGCTGGAGGAGGACGAAAATGAAGTGGTCCTCTATGGCGAATTCTCCAGCAATGCCGCCATCCAAAGCTACCTCGAGGAGGCTGGCTACGAGATCACCTCGGCAGAGTTCGTGCGCCTTCCCAACGACACCAAGGAGGTAACTCCCGAGCAGCGTGAGCAGCTCCAAAAGCTCATCGACAAGCTCGAGGAGGACGAAGATGTGCAGAACGTCTTCACCAACATGAAGGAAGAGGAGGGCGAAGACTAAGCCCCACACAAGCCCCACACGAGCGAAGGATGCCGAGGGCGAAGCCTCTTGGCATCCTTTCTTATTTACAAGCCATAGACCCTAAGCAGTCGTATGAAAACCATCGTTATCTCGGCCGTCAATCTGCGCCGGGGCGGCACGCTCACCGTGCTGCGTGAGTGCCTTACCTTCCTCTCCCTATGGGCCAGGGGGGCAGGCTATCGGGTCATCGCCCTAGTACACCGCAGGGAGCTAGTCGACCTCCCAAATATCGAGTACATCGAGATGCCCCATAGCGTGGAAGGCTGGGGTAAACGCCTCTGGTGCGAGTATGTCGAGATGGGGCGTGTAAGCAAAGACATTGGGGAGATAGACCTGTGGCTCTCGCTCCACGACACTACGCCGAGGGTCAAGGCAAGGCGACAAGCGGTCTACTGCCAAACCTCCTTCCCCTTCTTCCGCTGGCATTGGTCGGACTTCCGCTTTAGCCGTAAGATACCCCTCTTCGGGATACTCACACGCTACGCCTACCAAATCGGCATCCACCGCAATGACTACATCGTGGTGCAGCAGGATTGGCTACGGGAGGGCTTCTCTCGTATGTTTGGCGTAGCGAGGGAGCGGTTCATCGTTGCCCCACCCGAGAGCGTCATCTCCATACCCGACTACCAGCCTATTACGCCCAATGGGCAGTACACCTTCTTCTTCGCCTCCACGGCGGACGTTCATAAGAGCTTCGAGACTCTGTGCCGTGCCTCCGAGCTTATGGAGCAGCGTGTGGGGGTGGGCAAGTTTCGCACCATCATCACAGTTCGGGGCGATGAGCATAAGTATGCCCAGTTTCTCAAGGAACGCTGGGGCGATGTTGCCTCTATCTACTTCGCTGGGCTGATGGACAAAGCCTCGCTCTACGCCCACTATGCCCTAGCTGACTGCTTTGTCTTCCCCTCTCGGGTGGAGACCTGGGGGCTGCCCATCACGGAGTTTATGCAAACCTCGCGTGCGCTGGGGGTCGAGAAGCCCATCCTCGTCTCCGACCTGCCCTACGCCCACGAGACCACGGCTGGCGCTGACGCTGTAGGCTTCTTCCCAGCCGAGGATGCCGAGCAGCTTAGTGGGATGATGCAGTGCCTTATGGAGGGCGACCGCTCGGTCGTTGCCCCCTCCACCTTCACGCCCCCAACCGATGCTGTACATAGCTGGCAAGCGCTCTTCGAACGGCTACTATCCGACTAATCTCACAGATTGTATAAAGGACAAAAGATGACACAAACCATTCGAAAGGGAGCAATGCGTATAGATCAAGTGCCGTCAGACATCTTGGATCAATTAAATCGAGGGGAGATTGAGACAGCCAATCTCATCGAAGGGCTCGCTATAGATCAGGCTGCATTGCTTAGACACGTGTTTACATCTCTAGATAGAGAAGCCTATATCGGTCCTATCCTAAGTGCCATATCGGAGTTAGCTAGCCCCACCTTCAACACACTCAACCATATGATTGGCAGGGTCGTTCGTAGCCTCATCCAACAACATAGCGATGAGGAGCTATGGTCCATTCTAGCCACTCACCCCTCTGACATCATTCGCTCTTGGGCGTGCTACGTGTTGGCCTCTGAAGAGCTAGAAATAGACGAGTATCTAGAGAAAGTAAGACCCTTTGCCCTTGATCAACATTTCGGGGTGAGAGAAATTAGTTGGCTATCTATGCGCTCTCACATTATTGAAAATTTGGATCGTAGCCTAGCCCTCCTAGCACATTGGGTTATGGACGACAATGCTTATGCAAGACGCTTTGCCACAGAAAGTACTCGGCCAAGAGGGGTATGGTGCAAGCATATCAATAGACTTAAGGTTGAGCCTACCTTAGCTATCAGTCTATTGGAGCCACTCAAGGCGGATCCATCTAGATACGTACAGGACAGTGTGAGCAACTGGCTAAACGATGCCAGCAAAACGGCTCCAGAGTTTGTAGTCAATCTTACACAGCGATGGCGTGCAGAAAGCCCCACGTGTGAAACAGAATATATCGTCAGGAGAGCCTTACGAACGTTGAATAAGAAACGCTAAGCAGTCTTGAACGTATGCAAGAAGACAGTTCCCTCCAAGCATAGCAATTCGGAGAGATAAATAGAGTTCATAACCTCATTAAATACATTACACAAATGGATATACAAGCAAGATTTGATCACTTCAACTTCAACGTCCTCGACCTAGAGCGTTCGCTGAAGTTCTACCAAGAAGCCCTCGGCCTTACGGAGCATCGTCGCAAGGTGGCGAGCGATGGTTCGTTCATCCTCGTTTATCTGGCTGACAAGCACGGACACTTCCAGCTCGAACTCACTTGGCTGCGTGACCGTGACACCGCCTACAACCTCGGCGACCTCGAGTACCACCTCTGTATGCGGGTGGCGGAGGACTACGACAAGGTGCGCGCCTACCACAGAGAGCTGGGCTGCATCGTCTACGAAAACCACGATATGGGGCTGTACTTCATCGCCGACCCCGATGGTTATTGGATAGAAATTCTCCCCGAGAAGTATTAAACCACAAAGCGCTATGGTACTCAAACAAATGCTTTATTCGGCAGTAGCCGCCTCTACGCTCGGGCTTACTGCCACGGCACAAGCCCCCGAGAGGCTCACGCCCGAGCAGCTTATCGAGCTGATGCGTGTAGGCGAAGCCTCACTCTCGCCCGATGGACGCACCGTCCTCTACACCATCAGCCAGGCGAGCATCAGGGACAATAAGAGCCGCAAAGACATCTACCGCATCAGCTTCGATGGCTCGGGGCGCAAGCGGCTGACCGACACGCCCGAGGGCGAGCATAGCCCTCGCTGGATGCGCAGCGGACGCATCAGCTACCTAAGCGGCCGCTCGGGCAGTATGCAGCTGTGGACGATGGACAGCGATGGGGGCAATGCTCGCCAGCTGACCGACATCGAGGGCGGCATCATCGGCTACAGCCTCTCGCCTGACGAAAAGCAGCTGCTCTTTGTCCGAGAAATCAAGGCTGGCAAGGCGGTGGCGGACATCTATCCCGACCTCCCCAAGGCGAGCGGTCGCCTCATCGACGACCTCATGTATAAGCATTGGGACGAGTGGGTGGAGACCATCCCCCACATCTTTGTGGCTTCGCTCGGGGGCGACAGCCCCATAACCGAGGGTAAGGACATCCTCGAGGGCGAACCCTTTGAAGCCCCTATGAAGCCCTTTACCCCAATGGAGGACATCGCTTGGAGTCCCGATGGACGATACATTGCCTACGCTAGCCGAAAGAAAGTGGGTGTAGCCTACAGCCTCTCTACCAACAGCGACATCTACCTCTACGATGTAGAGACAGGGCAGACGAAGAACCTCACCGAGGGCATGATGGGCTACGACACCCACCCCTCATTCTCTCCCGATGGCAAAATGCTTAGCTGGACGAGTATGGAGCGAGACGGCTACGAAGCCGACCTCAACCGCCTCTTCGTCCTAGACCTCAAGTCGGGGCATAAGACGTGGCTCACCGAGGGCTTCGAGTGCAACGTAGACCAAACGCAGTGGGCAGCCGACAGCAAGAGCATCTACTTCCTCAGTTGCGTGAAGGCCGAGACCCACCTACACGAGCTGACGCTCAAGGGGCGCAAAATTCGCCAAATCACCACTGGGCAGTACAACTACACCTCGCTACAAGTGGAGCGTGGGCAGCTGCTGGCAGGGCGGCAGAGTATGCTCGAGCCGACCGACCTCTACCGTGTAGACCTCAAGACGGGTAAGGCGGTCGCCATTACGCAGGAGAATGCCGAGACAATGGCTCGCCTAGGCAAGATGACCGTAGAGAAACGCTGGATGAAGACCACTGATGGTGGCAATATGCTCGTGTGGGTGGTGCTGCCCCCAGACTTCGACCCTACGAAGAAGTACCCAGCCCTACTCTACTGCCAAGGAGGACCACAGAGTACCGTAAGCCAATTCTTCTCCTACCGCTGGAACCTCCGCCTCATGGCCGAGCAGGGCTATATCGTCATTGCGCCCAATCGCCACGGTGTGCCTAGCTTTGGCAAGGCGTGGAACGAGCAGATCAGTGGCGACTACCCTGGGCAAAACATCCGTGACTACCTCACGGCAGTGGACGAAATGAAGCGTGAAGCCTACATCGACCCCGAGCGCATCGGCTGCGTCGGAGCAAGCTATGGCGGCTTCTCCACATTCTACCTAGCAGGGCATCACGAGAAGCGATTTGCTGCCTTCATCGCCCACGCTGGTATCTTCAATATGGAGATGCAGTACCTCACGACCGAGGAGATGTGGTTCGCCAACTGGGATATGGGCGGAGCGTATTGGGATAAGGACAACAAGGTCGCCCAGCGTACTTTCGACCACTCGCCCCATAAGTTCGTGGACAAGTGGGATACGCCTATCCTCGTCATCCACGGCGAGAAGGACTACCGCATCCTAGCTGACCAAGGTATGGCAGCCTTCAATGCCGCCAAGCTCCGTGGCATCCCCAGCCAGCTCCTCGTCTTCCCCGATGAGAACCACTGGATCTTGTAGCCGCAGAACTCGCTCCTCTGGCAGCGCACCTACTTCGCTTGGCTCGACAAGTGGCTCAAATCCTAGGCTATAGAGATAGTATCTAAAAAAATAGAATTTTAATACTCCTAGAGGCAGGTTTTAGCGCCTGCAACTAAAGGTATTTCTAGCTTGCCTTGACGCTCAAATCTCCTCAACAATATTTATTACTTGAGTAGCTCAAATGGCAAGAACCAAGAGTAGCGTATTGAGAGTAAACTCCAATACGCTACTCTTTTCAGTATCAGTTTCCAAACAAATAGGAGGCGATACGTTTAGCCTGTTCTATGGTATCATACCGAGTAGATAGCAACTCTCTTCGCTCCCTAAGCAAATCTTCTGTTATAGGTTGCTTCATAAGCACGTGGCACAGATCGACCGCTTCAGATGCCGAATGGGCAACATGACAAAGACGCTCCAATCCTGTACCAACAAGCATCAAATCATTGACAATAACATGCCGCCCCAAAAATAAACTATTGAGTAGCTTAAGCTTTAATCCCGTAGGCTGATTGGTCCAAAGCAGATGTATGTGTGCCTCTCTAATAAGCTTCTGCATTGTTTGTTCATCAGGATTAGACACCAGACGAACACCGGCTTTCACGGCTGTCTTCTCTAATCTTCGAGAGGGCTTCATCCCTGCAATGACAACAGGTACACTGAGTTGGGAAAAAACATGGTTAATAAGCCACAGAGCTGCAACCTCATTCTCTGGTACAGATAGTTTCGCATGATAGAGTATATACGCCCCACTCCCGAGACTAGTCTCTACAAATCGATATGAATGAAAACATGGGACACATAGAACCCCTTTTCTAGGAAACCTCGCAGCATAGTACGTGGCATCAGTCTCGGACACTGGGAGAAGAAGATCTGCACTACGGAGTTTAGCTTCAAAGAGTGCGAACTTAAATGCCTCAATATAATGAAAAGCTTTACCAATCAATCCGCGCTCAGCCTTTGCAATAGCTCGATAATAATGATGCTCAACGTTAGCAGGGCGCACGATCTTGATACGCGCTTTCAGACGTACATCGGTCAAGAAGTAGCAAGACTGAAGCCCATCGAAAAGAATTGGTGCGTCATCCTCCAAGAGGTGAACCATCAGTTCTTCTCCTCGTCTGCCGTACACATTGTAGGGCAACCAATGCAGATTGGCGGATAGACCACGCTCCCGAGGGTAATAGTAAACCCTGTCACAAACACCAAGCAACCTATCAGTAGGCTGCTCCTCATGCTCATATTGATAGCAATGCAGGGTAATCGATAGTCCGAGACGATGAAGTGCCTCTAATTTGTAGTATACATCCATAACACCACCGTAATTGGCAGGCCAAGGGACGTTGAATGATATGACGTGTAACCTCTTCATCTACATAGCCTATATCCGCTACCATAACTATCTTGCCACGATATACACGCCTCCAGGCATTGCCGAGATGTAACCATCAAGCTCAAGGTCAAAAAGGCGAGTGCTTACCTGACTAGCAGGGAGCCCAGACATACGGATAAGATCATTGACGTGTATGGGCTGCTTCTCGGCAATAAGGCTATACAAATCGTCCTGAATAGGAGGAGCAGTAGTAGCAAACTGAAGCTGCTGCTCTAGGACATTCCCTCTACGCTCCCATCCCATAGCGCGCACCATTTGCTCTCCACTAGATGCCATAACGGCAAGCTGATCAGCAATAAGCTTATTGCATCCTTGACTGTATGGGTCCGTAACCCGACCAGGCAGGGCAAGCACTTCACGTCCATAGCCTGCGGCGAGGTTCGCTGTGATAAGCGATCCACTCTTAACACCTGCCTCGACTACGAAAGTTGCCTCCGTCAGTCCTGCGATGATACGATTACGACCAACAAAGTTATATCGCTCGGGTGACGTCCCAGGAGGATATTCGCTCAGCCAAGCTCCATCCTCGAGCATTTGATGGGCTATTTGCGTATGCACCGAAGGATAAATCCGATCCAGACCATGGGCCAGTACAGCAATCGTTGGCATCCCCAGCTGAATAGCCCTCTTATGAGCAGCAATATCTACTCCGTAGGCCAAACCACTAACAATAAGCATACGAGGAAAGATCTCAGACAGTTCCGTAAGCAGCCTATCGGTCATTATCTGCCCATAAGAAGATATATTGCGTGTGCCTACCACACTAAGGGTAAACTCTTGCTCCCAAATCTGAGGCTTCCCCCTAACATAAAGGAGAGTCGGTGGATCTGCACACTCCCTAAGACGCTCAGGATAGATGGATTCATCGACAAACAGAGTATAAATACCCTGCCGAACACATTGCTCTGCAATGCGCTTGGCCTCGTCCATCAGATCTGAGCGGTACAGCTCCGAAACGATTTTGTCTGCCAATCTAGGGAACTTAGATCTAAGCCTGGCTTTATCCTCAAAAATTGCTTCCACCCCACCCATAACCTCAAGCAAAGTGCGCGCATAATGTGGACCTACATGCTTAGCTTGAGCCAGAGCTATCTGGTAAATCTGTTTAGTATTCATTGTGAAAGTGGAGTATCTAGAGACCGAGGCAAGGCTTTGCCGTAACAGAGCCACGCCAGGTAAGGATTGGCTTTAATAAGTCGTACAGCAAATAACGTAAGAGCGACTACCAAGGCCGCATAGCTAAAAGCACAAATAATCTCCCAACCAAGAACTCTCCCCCCTAATCGGCGTAATCCCACAAGAAAGTCATGAACAAAAGGAACCGTAAAAAGGAAGAAATAATGGGTAAAGTATATAGTACGGCTCTCTTGCCCAAGATAAGCAAGGCAGCTATTAATACGGTTCAGCGAATGCCCAAGCCTATAAGCGAGGCCAAAAGCCATTGCAACACCACACATCGAAGCAGGAATCCCCCCTAGGACGGCTCTATGTGTACACTCTAGATAAACAAACCAAGCGAAGGCCAAAGTGGCTAGTGCTGTTGTCAGCGGATGCAGCAATTGCTCTCTGAAAGCAGAATAACGACCTACGAAGTAACCGATGAGGAAATGATGATAGAGATAATTCATCTTCCCCCAGCTCATGGCCATATAGCTTATTGGGCTATTGATCTGCCAAGGAGTATCTACTGCTATCACAAAGAAGAGAGTGAGGCTCGCAAAAGAGATCTCTACAAGCCTATCTTGCCGAGGGTTGAGGTAATGGTTAGCAACTCTAAAGACAAACCAAAGAACAAACATCAAAAAAAGCACCCAGGTAAACCAATAGCCACCATGATGTATACCAAAGAGCATCTCTTGTGCTGGGATACTGTAGAATAGAGCGTAAAACGTCGGGAGCGTAATGAGGGGCAAAAACAGTTGACGAGCTTTCTTGAACCAAAAGGCCTTGTAACCCTTCCCATCAAAACGAAGACTACCCATGGCCGCCAAGTAACCAGAGAGAAAGATGAATACAGGCATATCCATACTCCTCAGGACAGCCAGAAGCGGAGATTGATAGTAGGAAAAACCAAAATGAAAGGCGTGCCCCACCACAACGAAGAAGATAATTATACCCTTGAGGACATCCAAGTACTGTATATGTTGCTTTGTATCCATCACCCTTCTTTAAGTATATTACTTAGGAAGCTCTAGCCCTAGTCGACTGGCCTCGGTAAGCATCAGCGCATAGGCTGCCTCATATTCGTTGGGTATTTGTCCCTCGAGGATGGCTTCCTTAATGGCCTCCTTGATCAGCCCAACCTCCCGACAGGGAGACAGATGGTACAGCTCCATAATGAGCTTACCATCTATAGGAGGCTGGAAGTTGCGCACCCGGTCTTTCTCCTCTATATCCTTAAGCTTCTGGCGCACCACACTGTAATTGTCGAGGTACTTACGCACACGCACAGGGTTCTTGCTCGTAATGTCCGCCTCTACGAGCAGCATTAGATCGTCTATGTCATCCCCTGCCTCAAAGAGCAACCTACGCACAGCCGAATCCGTCACGCCCTCGTCTACAAGTGTGGCAGGGCGCATGTGCAAGTCTACCAGCTTCTGCACATACTTGAGCTTATGATCGAGCGGTAGCTTCAAGCGACGAAAAATCTTCGGTAGCATCTTTGCCCCCACATAATTGTGGTTATGGAAGGTCCAGCCAAGGCGCGCATCGAACCGCTTCGTGCGTGGCTTACCGATATCGTGCAGCAGGGCAGCCCACAAGAGCCACAAGTCTTCGGTCCGTTCGCCTCGGATGCGCAGTGACTTAGCGAGGTTATCTACAACCTTGTAGGTATGGGTTAGGTTATCCTTATGCCCCACACCATCCTTGGTTTCTGCCCCCTTGAGCTCGAACAGCTCGGGGAAGACCTGCTCCATCAGCCCTGTCTTCTCAAAAAGCTCTAGCCCAATGGAGGGGCGTGGCGAGAGGAGGATCTTGTTTAGCTCTACGATGATGCGCTCAGCCGACACGATCTCCATACGAGCGGCATTGCGCGCGATGGCAGCAAAGGTATCTGGGTCGATGAAGAAGCCCAGCTGTGAAGCGAAGCGAATAGCCCTCATCATACGCAGAGGGTCATCACTGAATGTAATATCGGGATCGAGGGGCGTGCGGATGGTCAGCCCCTCCATATCGGCAAGCCCATCAAAAGGATCAATGAGTTCGCCAAATCGGTCGGTATTTAGGCAAATAGCCAGAGCATTGATGGTAAAGTCTCGGCGCCTTTGGTCCTCCTCGAGCGTTCCATCCTCCACGATGGGCTTACGGCTATCCTCTTGATAGCTTTCTCGCCTTGCCCCCACAAACTCAATCTCGAGGTCGCTCTGCTTGACCTGTGCCGTACCAAATCGCTTGAAGACGGAGAGGTGCGCTCCCTTACCTAGTCGCCTCGCTACCGCCTTAGCAAGATCTATGCCACGCCCTACCGACACGATGTCGATATCTTTGCTCGGACGATAAAGGTACAGGTCTCGCACATAACCTCCCACCACGTAAGCCTCTAGTCCCAACTCATCGGCTATCTTGCCAATAAGACGAAATATCTCGGTGTCAATCTTGTCGTATATTGAGTCCTCTACTAACATCTTGGTATATCTATAAGCCTTTACTTGAAGAAATAACGATAAATATCATTGCCATTAGCGTAGATCATCAAGAGCAAAAGGAGCAGCATCCCAACCGTTTGAATGCGCATCATCACATTATCGCTGAGTTTGCGCCTAGTAACCATCTCAACTAGGAGGAAAATGATATGCCCACCATCAAGGGCTGGTATGGGCAGGAGGTTCATCACGGCCAAGATGATGGAAAGGAAACCCGTCACAGCCCAAAAGCTTTCCCAACTAAAAGCCTTGGGAAAGAGGCTTGCCATCGTACCAAGCCCCCCAACGCTTTTAGCTCCCTCCTTGGTAAACAGGTACTTGAGGCTGGACACATAGCCCATAGTCGTATTAACCGCCTTATTGAAGCCCACAGGTATAGCTTCCAGCAGATCATAGCTTATCTCTTTCGTTTCATAGATCATCATCGGAGGAATAAGCGTTACCCCAATGCGCCCATTGGCATCTACTGCGACCTCTACCTCCTTGACTTCATTATATTCGACAACGCTGAGCATCACCTTGTCGCCTTTGTGTGCCTGCAGCTCCTGCATCACATCCTCGACCGAAAAGGCTGCCCGATCGCCAACGCCTACCACCTTCTGCCCTGCCTTGAGGACAGAGCCGTTGCTGCCAATCACTTGATCAATTACAAAGGGAATGCGGATCGAGGCGAGCGAGCCACCCTGCTCCAGCACTCGCTGCATCAGATCACTAGGCAGGGCTATGCGCAGCGTATCGCCCCCTATGGCCTGGCGTACCACCGTCACTTCGTGCGCATTGTATAGCCTCGTCATAAAGTCTGCCCCAAGGACATTGCCCCCTGCCTTGCCGTCTATCTCTAGGATGATGTCGCCATCACGCAGCCCCAGCTCTTGCCCCAGCTCCGAGAACCGCCAGCCCCCAAGCACATCCTTGCTATCGAGATGCTTATCTCCCCACGTGAACGCAATGCCAACGTAAATAACGAAAGCCAGCAGTAGGTTCATCAGCACACCGCCAGCCATAATAAGCAGCCGCTGCCAAGCCTTTTTGGAGCGGAATTCGTCTGGCTTTGGCTCGGTCTTCAGCCCCTCGGTATCGAGCTGCTCATCCACCATCCCAGCTATTTGGCAGTAACCCCCAAGCGGCACCCAGCCTAAGCCGTAGACCGTACCGCTACGCTTAGATCGGCACTTAAAGAGCGAGAACCATGGATTGAAAAAGAGATAAAACTTCTCTACCCTGGCACCGAAGAGCCTTGCCATAGCAAAGTGACCTAGTTCGTGAATAAACACCAAGAGAGAGAGAGATGCTATCAGCTGTAAAATGTTCATTTCTTTGTTTTTTCTGTATACTTATATCGATCGCACCAAGGCGAACTAGCCACAAAAATACAACAAATACACGCCTTAGGCGCAACCGCCCCGAAGACAACCGCCATTTTAGCCGTAGCGACCTCATAGTTTAGGAAGCGTAAGCCCCGACTGCCGCCCTTTATCCGCCAAACTTTTGATACCTTTGGTCTGAGGGTATCATTACAAAAACGATGGACTTATGCAGATCAAATACTCCTATGCCCAAGATAAGGATGGGCAGATATTACACATATCGGAGGCTACTCGTGGCGAATGCTACACCTGCCTAGGCTGTAAAGAACCTATTCGCCCACGACTGGGGAAGATACGTAGGCAGCATTTCTATCATCCCAAGGCAGAGTGTAGCCCCGAAAGCTATCTACACAACCTAGCCAAGGTACGCATCTGCGATTGGTTCAATCAAAGCGAAGAAGTATGGCTAGATATACCCACCCATAAGTTCTGCAAGCAGATGAATACTTGTGCCTTCTTTGATGAAAGCAAATGCAAAAAGCTCTTTAATCGAGGCACTAAGTACAATCTAAAGAACTATTACTCGGAAGCTCTGCTCGAGCAGAGCTACACCAAGGATGGGCAACGATTTGTAGCGGATATCTTGCTTAAACGGAAAGACAACGGAGAGTGCAAGGATAATGAGCCAATGTTCATCGAAATTGCCGTAACGCACCCTTGCGAGGACAAAAAGATTGCTTCGGGCATCAGGATCATTGAGCTATCCATAACCCAAGAGGAGGATATGCAATCTATTGTAAACTCATCTTTTTCCCTTGCTCCAAATATCCATTTCTACAACATCAAGGATACAGAAACACCCACCTTACCGACAGAATTTGAGCGAGAGCTAACAACAGCGCATCTTTTTCCATCACTAAAACCTTGGGTTAATAGATATCATCGCTGCACCACTACTCCCCCTATAAATAGTTTACTGAGTATCACCTTTGATGAACAATGGCTTTCGTCTGTGTCTGCTCGGCTCAAAGGAGGGTGGCATCTAGAGATAATTTCTGCTAGATGGTATGAGGTGTTCCCCAAGCAGTTCAAATCCTGTCATATATGTCGATGTCGCAAAGACAATGACTACTATGGCTATATCTGCTTATGTTACAAAAAAGCAGGCTTAAACCGTTGTTGCTCCGATAATAATCCCTATACCTGTGGGCATTTCAGACCCAACCTAGAGCAAATCAAACACAATCTGTACGCACTTGAGCAATACAAAGAAAGATATCCCTATTTAGAGAGAAGAGGTAGCTCGGAAGAGCTTTTGGGCTATTAGGCGGAGGGCAAAGAACAGGTAGCGCAGGAGCGTTGGCACTAGACCGTAGTGCCTGCGCATCACATCGAACCGCTCACGAAGCGAGGCGAAGCGATGCCGTGTGGTTGCGCCCTCTCTGAGGTAGCAGGCTATGGGGCTAGAGATAAATAGATAAGTCTTCGCCCCCTGCATAGCCCGAATACACCAATCCACATCCGCCGAATAGCGGTAGCGCAGATCGTATCGGGGCGCAAGGCTGCGCCTGCACACAAAGGCTTGATGGCAGACCAACATCCCAGCCCTGAAGCTATCTGCCGAGAGGTGCTGTGGTGGGCGCAGCCGCCTCAAACCAAGCTCACGCCCCTCGCTATCTATGAGCATCGTATCGCCATAGATAATATCGGGGCATTCCCCACGCTGCCTCACAGCCTCCACCAGCTGTGCCACCGTCTGAGCCGAGTAGAACGCATCCCCAGCGTTCATAAACCACACATAGTCTCCAGACGCCCGAGCGAGTCCTTTGTTCATTGCGTCATATATCCCCCGGTCCGGATCACTAAGCACCTCGGCTGTGGGGGCAAGTTGCGTCACAAGCGTCAAGGTGCCGTCAGTCGAAGCCCCATCTATGATAATGTATTCTATATGCTTATAGGTTTGCTCGGAGACGGAGCGCAGCGTGCGCTCGATGCACAGCTCTGCATTGTAGCAGATAGTAATCACAGATATGAGAGGCTCTTGCATACTTCATTAGGTTGTACAACAGGGTACAAAAGTATAACTTTGCCCTAACAGCAATAAACAAACAATGCATTATGAACAAAGTCCTTGGATTCCTTTCTCTCTTAGCGCTCACCTTTCTCTCAGCCCATGCAGATGAAGGGATGTGGCTTATGCAGCAACTCGCCCAGAAATATCCCGAGATGAAGGCTCGTGGGCTGGAGCTCGCCGAGTATGACATCTACAACCCCAACGGCTCTTCGCTCAAAGATGCCGTAGTGATCTTCGACCAAGGCTGTACGGGCGAGGTCATCTCTTCTGGAGGACTTGTGCTGACGAACCACCACTGTGGCTATAATGCCATACAGAGCCTGAGCAGCGTAGAGCATAACTACCTCGAGGACGGCTATTGGGCGCAGAGCTATGCCGAGGAGCTACCAGCCAAGGACGTAACTATTACCTACATCGACAAGATTGAGGACGTGACCGCCTTCGTCCGCACAGAGCTTGCCAAGATCAAAGACCCCAACAGTATGGACTACCTCTCGCCCAAGTACCTCGCCACGCTTGCGACCAAACTCGCTCCCAATCCCAAACGAGGCACAGAGGTAGAGGTCAAAGCCTTCTACAACGGTAATAAATACCTGATGTTTACGAAGAAGATCTATCGGGATATTCGCCTCGTAGGCACGCCCCCAAGCTCGATCGGCAAGTTTGGGGCAGACACCGACAACTGGGCTTACCCACGCCACTCGGGCGACTTCTCCATCTTCCGCATCTATGCCGATGCCAAGGGTGAGCCTGCCGACTACAGCCCCAAGAATAAGCCCCTCAAGCCCAAACGCTGGTTCAACATCTCCACCGGGGGCGTACAGCGGGGCGACTTCGCTATGATTATGGGCTTCCCTGGGCGCACCTACCACTTCTTCTTGCCCAGCGAGGTGGAGGAGTGGCGCACGATAGACAACAACATCCGTATCAAGATGCGTGGCATCCGCCAAGAGGTTATGCTCCGTGAGATGCTCGCAGACCCCAAGACGAACATCATGTACGCTGCCAAGTACGCCAGTTCCCAAAATGGCTACAAGCGTGCCATTGGGGCGAACTGGGGTATCGAAGTGCGTGGGCTAGGCGAAGACAAGCGCAAGCAAATGCAGACGCTCCTAGATTGGGCAGGGCAGCAGGGCGACAAGACCTACCTAGAGGCGACGAAGCAAATAGACGCAGCCATAGCCGAGCGTGCCGAACTAAGGCGCAGGCTGTGGTATCTGCGTGAGGGTATTCTCTACGGCATAGAGTTTAGCAACGCCCTCCAACCCATAGCCAACCCAATGATGCTCTCCGATAAGTTTGAGGAGTTCTTCACGAGCGACTACAGCCCAAGGGTCGATGCCTTAGTGGCGAAAGCTTTACTCAAGGAGTACTGCGCCCAAATTCGCCCAGAGCATCAGCCTGAGGCAATCCGAGAGGGCGTAGCTCGGCACGGCTCGGTCGAGGCTTATGTCGATCATATCTTTGCCACATCGGTCTTTACTTCACGAGAGCGGTTCAACAAATTCATATCTATATTGCCCGAGGGCGACCTCTTCAAATTCACGGACGACCCCATGATGCAATTTGCTGTAAGCGTACGTACCGAGTATGCACGCCTGATACAGGAGCTAACCCGCTTCGATAACCCCATAGACCTAGCACGCCGCACCTATGTCGGCGGACTAATGAAGCTCCACGGCGAGAGTAACATTTGGCCCGATGCCAACTCCACGCTGCGCTTTACCTTCGGCAGCATCAAGGGCTACAGTCCCAAGGATGGCGTATACTACGAGCCTCAGACCTGCCTCAGTGGCGTGATGCAGAAGGAAGACCCTACCTCGTGGGAGTTTTCCGTAGCCCCTCGCCTCAGAGAGATCTACCAGCAGAAGACCTATGGGCGTGGCAACCGCTGGGCTATACAGACCGAGGATGGCGCATGGCGTATGCCTGTCAATTTCTGCGCTACCACCCACACCACTGGGGGGAACTCGGGTAGCCCTGTCCTCAATGCTCGGGGCGAACTCATAGGGATTAACTTCGACCGCAATTGGGAGGGCGTAGGCGGCGATATCCAATACCTGCCCGACTACCAACGGAGCATCATCTGCGACATTCGCTACATCCTGATGATCATCGAGGAGTACGGTCGCTGCCCTCGCCTCCTCCAAGAGATGAACCTCCACTAACACCCACCCCACAAGGATACACAGACTTACTGTAAAGGCTTGCGAGGTGTATACCTCGCAAGCCTTTACAAACAAACAATAAACACAATAAAATGAGAACTCGCCTCTTCGTCCTCGCCCTGCTCTACCTAACGCTCGGGCTAAAAGCCCAAGTGCGTGTAGGCGCAGAGCGTATGGAGCAGCTGCTACCCCTCATCAAGGGGCAACGCATTGCGCTGATGGGTAACCAATCGTCCATCGTAGGCACAGACCAAACTCACCTACTAGATACCCTCCTTGCCCTCGGGGTGGACGTGCGCAAGGTGTTCGTACCCGAGCATGGCTTCCGTGGCACGGTGGATGCAGGCAAATATGTACGCAACGGACGAGATATGAAGTCGGGCATCCCCATCGTCAGCCTCTACGGCAAGCAAAAACGCCCTACCCAAGCGATGCTCTCAGATGTAGACCTCATCCTCTTTGACCTACAGGACGTAGGCGCACGCTTCTACACCTACATCAGCTCGCTCCACTACATTATGGAGGCAGCTCAAGAGCAAGGCAAAACGATAGTAATCTGCGACCGCCCGAACCCCAATGACTATATAGACGGACCAATCCTCGAGGATGACTGCCGCTCCTTCATCGGCATGCACCCCATCCCCGTCATGCACGGGCTTACCGTCGGGGAACTAGCAGGGATGATCAATGGCGAAGGCTGGCTGCGCAGTGGCAAGCCCTGCCGCCTAGAGGTGATCAAGGTCGAGGGTTGGCAGCACGGACAGCCCTATAGCCTCCCCGTACGCCCCAGCCCCAACCTGCCCGACGACCAGTCCATCGAGCTATACCCCTCGCTCTGCTTCTTCGAGGCAAGCATCCTCAGCGTAGGGCGTGGCACGGATAAGCCCTTCAAGCAAATTGGCTACCCTCACAAGGCTTTTGGCAAGCACCGCTTTACGCCCAAGGTTATCCTAGGGGCAGACAGCAACCCCAAGCACAAAGATCGGCTTTGCTATGGCATAGACCTCAGCCGTGAGCAAGCGTCTCGAAAGCTATCGCTCAAGTGGCTCATCGATTACCATCGCCTTGCTGGGAAACAAGGGCTAGAGCTAATAGACCGCCGCCGCACCTTCGATCTGCTTATCGGTAACAAAAAGCTCTACCATCAGATCCAAGAGGGGCTATCGGAGGCAGAGATCCGAGCCACTTGGCAGGCTGGTCTTGACCAATACAAGGAAACAAGGCGCAAGTACCTCCTCTATCCTTAGCCCTCTCGCCACACTATGCGCCTACTCATCGCCATCCGCTGCTGCCTCCTTGGCTTCCTCATCTGTATCGCCCACGCACTCGCCCCAAAGGCAGAGGCACAGGTGGAGAAGACTGTGACCATACAAGGCTATGTGCTAGACCGTGCCAAAGAGCCAATCCCCCTAGCCACCATCCAAGTGGATGGGACAAGCCTTGGCACTACGGCAAACCTCAAAGGACACTACACCCTGCGCCTCAAGGCTCAGCCCGATAGCCTTACGCTCGTCTTCAGTAATCTAGGCTATCACAAGAGCAAACGTACGATCCCCAACCTCCTGAGTGACCTGCGGCTCAATGTAGAGCTGGGCGAGGATGCCCAGACACTTAGCGATGTGGAGGTGAGTGCCACGGCACAAGCCCCCAAGTCGCCCCTACAACGCCTCTCGACCGACAAGCTCGTCATCGGGGGGGCAGCCTCGGGTGGCATCGAAGCCGTTGTAAGTACTATGGCTGGGGTTGCTCAGAAGAACGAACTAAGCAGCCAATACACCGTACGAGGGGGGAACTTCGACGAGAATCTCGTCTACATCAATGGGGTTGAGATCTACCGCCCCCTGCTGGCACGCTCTGCCGAGCAAGAGGGGCTGAGTGCCATCAACCCCGACCTTACCTCCAGCCTACTCTTCTCGGCAGGAGGCTTCGGGGCGGACTATGGCGACAAAACCTCCTCCGTGCTAGACATTAAGTACAAACGCCCCGAGAGCCTCGAGGGGGCAGCATACCTATCCCTACTCGAGAGCCGCATCTATATCGGCAGCAAACACGGCAAACTAAGCCAGATCACAGGTGTTCGACACAAGCGAGGTAGCT
Source organism: Porphyromonadaceae bacterium (assembly GCA_030528555.1). GTDB lineage: Bacteria > Bacteroidota > Bacteroidia > Bacteroidales > Porphyromonadaceae > Porphyromonas. The sequence continues at coordinate 36,048 of JAUMYQ010000005.1, read as the reverse complement.
CGCTCCTCTCCACGCTCGACACCGAAGCGGAATACAATCCTCTGTATATGGATGCGCAGACAGCCATCCACTACCGCCCAACGAGCCGCTGGACGCTCAGCACCCTAGGTTACCTCAGCCACACGGACTACAACTTCACGCCTCGCTCACGACACACGACCTTTGGCACACTAGCCAACGCCAAGCAGCTCAACATCTCTTTCGACGGCAGGGAGCAAGATCGCTTCGCCTCGCAGCTCCTCTCCACGAGTGTAAACTATGTACCCAATGAGCGCAGCCGATACTCGGCAAGCCTCGCCTACTTCTCCAGCCAAGAGCAAGAGCGGTACGATATCGCAGGCGAATACATCCTTTCGGATGCAGCAGACAACGCAGGAAGCGCAGGGGCAGAGCCAGCCCTCTTCGAAAACGAGGCCAAGGCACTCGGCATTGGACGCTACCGCAGCCACGGACGCAATAGACTTACCTACGATCTGTGGACGGCAAGCCTTAGAGGGCAATGGCAGTGGCGCACGAGGCATCGCCTCCTAGGCGGCATCGATGCTCGACGAGAGAGCATCCGTGATGGCATAGCCGAGTGGGAGCTGAGGGACTCTGTGGGCTATACTACGCCCCTCTCCCTCACCCTGCTACAGGCGCACCGCAACCTCTACGGGCAAACCACGACCTCAAGCCTTCGCCTATCGTCATTCCTAGAGAATAGAAGCCAGCATACACTGCCCGAGTTGGGCGACCTAGCGGTAACCCTTGGTTTGCGTGGCAGCTGGTGGAGCTGGACGGGCGAGCTAATCCTCAGCCCTCGCTTGAGCCTGCTTTTCACTCCCAAAGGACGCAAGGAGCTAGGCCTACGGCTAGTCTCGGGCATCTATCATCAAGCTCCATTTTATCGGGAGTTTCGTGCCGAGCGAGCAGATAGCAAGGGCAACGGCTTCATGGAGCTAAACCGCAGCATCCGCAGCCAATCCGCCTACCTACTCCTCTTGGGGGCAGAGTACGACTTCGACATCTCGGGGCGCAAGTTCAAGCTCTCCACCGAGGGCTACTACAAACATCTGTGGCACCTCAATCCCTATGTGCAGGAAAACATTAAACTGAAGTACTTAGGAGAGAATGTAGCCTCGGGCTATGTGTGGGGGCTTGATGGTAAGTTGTACGGAGAGTTCGTCGAGGGCATAGACTCTTGGCTCAGCCTCTCGCTGCTACACGCATACCAAAACGTACGAGGTGGGGCAGCCGTGCCACTACCCAATGCGCCGAGCCTCAATGCCTCGCTCTTCTTTCAGGACTACTTCCCCAGCTTCAAGCCCATACGCCTAACGCTTAGGGCGCAGTACTCCTCGGGGCTACCCGTAGCCCTACCGAGCGCACCCTTTGGGGAGCAGTCCTTCACGAGTAGCCCCTACCGCAGAGTAGATGTAGGTGTGGTGTATCGCCTGACGCAACGAGGCAACGGCTCGAACCAACGCTGGTGGCGTGGACGCTACGCCAAGGCTATTGATTTTGGGGTCGATGTCCTCAACCTCTTCGATATGACCAATACCAGTAGCTACTATTGGGTAACGGATGCCTACAACCACAGCTATGCCATCCCCAACTACCTCACACGAAGGGCGTGGAACGTAAGTATTAAGGTTAGTTTCTAAGTCGCAGACTAGCGCAGCTCCCCCAGCCCAGCAAAGATCTGTGGCAGGAGGGGTTGCGCTAAGTTGTTATAGATGATATACTTTGCCCGAGCCATCAACGCCTCTTGTGGGGCTTGGTGCGCCATACGGCTACGGATAGCCTCCTCACTCGCCCCATCACGCATCATAGCTCGCTGTAGGCGTAGGGCATCGTCCGCCAAGACCGCCCAAAGCTCATCGATCATCTGCTCTAGGGGGCTGCCCACGATGATGGCACTCTCGAGGAAGACAACCTCCGCCCCTCGTGCCTCTTCCCCACGCTTCCAAGCCTCAAAGTCTAACCGCACCCGCGGGTGGACAAGACTATTGACTAGGGCGAGGGCCTCTTTGTCGGCGAAGATAACCTCGGCAAGCCGCTGCCGCACGAGCAGCCCCGTGGTGGCATCGTACAGATCCGCCCCCCATAGCCCGATGAGCTGAGCCTTGAGGTCGGCATCCTCATTATAGAGGGCTTTTGCTCTCGTGTCGCAGTCGTAGACGGGATAGCCCAAGGCACGAAGCACCTGCGCCACATAAGACTTACCACTACCAATCCCTCCTGTGAGGCCTACTACTGTCATCTCTAACCCCTATTATTTCTCCAACACAAACTGTATACGTTCAGGCTTAATACTGTATCGCTTAATCCACTCAGGGGCTTTACTTATCATCACAGGCAACGTTCTGTCTGAGGCACGTTGGCCTCGCTCCCAATCCTCGGCTGGGGTATAGGTCGCTGATAGCTCAATGTCTACTTCACTCAGATCGGCGTATCTGGATCGTGGTATAGTCAGCAACACAGTAGCCACACTGGGTAAAGGCATCAATCGATAGCCCTCGGGAATGCCATGGATGGCAATGGGCAGCGTGAAACTCTGCTCAGTCAACTCCTCCACCTCAATGGAGAGCCTTACTTGACGAATATCGGACTGTAGCCCTTCGGCTAACTTAAGAGATACAATCCCCTCAAAGCTGCTCTTGATATCATTGTAGATGTTCGGCAGCAGGATAGCCCCTAGAGCCTGTAGCTCGCTCTTATCACCATAAACGGTAATACTGTCTGGTTCGATGCTAACGCTAGAGGTTGTAAAGCCCAAGGCTGCAATAGGCACAGCCTCAAGCTGAAGAGGAAGTCGTTTGCGTCCCCTAGCTCTAAGGCCAATGGATAGTTCCTGAACACTTTGACGCAGGATAACGGCCGAAGGCGAGAGCCTCTGCGTTAGTGCTGCGGCTAGCTCCCTCCTATCTATACCAATACATAGCCCCCTATGTGGATCTCTGATCGCCCCCAAATGGATGGGCTCAAGATCATCCAGGGTATAACGAATGTGCTCAAAGCCCTTATCCAGCACCTCTACCTCAACGAAGCGAGGTAGACTATCAATAGGTTGATTGTGAATACAGAGCGAATCTACTACTAGTGGAATATAGAGCGTACGTACCACATCGCTCTGCATACGCTGTAGCACCCAAAAGAAAAAAGCTAGGGCAACAAAAAAGACGAAAGTCAGCGTCTGAGAGCTGCGCCTACGACGCTTATCTCCAGACACTGACTTGCTCGACCTGTTTCTAGACGTCAGTCCCCTTTCTAGATTGAGCTTCATCGTCTCCTACCTGAGGGGATATATTATTTGCGCTCGGCACTATCCTTGGCTGCGAAGACAGAACCCTTGTCTATACGCACGCGTACATCAGGAGCGATCTCGATAATAAAGCTATCCTCTCGCACTTCCTTAATCTCAGCATGAATACCTCCGGAGGTAATCACGCGGTCACCTCGGGTCATCTCTGAGCGACTCTTCTCTAGCTCCTTCTGACGCTTTTGCTGAGGACGAATCATAAAGAACCAAACTACAGCAACCATAGCGACAATCATCAGGATGTTAGACCATCCAGCTCCGCCTGTAGCGACAGCATCCAACCAAATAAAATTCATCATACTCTATTAGTTAATAATTAACCTTTTGATTACTTAAAGATCTTCCCCGTAGCCTTCAATGCTTTAGCAATACTGTCGAGCACGCCATTAATAAAGCCAGAGCTCTTGGGCGTAGAATACGCCTTGCTCAACTCCACATACTCATTGATCGTGATGTGCGTAGGGATGCTAGGGAAGTGAAAAAACTCCGTCACAGCCATCTGCATAAGCAGTAGATCTAGGTCTGCCAAACGCTCCCTATCCCACTTATCGGTGATATACTCAGCAATAAGCTCCTGATACTTACTATGGTTAAGTAGCATTTGGCGCAAAAGATGCGAAGCGAACTTCTCCTCACCCTCATCTCGATAGATAGGCAGCAGCACGGCCTCAAAGATCTGCCCTTGCTCAGCACGGCGTAGTGTCTTCTCCACAAAATCCTTGACCACCTCTACCGCACCTATCTCCAGACGTGCCGAGCTATAGCCCTCCGTGCCTCGTGCCTTAGCAAAGGTCGTATCTAGTGCTTCCCAATCAGGGTCCTCAACGCTATCGATCCGTTCTATATAATAGAGGGAGCTATCCCAGTAGATCGATAGTTCTTCTAGTCGTTCAGCAAGAGTTGCCGAGGGAGCAATATATTTCCTAAAGATCTCCACCCAAAAGTTTCGGTCATTATCATAGCTATCCTCGGCCTTGAGGTAGGCATCGTACTCATCCGACAGCTCAATCATTTTGATCAACTCACGCAGCAGCAAATCTTCCTGATACCAAGCCAATGAAGAAGCAATATACCAGGAAGCTAATGGCAAACACTCTGATATTTGTCGACTGAGGCGATTATCCAACAGTCGGGTATTAGGCTTACGATCGACATCACTAGCGATATAACGATTGCGACGTGCCTCCAGTATCTCAGCATATTTGTCTGTGATAGATGGTATGAGTTGCAAAAGGAAGAGGTACAGATCATAGGTTTTCTCCAGAGCCTGCTGCAGCTCCACCTCTGCAAACTGCAGATTAGCTCCAGATTTGTGGCCATAAGCATAGGCCGTTTGCAATACGCGCGTGCGAATGAGTATTCTATTGATCATATTTCAAAGTTACTTGTCCACAAAGATACTACAATTCGCACGCCTTCAAAGCCTCAACCACCCTTCAATCAAGGACAATCTCAGACAAATAACCAGAATATCTATTGCTCCCCCTCTCCTTCTGTCTCGAAGATTAGATAATCTAGTCATCCTAAAATCATTAGAAACACCCCCATTTTTACACAAAAAGTTCTCGAACCTTTTTCATGTATTCCCAAGCATTTTTGAGGGTTCTGAAGGGGCGTAATGGGTACTTTGTGAGATCTAGCTGAATATAGACAAAGCATGAATAACCCACCGAGATTTTAATGCTATTGCCCTAAAAGTAAAGCTCTCCATCGCCTATCTCTAAAATACTTATAGTCAAATGTCAAGATTTGTTATCTTTGTCCTTACATGCCATGCTGTTGATATTCCATAGTGCGAAATCCTGGACCACAGCAAGGTGATCTACATCATATAGAATTACTAGGACGCAATGAAGACATCTCATATTCGCTACACTGTCCTCTGCCTGATCACTCTAACGAGTGCTCAGGCACAAAGCTCACAGACAGATAGGTTATCGGGAAATACTGGAGCGCAGATCGCCCACAGCGAGAGCTGGCTACAATGGCAGCACATGCGCTCACTCTTCCCCAAACAAAACAACTTTACCCCAAATCCTTATCTCGATGCATGGGCAGAGCGATCTACAAGCCTCTCTTACACTCGTGTCAGGATGCAACAACTCCTCCAAAGAGAGCGTACATCCATAGACCGAGAGCGTATGCGCCTGGCTATAGCCCTAGACTACCTCGAGGATGCTCAAGAGTTACTTCTCTCGGAATCAAGGCTCTCGGAGCGTGTACAGACTGCGTATAGATCGGCCTCAAGCTATTTAGAGCAGACAAACCCCATCGGACTAATAGGTAAAGAGCACACTCAGTGGCTCGTGGCTCGTGGCTACGTAGCGATGTCATTAGCTAGACCTAACCTCAAGGCTGCTCAAGCCCTCCTGACCAAAGCGACGGAGCACAACAATCAGTGGGGAGAGAGAGCTCTACTCTACCTAGCCATGCTAGAGCATGCTCAGGGCAAACCAGACATCGCCCTACGCCTACTCGACAAATACAGCTGGAGCCAAGAGTTAGCCCCAGAGGCGCTCTACCAAAAAATACTCATCTCTCAAGACACTGATACTCCAGAGCAAATCATCAGAGAGATACAACGAGCCACTCGACTATACCCACAACTGAGCAAGAGGCAACGCATCCAGGGTACACAAGGAATAGCCTACTATCGTCTAAGGGATTGGAGCAATACCCTACGTGCCCTAAAGCCTCTGTCGGATCAGGAAAAACTTAGCCTAAGAGAGAGTTACGCCCTAGGTGCAGCCTACTACGCCGTAGAGCGGTACACGGAAGCTGCACCTCTCTTGGAGCAGGTCGCAACCAAGAGCTCGGGAGAGCTCGCCCTTGTAGCAGAGCTCGCTCTAGGCAACATCTATACTAGCCTCAACGACCACAAGAGAGCTAAGCTCGCCTATACCTCTGTTGTCGAGGGGAACACCACGGACCTTCCCTCCAGCGTTGTAGAGGAAGCTTTATACAGACTCATCGAGCTAAACTTCTCAAGTGGCAGTGATGCTTTTGGCAGGCAAACACGCCTAGTAGAGCGTTTCCTAATCACCTATCCCAAGAGCCAATATGAAGAGCGCGTACTCCAGCTACTACGCCACTACTGTCATACCAGTACGGACTACGAAGCCTCCCTTCAGCTACTCCAATCACTCAGCTACAAGGAAGTACACCTAGGAGATGTCCGCCAAGAAGTACTTGTACGTTATGCCAATACTCTCGGTGACGACACGCCCCAATACGCTCAACTATTAGAAGAGGCCATCGCCCTCGGCCCTGGCAGAGCTAGCTATCCAATGGCTCTTTTAATGCTGGGGCAACATCAGTTAGAACGACAAAACTACCAAGACGCAGAGCACAGCCTGCGCCTTGCCCTAGAGCAGAAGCCTTGGGGAGAGGCCTATGGATCGGGGCTTGGGCATTACCTCCTGGGCTATACGCTCTACAATCAAAAGAGGTATGCCGAGGCCTTTCGAAGCTTCGCCCGCTATAGCCAGGGCAACGGCGAGATAAATCGGAGAGCCAAAACCCTCACACGTATGGGCGACTGCCTGCTGAGCGAGCCTAAACGATACACCGAGGCCCTGAAGTACTATGAAGAAGCAATTGGCCTAGACACAAAAGGTATAGACGAAGCACATAGGCGTATCGTAAGCATCTATGGACTTATGGGCCAATATCGCAAGCAAACTATTGAAGCTGACAGGTTTACTAAAGCCTACCCTCAATCCGTTCATCTACCTGAGGTACAGTACCTAAAGGCCAAGGCTCTATCTCTATCAGAGGGATATACTGGCAAAGATGAGGCACACCGCATCTATAGCCAGGTGGAGAGCCAATATCCCTCCAGTCCTTATGCTCCTCTCTCAGCTCTGGAGCGTGCCCTGCTCTACGCCACAGAGAGTAACTACGAGCATGCTGTACCAGCTTACAAAAGAGTAGTGGAGCTGTACCCCACAAGCACTGAGGCAAGAACAGCCCTTTCTGATCTAAAAACACTCTACGCTGAGCTCGACCAGATGGACAAATACGTAGAGTATGCTAGCAGGATCGAACCCTCTAGGCTTCCAGATGAACACAACATGGAGGAGCTTAACTTCCATGGGATACAAGCTCGCCTGCGTCGAAATCAGGAGGGGGCAATCGACGAACTGAAACGTTGGACCGAGAGCCACCCTCATAGCCCTCAACTCTACGAGGCACAAAAGCTGCTAGCAGAGACCTACTACCAAAAGAAGCAATATACCGAGGCCATCACCCTGCTTAGCAAGATGGAACAGAGCCACACGGCAAGCGTGCAGCAACTGCACATCCTGGAGCTACTAGGACAGGCTCATCGAGCCATAGGCAACCAGGCCGAAATGCTACAGGCATACCGACGAGCCTACGGCCTAGCCGTAGGCGATGCCCTACGACGTAGGCAACTAGCCGAAGTACTCAGTAGCGAAGCCTATGCAGCAGCAGCCTATCAGCTAGCTGTAGAAGTTGTTACAGAGGAGCTCAGGAGCACAGCATTACCCACAGCCTGCAGAGAGGCACTCACCCTCATCAAGGGCAAAGCTCAAGAGCAGCTCAAGGCTCTCAAGGGAGCTATCCAGACCTACGCTACACTGGAAGGGAGCTACATGAGCCTGCAAGGGGCAGAGGCAGCCGTGCGCCGTGCCGAGATCATGCTTCACTTAGGACAATCCAAGGCAGCAGAGAGACTATTAGAACAGTTTGTCGAGAGTGGTACACCACAGCGCTATTGGCTCGCTCGTGGATTCATCACACTCTCCGACTGCCACGCAGCCCAAGGAGATCATTACTTGGCAGCTCAGTACCTCAAAAATTTACGAGACACCTACGACAACCCCGAGGAGGATATCACAGTAATGATTACAACTCGACTAAACAAATCTCAGGAATAACGTATGACACCACAACCTATATATAGGCTAGGTCTACTCCTAACCTTAGAGTTAGCCGTGACCGTCCCCTTCCTTTATGGGCAGAGCAAAGCCCCTGCCGATACACTGCGACGCAACCTCACAGTACTCACAAGCGAAAGCATAGAGCTTGGCGAGGACATACCCGACAAGCACAGCTTCGTAATGAGTAAACCTAAGCCCATTGTATCCAAACAGCTAGTTCCAAGTGTACTCCCACAACTCTCGGCAGGGCTGAAAGCCCCAGCCCTTGTTGGACTAGACTCTCTGCAGCCTATCCCTCCCATACGCCCTGGCCTAGGCTACGCCTCGGCCAGCCTAGGACTAGCCTACAGTGCGCAAATCTCGGCAGGTATTCGCCCTATCAACACCGAGAGTAGGCTACTAGACCTACATCTAGCAGCCCACTGGAGCAGATACAAGTACTACCATACACAGAGCCTCCCACAGGAGCTCGCTCAGTCTGCTCTACGCCTAGGGATTAGCTATAAGCAAAAACTAAACTCTCTCTACTACAAACTACAGAGTAGCTACTACACCGACCACTACCCAGCCTTTGGGATAGTGACTGATCCTATATCAGACAGAGGCCCTATTCTCTGGGATATCGGTACTCCATCCCCTCTAGTGCGCTCTGGCCTCCTGCGCCTCAGTGGCGAGATAGGATCAAGAGCGACAGATACAGAAGCTTGGCACTACCGCCTGACCCCAAGTCTAGCAATAGGCCGCCGAGCCCTCGCCCAAGATGTCGAGCTAGAACTTGATGGGCGTATCGGCTACGAACTAAAAAGCTCACACCTAGCTCTGGACGCAAACCTAGCCTATTGGAACTGCTCCCCCAGAGAAGGTCAGCATCATAAGCTAACCTACACGAACCTCGCTCCCTCGTGGTCCATGGAGCAAGAGACTGATAGGTGGAGCTGGCGAGCCAAGGTCGGTGCAAAGCTATCGTTTGGTTCTAAAAGCGTTGGACACTCTGCTCTACTTATCTCGCCCAATATGTCAGCTAGTATCGGCTTTGCCGACTGGATACAGCTCAGCCTCAACCTTGATGGTGGCATATCTGGCAAGCGACTCTCCGACGTCATTGATACGATGCCCTATCTGCGCCTTTCCAGCCCCGAGGCACTCACCCACACGCCTTGGAGCTCGAGACTAAGTCTTGAGCTACTGCCTCTGACGAACCTCTCAATAGTACTTAGCGGTAGCTACACTCGCCACAGAGGAGCAGAGGGTATAACTCCCACTATAGTGGGGCAGGCCGTCATAGAACACCATAGATATTACGAAAACGCCAACCACTGGAGTATCGGAACAATAGTTAGGTACCGCACTAGTCATTGGCTAGAGACTGAGGCTACAGCTACTTATCATCACTGGCAAACCGATGGGGGTAGAACATATCTAGGAGGTAAGCCCACGCTTGATCTGGGGGCAAGCCTTAACCTAACACCAAACGAGAGGTACCGCATCGGCCTAGCCTATCACCTCTCGGGCGACTATCGCTATCCTCTGCTAAATAGTCAGGATACATGGGCCAGCAAGCCCTACACATTGGGTATCGTGGGACAGCTGACCGCTTCGGCGTCATACCTCTTAACCTCAAAGATTAGCCTACTAAGCTATGCACACTACATCACCACTACAGAGGCTGATAGAGCAATTGGCTTTCCTGAAGAACGCTTTCGAGCTATAGTAGGAGTGAACTGGATTTTCTAACACAATACAAATTAATTCTCTATGGAACCTAACCAAGAAAAAGGATTGATCAAGCAGGTCAATTCGATGAGTATGTTTGCCAAAGCCCTCCTACTAGGTGGTCTATCACTCTTGTTACTCATCCCTCTAATGATGACTTCCAGCCTCGTAGAAGAGCGCAGAAATACTGCCGAAAATGTTATTGATGAGGTATCGGACAAGTGGGGGAAGAAGCAGTCTGTCCTATCTCCCATGCTACGCATCCCTTACAAGACACTCAAAAAAGATGATTCGAAAAGCACAGAGATACGCTACGTATGGGTAACACCCAAGACCCTAAAAGTAGACGCAGAGGTCAATACTCAAGAACGTAAGCGTGGCATCTACACCGTACCCGTCTATACATCTGACATACGAATAGAAGGAACATGGGATATGAGTATATTCCAAGACGAAAGCTTTACCACGGACTCCCTTATACTACAAGAGGCACGAATATTCTTCGGGCTAAATGATGTCAAGGGCTTCAAGGACTACGTAATCGTCAAAGTCGACAACAAGGAACTCGGTTTGCGCCCCGACAAGTCTACCGAAGTTGGATACTACGAAGACTACTACAGCCCTAGATTAATCCCTGCGCTCCTCTCAGGGCACTTCCCCCTAGAGCAAGAGGCACTAGGTAAGGCATTCAGCTTCAGCACTGCCTTCACCTTTACTGGTTCGCAGAGCCTACACGTTGCTACTCCAGGACGTAGCACCAGCATCAATATCAAGTCCAACTGGGCTCATCCATCATTTACTGGGCGCTTTCTTCCAGAGAGCAGTCAAATAACACCCAAAGGCTTCGAGGCTCAATGGAGTGTGGTGGAGTACAACCGTGGCTATGGCAACCTAATTGGGGATAATGAGATATCTGAGGTCATGGGCGGAGCAGCCATCGTGGACTTCATCCAACCCGTAAATGAATACTCTCAGAGCGAACGTACCATCAAGTACGGTATACTCATCATCTTACTAAGCTTTGTATCCATCTTCTTCATCGAGATGTCTCTAAAAAAGCACAACATAAGCCTTAACCTCTTTCACTACATCCTAGTTGGGCTAGCTCTGGTACTGTTCTATACTCTGCTGCTCTCTATGAGCGAAATCATTGGTTTCGGATGGGCTTATCTCATAGCTTCGGCTATGACCATTGGACTAATCGGACTTTATTTCCGAAGCCTCTTACCCACAGGGCAGACAGCCCTGATATTGGTTGGTATCTTAGCCTTCCTCTATCTCTTCATCTACATGCTTATCCAGCTGACTACCTATGCCCTACTGGTTGGCAGCCTAGGTCTATTCGTCATCCTGGCACTTGTGATGTACGTATCGAGTAAGCTCATCAAGTAGTAGATCATTACGAGGCTCTAAACGAGGGACTTGCTGCCTATTTATAGGCAGCAAGTCCCTCGTTTATTCATCTATTTTTGAAGCAAAATATAAGGGTAATGGCACATATACGCCACTACCCCTATATCGCTTAACTTGTTCTTGATTTACCCGAAGAGTTCTAATGCCTCGTTATTCTTGCCCCTAGCACATTGAGACGCCCTGCTATATCTTGATAGCCTCGATCTATCTGCTCAATGTTGTGAATACAGCTAGTCCCTTCGGCACTCATGGCTGCAATGAGAAGCGCAATGCCTGCACGAATGTCAGGAGAAACCATCGTTGCAGCACGCAACCTCTGCTTTTGCTCTAGGCCTATCACCGTAGCACGGTGTGGGTCGCAAAGGATAATCTGTGCACCCATATCGATAAGCTTATCAACGAAAAAGAGACGACTCTCAAACATCTTCTGATGAATGAGTACCGAGCCCCGAGCCTGTGTAGCCGTCACGAGGAAGACACTGATCAGGTCAGGTGTCAGCCCTGGCCAAGGAGCATCAGATATTGTAAGAATAGAGCCATCCATAAAGGTATCTATCTCATAGCCATCTGTGTGCTCTGGGATGTAGAGGTCCTCCCCTCTAAGATCTATCGTAATCCCCAACCGGCGAAATGCCTCAGGTATGATGCCAAGATTCTCGATACTAACATCCTTGATGAGTAACTCACTCTTGGTCATGGCAGCCATGCCAATGAAGCTTCCAATCTCTATCATATCAGGAAGCATTGTATGAACAGTCCCCCCAAGTCGCTCAACTCCCTCGATAGTGAGCAGGTTCGAGCCTATACCTTCTATTTTCGCTCCCATACGCACGAGCATCCTACAAAGCTGCTGTAGGTAAGGTTCGCAAGCAGCATTGTAGATAGTGGTAGTTCCCTCGGACAGCACTGCCGCCATGATGATATTTGCCGTTCCCGTGACCGAAGCCTCATCTAGAAGCATGTATTTACCCACCAGTTGCTTGCCCTCCAATATATAGCAATGACGCTCGTTGTCTGGCGTACAGCTAGCACCAAGCCTCTGGAAGCCTATGAGGTGTGTATCGAGCCTTCGGCGACCAATCTTGTCGCCACCTGGACGTGGAAAGACGGCATACCCAAAACGTCCAAGCAAAGCTCCTGCAGTCATAATCGACCCCCTTAGACCACGACTTCGCTCCAAAAACTGATCGCTTGCCAAATAGTCAAGGTTCACGGCATCTGCTTGGAACGAATAGCTCCCCTCTCCCTCTAACTTATGGACCTTAACTCCCATCTGACGCAATAGCTCAATAAGATTATTGACGTCAAGAATATTAGGGATGTTATGTATGATGACAACATCCGAAGTAAGCAGTACGGCAGATATGATCTGCAACGCTTCATTTTTTGCTCCCTGAGGGCGAATCTCGCCTCTGAGACTATGACCTCCCTCTATGATGAATGATGCAGGCATGAAATATATAATGACTTGTATTGATTATGCGTGTCAGCTACTTGCGTTTTAGCTGCTTCTTACTCACTCTTTGCCTACCCGTACGATCAATACTATTTGGATTGATAGAGAGTTTGCAGTTCTCTGGTGTGAGCATAATATCCCCCTCGGATATTTCGAAGATATCTTTGAATATCTTGAGGTCATCCACCGTATCACTATTCCACGTCATATAACTACGCTTCATTTGCAGGGCGATAAAATATTCTAACGCAGCACGCTCTGCACCATGTTCCATAGAGCGTACCCGAGCTATCATTCCCTCAATAATACTCCCATAGTAGCGGTAGCGAAGCTTACCTGTAGGGTAGGGTAGTTTATCAGGCTTGGCATGATGCTGCTCCTCCGTTATCGTCCCTTCGGGATAGTCTACATCTAGCTTAAACTTAGAAATAAGAGCCAAATGGTCCCAATAAACTTGATCAGAGTCTAGGCTCTCTCTCCGCTCGGGTAAGAGTCCACTCATAGTACGTACGATGTTGTGAGCACAGCGATTGCGAGCCTCTCTATCTTCGATCTGAATGCAATAGTTCACCATATTCTGAATATGACGTCCATACTCAGGCATGGCGATAGGCTCTTGCTTGTACTTATTGATTACAGACATACTACAAACGCTCTTTAATAACCTTAGTTTCTTCCTCGAAGCCTGGCTTCTCCAAGAGAGCAAACATATTCTTCTTGTATGCCTCAACACCAGGTTGGTTAAATGGATTAACCCCTATCATGTAACCACTAATGCCGACCGCTTTCTCAAAGAAATAGAATAGCTGACCAATATAGTACTCATTGAGTTTAGGTAAAGTAATGCGGATATTGGGTACTCCTCCATCAAGGTGCGCCATACGTGTACCCAACTCAGCCATTTTATTAACTTCATCAACGCGCTTTCCAGCTAGATAATTCAATCCATCGAGGTTCTCCATATCCGTGGGGATATAAAGCTTATGATCGGGAGTGAAGACAGAAATCACGGTCTCAAAGATCGTGCGCTCTCCCTCCTGTATCCATTGTCCCATGGAGTGTAAGTCAGCAGTCAGATCTACCGATGCATTAAAGATGCCCTTGCCATCCTTACCCTCACTCTCACCATAAAGCTGCTTCCACCACTCAGCGATGTAGTGCAACTTGGGGTGATAGTTGGCTAGGAGCTCTATCTTCTTTCCTCGACGATAAAGCGCAGTACGGGCGACAGCGTAGAGTGCAGAAATATTGTCCTCTACTGCTACATCCTCACCTACGTGAACCATCATGGCTTTGGCTCCAGATACTAGCTCACGGATGTTGATGCCCGAAACCGCCAGTGGCAACAGCCCCACTGGAGTAAGTATCGAGAAGCGTCCACCGATGTCATCAGGGATAACGAACGTCTTGTACCCTTCCTTATCAGCCAGCATACGCAAGGCCCCACGATGAGCATCCGTGACGGCAATGATGCGCGATCGTGCCTCCTCTCTACCCACCTGCTCTTCGAGCAGAGCCTTAACAATACGGAAGGCGATAGCTGGCTCGGTAGTCGTTCCACTCTTAGAAATATTAATGATACCAAAACGCTTACCGCGCAAAAAAGCACACAGCTCTACAAGATAATCCTCACCAATGTTATGCCCAGCATAGAGTAATTGAGGATGCCTACGCTCAGTCTCATAGCAAGCAAAGCTCCCTGTAAGAGCCTCCTGAACAGCACGAATACCAAGGTAGCTTCCCCCAATGCCGATACTTACGACATAGTCGCACTTGGAGGCTAGGACAGCAGCAGCCTCAGAGATCTCGCTAAGGTGCGCTTCAGAGAGAGCAGCAGGTAGGCTCAGCCAGCCAAGAAAATCACTCCCCAACCCTGTGCCTCTATGAAGGTCTGTAATATATGATGCTGCAGCCGTCTTGAGGGTATCTAACTCATCCGTCTGGATGAAGCTCTCGACACCCGAAAGATCTAGCTGGATAAATGGCTGATTGATTTGCATAACTTTATTATCTTTTCTATTTAAATCTCTTAGATAGACCACCTATAGCCTGCTCTATACTTTTACCCTGATAGAGTATCTCGTAGACAGTCGTAGCAATGGGCATGTCTACTCGATAGCTTTGATTAACCTCATAGACACACTTAGCCCCATAGTACCCCTCAGCGACCATGCTCATCTCTAGCTGAGCAGCACGAACAGAGTACCCTCTGCCAAGCATATTGCCAAAGGTTCGGTTTCGACTATGGTTGGAGTAAGCCGTCACGAGTAGATCTCCGAGATAAACGCTCTCGGTCACATTGCGACGCAGCAGGTGTACAGAGTTGACGAAGTTACTCATCTCGGCAATAGCATTGGAGATAAGTACCGACTGAAAGTTGTCACCGTAATTCATACTATTGCATATACCAGCAGCTATGGCGTAGATATTCTTGAGCACCGAGGCATACTCTATACCCACTACATCGCGACTCACAGAACAATTTACAAACTCATTAGTCAGCACCTTACTCATAGCTATTGCCCTATTGATATCGAAGCAGCCCACCGTAATGTAGGATCTCCTATCTCGTGCAACCTCTTCAGCATGGCAGGGCCCCGAAACAACCCCAATCTGCTCTCTCGGCACATCTTTCTCCAAATGCAGATAATCCGAGATAAGCATATTCTCATCTGGCACCATCCCCTTGATGGCATTGATGACTGTCTTACTTCTGAGTACAGAGTTACGCAAACGCTTCAGATAGTTCTTGACAAAAGGGGAAGGAACGGCCAGTATAATAGTATCGCACGAACGAGCGAAGTCATTGACATCTCCCTCGCTAAAGAAGTTAATCCTGCGTACGTCAAAAGGAACGGCAGACAAATAGCTAGGGTTGTGTCCCAACCGCTTAAACTCCTTGATGTGATTTGAAGTACGTAAGCACCACGACATTTGTCCCTGAGTAGACATAACCACCTTGGCTAGTGCCGTGGCCCAGCTCCCCCCTCCTATAATACCGACTTTTCCTATTGAGTTCATCCTAAACAATTACGGCAGAGCATCCGTAGGCATACTCTATCAGCTCCACCAATCCATAGAGGCTACTCCTTGTGGCTAAGCCACTGAATCACCTCCTCAAGCTTGAGGCTTGATAGCTCCTCTAGTTTGTACTTCTTCTTGATGTCCATGAGGCTTTGATACATACGCCCAGGCTTCTCCTCAGCGAGCATTGCCTCCACCGTCATGTAGCCAGCCTTGTGTAGCACGGGTACCCAATCCTCTGGAACGCCATAGGGAGCATAAGCCTCTTTTTTGTCTCGGCGCAAGACCTTCTCTGGTCGCATCTGAGGAAAGAAGAGCACTTCTTGGATACTTTCCTGACCTGTTAAGTACATCACTAACCTATCCATGCCAATACCCATACCGCTCGTGGGGGGCATGCCATACTCCAAGGCACGAAGGAAGTCATGATCAATATACATGGCCTCGTCATCTCCCTTCTCTGAGAGGCGAAGCTGCTCCTCGAAGCGCATACGCTGGTCGATAGGGTCGTTGAGCTCACTATAGGCATTAGCAATCTCCTTCCCATTAATCATCAGCTCGAACCTCTCCGTCAGGCGAGGATTGTCACGATGCTCCTTGGTCAGAGGTGACATCTCCTTGGGATAGTCTATAATAAATGTAGGCTGGATGTAAGTCCCCTCGCACTTCTCCCCAAAAATCTCGTCAATAATCTTGCCAACGCCCATCGTCTCATCGACCTCTACTCCGAGAGCCTGACAAGTAGCTCTCAACTCGGCCTCATCCATATGGCTGATATCGACACCTGTATTCTCTCTAATAGCATCAAACATCGTGATGCGTCTATAAGGAGCCTTAAAGTCGATAATATGCTCACCTACGCGTACCTGAGTGGTACCATGTACTTGCATACAGATGTACTCTAGCAGCTCTTCGGCAAAGCCCATCATCCAATTGTAATCCTTGTAAGCCACATAGATCTCCATGGCTGTAAACTCAGGATTGTGCGTCCTATCCATCCCTTCATTGCGGAAGTTACGACTAAACTCGTACACACCATCGAAACCACCCACTATGAGTCTCTTGAGATACAACTCATTAGCTATGCGCAGATAGAGGGGCATATCGAGCGTATTGTGATGAGTAATGAATGGACGTGCTGCGGCTCCACCAGGAATAGGCTGTAATACTGGAGTATCGACCTCTAGGTAACCACGCTCATTAAAGAACGTACGCATGGCATTGAATATCTTAGTTCGCTTAATAAAGATATCCCGAACATGCTCATTAACAGCGAGGTCTACATAGCGCATACGGTAGCGCTGCTCAGGGTCAGTAAAAGCATCGAATGTCTGTCCGTCCTTGACTTTGACAATCGGCAGGGGACGGAGGCTCTTGGATAGGAAGACGATATTATCTGCGTGGATAGAGATCTCTCCCATCTGGGTACGAAATACATAACCCTCGACACCTATGAAGTCACCAAAATCAAGCAGCTTCTTAATCAAGGTATTATAGAGCGCCTTATCTTCAGAAGGACACAGTTCGTCTCGGCTAATATATATCTGTATACGACCTGTAGCATCTTGGAGCTCAAGGAATGAGGCCTTACCCATGATGCGCTTACCCATAACGCGCCCAGCCATACGTACTGCTCTGCGCGGAGCTCCGTCAACAAATGAAGCCAGCACCTCATCGCTGTATGCCGTAACGTCAAACTCCTCCGCTGGATATGGATTCACGCCCATACTCTTAAGCTCCTCCAAGCTCTGTCTCCTTACTATCTCCTGTTCACTTAGTTCTAATATGTTCATCTGATAACGATATACCACTACAAGCTCAGCAAATGTCTCAACGGCACTGCTATGGCAAAGCTAAATCTGTGACAAAGATACATTTTATATCCCATACCATACTCCACAAGCAGTGGCATCCAGAAAGGCTCTACATCAAAAGTTAACCAAGATAGCCAACCAATCTACGCCCCACGCGGAAAAACCATAATACACTTAGAACTAACCTATTAACCCATACCCTGATGTATCAAAAAAATCTTCGGGAACTTTCAAAAAAAACTTCCCGAACTTTTTCCAAAAAGTTCGGGAACTCCGAGAAAAAAGATCGGGAACATTTTTTCAAGTATTCCCGAGCATTTTTTTACCCATCGGCATCGCCCCATCATCCCTGGCTAATACCATAGGACAATAACATCAATATACAAATGAATTACACGAGCTTATAACAAAATACAAAGCTAGAGGAAGAGCTCAACGAGGATGCTATCCGATATAAAAATACCAGAAGAGCTCAGCTGCAGTACCTCACCAATACGAGTGAGTTTGCCATCCCGAACATAGGGCTCGGTGAGACGTTCGATCCGTACTGCAGCTTCAGTCCCACACACACGAGCCATATCCGTAAGATCAATCCCCCACATCGTACGCAACCTCGTCATAAGATATTCGTTATGCAGGTCTTTCTTGCTAAGTTCCTCGATACTGTAGAGACGCTCGCCTCGCTCCCAGCTAGCAACATAGCCCTCTATGGAGGCAACATTATGGCTACGCCTAAAGCCATCATAGCTGTGTGCTGCAGGCCCTAAGCCAAGATAATGCGCACCCTGCCAATAACCTGTATTAAGCTGAGCATAATGCCCAGGAAGAGCAAAGTTGGATATTTCATAGTGCTGATAGCCTGCCTCCGTGAGTCGCTCTATAAGCATATGCAGCATCGCTAGGCTTACCTTCTCCTCTACAGGGATGACCTTACCAAGATTTAGAGCCTTCGTCAGAGGAGTATCCTCTTCATAAATGAGATGATAGGCAGAGATATGAGGCACCTCCAGGCCCAGGATCTGACTAATGTTATCATCCCACGCCTCCAACGTCTGTCCTGGAAGTCCATAGATCAAGTCAAGACTCAGTTCTGTAATACCATTCTGACGCAGTAGCCCCACAGCACTAATGGCTTGCTGTGTAGTATGTCGCCTATTGAGGAATTTTAGATCAGTCTCCTGGAAACTCTGCAATCCCATACTCACCCGATTGATAGGAAGATTTCGGAGGGCAGCAGCATACTCCGATGTTACATCATCTGGATTGGCCTCCAGAGTAACCTCTCCTCCCTTCTGTCTAGGATAGAGGCGATCTATTTGCTCAAAAATTCTTCCCAAGTCCTCTGGACTAAGAAGAGAAGGAGTGCCTCCACCAAAGTAAATGTGCTGCAAGGATTCTCCATCTGGTAGCTCAGGTCGTCGACACTCCAACTCTCGAAGCAAGGCCTCCACGTAGGACGAACGCAGACCAAGCTTGGTCTGCGTGTAAAAATCGCAATAGCTACACCGCTGCGCACAGAAAGGAACATGTATATAGAGATTCATCTATTACTCTAGATATCGCTCATTGGCAAGATTGTACTCTACAGAAGTAAAGCAAGGCGTTGCTCTACCCCAAGCATCTACTGCCTCTACACCTAGCTCGATGCAGTCTTCTGAGGGAAAGTCCGAGAGACGTAGCGAGCAATGTGTATCCTTTAGTCCCTGAACTAGTAGGAGCCCCTCACGGCTGCCATCGCGATGATGCACCGTAGCCCATACACGATAGCTGACATTCAAGGCAGATGACTCGGCCATGGCCCAACTAAGCTTAAGCAACTGACCCTTGCGTACTATAGATAAACTGTGAGGAGAGACAGGACGAGGCACATGAGGCACGCGGGGCTTTAGCTCCAGTGGGAGAGCCGTATGGACAAAAGCTCGCTGGATGAGCGTCCGTAGCACTGGGACACTTGGACCAATATTTTTCTCCCGAAACATACTCACTCCAGAAGCTCCGTGCTGACGAGCTATAGCAATTTGTTGAGCAATGACATTAGGGCTCCAAGCATCCTCTTGTATACGATACGGTGCAAGCCCTGCCACCACAGGTATCTTGCTCCCTACTCGCTCCATCCAATCAATAAGAAACGGCTCATAGAGCATGTCTTTGTAATACATCATGGGAGCAACAAAGTCCACCAAATGTTCATCTGCCCAAGTCTCTACATCTTGATGTACGCTCTCCAGCGCCGTCCACCCATGTGGGCGTGTGAGGTGAGGAAGCTTTCGAAGCTTACCTAGGGGAGCAACGCTAATCTGAATGTCAGGACGGATAGAGCGTAACACTCGATTAACTTCTCGTAGCTGATCGGTAAGATTCTTACACCGCCACTGTGTCCGTTCTAGCCCCATACCGTGACGCAGATGCGAAGCTGCATCGTTGAACTTATCTGCCTCCTCTGGATAACGGAAGTAATCAAAATGAATACCATCCACCTCATAACGCTCCACAATATCTTTGGCAATATTAGCGATATAGCTGCGCACCTCAGGTAGCCCAGGGTCGAGATGCCATCCCCCTTTGTGGGCTACAAGCCAATGTCTATTGGTCTTCAGGAGAGGATGTGGACGTATCTTGGAGGAACTTAGAGGATAGGTCACCAGCCAAGCATGGATTGCTAACCCACGCTTGCGACAAGCCTCCACAGCATAACCTAGAGGGTCATAACCAGGTGCACTCCCCGAGCTAGTGAATACGCGTGCAAATGGCTCACGACTGGTTTGATAGGTAACGCTGCCAGAGAGGCGAGCTTGATAAAATATGGTATTGTAGCCATCATACTTAAGGCGATCAAGAATGCGATCTAGCTCCTCTTTTTGTTTCCTAATGCCATTCGGAGTATCAGCCTTGACGCTTGGCCAGTCTAATCCATAAGCTATCGTTAGCCATACGGCACGCATCTCGTGACGAATGCTGTCGCCAAGTGGTGGCATCCAGCCCTTGGGCGGAGAAACAATAGGCTTAGAAGAAACAATAACCTTAGGCTCCTCTACCTTAGATACCTTAGTCTTACAGCTCCCAAGGAAGGAAATGGCTAGTAGATTCAAATATATGAAACAACGCTTCATGGCTTATTTGTAGGCTATATTGTCTATGAGGCGTACTTCACCACAGAAAACCGTGATACAGCCTTGTACATGATCACTATCAGTCCACGCCTCAATGCTCTGCAAGCTATCTGTATCTACGAGAGAAAAGTACTCTACTCGAAGCCCTTCCTCTGCATCAATCTGTGCCACTACCCAGCTGATGGTCTCAGCAGGCGTATGCTCTTTAGCATAGCCGAGGCTTTGCTCCAAGGTTTTATAGATATATGGAGCTTTGATCCGCTGGTCTGGCGTTAGACGTACGTTGCGACTGCTCATAGCCAACCCATCAGGCTCTCGTACTATGGGGCAGCTAATAACTTTCACAGGAGATCCAATCAACTGGCACATAGCCCTTATCACAGCTACCTGCTGGAAGTCTTTCTCTCCAAAAAACGCTTTATCAGGACGAACAATATCAAAAAGGCGGCTCACCACCTGCATCACTCCATTGAAGTGCCCTGGACGATGCATCCCTTCCATCACCTCAGCAACGGCCCCGACCTCGAAGATTCGTTTATCTTCCTGAGGATAAATCTCCTTCACGCTTGGATGCAACACGGCATCAGCACCTACAGCTGCAAGCATTGCAGCATCAGCCTCAAATGTGCGAGGATAAGTCTCCAAATCCTTGGGGTCATTGAACTGTGTAGGATTGACAAAAACACTCACCACACAGCAATCACACACTCTCAGAGCCTCCTTTACCAAGCTAATATGCCCAGTATGCAAAGCCCCCATAGTAGGAACGAAACCGATAGTCTTACCCACAGCTCGCTCACTCTGAACGAACTCGGCCAAAGCTACAGCAGTCTCAAATACCTCCATACCTCTATCTCTTGAATGTTCCTCGACGATCAAGCCACTCTGCTATCTGAACTGCATTGAGGGCTGCCCCCTTTTTAATCTGATCTGCCACACACCAAAAGCTAAACCCATTGGGTGATGTCAAATCCTTACGGAGCCTACCTACATAAACAGGATCCTTCTCTGCAATAAAAAGTGGCATGGGGTAGACTTGCTCGGCAGGGTCATCTTGCAAGACAATACCTGGAGCATCTCTAAATGCTTGACGTACGGCCTCTAACTCCAGCGGCTCGTCAGTCTCGACCCAAATAACCTCGCTATGAGCCCTTGTGACAGGGACACGAACACAAGTCGCACTTACTGTCACATCGCTGTGCATGATCTTACGCGTCTCATGGTACATCTTCATCTCCTCCTTCGTATAATCATTGTCAGTGAAGGCATCTATCTGTGGGATAAGGTTGTAAACGAGCTGATAAGCAAACTTCTCTACGCTTGGCTCTTGCCCTGCCACGAGCTCCTTCGTCTGTCTATCCAACTCATCCATCCCTTTTGCACCTGCACCACTAGCAGCTTGATAAGTAGCAACACGTACGCGTTTAATGTGTGAGAGCTGCTCAATAACGTTGAGGGCTACAACCATTTGGATGGTCGTGCAGTTAGGATTGGCGATAATACCTCGAGGACGCACCAAAGCATCTTCAGCGTTGACCTCAGGAACTACCAACGGCACATCATCTTGCATACGAAAAGCACTTGAGTTGTCTATCATGACTGCTCCGTACTTTGTTATCGTCTCGGCATACTCCAAAGACACCGAACTTCCAGCCGAAACGAAAGCCACATCAATGTCTCTGAAATCATTTCCATGACACAACTCTCGAATGATATATTCCTTGCCCTTAAAACGAACTGTCTTACCAGCCGATCGGGCCGAGGCAAATAGCTCTAGCCTATCTATCTTGAGCGTACTCTCTGCCAAGACTTTGAGAAACTCCTGGCCAACGGCTCCACTCACTCCTACAACTGCTACGTTCATCTGTATTGCTTTTGCTTATTAATCTCTGATATACAAAATACTGCAAGCCAAAAATATCGACTTATAGCCTCCAAAAGTAATGAATAATATCGGGCTAATTCGCCACTTATTCTCAGAGGCTAGGCAGCCACAATTTAGCTTTGTCAAAAGAAAGTACAACCTACTACCCCACAAGGGGCAATTATTCTCGGGGAATAGTCAAAAAAATCTTCGGGAACTTTCAAAAAAAACTTCCCGATCTTTTTGGAAAAAGATCGGGAACTCCGAGAAAAAAGATCGGGAACATTTTTCGACAAAGAAGGAGGGGCCCAAAACCTATGTTCAAACAACCTTTTCTAAACACTAGAACCCATTTACAATCAGCCTACTATACTACTCTTCAACAATCTTAAAATCTATTTGCTTACGTTCCAAGTTTGCCTGTGCCACAACAACACGAATGGGATCAGCAAGACGATATCGCTTGCCATACCTCCGACCAATAAGAACAAAATTCTTCTCATCATACTCATAGTAATCAGCATCCAGATCTCGAATGGGTATCATACCCTCACACTTATTCTCTAGCAACTCCACATATATGCCCCAATCAGTCAGCCCAGAGATAACACCATCGAACTCATGTCCGAGGAATGCAGACAGATATTCCACCTGCTTATAACGAATGGAAGCACGCTCTGCCTGAGCAGCCAGCTGCTCCATAGCAGAAGAATGCTCGCATTGCTCCTCTAACTCGTCCTTACGCGCTGAGCCCTTCCTATCAAAGAGATAGCGTGTCAGGAGACGATGAACCATGAGGTCAGGGTAGCGACGAATAGGCGAGGTGAAGTGAGTATAATAATCAAAGGCTAATCCATAGTGACCTATGTTGTCTGTAGTGTACTTTGCCTTAGCCATTGTACGAATAGCGACCGTAGAGAGGAGATTATCTTCAGGCTTACCCTTAACATTGGCTAACAACTTATTTAGGCTCTCAGTAATAACCCTACCACTACCCTGTGTCTTGACCTTATAGCCGAGACCTGCCGCAAAGGTGGCCAGAGTTTCCAGTCTCTCAGGGTCAGGCTGATCGTGTACTCGGTAGACGAATGGGCGAGCCTTACCTCGCTCTCTAGCCGAACCGATAGTCTGAGCAACTATCCTATTGGCCAGAAGCATAAACTCCTCTATAAGCTGATGTGCCTCCAGGCTCTCCTTAATATAAACGGAGAGAGGCTTACCCATTTCGTTTATATCAAATCGCACCTCAGGACGCTCAAACGAGATGCTTCCAGCCTCAAACCGCCTAACTCGCAACTTTTGAGCCAAGGTGTTAAGCAGGAGCACCTCACTGGCAAACTCATCCACCGCTCCCTTGATAATATCCTGAGCCTCCTCGTAAGTATAGCGTCTGTTACTCCTAATCACACAGCGAGCTATACGATAATTAACGACCTCTGCTTCAGCATTGAGCTCCAGTATACAACTATAAGCATACTTGTCTTCATCAGGGCGTAAAGAACAAAGGAAGTTACTCAACCGTTCGGGAAGCATCGGAATGGTTCTATCCACCAAATAAATACTAGTAGCTCGCTTATATGCCTCTGCGTCTATGATGCTACCTGGACGCACGAAATAACTCACATCTGCAATGTGCACTCCTACCTCAATATTTCCATTGGAAAGCTGGCGCACTGAGAGCGCATCGTCAAAATCCTTAGCATCCTTGGGGTCAATAGTGAAAGTAGTCACGCCACGGTAATCCTCACGCTGAACGAGTTCCTCTGCGGAGATATCTTCACTGAGGGCCAAAGCAGCTTGCTCTACCTCCACTGGGTAATCATAGGGAAGGCCAAACTCAGCAAGAATGGCGTGCATCTCAGCGTTGTTATCGCCCACAGCTCCAAGAACGTCCACCACCATGCCATGAGGGTTCTTGCTACGTTTATCCCAGCCAATGGGGCGCACAACTACGAGCTGACCATGCTTAGCTCCATTGAGCTCGCTACTCGGGATAAAGATGTCTTGACGAAGCTCCCGGCTCTCGCTCACAAAAAAGGCATTGCCTCTACTAATGGTCAACCTGCCCACGTAAGTCTGCGTGCTGCGCTCCAACACCTCAGCCACCTCCAAGGAGTAACCACCACGCCGTCCTTTGATGCGCACCTGATGCAGGCGTACTCGGTCACCATGAAGAGCTCGGCCTGAGGCTCGATCAGAGAGCGGCCTAGGCTCACTACCATCATCTGGGATGAAAGTTCCATGGCCACCCTTGTAGCTGTACATCCCCTCAAGTGGCTTCTCAGAGCTAGCAAGACGATACCGCCCAAGCTCTAGCTCCTCTATGAAGCCAAAAACTGCTAAAGCCTCCAGCACAGAAACCACTTGCCGTTTCTGCGCCATCGTGGTCTGCCCAAAGATGCTACAAACTTGTTTGTAATTAAATACCTTACTCGGCTCAGCCTGAAAGAGTGCCCGCACCGAAGTCTCTATGTTTTCGTTAGTCAACCCACGTACTCCCTTGGCGAGTGAGTTTTTTTTACTCGTTTTACGCGCCTTGGATGCGACAGATTTACTACTATCCTTGGCTTTTGAGATCCGTTTATCTCGAACCTTACTGTCTATTTTCGTCATATTATTCTAGGCCTCAGGAGCGGAGTACTAACGCACCACCACGGCAACAGTATGCTCTGTCCCTACAGCTGTTTTTTGATCCTTTTGATACTCTCTGACCCTATACTTCCCCGCAGGCAAATCTTGGAGTATCCAAGCGTTGGCCTTACGAGCCGCCAGCACCTTATCCGTAGCAGCGGTGGCCAACGCATTGGCCGCTACACTAACCAGTCCCCCAAGTGACCCCCAACCAGAGACTTTCATCACTGAAGTATCCACTGTCATTGCAGCTGACCGCTTGAATAGCTCATCGTGAGTCGAAGTTGATTTGATGAGGTACTCCACCTCTACCGTAATTTCTGAGCTGAGTACAGATTTCTCCCACCGCTTAATGGTCGTAAAGAGTACCGCATCGGCACCAAAGACCTCTCGAAAAGGCTTCAGAGAGCCATCGACAAACATCTCGGCATCCGCTGCGCTTTCTTCTCTAAGCAACTCAAGAGACAAATAGGGTGAGAATACATAATAACCACGCTCTGCCAACCCTGAGAGGATAGTCGAGTAGAAATAATCTTGAGCATCCACATGGTCAGTCTCATTGATGGGTGGCATGATAAGGATAGAGGTCGGACTTTGACTATACATATTTGGATAAACCGACCCCCTGGTGCGTCCACTAACTACGCCACAGGCCGAAAACATACCAATAGAGAGAATGAGGACCGAAAGGTATTGTAGCAAATTGAACCAAATACTTATCTTCATGATTACGAGAATTGTTTAATGATGCGAGCAATGAAGACCTCACTCTCTGGATAATAGCCTATCTCACGCTTAAGCATCTCTAGCCCCTCGGCACGCTTACCAGTCTTGAGGAGAAGATAACCATACTCGGCACACATGCCTGGAGGTGGTATCTTACGTGCTTGGCGCTGCCTATCGATGAGTCGCTCATACTGGTCTATCAAATCGGCGAGTCTCTCAGGACTTTGACTACGAATATAAGAGTAAATAGTAGCTTCATACTTATGCCATGAATAAAGATTATCACTGCTCACACGGCAACTAGTCAAGTTTAGTCCCCAAATGAAGACAGAGAGCACTGCAACAGCTATTTGTTTTACCTGCATAGAATGATACTACTAATGATAAATAAAAAAGGAAGTGGCTATGCTCTACACAAGCACAGCCACCACAATCCTAAGGCAATGCGATTATCTTAGCATTGCCTGTAGAAACGAATATCTCTTGTTGATAAAGAGGTTTATGGGCCTCGTCCGTAATACTAATCAGATGCCTACCTGGCCTTATTGTGATGCGACGGGCCTTACGTGCTTTCTTTTCATCCTTGACAAGACGCACGGACATAACATCTGCACTGTTCACCCTCAAATAAACAGTTCTACCTACATAGTCCTTCTTTGCCGTAAGTATCACATAGGCTTCGTCCGTCAGTCCTCCGCTTACCGTGGCGGTAGACCCACAAGAGACTAATCCTATAAATAAAGCTAGGAGTAGAGGAAGGCTCACTATCATTTTCGATAAAATACGTTTCATCTTCTACTTAGTGGTTAACTTGTTCAACATAATAAGAACTCATCTCTCCCTCCTTGACCTCTCCATCAAGTATACTAACCAGAGAAAACTCGGTCTCAGGCGTATCTCCTGCCGTCATTTCTATTCGTACGGTAGCGATACGTTTACCAGGAAGATCAAACTCTACCCCCGTCTGAGGATTACGTACACGCTTGCCACGAACAAAAATGCCAAACACATCACCCAAACGTAGGCCCTGCGTAGCCCCACCTGCTATCACCACGCCGTCAGCATCGGCACTGATGACATAAGTGCGCCAAGGTTTGTCTGTACATTTGTTTATGATATTCTCTACAAGCATGTCTATAGCTCCCGAGATAGCTTTATCACTAAGGGTTGCATCATAACCAGCCTTACCACCAAGTCCGAGCGTACTTTTGCTCGTTGTCTCTGCCATCCCCTTACCCTCCTCGGAGTAGATAACTAGTCCTGTCGCAACATCTACGATACGAATACTCACTCCTGCCTCTACAATTTGGCTCTTTTGAGTCGTGAAAACACCTTCCTTACCGAGCGTCTTACGACCAAACTCTGTGATCGAACCGAGAATCAGATAGTCTGCACCAATTTTCTGTGTCATTGCTGCACCGTTGTGCTTTATCTCTGCCTCTATCTTATCAAGGTCGGCACGCTCAAGGAGCAGAAACTTACCTGAATTATTAAGCTTGGTAGAAAGGATATCTAGGGCTTGCTTGGCCATTGGATCATTATCTCTATCGTAAAAGATACCCTTGCCATACTGTGTCTCATTAGAAAAGCGCGCAATAGCTACCTTCCACTTCAGCGAGCGCTCAGGTTCGGTACGCATCATCCTAGTCTGAGTTGTAACTTGAGCTACCACAACGCGCATTCCTCCCCAAAAGAGGAGCAATAGTAGTATCCAGAACTTTATTGCTTTCATCACTTATTATTTATTTAGTTCAACCACAGGCTCTCCACACGACTTACGAAGCAAATGTAACAAAAACTCTATAACTCATCCCCCATACTCCTTCAAATATGAACACAAACATCAACCTAAAATGATTTGTAGAACAAACAATT
This sequence comes from Porphyromonadaceae bacterium, assembly GCA_030528555.1. GTDB lineage: Bacteria > Bacteroidota > Bacteroidia > Bacteroidales > Porphyromonadaceae > Porphyromonas. The sequence goes on along the minus strand of JAUMYQ010000005.1, from coordinate 8,217 downwards.
AGCAGGAAAAACCTAGGTCTACCATCGCCAGAATGACAACTTCCTTAGTATTTGAGCGACGTACCTTACCCCATTCAGGAGAAGAGGGCCCATCTTATGAGCTCATGCACATATTACTCCTGCCTAATCCCATTCTATCTCGATATCGTCACCAAAGTCACCCTCTTCGTAATCATCTTCTTCATCTTCCATCTCGGGGATATCCTCCCACTCGTCACCGTTCCACTCCAGACTTTTTATGTCCATCGCACGGTGTACAATGCTCTCCGCTTGGTGCTTGGTCTCACGATTTAACTCTCTCCACAATAGGTCTTTGAGCTCTACTAGCCCCATATGTGCTGCCGAGGAAATAAAAATGATAGGGATGTCCCCTGGTAGTTCCTCTCGAAGCAGTTCCTGTAGCTCTGCGTCAATCAAGTCGCATTTCGTGATAGCCAAGACTTTTCGCTTCTCAGCCAGCTCGGCATTGTACTTGACTAGTTCACCCAACAGCAGCTTATATTCCTCATGAATATGCTCTGTATCGGCTGGAATCATAAAAAGTAGCAGAGCATTACGCTCGATGTGGCGCAAGAAACGTAGTCCAAGCCCTCGCCCCTCAGAGGCTCCCTCGATGATACCAGGGATATCCGCCATAACGAACGAGCGATTGTCTCGATACAGCACCATACCGAGATTAGGCTCAAGCGTAGTAAAGGGATAGCTAGCAATCTTGGGCTTAGCAGCCGTTAGCACCGAAAGCAGCGTAGATTTACCAGCGTTGGGCAGCCCCACAAGACCGACATCAGCAAGCATCTTAAGCTGTAGGATAACCGTCCGCTCCTGAGCTGGCTCTCCAGGCTGAGCATAGCGAGGAGCTTGATTCGTGGAGGTTTTGAAGTACGTATTACCCTTACCTCCCCGTCCTCCTCTCAGGAGTACCTCAATTTGCCCATCTTGTGTAAGGTCCATAATGAACTCCCCTGTCTCAGCATCATAAACCACAGTACCAACAGGCACTTCGATGACGCGGTCCTCTCCATCAGCTCCCGTAGAGCGTTTGGCGCTGCCCGAGCCTCCTGCCGTTGCCATAATATGGCGTTCATAGCGCAAATGCAAGAGTGTCCAATAGTTGCGGTTGGCTCTTATATAGACGTGACCACCTCGTCCCCCATCTCCGCCATCTGGCCCCCCCTTGGGAATATACTTTTCTCGCCTGAAGTGCGTAGACCCACGCCCACCCTTACCCGAGCGACAATAGATCTTGACGTAATCTACAAAGTTGGATTCTGCCATAAGTCCTCTACTTGGTTTGCTCCTAGAGCCACAAGGCTACCCCACAAATCCCATACGGACTTATGCAGTAGCCTTGCCTATATAAATATGTATTACTTGATCTGATCGATGACCGCCGAGATACGAGCCGTAATGTCACCCACAGCTCCACTGCCCTCGAGAGCATAGTGTACCCCTTGGCGAGCATAGTAATCAGCCAGCGGGGCGGTCTGAGCGTGATAGACAGAGAGACGCTTTTGGATGGTCTCGAGGTTGTCATCACTACGACCACTCTCCTGCCCTCGCTTGAGCAGACGCTCTATCAGCTCATCTTCTCCAACTTGGAGGTCTAGCACCGCGTGCACCTTAGTGTCATACTTAGCAAAAAGCCCATCAAGTGCCTCAGCCTGAGCTACCGTGCGAGGAAAACCATCGAGGATGATCCCAGCAGCCGACTGCCGCTCGGAGAGGACTCCCTCTATTAGACCAATGATTAGGTCATCGGGGACGAGCTGACCAGCATCGATATATTCCTTAGCTGCCACGCCCAGTTCGGTCTGAGCCTTGATGGCAGCACGAAGCAAATCACCCGTAGATACGTGATCGAAGCCATACTTCTGAATAAGCACTTCGCTCTGAGTTCCCTTACCAGAGCCAGGAGCTCCGAAGATTACAAGATTAAGCATATACTATCGTTAGTCTTTGAGTTGATAAATATCTTGATACATTCTCCCTAAGTCGTCATAGTCGAGGCCATGCCCTACTATGAAGCGTGGCTCTATCTCCATGGCTACATAAGGCGTACTCACATCGCACTTAATCGAGTCTGGCTTGGTAAGCATCGCAGCAATGTGTACCTCCTTAGCCCCTTGCTGGAGGTAAAGGTCTCGCACGCACTTCATTGTATAACCTGTATCTATAAGGTCTTCAACGATGACCACCACCCTATCCTTGATACGCTCTGGCTCTACGGGCATGATCTCCTTGAGGAGCATCGTACTCCGCGTCCCCTCATAGCTAGAATAGCGTGCAAAAGCCACCTCCCAGCCCTCGTCTACTGCATACATCAACTCAGAGGCAAACATAAATGCTCCGTTCATGATACATACAAAGAGGGGATTTTTGTCCTCAAAGTCTACCTTGAGGCGTAGCCCCAAAGCTTTAATAGCTTGGCTAATCTGCTCCGCCGTGATGTAGAGCTCAAACTGCCGCCCATGCAACGTAATTTCTTTCATCCTAATGAATAGTCCTATTGGTAATAGGTCAGCAAAGGTAATATCTATTCTTCAAACCGCCCTAAATCACTTCTATAGGTTAGAGCAATCGAATCAAAATAGCTAAATCACCACTCTGATTTACTCCACCCATCAAGCATTTTGAAACATGCCACATCTAAGCCTAACATGCTCCTAAAATACCCCCCAAAAAAATGCTCGGGAATACTCGAAAAAATGTTCCCGAACTTTTTTCTCGGAGTTCCCGATCTTTTTGGAAAAAGTTCGGGAAGTTTTTTTCAAAAGTTCCCGAAGATTTTTTACGCAAATCGGGGAGAATCTTAACCATCTGTTGACTAATACATTACAATTATCCTGCTTGGGTTGTAAATTGCTTGAATGTCTAAGTACGATTTCAGAGGAAGTTTCGTCAGAATATCCTTGCCAAATAGAGAAGTCGTGGCATTGATAGGATTTGAAATAAAGAGAAGGTGTACAGCCCTGAACCTCTCGGTCTTGAGCAATAACCTTCTCTTCTTACCAGTATCCCCCAGTGTATGAAAGTTTGTGCTTTGGTCAATGAATGCCTATAAGTTCATAGGTCGTGAAACATTGGGGGATGGCACTATGACAAGTAGGCTCATATAGCCCCACACTCTCAGAATATGATGGACAGAAAGCCAATGCGCAGCCTGAAAGTGACCACGGCAAATACTATCCCTTGAAGCAAGTTCAAACTACAAGGTATCCAATGTCCATATCAGTTGTCGCTTCATAACAACACGCCCAACGCAACCTACGGACGAAATCAGAAAGGTAGAGAGGAAAGTTGCAGACCAAAGCCCAACATCAAGATTCGGTTGGTTTTGGAAAAAGGGTTGGTTCTTGGGGTAATGTTTAAGGCCACAGCCTAGCTATCCCGAGCCCTACTCAATCCGATATGTCCATAAGTATTGCCTAGGCAATGACAGGAACTATGGCACGCAACGCAGGGATACAAGAAATTATCCTTGCAGAGTAGTCTGGCTAAACCTAAAGTAGGGCATAGCTAGATGGTTTGGCGTCCAATCTTAATCCCGAGATTGTGGCAAAATAATCAGCCAGCAGGTCTCCTGACTTATTCGCTTCTCATGTGACACCTTCCCAAGCATCAAAAGGCTCAGTGGTATTAGTCACACAATTACCACGCTTCAAAGCGAGCTGTGGACGAAATTACAGTAGCGGGTACTGTCCCAGATTTACACTGGCTTCCCTTGCAGAGCCTAGCCATGAAGGCCAAAACTCTTACTGCCTGACGTCACAAATTTAGGTAAATAATCGAAATGACGAACCTTTTCTTATAGTTTTTGTCAGACAGCGGGCAGATTCATCCCCGTGATGCGCCGATAAAGATCTAAGGCATATATATCGGTCATTCCTGATAAATAGTCTAGGGCGCACTGGATCTTCCCATAGGTAGTTGTTTGTTCCGTATCATATTGGGTGCTGATGCGTCCAAGTAAAGCGCGGCTATATACGTTGTTGGGGTGGTGAAGGGCTTCGAGTAGCTTGTCGAGTAGCTCACGAAATATGCGATGGCCTGCAAGCTCTACATCAAGTACCTCTTTGGCACAATAAATACGCTGCCAAGCTACACTGCTACAGTCCCTGTATGCGGATCGAGTGGTTGAAGAAAGTTGTCCTGTGAGCGAACCAGAAAAGTTGCCCCTCAGGATATCTTGCTCATGATCCAGGAAGATCGAAGCAGTCTCTTCTACGAGTAAATTGATAGCCTTGCTACGCAGATAACCAATCTGTTCGTTAGGATCTGAGACGCTCTTCATTCGTTCTATGAGCTTATCTCGCTCTAGGCTTGAGAAGAAGCCGGAGAGCAACTCCACTGCCTCAGGGTAAGCAACGATTCCAAGTTTGTAGGCGTCTTCGATATCCATGATTTGATAGCAGATATCATCGGCTGCCTCAACGAGGTAGACTAGAGGATAGCGAACGTAGTGTAAAGGTGCACTGCCGAGTTTTAGCAAACCCAGCTCTTGGGCCACTTCTCTCATTGTATCTTCCTCAGTCTGGAAAAAGCCGAATTTACCTTTGGCCTCGGTATGCTGGCTGCTGTAGGGATATTTGATAATGCTGGCCAAAGTGCTGTACGTTAAGGCAAAACCTCCAGGGCGACGGCCTTTGAATTGATGGGTAAGTAGGCGAAAGGCGTTAGCATTGCCCTCGAACTGTAGGAAGTCGCTCCACCTCCCTCCCTCACGCTCTACGGCCTCACGCCATTGTGTGCCGTTCCCTTCCGAAAAGTAAGCCCCGATGGCCCTCTCTCCGCTGTGCCCAAAGGGTGGGTTGCCCATGTCGTGGGCCAGGCAGGCCGCACTCACGATAGAGCTGATAGCACGAAATGGAGCTTGCGATTCCGGATGGCGTTCCTCGAGTGTTTCGGCCACAATATTGCCTAGTGATCTTCCAAGACAGCTAACCTCAAGACTGTGGGTCAGTCTATTGTGAACAAATATATTACCTGGTAGGGGGAAGACTTGAGTTTTGTTTTGCAGTCTTCGGAAGGGAGGAGAGAAGATCATGCGATCATAATCACGCTCGAAGTCGCTACGAGCGAGCCCTCGTGTCTGGGGTTGCCTGTCCGTGCTACCTAATCTCTTGGGAGAAAGAAGCGCTTCCCATTGCATCATATCTGACATAGTTGATGATGTGTTAGGCTTGGTAAGCTATTGTTTTTTATGGATACTATCTGAAAAGAAAAGGGATGGAACACCCATGATACGATGCTCCACCCCATGCTTTGTCGCTTAAGCCAATCTAAGAGTTTACTTAGCGATGTTTACCCGACGCTCTTTGATACGAGCCTTCTTGCCCGTCAGACCACGTAGGTAGTATAGCTTAGCACGGCGTACCTTACCTCGCTTCTCTACTGTGATCTTGTCAATGAATGGGCTCTCAATGGCGAAGATACGCTCTACACCTATCCCCTCAGAGATCTTACGTACTGTGAAGTGTTTCTTCTCCCCATGACCGCTGATGCGAATCACTACACCACGATAACGCTGGATACGCTCCTTGCCACCTTCACTAATACGATAGTCAATGGTAATCGTGTCTCCGCTACGAAACTCAGGATGCTGCTTGCCCGTAGCAAAAGCATCATTTACAATCTTGATAAAGTCCATGTAACTTTAACTGCTTAATTTGATTAGTATTAACTAAACACAGTGTAACGGGTCTCTCGTTATCCCGACAGAGACTGTGCCAAGCGACCGCAAATGTAATAAACTTTTTGATAAAGAGAGATATTCCCAATAGTCATCGGCTAAAGCTTAGACTGTTCTTTCAACAATCTTAGTAGTTTATGTCACCAGGTCCTTTTGCTTCCCATTTTATGATGTGGGAAGCCCCCAAAGTAGTCTCAAACGCTACCTCTTCCGAAGCTCTATCGCTCTCAAATAAAATAGACCTAGATAACCATTACGCTACCTAGGTCTATTAAATGAGAGACGAAACTAAATGTCCATATCCTTAACTAGCCGAACATTAAAAAAATTACTGGTTGGAGCGTAGCTCACAAGGAAACCAATGTCATTTGAGGCAAGGCGATATGCAAGTGGATTATTACTATTACTTGTGGACGCTAGAGAAGAGGACCAAAGGCGTAGTTCTGTACCTAGATAAAAGGGTACAGAAGCCTGCTTTGATCCCTTATACCCATTCAAAGGCAGGACGATTTTAGCTATTTGCCGTGTATTTTTGGCCTCATTCCACCAGCCGTCGTTAGCAATGGCCTCGATATTGGGCACTGTGTGGTCATCTCCCAGGCGAACCATCTCAATGATGAGGGATGGCTCCTGCCCCGTGGTCTGCCTTGTATACCTAAAGGCTGTTCGTCTACGGTTGTTGGTTAGAGATGGGAACATCGCTTCATCAGGATTATTCGTTACGCCCGACTGAAATCTCAGGCCATAGATTACATTGTCATTAGTGCACTTATAGCTTCCTGTACTGGCGAACTTGGCGCTTCCCCACTGAACGAGCTCTCGTGCACGGACGATCGTGCTGCTCTCATCCCATCTGGGGTTATTTTCATTTTCAAAAGCAGGGACGAGAGACACGAGCTCATAGCGAGAGGGGATGTGGTATCCAGCGAATGCAGGGACGTTGCTCGTCATCAGCTGCTGCGCCTCTTGCCAGTTGAAGAAACCTGCCTCCGTATAGTCATTCGTAGCAAAACCATCCCCAGCCTCATTGATATGGCGCGTTGCAAAGAGAGCCTCTAAGCCTAACACATCGAGATCTACCTCTATGGTGTAAGCTTGAGTATTCCTCATTGGGGTCTTTGTCACGAAAGGATAGACACGCCCTGCGCGCAGGACCTCTACAGTCTTCGCTGTCGAGGGGACTACGGTTAGGTTCTGCCCGCCTGAGATTTGCCTGGACATGCCCCAAACCATAACGTGCTTCTTCGCCTCGGGCTCAAAGTCCTTGACGCGGAACTTGAGCTTGGCCGTTTGTGGCACGCCAAAGCTCCCTGTGTTAAACTTCCACAGGGCCTCCGCGTTATCCTCGATACGGCTGAGCGGATTGGACGCTACGGAGAAGTCGAACTGCCCCATGTAGTCTAGCTCATTGCTCGTGATGTCGAAGTCTATAGACGCAAGGCGCTTACCCACATGGTTCGCTACCACAGCGCGTAGAAGAACGCCCTTGGGGTTGAACGTGACGTTGATCATCTTGTTCTTATGGATTCGTGTCCAAGGGAAAGCAATAGGCGCCCTGAGGGTCTCAGGGGCAGAGTTGAGGTCTGGCTCGAAGCTAACGCCATCCTTCGTTGGGTTGAGGACGCCACCGCCTGCGATACCTGCTACATACCACTCCTCGCCCTCGTCGATGGTCTGGTCATCCATGTTCTGCAGCGTGATATTCGTCTGAGGAAGTTTGAGCTTGAGGTTCCCTGGAGTGCCCTCTACCTGCCAGTTGATCTTAGCATAGCCAACCTGATTGCTACCTTTCTTACGGAAAAAAGCGTGTGTTGTAAAGTCCGAGGTTGGTCCAATCTTGGGCGTCTCGGAGAGGTCCCCCACACCGTCAAACGTCAGCGCACGCATGGCATCCTCAGACACCTCGGCCGTTAGACGTAGCTCAAACGTCCCCTCTGAGGACTGAACCTCAGTAGTAGACAACGACTGTGGCTCATCAGCCTTCTGACAAGACCCCAAAAGCCCCAGGGACAATAACACACTCAAATAAATAGTCTTCTTCATTTTCTTTGGATAATAATTTGGATTTGTTTTTAAACTTCTGAAATAACTCCTAGAGGCTGCCACCGCTGCCCCAACCATTGACCGAACTGCCACCGCCATCACCCCAGCCGTTGACGCCCGAGCTACCGCCACTACCCCAGTCGATTACGGAGCTGTCCATATCGCCCCAATCTTGAACCCCAGCCTCGGCTGACAGGCTAAAGAGCAGAGATAGACCTTGGCAATGCGGAAGCTCCCAAATGCTGGGACTAGAATAAACTTCTTTTCTCTCCATCACATAATACTTTTAATTGAATATTGACACGGTGTCTTTCATGATCAGGACGAGCAAAGAAGCGAACAGGCCTGGACAAAGAGCCTAACAACAGAACCATCATGTGCTCCGTCTGCCCCTGATGCGCCTTACCAACAAAAGACAGACAAAGTAAAGAAAAAAAAAAAAACATCAAAATGAGTTGGTGAGTTTCCTGGAGGATACTCCAGAA
>JAUMYQ010000022.1 GCA_030528555.1 Porphyromonadaceae bacterium | reverse complement strand
AGTTCCCGAACTTTTTCCAAAAAGTTCGGGAAGTTTTTTTCAAAAGTTCCCGAAGATTTTTTGAGCCAATCTACATACAGCCTAACAATTTATATATTAACACATTAAAAACTTCACTCAAGAGACTACAGATCCCTTGGAGAGCTAGACCATATTTTGATACGACACCACTAAAAAAATCCTCCCTCTGGCTTCAATGAAACCAAAGGGAGGAAAGATAAAGCGCCTAACCCTGCAGAATATATTTAGAACACGGCCAAGTCACCTAGGGCAATATGCGCCGTATCATCCACCGTCTTAGTAACGATTAGACGGATCTTCTTGCCCACCAAGCCCTCGGGGAGCGCAATGTCCACCGGAATAGGGTTATTCTTGATGTTGGATAGCTCACCAGAGGCCACCTTCTTGCCATCGACATAGACCTCATAGCGCTGAATATGCCCCGTGGCATCGCGTCGCTGGTCGGGAGTGTATACAAGTTTACTGATGCTACCAGACTCATTGAGTGATAGTTCGATCTCACGCTTACCCTTAGGCAGGGTATAAACGCTAGTGCCGAGGCCATCCAAGAGCCGCGCTCTGTCTTCGGCCGATAGGCCAGGCGTGGCGATCGAGCTAGCCGCATAGCCCAGCTTAGCCTCTGCCATTACCTTATTTTCGCCCAGCGCATCGCTCACCAAGACCTCCACGGCTACGTGATCGCCCAAGACCTTTGGGGCAGTCTTGCCGTAGTCTTGCCACTCCCCACCGGTAGTGCGGTAGCGGGTAGTCGTACCGCGATCCTTGTTGGTAATAATCAATTCATCCTGCTCGTTGCGCCGAATCTCGGGAGCCTCCAGCAGCGTTGGGGCAAGGTAAGCCGCCACTTCGGCCAGACAGACTACACCGCGCGAGCTGGTAATCTTCACTCTTAGGGCATCCGTCTCTACCGCTGAGAAGCGAATGAGGCGTTTGTAGCCGATGGTCGTTAGGCTGTCTAGCGTCTCGACGGCCTCCCAATTGCCTTGCTCGTTACGAGTTTCCAGCTCGAAAGCCTCCACGCGCTGCCCAAGGCGGATATACTCCTGGAGCATCACGTTGTTCATTCTTTGCCTTCGCTCCAGCAAGAAGGTCAACTCTGCCGTATGAACGCTGTCGGCAGTCGCCCAATAGGTGTCGCTCGTGCCGTCAATCAAGTTCTCAGGACGGTAGACTCTGCCCTTTCTGCTATTCGAAGCCTCCACTTTAGCCCCAGAAAGGAGATTCGTGGCGAAACTTTTCTGCAAATGTTCGTACCAAGCGATGAGGTTAGCCGAGTCTTGCGCTGGGATGCGTCCCTCAAGATTGATCGGGCAGTTGAGCAGAAGTGTGGCATTGCGCCCCACGCTTTGGTAGTAAAGATTAGTCAGGTCTGCCACCGAGCGCACTTGATGGTCTTCGCGGTGGTGGTAGAACCAGCCCGGACGGATACTCACATCCACCTCGGCAGGTAGCCATTTGTCTGCATCGCGCATACCCCACTGCGCCTCGCTGTGGTGCTTCTCGGCCTTGCGGTCGTAGGTGGCGTAGTTAGTTTCGCCGGCCCATCCACGCTCATTGCCTACCCAACGGATCGTTGGCTCAGTACCTCCGAAGATCATGATATTAGGATTATTGGCGCGCAGTAGGTCTCCTGCCTCATGATAGCCATAGTAAGTCTCAGGATTGATAGACCTTGCGCTATCGGCACCGCCGTACCATCCTGTACCACCATTAGCCCCATCAAACCAATACTCAAATAGTTCGCCGTAGCCAGTCGTCAGCTCTCGGATCTGTTCGTGGAAGATTTCGCGGTATTTATCCATCCCATAGTGCTCATTGTTCCTATCCCATGGGCTGAGATAGAGGCCAAACTTGAGTCCGTGCCTACGACAAGCATCGCTAAGGTCGCGCACGAGGTCGCCCTTTCCACCCTGCCAAGGGCTAGACTTGACCGAGTAATCGGTCGTCTTGGTAGGCCAAAGGCAGAAACCATCGTGGTGCTTGGCCGTCAAGATAACGCCCTGCATGCCTGATCGCTTTAGGGTGCTTACCCACTGCTCTACGTCCAATGTGTCGGGCGCAAAGGTGCTTGCAGGCGTATTGCCATAGCCCCACTCCAGATCGTTGTAGGTGTTTAGCCCAAAGTGAACAAAGGCGTAGGTCTCAAGCTTGTGCCAATCGACCTGAGCCTCCGTAGGAATTGCTCCAATAGGTGCTGGAGCTGGGTCTGCTTGCTCTAGTAGATGGCAGGCCGTCATCGTAGAGAGCAGCGCGCCGAGTAATAAGGTTTTCTTCATAAAGTATAGCTAAATATGTGTTTCTATCCTATCCCGAAACGAACAATACTATTCCACCCCATTGGGCAGATAGGGCAAAGATAGTTTTTATATCACAATGAAGGGCGCCTCAATCCCATACTCCGAATGTAGGTGCCCAATGAAAGACACAATGAGCTGGTATAAAGCGTATGATAATCTCAAAATCTCAACCAACTGTCGAGCGATATATCATATATATATGATACATTTGCCGAAGCGACACAAACGCAAAAACATTCAATGGCATGGGGATTAAATCTACATTCTTTGTTCTCTTTTTTGTGGTCCTACTCCCTTGGAGAATGGCAGCCCAGAACTTCGATACTTATTTCTGTGACAGCACACTACGTCTAGACTACATATTTGCTGGCAAAGTTGGGGATGTCAAGATCTATTCTGAAGAACTAAATCTACTCTCAGGTTGGGCTGGACGCAGAGCTCGGCTAGACAGCCTACCACTACAGGGCAATGGTCAACTAGAGGTACGAGACAAAGAAAACAAAAGACTTATCTATACAACGAGCTTCTCCTCCCTCTTTCAAGAGTGGCTCACGACAGAAGAGGCAAAGTCTTCACCGAGAGCTTTTGAGAATGTCTTTCTCATCCCCCTACCTCGCCACGAGGTCATTATTGACATTCGGCTGCAAGACACAGATGGCAATAACGTTGCTAATTTGAAACACACGGTTAACCCGAAGGATATCCTCATTCATCACCGCACTAGAGAGAAGCCTAAGAGGTACGAATATCTTCATCGAAGTAATACACCAAACAATGCTATCGATATCGCGATCCTTGCTGAAGGATACACAGAGGCGGAGATGGAGCAGTTTGCCCTCGATGCTCAAAGGGCCACCCAAGCTCTCTTTCGGCATAAAGTCTTCGAAGAGCATCGCGAGTGCTTCAACGTTGTCGCAGTCTATACGACCTCAACGGATCGAGGCGTGAGCGTCCCTCGAGAGGGCAAATGGCTCAATACTTCTTTTGATTCTCATTTCGACACTTTTTATAGCGACCGCTACCTGACCTCAAGGAGAGTAAAGGAGATACACAACGCTCTCGTTGGCATTCCCTATGAGCATATCATCATTCTCGCCAACAGTAATGTATATGGAGGAGGGGGAATATTGAACGCTTTTACGCTGACCTCCGTTCATCATCCACACTTCGAGCCTGTAGTCGTACACGAGTTTGGGCATAGCTTCGCAGGACTTGCAGACGAATATTTTTACGATGAAGATACCATGACCGACACCTATAGCCCTGATCGTGAACCTTGGGAACAGAATGTTACCAATCTTGTGGACTTTGGCCCAGGTAAAAAGTGGTACGACCTCTGCCAGAGCCTCAAGCCCCTCCCCCACACCAAAAGCATTGAGAAGATAGCCATTCAATATGGGCTCTACGAGGGTGCAGCATACAGCAAGCAAGGCTTCTACCGATGTAGCTATGATTGTCGCATGAAAACGAACACCTATCCCGATTTTTGCCTCGCATGCGAAAAAGCTATTAGAGAACTTATTCTCTTCTATACAACCAAGTGAACCCTATTTCTCGTGGCCTCTTAAGAGACATTGGTCGGCTACTCCTCTCAGGAGTGGTCTCGCAAGGAATTGCCCTCCTGCTCCTAATCTTCATTGGACGTCAGTATAAGCAAGATGCTATAGGAATGCAAGGACTAATGCTCAGCTGGAGTGGCATCCTCACTACCATCATTATGGGACGTTACGAGCAAGCTATCGTTATCGCTCGTACAGAAGAGCGCGCCACACGCCTTTGGCATATCTGTCTCATATTAGGCACCCTCGGAAGCGGTGTTGTAGGAATAGCAGCTTGGATAATCGACCTACTTTGGGAAGGTAACCCTTTGAAGGGATTTATTCATTGGATAGCCCCCTATGTCCTGATCACGGCTATAACCAACGCTACGATGATGCTCCTATTACGCCAAAAAGCCTATACGCGCCTCTGCATTGCACAAGGACTACGTACCATCAGCAACAACTTACTGAAAGTCCTCCTAGGAACACTATACCCCACTACATTGAGCCTCATAAGCAGCACCTTTGTCGCCTCTATTATTGGTGCTATACCCTTGTGGCAGAGATTGAGGTTCGCTCTATCCCAACGTTGGGATAAGAGATATAAGATTTACCTTAAGTATTACAAGGCATTCCCCCTATTCAGCACGCCACAAGCTTTGCTCAACACCCTGATAGGCAGTCTACTCGTAATCATGCTCCCCCTGAGCTATGGCCTGAAAGAGATTGGGACAATGACCATGATCATGATGTTGGTACGGCGCCCCCTCCTCGTCCTCTCAGATAGCGTAGGACAGGTATATTTCGAACGAATGAGCCGCTTAGTAAGCAATTCCAGCTCACCAATGCCACTAATCAAAAATCTGATAGGTATCACACTCCTAGGATGGCTTACAGTCTACGCCATCGTCTATTTCACAATAGATTGGTCTATCCCTCGCCTCCTTGGGATGAGCTGGACTGATCTACCACAAATCATTGTCTGGATGATACCTTATCTAGGGGCGAACTTTCTAGCAAGTATCCTCAATGTACTGCCCGACATCCTCGGTAGGCAGAGAGTGGACCTCGCCGTACGCCTTATACGTCTAGGCCTAGAGAGTTCAATAATCTTTATTGGGATGCGACTATATCCGTTTGAGATTTTTGTTCGGTACTACTACCTACTATTATTCATCCTGGAGTTGCTCTATGTCGGTCTACTCATCTACCTACCCTACAGCCAGAGCCTTCGTCTCTCTAGAGAGCATAGAGCTACGAGAATATAAGTCGCAGAGCGCTCCCCCACAGCTCCCAATGTTGCCTTCTTTCCCAAAACTTACGAATGCAACCAATAGAGTAAACTATGGCATGCTCATTGGACCTACTACTCTTTTCTGTTCTAAAACTATGGTAGACAACTTTATGTGTAACCATCTACACTGTAAACACAAGATTAAAGTACACTAAAAGTTCTAAATAATCTGCCTAAGAATTACTCACAAACTCATCATTACCCTATTCGAACCAACAAAATTCAACAGATATAACATCCAATCAGTTGAGATAATCCCCGTGTGTCCTCAAATACACGGGGATTATCTCAACTGATCTACACCTCTCCAACGGATAACTCGAGAGTGAGAATAGTGTACAAACTAATTCTCTTGCTAACGCCTCTTGCGCTCACGCTGGCGTTGCAGCTCTTGCTGCTGTTTCTGAGCAGCCTCTAACCGCTCCATCCATTTACTCTTCTTGCGAGGCTTCTTCTTATTCTCTTCCATCCGAGCCAGCAATTTCTTTTCATTAATCGTATATCTGAATGCGAAATACTGGATGATGGTAATCAACGTCGAGATAAAGTAGTAATAACTCAGTCCTGAAGCGTTTTGGTTAAACATAAAGAAGAACATGATGCTCATCATATAGGGCATATACTTCATCCCAGCCATAGCATCATTGCCCGAAGATGGCGTCTGCGCCATCATGTACTTGTTGTAAATAATATTGACGACCGTCATCAGAAGGCAGAAGAGGCTAATATGGTTGCCCAGAAGACTACTTATCAGCGGAATGTTGAAGTCCCAACTAATCACAGGATCGTAGGTTGAAAGATCACTTGCCCAAAGGAAACTTTCCCCACGCAGTAGAATAGAGGTTGGGAAGTACATATACAGAGCAATGAGAAAAGGCATCTGTAGAAGCATTGGTAGACAACCGCTCATCGGACTAGCCCCTGCCGAGCTATAGAGAGCCATCGTCTCCCGCTGCTTCCTGAGCATACTCTCTTGGTCATCTTTGCCCTCATACTTCTTGTTAATCTCTTCGACCTGTGGTCGTAGTACACGCATCTTCGCCTGAGAGAGGTAACTCTTGTAAGTAAATGGCGAGAGCAAGATCTTGATAAAAATGGTTAGGAGCAAGATAATAATACCCCAAGAGCCAATATAATTTTTGAGGAAGCTCACCACAGGGATAATCAGATATCGGTTGAGTGCGCGGAAGATATTCACGCCAAGATAAACTAGATGGTCGAGTTTGAGAGCTTCATCCGAAGATAGTCCCTCATCATAGGAACGTAGTAGCTCATAGTCGTTAGGGCCAAACAAGAAAGTAAAATGAGCTTGGGCTTGTTCACGCACGTTGAAAGGGAAAGTGCTTTTCATTGAACAAAGGCGAACATAACCACTATCTTCAGGGAGAGCCTCAATAGCAATCTGGCTATCGTTGAAGCTACCGCTATGATTGATGAGCACGCTGCTGAAGTATTTGTCTTTGAAAGCCAACCAACGGAGCGACTCTTGCAAACGTTCCTCATCTCTCTTACTAGTACTTAGGTCATCCACATCACCGCCCTTGGTATAGTAATAAATGGAACTATATTGAGCCTCAAACTTATGGCTCTGCTCTTGCTGAGCGATACGCTGCATCCACTCGATCTCTTGGAGTGAAGTATTGGGTGGCATCACATTATCGAGATTTTTTCCCGAGACACTAAAATCTAGACGGTAGTCCTCGGCACGCAAGCGATAGGCAAAGTCAAGATAGCTCTCACTATCAATTGGTAAACGCATCACGAGGGTAGAGTCAGTTTGCTCGGCTATATCAAAAGTAAGGTCTGCTGTATTGAGTATCATCGCCTGAGGATGGGTCATACGCAGAGGGAAATTGAAGCGAATATCCTCCGCTCCAAAGAGACGTACTGCTGGACGAGCATCCTTGACAATGGTTTCGTCCCTATTGTTTTTATACTCGAGCAGCGTTGCCTCTATTGGAGCACCTCCTCGAGTGGAGAGCTTAACGGAGAGTTTACTGTTTTTGAGCTCAATCGTCTTTGCCTCACGTACCTGAGCGTACAATGGTACTGCGGGCTGACCAAGTGTATCTAGCTCTACACTTAAGATAGACGAGGCTGGAGACTGATTCAACTCTGTTGGGATACTTGCTCCCATATCAGACACAGTAGGCTGCTTCTCCGCAGTGGACATATTGAACCACTGAAAGCCCACGAGTATTGCCCCGATAAGGAGCAGGCCCATTAGGGTATTTCTATCCATTGTTACTTGTCTATACTATAATGATTAATCTTCTCGTGCTGTATCGCTGCCTCAACGAAGCTCAAAAAGAGCGGATTGGGACGAAGGACAGTACTGTTGTACTCAGGATGGAACTGCACACCGATGAACCAACAATGCTGTGGTAGCTCTACGGTCTCCACTAGTCCCGTATCGGGGTTCTCTCCAGCGCAGATCATACCAGCTGTTTCGAAAGCCTCTTTGTACTGACTATTAAACTCAAAGCGGTGGCGATGACGCTCCCGAATAAACTCCTTACCATAGGCCTCAGCGATACGACTACCCTTGCGCAGGACACAGTCATAGCCACCAAGGCGCATTGAACCTCCAAGATCTGAGACGCTCTTCTGCTCCTCCATCAAGTCCACGACACGATGTGGCGTCTCGGGCATTATCTCCGTAGTGTGAGCCTCCTTCAGCCCAAGCGCATTGCGGGCGAATTCGATGACCATACACTGCATTCCAAGGCAAATTCCCAGCGTTGGGACGTTATGCTCACGAGTATAGCGCAAAGCTTCGAACTTACCATCAACCCCTCGTGACCCAAAGCCTGGCGCAATCACCACACCATCCATCCCAGAGAGCATATCAGCAACGTTCTCTGCCGTGATTTTTTCGCTATGGACGGAGATAAGGTTAAGTTTACGCTTATGGTAGGTCGAGGCTTGTAGTAGAGATTCATCGATAGATTTGTAGGCATCTTGTAGCTCAACGTACTTACCTACTAGAGCGATGTTTACCATCTCATTAGCCTCGGTACGCAAAGCAAGGAAGTGCTTCCACTCGGTCAGGTCTAACTCATCCTCTGCATCAATACCTAGTTTGCGTAGTACCGTGCAGTCAAGACTCTGAGCTTGCAAAGCCAGAGGCACCTCGTAGATTGTAGGCATATCCACACTCTGCACCACAGAGTTGGGACTAACGTTGCAGAAAAGGGCCACTTTGCGCAAAATATCGGCATTAAGCTCCTTCTCTGTCCTAAGCACCAAGATATCGGGCTGAATACCCACCTCCTGCAACTGTTTGACGGAGTGCTGCGTGGGCTTGGTCTTCACCTCTCCAGCTGCAGAAATATAGGGGACGTAGGTCAGGTGTACACACAGGCAACTATTGCCCAGCTCCCACTTAAGCTGACGAACACTCTCCAAGAAGGGTAACGACTCAATGTCCCCCACCGTACCACCAATTTCGGTAATGACGAAGTCGTACTGCTTTTTCTGCCCCAAGAGCTTGACATTACGCTTAATCTCATCCGTGATGTGAGGGATAACCTGCACCGTCTTGCCGAGATAGTCGCCCCTGCGCTCCTTACGGATAACGTTCTGATAGATACGCCCTGTGGTAATGTTGTTGGCCCGAGAAGTAGCAATATTGAGGAAACGCTCATAATGCCCTAAGTCAAGGTCGGCCTCATGGCCATCGTCCGTCACATAACACTCACCATGCTCGTACGGGTTGAGTGTACCTGGGTCGATATTAATGTAGGGATCAAACTTTTGGATAGTAACCCTATAACCTCTAGCCTGCAACAGCTTGGCGAGCGAAGCCGCTACGATGCCCTTACCCAACGAAGACACTACGCCACCTGTAACGAATATATATTTAGTCTCCACAACGATATCTGATATTTACCATTGATATACTTAGATCTTCTCCAAGCTATACAAATCTTAAAAGCCAAAGCGCCCCTTAAAGCTGGGCATCTTGGGCAATTTAGGCATCTTGCTCCCAAAGCCCTGCACCTGCTTCATCACCTTACGCATCTGCGTAAACTGCGTGATAAGCTTATTGACCTCTTGTACACTCGTACCACTCCCATCAGCAATACGCTTGCGCCTGTGTCCATTAATGATGGCAGGATGCTTACGCTCCTCAGGAGTCATCGAATAGATAATGGCCTCGACACTCTTAAAGGCGTTGTCGTCGATGTCAAGATCTTTTATTGCTTTACCCACACCAGGAATCATCGAGGCAAGCTCCTTGATATTGCCCATCTTCTTAATCTGATGTATTTGAGCGAGAAAATCGTTAAAGTCAAACTGATCCTTGGCTATACGCTCCTCCAAACGACGAGCCTCACGCTCATCATACTGCTGCTGCGCACGCTCCACCAAAGAGATAATGTCACCCATACCAAGAATACGGTCTGCCATACGGTTGGGATGAAAGACATCCAGTGCCTCCATCTTCTCACCTGTCCCCACAAACTTGATGGGCTTATCCACCACTGCTCTAATAGAAAGAGCTGCACCACCACGAGTATCACCATCAAGTTTGGTTAGTACCACGCCATCGAAGTCGAGACGAGCGTTAAACTCCTTGGCTGTATTGACGGCATCCTGCCCTGTCATTGAGTCTACCACAAAGAGGATCTCCTGAGGAGAGAGGGCACGCTTAATAAGCTCAATCTCCTGCATCATCTCCTCATCTATAGCAAGGCGACCAGCCGTGTCGATAATGACGGTGTCGCAGCCTTGGGCGACTGCCTCATTCACCCCTCGACGAGCGATAGACACTGGATCTTTGCTCTCCAGATCGTAATAGACAGGTATACTTATCTGCTCGCCCAGAACGCGTAGCTGCTCAATGGCAGCTGGGCGATACACATCTGCCGCCACCAGCATAGGTTTACGGTTATGCTTCTTGGAGAGCAGGTTGGCCAGCTTACCACTCATGGTCGTCTTACCCGAACCCTGTAGACCCGACATCAAGATGACGCAGGGCTTGCCTGAGAGATTGATATCACTCGCTGTACCTCCCATAAGAGCGACCAACTCATCGTGAACAATTTTGACCATCAACTCCCCAGGCCGTACGGAGGTAAGCACATTTTGTCCCAAAGCCTTGGCCTTAACTTCCTCGGTAAAACTCTTAGCAATGTTATAGTTCACGTCCGCCTCAAGGAGTGCACGACGCACATCCTTGAGCGTCTCGGCTATATTAATCTCGGTGATCTTACCCTCACCCTTGAGGATCTTGAATGACCGCTCTAATCTCTCACTTAGGTTCTCAAACATATAGCAATACAGGTTCTTATTTTAACGATAAAAGCCTGCCTCCAAACAACCCAAGGGCAATAGAGGCTAGGCTATGTCTATACTATGCGATTGGTCTTAGTGTCAGGAAAAACGACCGAGGGCTTGAAGCCCTGAGCCTCTTCATAAGTCATCAGTGCATACGCCATAATGATGACCACATCTCCTGGCTGAACAAGGCGTGCTGCGGCTCCATTGAGGCAAATAACACCAGAGTTTCGTTCACCAACTATGGTATAAGTCTCCAGGCGAGCTCCGTTGTTGTTGTTGACAATCTGTACCTTTTCTCCTGGTAGTATATTGGCGGCCTCCATAAGTGCCTCATCTATTGTAATACTACCGATATAGTCAAGGTTCGCCTCGGTAACAGTAACTCGATGAATCTTACTCTTTACTAATTCGACTAGCATCTAGTTCTAATAAATTGTGATACATAAAACTATGACGGCGCAAAGATATACCAAATATCACAAACCAGTAACCCAGACATCAAACTAGTGGGACAGTTGCATCAAAATCTAAGTTATGTGATCAGGCTCTACAAATGCCATTAGCCACTCTCTAAACTGACAAAAGAGCCCTCTACTCTTCCCAAAAACATCGGGAACTTCCATCAACAATATATAAACATATTAAACTCTCCTCATTTAAGACCGAATCGCTCCTCTAAACTTCGACATGATTACCCTCACCTGATAAAGGGACCTTAAAAACAAATGCAAAGAGGCAAGAACTCATAAGCGATTTTTCCACTGAAACAAAGCTACTTGTGAGGTGACAGAATGGCTTGCCCTAATAGATGTAAGTCTACGAAGCCAGCTACTTCGGTCGAACTCTCACCCAAGCTTCCATTGTGACTTTGTACTCCTGTCTGTACCTTAATGAAGTCAATACCTGACAGCATCGCTGGATTTCCTTGAGCATCGACAGCCCAATCTATATCTACAGCAGATCCGATCTTATTGTTGGGAGCATTGTCGGCATAGCCATAGCTAAAGGAGTAGCCGATATAGATACCACGCTCATTGCCTAGACTATGAGGATAAAGAACATTAGTAGGCAAACGTACCCCATCGAAGCGAAGTGCCTCTTCATCCTTCAGCCACTCAGGGTAATAGTTCTGAACATTGAAGGAGTTTTTATATACGAAGCCTTTTCGTCCCTTATTATCTTGCCAAGGAATATAGGGTAGAACTTCGTTTTCGGTCGGCAAAGGCAGGCCTAAGGGACGTTCATATCTGATCACATAATCTAAAAAAAGCTCCAATCCTGTCCCCTGAGCTTTTAGTTTAGGATAGAAAGGCTCCTGGGTTAAATGCTCGGCACTGCCACATATACGTCGCCATTCGTCCTCGTCTGGAATGCCATTGCCATTTGCATCCTGGGCAACATAGATGACACCAGGTTCGCTCCCTCCCTCGAATGTGTTGCCCAAAACTCTAAAGTCACAAAGTCCAGTTTTATTTTCTACCCGATGATCAAAGGCCACAATGACATAGCCTCCCCATGCTCCAAGAGTAATGAGTGAGCCCGAATCACTTCGCTTGATTCGGGCAATGGCTTGCTCAGCTTTCTGCCTCATACGTTCGGGGCTATCACCCTCCTGATACATGGGCATTTTATTGACGAACTGTCCTGGAGCTGGGCGATAGGCAATCACTCTGTTGGCATACGGATTTTGACCATTGGGATAGAGATCGGGATCTATCGAATGCACTTGTGGTGCTTTTAGCCTAAAGGAAGTGAATACGAACCTAGATGGGACAACCCCCGAGATAGCCTCCCAGCGAAGTCTTCCATCAGCATTAAAGCAAAGTACTCGTCCTGGCGCGGTGTAATCGCCTGCATCGGCAATCAACACCTCATTTTGCTCGGAATTGACAGCGATACCATATGGTCGGCGAATAGTCCGTGCTCCCTCCCTAAGAAGGTTATGATCGATAATTTTTAGGCTATGGACATCAATACTCATGAAATGAGCCTTTGGGTCACCTCCTGGAAGCGATGGGAAGGTATCGCCCCCATAGAGATAGAGCCTGTCGCCTACAATAGTCATATCACTACAAGCTATACCCAAGCCCTCTGCTGGGCTAATAAGCTTCCTGAGTTTGGTATCGTAAACATAAAGGTTAGAGGGAATATCCCTATGATCTCCTCTAGAGGAAATCCAGAGCCGTCCATAACTATCAGCTTTAAGACGGTGAAGATTGATACCAATGGCGATGTGCTCATCTAGAGTAAAGCTTTTCAGGTCAATAACCGAGAGCCTATTGTCATAGTTAGGTTTGCGGTATCCTCCCGAATTTGCAACATAGAGCTTACCATCCATCACAGCCATCTCTTCGGGCTGATAGCCAACAAGACATTCTCCAACAATTTGCTTCGTTCGGACATTTATTTTGATAACCTTGCCTACTCGAGCATTAGGATCTATGCCAACAGGACCAGCATATGAGCTAACATAGGCAAAGCCATCGTGAAAGGCAAGATAGCGAGCATTGGCAATACTTATCTGGGTTTTGTGCTGGGCGGTCTCTGCATCCATTATCTCTATTAGATTTGAGCTATTGATTACGGCCCAAAGCTCATCTTGATACATCTTAAGATCATTACCCACATCACCCAACTCTCTTGCGATAAATGGATTACGTTCAGGGAAAATATTGCGCTGATATTTTCCCGTAGTATAGTCGAAGAAGTCTATAGAGGCGATATTTCGCCCCATCGTTCCTTCATTAAGAATGTAAACCCCTCGATAGATTTGAGCCTTGAGATAAGGGTCGATAACTCTATTGGTCTTGGAAAGAACTATCTCCTCGTCTTTGCGACAAGAGTGTATGCCGAAACACAGCAGCAAAACGAGATACCATAGTCGAAAGCCATATACTTGCATCAAATGTTTAGACATATAACTGTAGTTTTAGTTTGAAGTTAATCCCTGGCATCGGATAGTTTCGAACGACCTCATACTGCTGATTGAGTAAGTTATTGACCTCTATAATGGTTTTGGCTAGTGTTTTATTACCCCAGAACCAGGTTTTTCCCAGAGAGACATCGTGAGTATACCAGGGTTGTATGTAATACTCTTCGATATTGGCTATAGAATGGTATCGTTCTCCTGTATAGAGAAAGCTGTAATTGGTAAACCAATCATTGTAAGTAATTCCCAAAATGACCGAGCCAGCATGCTGGGGTGCATAGGGTATTTGACCACCATACCAGGGATTCTGATGGTCTGAATGCTCTTTGGCTTTCTGGTATGTGTAAGTAAGACGAGGACTGAGATGCAGCCTTCCGAGGATAAATTGTCCCATCATAGTGATGTCTACCCCCAATATATTAACCAAGCCATAGTTGAGCATCGTCCAACGAAACTGATTGGAGGTAGGCATGGCTACGATTTTGTCTTGTACTCTATTGTAATAGGCATTGATTTGTAGTTCATAGTTGCTTAGGGGAGATCTTGTGAGCTGTTTTTCATAGAGAATACCAAGATTCCATTGCTCAGTTTTCTCTGGTCTAAGCCTTGTCTCTCCCAAGAAATCATAATATAGGTCATTGAGTGTTGGTAGGCGATAACTATGCTTATAGAAGGCTTTTATACTTAGCCCTCTCTGTGCTAAAGGACGATAAACAAGATGTAAGGTAGGAGACCACAACATCTCTGTTTGGCGTTTAGGGGCTCTCTCTCGTAGATCTAGTACATAGGTATGCAACAGTGAACCTTGTACTCTCAGGCGTTTTCCTCTATAGGATGAAGCCAGCGCTGTCAGAGTTTGCAGACGTTGAGGATAGGCAAACTCAGGCAGGTTGGCTTTCAATATGTTATATTGAAGATCGTTGGATAAGGATAGAATATATTTACTATTCAGATGAAAGACTTGTCCGACAGAGGCATATAGCTCTTGTTGGTAGTACCGATTATCTACATGCATTGTGCTGACATCCAATCGAGGGTCAGAGAGGTAGCGCAAATAATCATACGCATATTTAGCTAACACCTGGAGCTGATATTTTGTCTTCTCTAGTTTGAAGCTGTTTTGCAGAAATAGGTTCGTGTCCCACTGACGATCCTGATTTTTAAAGACCCCTGGCTCTTCACGTACCGATGCACCAGGATAGCCACGCTCCGAGTGGTAGATATAAGCGTGTGATGATAGTACACCATCAAATAATGTCCCCCACCATGTAAGCTCGGAGCGTAGCGCAGAGATATCTCCATTCTCTCGTATTGCCGAGACATCATAGCCACCTACTCGCTTATATCTAAAAGGATAACGCCCCGAGCTGTACATCATCTCTCCACTAACAGATAAGGTAGAGGTCTCATTAACCTTATAGCCCCAAGAGGCCTTGGGGTTAATCGTCAAAAAGCTTCCCACATCAAGTGCGCATCGAAACTCATGACGACTACCGAGTGAGTTAAACTTTGGACGGCGACTTTGTAAATAAAGTGTATTGGAGCTGGCATAGTCTCGGGCCGATTGTAGGGCGGACCCTTTCTGACCATTAAAGAGACGGACGAGCTCCATATTGTCAAGAGAAAATCGTCCGAGATCTACCACGCCATTTTGTGCATTACCTACGGCTATACCATTATAAAACACTCCGAGATGCTGACTGCCCAAACTCCGTACATCAACAGTTTTTAGCCCTCCGATGCCTCCGTAATCTTTAATCTGAAGCCCAGAGAAATAGCGTAAAGCATCGGCTACTGAATAGGCATTCAGCTTAGATAAGCTTATTCCCGAGAGTTGTTGAGTTGGCATAAGGTCATGCTTGAGAGAGCTAGCCGTTACAATAACCTCTGCTATCCTCTGTATAGAGTCGGGAGCAGAAGGAGACTGATTTTGAGGACAAAGAGCAATACTGTAAAACAAACACAAGGCTACAGCTAATAAACGCATACTTAGATACTCAGAGATTGGCTAATTTTCGGTAAAATTACGAACTTTCTCTTATTCATGGCTTTTCATCTTTCAACAAGCAAGGCATTATCGGACAAAATCACTCCAGCTCACTCATGCTCAACCTATACTTGATTCATCGTCTCCCCCAATACCCCAAAACACCTCCTTAAGCCCTCCTCAAAATACTCGAGAACACTCGAAAAAATGTTCCCGAACTTTTTTCTCGGAGTTCCCGAACTTTTTGGAAAAAGATCGGGAAGTTTTTTTTGAAAGTTCCCGAAGATTTTTCGCACCATCCCCGAAAAACTCTAATAATCTAATAATGAGATAGTTTTAAACATCCATTTCAGTAAGCTGAATGCCTGAACAACCCGTTTGATCTGCGTTCGTCAATCTCTTCTCTGACCTATTGCTTAAGTTGATAAAATTCTAGACAACCTACATAATCCTCCTCTGCTCGTAGCATTATACGGAGACAATTATAAAACAAACTTATAGGAAACAGATCACCTCTTGTTGATCTCTCCTGAAATTCTTATTTCTGTCCGAACTATATAGCAAGAACTTGACCCTGCAAAACGTACCAAATATAGCCCCTTACCGTAGTGTATCCCATTTGCATAATGAGGCTCTGGTACATCTTGACTTGACGTACATAAGCCTTGCTCTTATTACCAAACTTATAATCCACCACATCTACCGAACCATCGGGATACAGCACTACGCGATCTGGCCGACGGCTCGTCTCCAACTGCCCTCCAATAATAGGCAGCTCCCGCAAAACCTTAACCTCTGAACTAAACCAAGGATACTCAATTTCACCTATCCAACTCATGAGTTCCTTCTCATATTTACCTCTATCCCGCCCAACAAATAGGCCTTCATGCTCTGCTTTAAGCAACGCCATAGGCACGTCCTCGACTGTACGAATACCTGAAAGAATAGAGTGCATCAATCTACCATAGATACGAGGACTATTTATATCGAAATGCTCTAACCCCTCACGTAAAATCTCTATTCTGCTACCTACAGAATAAGCATGTAGATGGCCTATGTCAAGTGTTTGCCTCATGCCAGCCTCATCTAAGGTCTTGTGTCGTACATCTATCTCGATCTCTTGCCCTAAACCTATCCAATAGATATCCTGATCTAAAACCTTGGTAGCCTTATACGCGTGTAGCTGAGGTAGCAATAAATCAAATATATTTCGGGGAAACTTTTGAGTAGAGGAGGAAGCCACTCTAGTTTTTTTAGTCTCGGAAACAGTATCCTCCTCCACAATCCACAAATGAAGCTCGCTTTGGGCCCTTGTGGTTGCAACATAAAGTAAATTAAGTGCATCAAGGCTCATCTTGATCGACTCCTCTAAGTACTCATTGACAAAAAGCGTATTGGTAAGACTTGGTGAGAAATGTACAGGTAGCTGTGCTATCTCTTCTTGCATGCCGAGGGAGTTGTCACACCAGAGAATAGGGCGTTGCTGAGGACTACTTGGTATCAAATCCCAAGAAGGGAAAGGCAGCAATACGACAGGAAAACCTAGTCCCTTTGACTTGTGTATCGTCATAAGTCGCACCTTATGCTCGTCATCAGGGATTACCAAAGTTTGTTTATTACCGCGCTCATACCACATAGTGAGGAAGTCTGATATGTCTGCGGAGAGATCCTGCTGAAAATTTAGCGCCATATCTAAGACTTTTATCTGATAAGGTACCTCGCCCGACTCCACTAAACCTCGCCACTCTGCAAACAATCCTTCAACAACCTCATAAAGGCTCAGCCGTCCTATCTCCAATATGCGTTCTAGATCTGCGCATTCCAAATAGCCTTGCTCATGGCCCGTCATCTGTTTATAGGCCTCTTGCAAGAGATGCTCTCTCTGCCTTGAGGTTGGCCGTAAGATATACTCAAGAGCAGCTATAAGACAGCGTACCGAACGTGCAGTATCTACCCTAAGAGCCTCGGACGAGATAACCTCAAGTGAATAGTCTACCTTAGATGACGCCTCTGCGTAGACTTGAAGCACTTCGGCAATGAGCTTGGCTTGAGCTCGATCTCGCACAAGAATCGCAATATCGCATGGACGATATCCCCTCCTCTGTAGATCAATTATCACCTTTGGCACACCGCTAAGATCCAGGTCTCCAGTCTCATCATATCCCATCTCATGAACAGCAACTGCCCCATGCTTCCCCTGGCGAGCTTTGGGCAAGTTCTGCTCATGCCCTTCGTAGTATCGAACGAACGATTGGGCTAGCTCACGAGCCCTATCAGGACGCAAAATGAAGTTACTCTCTCTTAGCTCTTCTGACCACTGAATATAATGTTTCGTTAACTCAGTAGGAATGTGCGCAAACAGGAAATTATTGAAGTTGATAATCTCAGGTACACTACGCCAATTCTCAGAAAGAGTAATGAGCTCTGTCTGTCCCTCAAAGTCCCTCTTCACCTGGGTAGCAAGCAAGTTACTATCTGAGTTGCGAAAACGATAAATACTCTGCTTAAGGTCACCCACCACCAAATTTTCATTACCCGAAGCAATGCTCTCCTTGAATAGAGGGCAGAAGTTTTGATACTGAAGTAAACTAGTATCTTGAAACTCATCTATCATCTGATGCTCCAAGCGTGTACCAAGCTTTTCGTAGATAAACTGAACTCCGCTCCCATCCGATAGTATAGCGTTAATCAAACTAGGAGCATCTGATAAGAGTAGAGCATTGGCCGAACGCTGTTGCTCTTTGAGCTTCCTATCAACCTCGGAGATGAGCCCATAACTATTGAGTAAGCTCTGCACTCGATAAATAGAGTGCAATATCGGACCAACTTCGCAAGCGAGCCTTTGGTACTCCTTCAACTGTCTCCATAGTCCTAGCTCCTGTAGCTCAGCTATCTTAGCCTCTGAGTTAAAGCTATATGCTCCCTTAGAAGACTTTTTAGCAAATAACTCGGAAGGATCAGTAACTAATGCTAAAAAACGCTTGGATAGTAGAACAAACTTAGGATCTTGTAGCAAGGGGCGCACACTAGACTGACAGCAAGCAAGTTTCTTCAAGGGAGCAAGCCCTCCTGAAGAACCATTCTTTGTATCTTCGAGCTGCACCCCTACCTGAGAGAGTAATCCAAAGATTTCCCGAGCTTGCTCAATGAATAGCCGACTCAGAACCTCTTCTTGCTCCAAAAGATACCGTTTGAAACGTATCAAGCTATCTTGACTTGGAAATTTTCCAGCCAAACTAAGTTGTTTGACTGGTTCTCGCTTAAGCTCAGATGCTAGTCTCATTATCTCCCTCTTGAGATTATGCCCCTCACCATTTAGGATAAGCTCCTTGGCCAGAATAGTTATCCACTCTCGAGCCCCCAAATGCTTTTGGGCTAAGTTATCTTGCTCTGATAGCACACCTACGACTGCTGCCTCTAGAGCTAAATCAGCCTCTAGTTGTAACCGAAACCCTCCAGATATATTAATCTCACGAGCAAAAGAGCGAAGCACTTCTTGAAAGAACGCATCAATAGTCTTGACCCTAAAACGGCCATAGTTAAGCAGCATATTTCTGAGCGTAGCTCTCGCCCTTTCTCTTAGCTCTAGAGAGGACACCTCTAAAGTTTTGCAAAGCTTATCAAAGAAATCAGAGCAACGCTTCCCTCCTTTTTCCAGTGGCTCAACAGCTATCTTATGCAGCTCCTTGATAATGCGCTCTTTCATCTCTTCAGTGGCCTTGTTGGTAAAGGTCACAGCTTGTATAGAAGAGAAGTCTTTTTGGAGAGCAAGAGCAAGGTAACGCTCTGTAAGGTTGTGCGTCTTACCAGCTCCAGCACTAGCAATATAGATGCCCAAGGGCTGCTTCATAGTCAAAGTCAAACGTTAGTCATTTTCTGAGCTACAGAGGTCAAAAGCATTATCATCCTTGCCTCGGCTAAAGTAAGCTCGGCGCAACGGATTACGATTGGCCTCTTCATAAGCTTGACGTGATCGGTATATATCCAGTGCTTGATAGATGGCTGCCCTCATAGAGTCTGCCGAAGCAATGCCTTTACCTGCGATGTCATAGGCCGTCCCGTGGTCTGGCGAAGTACGTATGATACGTAAACCTAACGTTGTATTCACCCCTTCTGCCATGTAGAGGGTCTTGAATGGAACTAATCCTTGATCGTGATACATTGCCAAAATCCCATCAAAAACCTGATGCTGCCTCGATGCCCAAAAGCCATCGGCAGGATAAGGACCAAAAACAAGAATACCCTCCGAGGTAAGCTGGGTAATGGCTGGAACAATAATCTCTTGTTCCTCCTTACCAATAAGCCCCATATCGCCTGCATGCGGATTGAGACCCAAAACCGCTATCCGAGGCTTAATAACCCCAAAATCACGACGTAACCCAGCCTCCAAAAGCCGTACTTTCTCAACAATAAGAGGGGTCGTGAGACTTGCAGCAACATGACCGAGAGGAACGTGTCCAGTTACAAGGGATACCCTACAATCTTGACAAGTAAGGAGCATCAGACTCTGCCCAATCTCCTCGGCAGCCCTATCTTCAAGATACTGCGTATGTCCCTTATAAGGAAAGAGGTCATGGGGCATAATACTCTTATTGATCGGAGCTGTCACAAGGGCATCACACAATCCTAGCAGCGTGTCGGTCGTAGCTCTCTCGAGAGCTTGATAGGCAAGACGACCCGCAGCCTCATGGGCTTCGCCAATGGCTAACTCAATCTCTTCTGTAGCACAATCAATGATATTGACTTGTTCGGCTCTAGCATCTTCGGCTCGGTCTATCAGGATCCAATCTTTCGCCTCTACACCTAACCGTTCTTTCCAATAGTGCATAGCCTTTGTCGAGCCATATACTACTGGTGTCAGCAACTCCAAGATACGCTCGTCTGAAAATATCTTCCAGAGAACCTCGTAACCAATACCGTTTAGATCACCGTGACTAATGGCTATTTTTAGTTTTTTCACTCGCTCCATTGATTTGGTACTTTACTCCTTTTTTAAAATGACTTCGTATACCCTGCTCCAAGTATTTGTCGTGCTTCAAAAGAGGTACCACGTGGTCTGAAACTATATAGGCTTGCCTCCATCATCCGTATTAGGTTAAGCTTATTTTCATTAGGATGATAAACAAAGCCTTCCACCACATAAACATATTTCTTCTCGGCATCGACATAGGCATGGCACACAAAAGGGCCACCCATCATCGCTCCACCCTCCATCTGCCACAGGCCACGCAGTTCCCCTCTAGTCTGCCCTTGATTGATAACCTTACGATATACCAATCCCGTTCGGACCGTACTGGGATAGGTACCATCAAACTCTCCTTGTATATTAGCTTTAAGTACCGAGTCTCGTGCCTCAACAAGCCTATCCAGACCTATATCCATAGAGGAGGTATAAGGAAAGCGATATACGAGCAAATCATGCCGGCGACGCATCTGGGCATTGCTCATCCAGAGGAAATCTTTGGCAAACTTATGATTTCGTATATCTCTAGGGACATTGATCCTATGGGCAAACAGACTATCCACATACTCACTAGCCATTTGGCTATATTCTTTCTCTAAGATACTCCCAAAGCGATAAAGCTCGTGCCGAGTAAGCATATTCATAATCGCCTCCCTATTGCGACCAATATATGTATGCACAGAGTCTACCGACGTCCCTTGCAAGCGAAGCACCATCTGACCTCTCGCCCATTCATCATAACTGTAGTGCAACGATGTGGTAGTAAAACGGCTCTCATCAATCACTACCGTGATAATATTACGAAAGTACTGTAACGCACCTTTGAAGCTTGAGGCAGGAACGAGCCCTCCTATCGAAAAACTCTGCTCTTGCTGGGGCAATGCTGGGGCATCTGCCTCGAGCATATCTACAATCTGATGCCCAACCTTGCCATATAGATCTTCCGACTCCATAACAAGCATCACTTCTCCCGGGCGACCCGATGCCTGAATAAACGTTGCTCCTGAGCCTTTACAGCTGCCCAGTAGTAACAAAAGAACGAGCCCTCCAAGCACAGCTCCTACTAGTAGTATATTCCTTATCATAATTGTTTTATACTCTGAATTGATATTTTGTGTCGCTTAGCATCTTCCCAATAAGGCCCTGGCATCATCATAGAGGCAAGACAGATGTACCTAAGAAAGCTCCTGTGTATACCGCTGCAAAAGCTCATCATCCCCTCCTCTAGCAAAGGCTGAATGCCGAGCCACTAAACGATCCAAGAGGAAATGCAGTGCCGTCCTCTGTCGCCTCTCCAGCGGTACAGATAGAGCTCTAGCTGCGACATGCAAGCGAGGAAGTACTTTACTCAGCTCAGCCCGCCCCTGTGGGGTAATGAAGACACGTATACTCCGTTTATCTCTGACATCAGGTTGCTCTTCAATAAGCCCATGCTTACGTAGCCGACGCATCACTTCTGCGCCAGAGGTTTTTTCCAAGCCATTGAAATGATTGAGCTCTGTCTTGGTTACCCCCTCTCCTCCCATCAGACAGACCAAATATGTATACTCCTCCTCGGTCTGCAAGAGCGAGCTGGCCTGGAGGGCCTTCTTGATATAGGTACGAGAGTAGCGGTGCAGTAGACTAAGATAACGCGCAATATTTGCCTCCATTATCCCAGGACGCTCGCTCGGCAAGGGCTCTTTGTCATGAATACTATCGACAAAAGTCAAGAAGGCAGCTAGATCCATCTCCTCAACATTCGGAATAAGGTGCTCAAAGAGCTCAAGATACTCTATCAGCTCTAGAAGTATTTTTTTGCTCCTCACAGATTTATCTCCGTTTGATGATGCTATTGAGCACTCGTGCCGTGTGGATAAGCTTACCCGAACGTTCCGAATAGATGTCTACGCTCCAAACATGCGTACTGCGCCCTCTATGTATGATGCGCCCCTCTGCTCGGAGCATATCGCCCTTGAGCGCCGACGCGACGTGGTTACCACTCACTTGTGCACCCACCTGCATTTGGTCTTCGTCCAGCAACGGTAGAGAGCCAAAGCCAGCCATCGTTTCGGCAAAGGCCAGTGTTGCTCCTCCGTGAATGATGCCCATAGGCTGCATCGTGCGCTCATCTACAGGCATTGTCCCAACGATATAACCCTCTTTTACATCAATGCATCTGATGCCGAGAGCTTGCATCAGCGTCCCTGGAACCAAGTCATTAAACTGATCTACAGTGTACTTGCTGGCAGCGTTAGCCCCAAAGACAAACTTATCCAACAGATGTGCTACACCATCTTCATCACAGCTCTTGGTCACATAGTCGGCGCATGCCTTGATCTCCTCTCGTGCATTGGCCATAGCTACTCCCAGGCCAGCATACTGTATCATCTCAAGGTCGTTGAAGCTATCTCCGACTGCCATCAACTCAGCCCTATCGTAGTCCAGCCGCTCCAATAGACGAGCCAAGGTCGCAGCCTTGTGTATCCCCGAGGGGACAATCTCCAAAAATGTAGGATCACTCGTAAAGGCATTGAGCAGATCGCCAAAACGCTCTAAAACTATCTGCTGCATGGCCATAATACGCTCAGGGGGCCCCACCACGAGGCACTTGGGTAGTATCTCAGGCGTATCGTGTACAAAGTTCGCTACCCTGAGGGTAGGCATGCCCGTGATCTGCACCTCTTTGAGCAGATATGGGTCATCCACATCCTCAGACAGTATCTCTCTCTCCGAATAGGTAAGGATATTGAGCCCTTGAGCCTTGGAGAGCTCGTACAAATCTGCCTCTATACCTTTGGGCAGAGGGTAAGACGCGATGGGTTGCTTACTTCGGGCATTAAAGATTTGACCACCGTTGAAGGGCATAATATAGCCACTATAGCGTGCCAACTCCAACTCCTCGGCAAGCTTAAGCAGCCCTGCCGTAGGTCTACCAGAAGCAAGTATTATGCGCATACCGTACTCCTTCTGTGCTCTAATGAGCGCTAGGCGAACGGTATCGGACAATCGCCCCGAATTACCGACGAGTGTACCATCGACATCCAGAGCAATAAGTTTGTATTTCGTTGTATTCATCATCTAAACCTCATCCGTCTGTAACACCAGCCTGAGCTCTTCGTCTGCAATATCTACTAGCTCACGACAAGAGCGTCCGCACTTGCCTTTGAGACGAGCACACGTAAGGGCTCCAGCTCTAGCCTCGAAGCTCTTTAGAAGACCAGGGCGCATCGCCTCGGGCACAAGATGCGTAGCTGCATATATGGCACCACACAGCCCACCCTCAGCTCTACCTCCTCCCTTGGAGCGGTAGCGCAGCTCGAGCTCTTCGTCTGTTATAGCGCAATGCTCTTGGTGTGCCTTGAGGACAGACTGCGCACAGTTCCAATTATGTTCCTCATCGTGAAAGTATGCCGATGCTACTTTTTGTCCTTCTCTCTCCATAGCATCATCCCAATGTGACCTCGGGTGGCGTGATGTAGGCAATACCATCTCTGAGCAGCTCGATGCGCTCCTCAGCAATATATCGCTTAAGATCGGCATGCGTTGCAGCCACACAGTAGTCTCCAGCCAGACCTGCCAAATAGATATGCTCTGCGCTACAGAGTACATCTGGGACCGTCTGAGCGAATGCGCTGTATGCATCGAGCGCCACATCGGTTGCTTTCTCTACATAAATAAGCTCTTTGCCAGAGGCTGCCTGCTTGCAAATCTCGGCATATAGACCAGGATAGATAGCAGCCCCTTGGCTATAGCGCACACAATGCACGGGCCACGGTCCGCCCTGGGGCACAAAACTACAGTGATTGTATGGATGCTGATCCATCGTTACAACGATGACATCATAGTGTGCCTGGTTCGTTTGCATCCAATGCGTCAAACGCTGCATCGCTCCCTCTGCCCCTGGGACAGGAAGCGAGCCCGTGATGAAGTCATTTTGTGGATCCACGATGAGCAAAACTCGTTTCATATCTCTAGCGTTTTTAATATTTAAGTCGTATTCTCTACTTCATGTCCTATGCCAAATCTACTCATCGCACGGACTGAAGCCAATATCTAAGCGAAAAGGATCAGACTGAAGAGCAAGAACAGCGCCAAAAGGACGGCAATGAGTGCTCCTACACCGCAGCCACACCCCTTACGCAGTGAGCTACCAAAGCTTTCTCCCCCAAGTAGTGCGCCCAAACCTGCAATGAGTACCAGCACCACGGCCAAGCTTACCAGCATATCTCTCATAACTTTGAGTTGTTACCATCGACAAACTTACACAAAATAATCCTAGCTCCGTTTAAGAACTCATGGCTGTGACAACGTTATCCACAAAGCAGAGCCCATATGGCATAAACAGACGCAGCGGAACATCTTTGTTCCGCTGCGTTGTGCATTCGGCTAGAGTTTGCCGAAGCTCTGAGAACACTTAGTTACGCTTCCAGAGATAGACTGGGTATATCCAAGATGTAGAGAAGAGAGAGAGGTAGACATGTGCTGAAAGAGGTTGTGAGTACAAGATATAGCCTCCATCATAATCCTGCGCTGTCGAAGACCAAAAATTTACAACCCTATTTTGATTGACTATCTCGTTAGGTCTTGTGTTATAAATCGACCCATAGGCAGGGAATCTCCTCATCTCTACTTTCTTGGGCCCTGAAGCGGGTCTATTGGTCCAGAAGCTATTTTGCTGGATGTCCGATAGCGTTACGGTCTCGTTCCCTAGGTAGGTGCTCTCAACAACGAGATTGTTGTGTGTCCCCTCACGAAGGTGACGATAGCGGAAAGCTGTCCGATACCTGTCGTCTCCGCCCTTGAAGCGAATGGCAAAAAGAGTAGCCGGGCTTTGTATTCTGATGTAGTCCGCCTGGAACGAGCCAACGACATCGCCTAGCTTGATGTCGTGCTCCGTTACCTCAACCGCCCTTCCAAAGGGAAGACGTATCATAGGGGTACCCGAATTTACTTGAGGAGGGAAGATACCACGAAGCTCTTGTACTGAGGGCAGTGAATACGAGTGACCGTCTATCGAGCGTGGCGTATTGAAGGCCATAGCCTGGTCATAGGTAAATCTACCTACATCGGCAGAAGATGGGTCATAGCTCGAGATGAAAGCATCCCCTGCCTGATTGAGTGGAAACTCCGAGATGAAGGATAGAGGAGACTTGAATTCGCTAGGCGTTGCCCCAAACTCGACAGGGTTCTCAAATACCTCACCATAGTTCGACTGATGGGGACCATTGTACGTTAGGGTCAATGCTACAGAGCCTGTAGGCAAAGCAGCTTTAGTCGCGAAAGCCTGGTAAGGGGTGTCTTCAGACATATTCGACTTGATGTACAGCTGGGCCAAGGTACGGAACGGCTGGTGCTGAGGATTGAGACGAGGTGCTACCCAAGTGTACATCCAAGGGGAATAAGAAGCATTGTCTCCCACCTTGCCTGGTACCGTTACTCCTGGGGCTAGCTTCAAGAGTGTCTCCTCTGTGTTCCCTTGGAAGAATCTAGGTCTACCGCTCTCTTCATCCTTGAGGGAGAATGCTCCATAGTGTACGAAAGCATTGGAGAGAAGATTAACCCAATGGAATGTCTGTGGGGCGGTAGTCTCATTCTTGATTCTCATCCTCAAGATAGTCCCGAAGGGCTTCATGTCGAGCGTGACTGGGGCCACCACACCAGCCTCCGTAATTGTTATGTCCTGCCAATGAGAGATGTAGGGGATATTGATCTTCAGCTCATCTCCCTGAGGGATGATAACATTAGTATTGCTCTCTCTAGCGGAGCGACCAGGAACCTTATCATTCACTAAGAATACTTCTGCTCCATCTTCTTTGCTTCCTACTTCTCTCATTAAGAGGGCTGCAATTTTGTAGCTCCCAGTTCCTCCTGTTGGGACGGAGATCTGCCCCGAGTAGGTCGCGTGGTTCTGTCCCTTGGTCTTTTTGAAGTGCAGGTCTTGGATCTGTGGCTCGCCATCACCTCTGCGCACAGCCACACGCATTATCACATCCCTATCGCTCATCTGCAAGCCAGAGAGGGCACCGCTGCCATCGGTCTGTAGGCCGAATGCCACGCGGAGGGCATCCTGCTGTTGCCCTGCGGAGAGGTCGATGTGTACGACCCTCGTTTTCGGCTCTGAGGTTGTCGAGGTTGTCAAGGGTTCGTTCGACGGCTCGATGTCTTTGTTACACGCCGTCAGGGCCAGCATTGCCAAGGCAGCTGCCCAAAAGTTCTTTAGTTTCATTGTTTTTGTTGCTTTTAAATTTTGAATTGATGTCATTTAATGAGAGCCAAGGCCCTACTGGCCCCACTCATCCTGCTCTGTCACATGCCCGAACTCTGCCTCGATCGTCCCTGGATAGGATAGGTCGCTAAGCAGGCTCATGGTACGCACGACGTAGAGGTCGCACTCTGGTCGTTGATAAGGAACTTTCTTCATCATACTGCCATACTCATTTGGTTTAAAGATTAAAACTGTAATTAAGCTGTGTCTTTCATGGCCAGGGCGAGCGAAGCATCCTTAGCACCAAAAGACAGACAAAGTAAAGAAAAAAAAAAAAACATCAAAATGAGTTGACGAATTTCCCGGAAACCCCTGCAAAG
>JAUMYQ010000040.1 GCA_030528555.1 Porphyromonadaceae bacterium | reverse complement strand
TGTTCCCGAACTTTTTTCTCGGAGTTCCCGAACTTTTTGGAAAAAGTTCGGGAAGTTTTTTTCAAAAGTTCCCGAAGATTTTTCGGGCCAATCAGAACGCATCACAACAAACTCAAAAACAGCTGATTAAAAAACCCAAAGGTAACACTCAGAATCGACCGATGGCAAGGTCTCTCCGTAGCTAGAAAATTATGTACCTTTACGAGGTTGCTATCTTCGTGATAGAGCCTTGGCAATAACGTATTATACACGAAACTCATGCAACACCTAGTGTCCATACATCAGCTCACAGCTGAGGATATAGTCCGCATTCTGGACCGTGCCGAGCTATTTGAGCTACACCCCAATCGCAACCTCCTCGAGGGGCGCGTCATCGCTACCCTATTCTTTGAGCCTTCGACACGTACACGCCTGAGCTTCGAGACGGCTGTTAGTCGCCTCGGAGGACGTATCATAGGCTTCTCCGATGCTGCTACGAGTAGCTCATCCAAGGGAGAGACACTCAAAGACACCATCAGCATGGTAGGCAACTACGCAGATCTCATCATCATGCGACACTACCTCGAGGGGGCCGCCCTCTATGCCTCTGAGCTAAACTGTGCCCCAATCGTCAATGCTGGTGACGGAGCCAACCAGCACCCCTCTCAAACATTGCTCGACCTCTACTCCATCCGCAAGACACAAGGAACGCTTTACGACCGTACTGTGGTGCTTGTAGGGGACCTAAAGTATGGACGCACGGTGCATTCGCTCCTCTATGGATTGTCGCACTTCCGCCCACACTTCGTCTTCGTTGCCCCCGAAGAGCTGCGTATGCCGCAGGAATATCTCGATTATTGTGCTGAGCAGGGTATCTCTTACGAAGAGACGAGCGACTTCTCCCCCGAGGTCATCGCTGGAGCTGACATTCTCTACATGACGCGCGTGCAGCGAGAGCGATTTGTAGACCTAGAGGAGTATGAGCGAGTGAAAGACATTTATGTCCTGACCAATGCCATGCTCAAAGGGAGTAAGGACAACCTTCGGGTGCTACATCCGCTGCCTCGCGTGGGCGAAATAGCCCAAGATGTGGACGACAACCCCAAGGCCTACTACGTGCAGCAGGCGCAGAATGGGCTCTACACCCGCCAGTCCATCATCTGTGAGGTACTGGGCATAGAGGTTAATGACTAAAGCAATTGAGGATTATGAGAACCAAGACAACGATGATGGTCGAGAGCATTCGCAACGGTACGGTGTTGGACCACATACCATCCGACAAGCTATTCGCCATCGTTTCACTCCTACGGCTAGAGCAATTCACCGCCCCAGTGACCATCGGAAACAATTTGGAAAGTAAACAAATAGGCTCTAAGGGGATCATCAAGATGTCAGATCGCTTCTTTACCGAGGCGGAGCTCAGTCGCATTGCCATCATCGCCCCCAGAGTGCGCCTGAACGTTATCCGAGACTTCGAGGTCGTGGAGAAGAAAGTGCTTACCCCTCCTAGCGAAGTCCTCGCCCTCGTTCGCTGTCCCAATGCTAAGTGCATTACGAGCAACGAGCCCATGGCTACTCGCTTCGCTGTCTCTGGCTCGGCCGATAGGCTCGTGCTGGAGTGCCATTACTGCGGTCGTAAGACCAATGGAGATAAGGTAGAGCTGCTGTGAGTAGGGTAGACTGGAAGCCCGGCACGCTCGTCTATCCCGTGCCGGCAGCCCTGATTACCTGTGGGGACTTTGGCGGCGAGGCTAACCTCTTTACTGCCAGCTGGGTGGGTACGGTCTGCACCAAGCCCCCGATGTGCTATGTGAGTATTCGTCCCGAACGTCATTCTTATGGCATTATTCAGGAAAAAATGGAGTTTGGGCTGAACCTCACCACCGCCTCTATGGCACGAGAGACCGACTGGTGTGGCGTGACCTCGGGACGTAAGTACGACAAGCTTGCCGAAACAGGGCTATTGGTAGAGCCTGCACGCCTCATCTCCGCTCCCCTGCTCGTGAATAGCCCTCTGAGCATGGAGTGCAAGGTACGAGAGATCATTCCCTTGGGTAGCCACGATATGTTCCTGGCAGATGTGGTCAATGTACGTGCCAATGAACTATATATCGACCCCACAACGGGAGGCTTCGACATGGAGCGTGCTGAGCTCATCGCCTATGCCCATGGCGAGTACTTCGCTCTTGGAGAGTTTCTGGGGCACTTCGGTTGGTCGGTACGCAAAACAACAAGGGTAGGCGAACGCAAGCGTAGAGCACATGAGAGTAATACAAAGAATAAGTAACGCTAATTGAATAGAATGTAATGAACAAGTTTTTAGGTTTAGGTATCATAATCATCGCCCTCATCGGGGCAATCCTGTGGGGCATCGGAGTAAACAACGACCTTGTAACTATGGAAGAGCAAGTCAATACCTCTTGGAGCCAAGTGGAGAATCAGTACCAGCGTCGGGCTGACCTTATCCCGAATCTTGTCTCTACGGTTAAGGGCTTTGCGGCTCATGAGCAAGAAACCCTCCAAGGTGTGGTCGAGGCGCGCAGTAAGGCTACCAGTACGACCATCGATGCTGGCAATATGGATGAGGTGGCCCTAGCTAATTTTCAGCGGAGCCAAGATGCGCTCTCCTCGGCCCTCTCTCGTCTAATGGTAGTCGTGGAGCGCTATCCCGAGCTCAAAGCCAACGAAAACTTTATGGATCTTCAGAAACAGCTGGAGGGTACGGAAAACCGCATCTCAGTAGCTCGCAAGGACTTCAATACCGCAGCCCAAACATACAACACTGCCATCCGTCGCTTCCCAGCTCGTCTAGTCGCCTCCCTCTTTGGCTTCGAGAAGCGTCCCTACTTTCAAGCCAAGTCTGGTAGTGATGAAGCCCCAGCTGTAGACTTTGCGAAATAGGTTGGTTTGGGTAAATAAAAAAAATCATTACCTTTGCAACGCAACGCTGGGGACTTGTCCTCCTGGTTGCTTTAGGGTAGAGTCGCTAGCTCAGTCGGTAGAGCACATCCCTTTTAAGGATGGGGT
>JAUMYQ010000021.1 GCA_030528555.1 Porphyromonadaceae bacterium | reverse complement strand
TACACCCTAAGATTTCAACTAAGTAACTATTA
This sequence comes from Porphyromonadaceae bacterium, assembly GCA_030528555.1. GTDB lineage: Bacteria > Bacteroidota > Bacteroidia > Bacteroidales > Porphyromonadaceae > Porphyromonas. The sequence goes on along the minus strand of JAUMYQ010000021.1, from coordinate 28,479 downwards.
TACCACTCGATAAATGAAAACAGAATTACATACCGAATGGACAGTAGCCAACATCTGCAAAGGCTTTGTTTATAACGAACTTGAGGGCAAAGGACTCTTCGGATTAGACGGAAAGCTCACAATACAACCCGAGTACCAACGACATTATATCTACAATGATGGAAAAAAAGATGTCGCAGTCGTCAAATCAATCTTAAATGCTTACCCCCTAGGCTTGATTTACTTCAATCAAACCACAGAGGGTCAATATGAGGTCTTGGACGGACAGCAGCGTATCACTTCCATAGGCCGCTTTGTAACGGGGAAGTTTGCTATTGAAGATGCTAATGGCAATATCCAATACTTCTCGGGGTTGCCAGCAGAACAGCAACAGCTGATATTAGGCTCAAAATTATTGGTCTATGTTTGTCAAGGCGAAGAACGAGAGGTAAAGGAATGGTTCAAAACTATCAATATCATAGGTGTACCACTCAACGAGCAAGAGCTGCGCAATGCTATTTACTCGGGTACATTTGTCAATGCTGCGAAACGAGTCTTTAGTAACTCTCAGAATGCCGAGGTACACAAGTGGAGCCACTATATCAAAGGCGATGTCAAGCGACAAGATTTCCTAAAAATCGCTCTCGAATGGGTCAGCGCAAGCCTGCAAAAGAGTATCGACGCTTACATGAGTATTCATAGACATGACAAGGAAATTACAGAGCTAGAGAACTACTTCCGCTCAGTGATAGACTGGGTTGCCACTACTTTCACAATGACCCAAAAAGAAATGTGTGGGTTGGAATGGGGGCGGCTATACGAAACATATCACACCACACCCTACAGTATCGACCATATCACAGCACGAGTGAAAGCCCTCATAGAAGATGGGTCCATCAAATGTCCTCGTAATATCTATGAATATGTATTAGGGGGAGAACAAAATACTAGCCTGCTTGATGTACGCTTCTTTGACGAAAAAGATAAGAAAGCTGCCTACAAGCGACAAACCGAACAAGCTGAGCAAGCAGGGAAGTCGAACTGTCCGCTGTGTGCCATTGGAGAGAACGCCAATAAAACACGGATTTACAAGCTCTCAGAGATGGATGCCGACCATGTAACAGCATGGAGCAAAGGTGGCAGTACGACACTCGCCAACTGTGAGATGCTCTGTAAAACACACAATAGATCCAAAGGGAATAAATAAATGATTCTCATCTTGTACACACCAGGTTAAATAATAGATTTATGAACGATAAAAACGATGTACAAGATGACAAAAAAATTCGAAGAAATCGCCCAATTATGGAGTGAGACGAAGCAACCACTGGTGAAGTACTCAACAATGTGTGCTTATCGTCTCACTCTTCGCATTCATTTGCTCCCCCAATTTGGACAAATGATTCAAATCTCAGAGGCTGATGCCCAAAACTTCATTATTGAGAAAATAAACAAAGGTCTGTCCAAGAAAACTGTTCGAGATATTATTGCCGTACTTAGGGCTATTATCAAGTATGGAGCGAGACAGAAACTATTCGAACCAGAGAATTGGCAACTAAGCTACCCAACATACGAGAGCGGGAGTAAACTTCCCATCCTGTCACTGAAGCATCAACGCAAGTTGATGACTTACCTTATCAAACAACCCAACTCCAAAAATATAGGGATATTGCTTTCCCTCTGTACAGGTATGCGCATTGGAGAGGTCTGTGCACTAGAGTGGTCTTGTGTGGATTTGCCTCATCGAATCCTTCGTATACGGCAGACAGTGGCACGCGTCTATGATTGCGAAAAAGGAGCTACCGAGCAAGTGTTTAGCACCCCAAAAACGAAGAATTCGTTTCGAGAGATTCCTATGAACAGACATCTGTTTGAGGCTTTATGTATCGTGAAGAAACACTCCGTATCGTCCTTTGTTGTTGGCTCATCGGTCAGGGCAATAGACCCTCGCACCTATCGAGATTATTTTGCCCGAGTGCTCAAGCGTCTACAGATACCACCGATTGTTTTTCATGGGCTCAGGCATACATTTGCAACTCGGTGTATAGAGAGTTTGTGCGACTATAAAACTGTCAGTACCATCCTCGGACATTCCAATGTCTCAACGACCCTCAATTTGTATGTACACCCTAATTTACAACAAAAGAAACGTTGCATTGAAAAGATGAGTAGGTTCCTTGAGCTGAAATAGTAAATGCCCTCAACATAAGTAATGACAATTTACAAGGATTACTCGTAAGTTTTTTGGGGTGTAGAAAAGGGTGCAAATTGCATAACTCGCTGATTTACACCCTTGTTTGCGGAGAGAGAGGTTTGCGAACAATACCCCACAACTCCTTGTATCGTAGACTTTTATGCCTTTTTTCTTTTTTATTGTAGCCAAATTGTAGCCACAAGAGAGTATTTAGAGAGTACTCATAGATACTGCTGTTAGAAACACTCGCTTGCATTTCTTGGGTTCAAAGGTACTCAAAAAATAAACAACTCACAAAGTTTTTGATATAAAAGATTTTACGAGCCTTGTGGCTACAGAGTTCAGTGCACGGTGCAAGCCCTTATATATAAAGGGTCTTGCACCGTGCACTGAGTCCTTGTACCTAAATGAGGTATTAGTGATAAACAAGAGTATTTTCTTACCACATAATGGTATTGAAAAATTCTGATTTAGAGGGGTTCAGTGTGGAACTTTGCAGAAAAATATAGAAAAGAACTGCTCATGAAAAGAATCAGACACGGTGTTGAGGGTTGTGATTCAAAGCTATTCATCGTATGTCCAACCCTAAGAACGTTACTTGACGACCACCCCAACCCCAAGGAACTCGTCATCAAAGCCAAGATGGAGTACTCAAACTTCATTAAAGCCTGTAAGATGCGGAGGGATATGCGGCTATCTTCTTATATGAGATGCATGAATGCTTATGATAGAGATCTTATTCTACTATCCGTCCCTAAGGGAATTGTTGAATCTGAAACAAGCCCAGGGAAGAAAACAAGTGATTGGTTTTACACCATAACACAAGAGGAGTTGATCCAGATTGTACGCAAACTCTATTTGAGGGATAAGGACACGATGCTCTTAAAACTTGAATGGTTTGTTACTCAGGTTTTGAGGCACGATGATACACTAAAGCCATTGCTTCAATCTGTACACGATTTGCTTAACAAAGTACTTCAAGGCAATGGATAAGCATAATCTCCCCTCCCTCTTAGACGAAGTAAGAGCCTTACGAGAAGAGATTAAGCAAGTGGCAGGATTTATCTTGGAGCTCAAGCGAGATTATTCTGTTCTGGAAGATAAGATTGAACTTGGCAGCTCGGATGTCCTCCGCCTCTTGGGCATCTCCAAAGCCTCGCTGGCTCGTTGGCGAGAGTCTAATGCGATACCTTATCGCTACCTATCCAGTAACCATGTCGTCTACCCATTCAAGGGGCTATACCTTGCGATTAAAACAGGGAGAGCTACCTTCAAAGGCTTCCGCAGACTCGAAGCCTTGCAAAAGATGAATGCCTATAAAGATGGTATCATCAAAGGCTATATGGGAGACGATCCAGCCCTATTCGAAGAATTATGAATCTGAAAGATGAAATTTTAGCCCGCACCAATCAAGGGTTAGAAGTGTTTTGCTTCTATATGCCGATAGAGTTTGTTCCTAAGCGGAACTTCAAAAATCCGCTGTACGACGACCGAAGAGCCTCCTGCAATATCTATCTTGACCCAAAGACGCAGTGCTATCGTATGAAAGACTTTGGGAACGATATGTACTCGGGGGATTGCTTTTGGTTTGCTGCTTGTATGCTCGGGCTTGATGTCAAGACCGACTTCCCTCGCCTGTTGGAGCAGATAGTCGAAGACCTACACCTAAACATCTCGGCTTCCTCTACTCAGAAACAGACAACGCCCTTTAAGCCAAGAGCAACAACGGCAATAGCGGATACAAACGAAAAGAAGTTCAAACTCTACGCACAGGCTTTCAGTACAGAGGAACTCCGCTTTTGGGGGCGTTACGGCATTACCAGTAAAACGCTGGATAGATACAATGTCCATTCATTGGCACGCTATGAGTCTATCTCTTCACAAGGTAAGCCTTTTGCCTTACATTCAACGACAGACGAACCGATGTTTGCCTATGTACTGGGCGACTTTGTGAAGTTGTATCGCCCCAAGAGTAAAGTTCGCTTCCTCTATGGTGGCAACAAAAGCGAGGACTATATCTTCGGCTTTGAGCAACTGCCGAGCAAAGGCGATGTGCTGTTCATTACAGGAGGGGAGAAAGATGTGTTGTCCTTGGCTGCTCATCATTTCCATGCCATCTGCTTCAACAGCGAAACGGCTCTCATCCCAGAACGCATTATCGAAAGTCTACAATTACGTTTCCGGCACATCGTACTGCTCTATGATACAGACGAAACAGGACAACGAGAAACGAAGCGTCAATGCGACATGCTCTCCACCTATGGTGTTATCAGCCTAAGCCTACCCCTTGAGGGGAGTAAGGACGAAAAGGATATTTCGGGCTTCTTTACCTTAGGAAAGACCGAGACAGATTTGCGAGCTTTATTAGCTCATCGCCTATCTGAGGCTTATGCTCAGACTATGATGATGCTCCGCTCTTGCGAGATTGACTATGACAATCCGCCCGATGCGTCTAAGTCAGTAGTGTCGGTCAATGGAGTACCGCTTGGCACGCAAGACAATCTCTTCTGTATCACGGGAGGAGAAGGAACTGGTAAGAGCAACTACATTTCTGCTATCCTCTCTGGCGCATTACTCGCAGAGTATATAGATGCCACAGAAACCTTAGGGTTGGAAATTACAGCCAACCCCAAGGGCTTAGCTGTTTTGCATTACGACACAGAGCAATCAGAGGCACAGCTGCACAAGAATTTGGGTAAGACGCTTAGGCGTGCATCGCTTACGGCTGTACCAGAGTTTTATCACTCTCTGTACTTGGCTTCGCTCTCTCGTAAAGACCGCCTTAAACTTATTCGTGAGAGTATGGACTTGTTTCATCATCGCCACGGAGGTATCCACCTCGTGGTGATTGATGGCATAGCCGACTTGATACGCTCCGCCAACGATGAAAGCGAGAGTATTGCGATTGTCGATGAGCTATACCGCTTGGCTGGCATTTACAACACTTGCATCATCTGTGTCCTACACTTTGTGCCGAACGGCATCAAACTACGTGGGCATATCGGTTCTGAACTGCAACGCAAGGCTGCAGGTATTCTCTCGATAGAGAAGGACGAAAATCCCGAGTATTCGGTGGTCAAAGCCCTCAAGGTGAGAGATGGTAGCCCTTTGGATGTCCCGATGATACTCTTCGGCTGGGACAAAGTCTTGGATATGCACGTCTACCGAGGTGAGAAGTCAAAGGAAGATAAAGATAAACGCAAGACTGAAGAGTTGATAGCGGTTATCCGAGAAGCCTTTAGGTTTAACTCTCGACTATCGTACCAAGAGCTTTGCGAGGTGCTAATGCGAGAGATGGAAATCAAAGACCGTACGGCTAAGAAGTACATCGCTTATATGCGAGAGCAAGGAATCTTGACACAAGACACGAATGGTAACTATCAAAAAGGAGAACGATGTCGTACATAGAAGAACACGAGCAAGAAAGCCAACAAGCAGATTGGGGGCAACTCCTCTTTGAGCGTATGTTATCTATGGAAGAGAAACTTGATCAGCTACTTGTCCTCAAAGATCAGTTGCTCGATACGGCAGTTCGTCCTCCTCTGAAGCCTGAGTATCTCGACATCATTGAACTGTCCAAGCTACTCAAGGTTGAGCAGAAGACCATCTACAACTGGGTGTGGGAGGGCAAGATACCCTACCTCAAAGCCAATGGACGACTGCTCTTTAGGAGAGATGAGATTGGTGAGATGCTAGAAAACAGGCGTTTAGAGTAACTGCTGGTCTTCATTTTGTTGTGTAAATACTTGCACTTACATAACAAAATACCTACCTTTGCAGAAAAGATAGAGCGTATGACTAGCAAGAACATTAGACAACAAATATCTGGTTTTGAGTCGGGAAGAGTTTTTCGAGTAGAAGACCTTGGACTGTTGCGAACGGAACAACAGGCAGCTGTTGTTACGCTGGGAAGGCTTGTACAGCAAGGCGAGATTCAACGACTCAGCCCAGGAAACTACTATAAGCCAAAGAAAACAACCTTTGGGGTGGTCGGTCCATCATTGGAAGATCGGGTTAGAGATTTACTCTATGAGAAAGATACCCCTATTGCTTATTTGACAGGATTGTATGCGTTCAACCTCCTGGGCTTAACAACACAGCAACCAACGGTTTTAGAGATTGGAAGCAACTTTCCTCAAAGAGGAAAAACTCGGGGCATATACACCGTGCGTTTTGTTTTACAGAAAAACCCCATTACAGCTGACAATATAGAGATGTTGCGTGTTTTGGACTCATTGAAATGGATCAAGAAAATCCCAGACACTACTGTCGATCGCTCCTATACGCTTCTCAAAGAGCTTGTCGGGGGGTATACGAAAGCACAACAAGCCGTGTTGGTTGAATTGTCGATGAAATACTCTCCTTTGACCAGAGCCCTATTAGGTTCGATGCTTACAGATGATAAGCTAAGGACCAAGCTATCTCAGAGTCTGAGCCCACTCACACGTTTTAGTATTGGCTTCTCGTCAGTACAAATCCCTAACGAATGGAATATCCGATGAATAAACTTCTGCATCAAGAGTCCGAACTTTTCAAGGACTTGCTACTGGCAAGCTCCGAACGGCTGGCTATACCCATATATTTGGTTGAAAAGGATTATTATATTTCGATGATTCTCAAAGCTCTTTCTCAGAGTGCATACAACGCACAGATTGTGTTTAAGGGTGGAACGTCTTTGTCAAAAGCCTATCAGCTGATAGATCGCTTTTCTGAGGATGTTGACTTTGCAGTTATTAGCGAAGGTATGAGTGGCAATCAAGTGAAGACACTTTTATCTCATTTGATGAAAGAGGTAACGATGGGTTTGATTGAAGACAAAGATTTTGTCGATGTTTCTAATGGTTCCAAGTATAGAAAGCAAGCCTTTACCTACACCTCTCAATTAGACTGGACAGGATTTGCTAATCCTATCCCAGCGAGGGTTATCGTTGAAATCAGTGCTTTTGCCAATCCCTTCCCTTATGAGAAGAGGCTGATTGAGCCTTTGGTTTCAACAGTGTTAAAGGAGCAAGGACTGACTGATTTCATGGATAAATATGACCTTGGTGCTTTTGAACTCAATGTGTTGTCTCTCAAGCAGACCTTATGTGAGAAACTTGTTTCTCTGATTAGATTTTCGATGAGTGCTGACCCTATTACGGCTCTCTCTTCAAAGATTCGTCACTTCTATGACATTGAGGCTTTGCTACGTAGAGAAGACCTATTGCGATATATTGAAGGAACGAGTTTCCTCGAAGATATACAGCGTTTAGTACGGCATGATCAAGCTGCCTTTTCGGAGCCTCAGGGCTGGGGCGAACTCACATCAATCGAAGATGCTCCTGTTATAAACAACTTTGAAGCGATATGGAACAAGAAGTTAGGAGCAGAATATGAACGGAGCTTGTCCTTGATAGCCTATAAGCCTATTCCACCCAAACGAGAGGTCGAACAAACCTTTATGGGATTGATTGACAGGTTAAAGTTGGTAGCTATTAGGTAAGCCATAAGAAAAAAAGCGTCAAGTAAACGATTGATTTACTTGACGCTTTCTCTATCTCCACTTGGGCTTAGAGATGACCACACGACTCATGATACCTCTGTCTTCTGGCTCGCTCTTTGGAGCGTGCATAGGAGGCTGGGGAGTTGTCGTGTTGTGGGGCGAAGTGTGGAGCAGGCTCTTGCTTTGCCCTTGGATAAAGGAGCGCTGCACTTTTATTTGACAACATGCACTTTAGGAGAGATGAGATGTTGGAAAACAACAGAATATCGGATTAGCAAATAAGGCATGTTTCTATTAACTTGGGTATTAGGTGTTGTTTTTCTTCTTGTTTTTGGTGGTTTGTGAAGAAAAGGTAGTACCTTTGCTGTTGGAATTTTTTGAAGAATTTCCAACATGAATATAAGCGAGCAGACCCTTAAACAACAAATTCTCTCTTCTGAGAATGATACGATCTACTTCAGGAATGATTTCCCACAGTATCATCCTGAGTCAGTTGGTCGTGTTTTGTCGGATTTAGCCGACAATGGAGAGCTTGTGCGAATTGCTTCGGGTATTTATGTAAAGCCCAGAATGAGCCGATTTGGTCCTGTTATGCCATCAATAGAACATATCGTCAAGGCTATTGCCATACGAGACAAGGCGCAAATACTCCCATCTGGCGAGACGGCTTTGAATGCCTTGGGACTTTCTACGCAAATGCCAATGTCTTATTCGTTTTTGACTACTGGAAGTGCTCGAAAACTGACCATCGGGAAGAGACAAGTTACATTGAAGCGTGGAGTTCCCCGCAATTTTGCGTACAAAACCCAACTTATCGCCTTAATTGTACAAGCTCTTAGATGCTTAGGCGAGCCTAATGTTAGTCCAAGAGAGGTGGAGCAAGTACAAAAAATGATAATGAAAGAACCTGACAAACAGGCTCTCATCAGTGATGTGCAGATAATGCCAGCATGGATGAAAAGGATTATCAAACCCATGATTAAGTAAAGCATGAATAAACTTTGGATAAACAACACATTGGAGGATCGGTTAGCGATGCTTCAGCAGACAGAGGAAGCACTTTCTGGCATTAATCAATCTGCAATAGAAAAAGATTGGTGGGTAACAGTTGTTCTACATGCTCTATTTCAATGCACTTGTGCTCCTGCCCTTATTTTTAAGGGAGGTACTTCTTTGTCGAAAGGGTTCAATCTCATCGAACGTTTCTCTGAAGACATAGACTTAGCCATTCATCGCTCATTCTTTGGGATTGATAAGACCAGCAAAAGCCAACGTGAAAAACTCCGTAAATTGTCAAGGTCTTTTATACAAGAAGACCTCTCAACGCAATTAGATAAGCAGCTTCAGCGTATGGGTATTACTGGTTATCAGATTGAGAATGTGACCTCTCAGCAAAGCCAAGGTGGGGAGTTACTCCCTATCGACAGTGACAAAGATCCTACGGTGATATTCTTGCATTATAGAAGTATTGTAGCTGATACAATAGACTATATCCCTTCTCGAGTGAAGATTGAGATAAGCTGTCTTTCTATGGATGAACCAACACAGGAATGTCGCATACGCTCCATGATAAGTGAGCGTTTCCCTGAAGAAGATACAGTGACATCTTTCATAAGAACGGTTCTGCCTACTCGTACATTTCTCGAGAAAATCTTTCTTTTAGCAGAGGAGTTTCAAAAAGAACATCCAAGATATGTGCGTATGAGCCGGCACTTATATGACCTTGAGCGAATTATGGATACCGAGTATGGGAAAGAAGCTCTTACTAATCGAGAGTTGTATGATGCAATAGTCGAACATCGTCGTACATTCTATGCTCTAAAGTATGTGGACTATGACAAACATATTCCAGGTGTCATTTCGTTTATACCTCGAGATGAGCTTATTTCTGATTGGAAGAAAGACTATGACAGTATGCAGGCTCATTTCTTGTATGGATCGACACTTTCTTTTGATGAGTTATTAAAGCGTATAGCAGATTTGCAAGGCAGAGTCAGAAAGATTGCAAATATATCATAGACGGAAGAAGCGTCAAGTAAACGATTGATTTACTTGACGCTTTCTCTATCTCCACTTAGGCTTCGATATTATCACACGACTCATAATGCCTCGGTCTTCTGGCTCGCTCTTCGGAGCGTGCATAGGAGGCTGGGGCGTTGGCGTGTTGTGGGGCAAAGTGTGAGTAGGCTCTTGCTTTGCCCCTTGAATAGAGGAATTCTGCACAGCTCCTTGACTATGCCCCTGCTTCTCGCCCTCCTTAACTTCTTCCTTCTCAGGTTCGGGTGGAGCTAGTTCTAAGGCAATCTTGCGATCGAGTTCGGCTGCTTGGGTCTTGAGCGAACGCAGTTCGTTCTCCTTCCGCCACGAGCCGTTAGCAATAGCTGTATATACCCCAATGTCTGCTGTAGCCTTAGCAAGTTCCTTTTCGTGCGACTCAATGACCTTGGGGATACGCTCGAGGGCATTCACGAAGTTCGCACAAGCGAGTTTAGGGTCGCTGGCTAGCTTACCGTTATTATAGGTGTAATAGATACCCTCCTGCCCCTTGACAAAGAAGCGATTGACAGAGAGTGTAAATAGGTCTTTGGTCGAACTCTCTGTCTTGACCATAACATCGAAGCCATAAACCTCCCCGATTTTGCGGTATTCGCCTCCCGTGCGAGCCTTCTCTTCAATCTCCAGCAAGCGTGCTGCCATCACCTTGATGTCTGCACCCTCGTCTACGCCTTTCAGTACAAGTTGATTGATGGGGTTGCCATCGGCATCTCGTTGTACACGATTCTCAAAAGCCGAGAGGTCAGCCTTGGCTTCTTGAACACGCCCCGTATGATATTCTACCGAGTGTTGTATCTCTGCCAATTTACCGCTGGCAGCATCACGCTCTTTGAGGAAGGACTTGCGTTCCGACTCAAGAGCGGTAATCTTCTTGTCGAGCTTCGCTTTTTCGAGGAGGTCGGTATTACCCGACAATACGGCTACATACTCTGAGAAGTTCATACCGCTGTCCTCGTCCATTGAACCCTCGTCAATCGTACGGCTACCCAGCGTATTCGTCTTGAGCTGATTGATGAAGAGTTGCTTGTTGTGCAGGAGGTTGAACTTATAACTATCCAACGACCGTTCGACGGCATAGATAATCACATCAACTTTGTTGTCTGCAAACTCCTTGGCTATGAGGTTGCCCTTACGCACGGCTCGCCCATTACGTTGCTCGAGATCTGATGGTCGCCAAGGTGTATCGAGATGATGGATGGCTACAGCACGCTGTTGGGCATTCACCCCTGTGCCGAGCATTGAGGTTGAGCCGAAGATAATACGAATATCCCCTCGGTTCATTGCATCGACCATCGCCTTCTTCGCTTTCTCGTTCTTACACTCTTGAATGAATCGAATCTCAGACGAGGGAATGCCATAGTCCTCTACGAGTTTACGCTTAATCTCGCTGTACACATTGAAGTCATCACCAGGTTTGTAAGTTCCGAGGTCAGAGAATACAAACTGCGTACCCTTCTGTGCGTTGTACTTTTGATAATAGTCGTTGAGCATCTTGGCACAGTGTGAAGCCTTGTTGTCTACATGGTCTTCGTACGCAGGGTCAATCATTCTCAGATCTAAGCTCATCTTCCTTGCGTAATCAGTTGCGATAAGCATCTTCGCCTTTTCCTCTCGTTCGCTCAGCGGTTCACGACCTAATACTGTGGCATTGCCTGTCTTGGCAAACTCCATCAATCGCTTGATAAAATCCTCTTGCTCGGGTGTTGGTGGTATGTTGTGCAGTATCTCATTCTTCTCTGGTCGGTCTATGCCAATATCCTTTGCCGTGCGGAAATCGCAGATCTCAGCATGAAAGATTTTCTGCTCAATGCGTTCGTCGAAGTTGTCGGAGACAGCTCCGACAAACATCCCCTGCGTGAGGTTGCTAATCTTGCTGGCAGGAATTAGGCTATCCATCTGCGTGGAAATGGAGGTAGACTTGTCGTTGCGGTTGATGGTCATCGACTGGCGTTGTTGAAGCACCTTGCCAAAGCGTTCGCTAAGTGTCTTAGCGGTTTCGCCAACGACCTGCCCCGAGAATACATTGCCCACAGTGTTCTGAATTACCTTACTCTCCTTGTCGCCATAATCACGAGTGAGCTGCGAGAAGTCCTGGAAACCGAGGCATACAGCAACCTTATTAGAGCGAGCTGTGGCAATAAGGTTATCCAGCCCACGAAAATAAATTGTCGGTAACTCGTCAATAATCACAGAACTTTTGAGTTGCTTCTTCTTATTGATGAGTTTGACGATACGGCTGTTGTACAGGCCGAGAGCTGCCGAGTAAATGTTCTGGCGGTCGGGGTTGTTACCCACGACCAAGACTTTCGGCTGTTTAGGGTTATTGATGTCAAGGGAGAAGTCATCGCCTGTCATCACCCAATAGAGGGCAGGCGAAATCATACGAGAGAGCGATATTTTGGCACTGGCTATCTGCCCTTGCAACTGGTCTTGAGCCCCGCCATGCCACGCGTCCATAAAGGGAGAGAGGTAGTTTGCGAGCTCATCGTAGGCGGTGAGGATAGGGAAAATTTGAGCGTATGGGCGGTTGAGGAACTTTATGGCGTGGGGGAAGGTGCAATACTTGCCACCGTCGTAGATCTTGAGATACCAGATAATGGCAGCCAACAGAATAATCGGCGACTCGACAAAAAAGTCTCCCTGCTTCTGTATCTACGTGCGGTTAAGGTTGAGCATAATGGTGTAGGCAGACTCATAGGCATCGGAGATGTCCGTCATAAAGGCTGGGTTGATGGGGTTATAGCGATGGCTCTTGCGTGGGTTGTCAAAGTTGATGACATAGAACTGAGGCTTGACCTCATAGGCATCAAGATGATGACGCAGGTGATTGTAGGCGATCTCCGATAGGTCGGGGAACTTGTAATCGTAGATGTACATCGCAAAGCCCTTCTCAATCTGTTGTTTGATGTAGTTGTTCACAATCGCAAAAGACTTACCCGAGCCAGGAGTACCGAGTACCATAGATGCACGGAAGGGATTGACGATGTTTATCCAACCCTTGTTCCATCGCTTTTTGTAGTAGAAGCGTGTGGGCAGATTGACCGAGTATTCGTTAGTCATGAGCCGTGTCTCCTGCATAAAGCTCTCGTTCTCGACATTGAATACATCGTCCATCAGGTTGTTCTTGAGCAATCGGCTCATCCATACCCCAGCCATCAAGAGGCTGACATAACCCACAGAGAGGGTAAAGATGTAGAGCGAGGCTGCTCCGACCTTGCCAATCGGCAAAGCCAATAGCCACCAGTTGAGAAAGAAGAGGACAAAGCCCACAGCGAGGACTGACCAAATCTTTGACCAAGTAATTTTCTCCTCCTTGACGCCCTTGGTGCCGAGACAAGAGAGGGCAAGGAATACCACATAGAAGAGCTTCGTCCAAAGGATAGAGGAGAACAAGCCTGTCGTTCGCTGAAAGTTCATCAGGATCTTATCTACAATGCCCAGCGTGAAGCCCCACGCATGAAAGGCTTCATAGCAGAACCAATAACAGTTGATAAGGAGGAATATCACCGATAGTCCTCTCATAAAGTCCATAATCTTGCCGAGTGCTCTCAAATCATCTTCTTGTGCCATAAGTGTATTGTCGTTTGAATGCTGTTATAAGATTATAGGCTTAGCCCTTCCTGCGTCTAAGCCTAAGTTTACTTTGTCTTCGGAGCTTGCGTTGCCAAGCTGCTTCCTTCCAATCGTCATTGCCCATGCTGAGCGGAGTGTCACCAATTAGGTCGTCCAAGACCTCGTCAATGAGATTGTCGCCTTCTTCCTCCTTGGTAGGCAGACTTTGAGCGAAAGTCTTGTCGTCTTGCCCTGATACGGACAAATGCCCATAGAGGCTTTCATCTAAGAAGGCGTTCAGTGTGGTATCTGCAAAGTAGGCTTCAAAGCGGTTTGCTGCATAACCCTTACCGAGGCGAGGGCCATTGAGGGCGATACCCTCAGTGTCATCAATGAAGGTGATACCGTAAATCCGTCCGTTATCGTTCTTGCGGATCAAACAGCGTAGTCCTTGCACCTCTAATCGATCCACAAGTTCCCCCTCACTACGGGGCGAAGTCCGCATCACAGCTAAGACCCTTTGTCGCACACCAGCGATGAAGGGTTTAATGCTTTGTTTGGACTGTTTTATCTTGTTCTGAACGGCAGAGTAACCTACTCCTCGCCCAATTTTAGAGGCGTGTATCGGGTTTTCGATTTTGTTCCCTTGCTCATCGGTCGGCACATAGACCAAGCCATCGTGTGGCTTGCCACGGTAGGTCGTCTTGACCTCCTCTACAGCAAGGTTGTATCTCCTCAAAATAGCATTGAACTCACCCAAAGAGCAGAAGCGGTAGTGAGCTAAGACTTCACGCAGTACTTGGGCAACCTCACTTCGGATATTATCCGAGGCTTGCCCCTCCTGCACAGATAGCGGCTCAGCTTTCTGTCCTTTGGTGGGTGTGCTGGGAATTAAACCGTATTTCCGCTCCAACGCATCGGTTATCCGCTTGCTCCGTCTGTTCTCAAACTTGTCGTTGATCTTTCGCCCAAGGCTATCAACACGGAGTGATACGATATGGATATGTTCACGGGCAATATCATTATGCTTAAATACGATGTAGGGCTGATTGCCATAACCAAGTGCTTGCATATACTCCTTGGCTATTTGAGAAAGCTGCTCATCGGACAGATTTTCGTCTGGGTGCGGATTGAGCGAACAATGAAAGACTACATTCTTCGTGCGGTGCTTCTTGGGTATTAAAGCCTGCATATCACGAAGCACCTCGTCCATGGTGTAGCCACGCTCAAGGTCAGCATACAAGCCCTCAGCCAAGAGGACGCTCGCTTCCCCTGACACGACTTTTTTGAAGTTGTAGCCGAGTGCTCCACCGAGGTTGTCTGTACTGGAAATCTTCGCAATCATCGCTTACGGAAGTCAATGGTGAGGGCTATCGCTTGCTGCTGAAGCGAGATGATTTGCAAGGAATACCGCTCCAACATTTGGAGCAAATGCTGGGCGGTTTTGATCGAGTGGTAGCTGTTAATCGACTTGACTGCTTGGTTATACAGCACGCCTATCTTATGTATTTGAGCCGAGATGTTAGAGAGTTTACGATAGTACTCGATGGCAGTCTTATCTACGGTGATGATCTTAAAACTCTCGTCCAAGAGGCGGGCACGTACGAAGTCAGACTTCGTTTCGGCTCCCGATTTATGGAAGAGGGCGATGACTTTTTGTTGGTCTTTGGGATTGGGTAGGCGGGTATCCCACCTGTCCCAGCGTTCTATCTTTTCGTTCATAGGTTTTCTGTATTGGTAATCACGACTTCGGAGGTGCGGAGCCGCACGGGCGGTTTCCTATTCCCTCGTACCGAGGCAAGGGGCTTTGTCGGCAAAAACGGAGTTTGTCGGACAAAGACACACCTTGCCAGTATCAAGAGATGATGCTGATGAAGCATCCACCCTTTGGGGGTGTCTCCTTCGGGGACGTTAGCTCCGAGTTCTTGTTTCGTTTGCAAAGTTACAGCCTTGATATAACACGCTTAGCATAAGCAAACTACCTGTGTTTTCCTGCCATTTCCTTGTGTTTCCTTGACCTCAATAGAACGATAGAATAAGCGTTTATTTTGCAGACAGAACGAGCGATAAAACGGTCGTTTGACCGCTCTAACGAACAATCAAAATGTCGAACTATCGAACGTTCGAAATGTCGAGAAATCGAGATGTCGAGATGTCGACAAATCGAGAATTCGATAAAAAGAGCAATAGAGAGTTCAAACGAGCAATAGCACATTCGTTCAGACGGACAATAGACCTACCGCTTGCACGAACAAGCGATCAAACGATAGACCAATAAAACAATCAAACAATAGCAACAATGGAACAGACGAAACCCACCAGCCCCATTTTCTTAGGCTTCTCCTCCCAGAAAGGAGGGGTAGGCAAAAGCACCTTGGCTGAGATTATCAGTAGCATTCTCTACTACGAAAAGGGTATCGACCTTTTTGTAGTGGACTGCGATATGACACAGGACTCCTTTTTCAAACTCAGAGAACGAGAAAAAGAGTGCGTTGAGAGCGACCCAACGCTCGAAGCACCTATGCACGCCTATTTTGCCCGACAAGGAAAGCCCGCTTATCGCATCATCAAGGCTACTCCCCAAGACGCAATTACTACAGCCAAGGAGCGATTACATAAGCAAGCCGTTCAATTAGTGGTCTTTGACTTCCCTGGTCATGCAGGCTCAAGGGAGCTATTAGAACTATCCTTAGAGATGGACTATATCCTGTCACCAATTGAAGCGGATGTGCAGTCTATGGTGTCGTGTCTGACCTATGCGAAAACCATTGAAGACTTAGGGGTGTCAATGAGTTCAGCACGCATCAAAAACCTCATTATGCTGTAGAATAAGGTCGACCGCCGTGTACGCAACACCTTGCTCGAACATTATACCCAGTACATCAAAGACGAGGGGCTGAGCCTGATGGAGGCACAGGTCTATGCTACACACCGCTTCTCTCACGAATTGCCACAGTACGGGCTACGTGGAGTATTTCGCTCCACCTATATGCCTCCTGTCAAGGCTCTTCGCTCGAGGACGGGGATAGACGAAGTCGTTGCCGAACTCCTACAAACGATTAACCTTCAACCCAAGACTACTCATGACCAAGATTGAAGAGAAACGACAGCTGCTGGATAAGAAGCTCAAGGAGATGTCTGAGGACGGAGTGATGAAGAAGCCCCAAGTGGTTACTGCCTTCTTTGACCCGCCCGATGATGAGGACGATGTGCCTATCACACCTGACAAACCAGAGGTCAAAGAGGAGGAAATAGCCCGACCTACAATAGTAGAAGAGCCACAAACAAAAGAACCCAAGGTATTCAAGCAGCCTATAGCACAACCCGAGTACAAGGAGGAAGTCTCGATGACGATAGAGGACTACCGCTCGCTCTACTTTCAGCCTACTCGCATCAGAGAGAAGACCGCTTTTACGATGAGTGTCGAAACTTTGGAGATTCTGCGCAGTGTGCTGCAAGACCTTCGGGAACGGGTGTCGATGGCTTCTTACTTAGACAATATCGTCCGAGAACATTTCAGAACCCATCGGGAGCTGCTCAACCAAGCCACCGCTAAACAAAGACGTAAAACCACGATAACGATATGATGCAAACGATACTACAAAATATGCTCTTGGGCTTGGTCATTATTTGGATGCTTCTGCTCATTCGCTATACCTACTACTATATTCAGTTCTCTCGCAGAGAGGACAGCAAGGAGGTGAAAGCAAGGGGAGATAAGACACAACAAGACTCCGCAGAGCCAAAAGAGGATGACACGACCTACACATTGGTGGGCAAGAGCAAGGGCTTGAGTTCTGAGGATTTCCCGATACTTCCTGCCGTTCCGAAACCCGAGGTGGGGGCAGAGCAAGCCAATACCTTTGCACCGCCTAAGGCGGAGGAGGGAGGCGAAGCTACAGACGAAGCAAGCACAGAAGTCCCCACGATTAGTGAGGAGGAGAACGAGATGCAAGTCGCCTATACGACCGAGGAAACCGAAAAGATGGAGGTACTAAGACTTGCCGAGAGCCTTGGTGGCGACATCGAAACGGCTATTCGCCTACTCGCCCAGCAGAAACGAGAGACAAAGCGATAGAATAAGAATTAGAGAAAGTACGGAATATATCAACCTATAAACCATAGCAACAATGAAAAAGTACCTATTTACGGCTCTCTTAGGATTGAGCCTATTTACGACTCAAGCCCACGCCCAGTGGGTAGTAACTGACCCCACCAACTTTGCAGGCAACATCGCCAACACGGTCAAAGAGATTGCTACAGCAGGCAAGACGGTCAAGAACACCTTGGATGGCTTTAAGGAAGTCGAAAAGCTTTACAACGACACCAAGAAGTATTACGATGCCCTCAAGAAGGTGAATAACCTTATTGGCGATGCCTACAAGGTCAAGGAGTGTATCCTGATGGTGGGCGACATCTCCGAAATCTATGTAAACTCCTACAAGCGTATGCTTAGGGACAAGAATTTCCGCCCCTCAGAACTCGCTGCCATTGCCTCGGGCTACACCAAGCTCCTCGAGCAGAGTGGCGAGAGCTTGAGAGAGCTGAAATCCGTTGCCAAGAGCAATGTCTTCTCGATGAACGACAGCGAGCGTATGCAGATGATTGACCGCATCTACACCACACTCCGAGAGTATCGCTCCCTCGTGTCCTACTACACACAGAAGAACATCTCGGTGAGCTATGTGCGTGCCAGAGAGAAGGGAGACTTAGCAGCAGTGAAAAGTTTGTACGGCAACGACAGTAGCCGCTATTGGTAAGGAGAGCAACGACTATGGATTTCACCTCTTTACACGAACTGCTCCGCTCCACCTACAACGAGATGTTACCCTTGGCTGCCGAGATGACGGGTATCGCCAAAGGGATAGCAGGCTTAGGAGCTTTGTTTTACATTGCGCTAAGAGTTTGGTCATCGCTGGCTCGTGCCGAGCCGATTGATGTCTATCCGCTCCTGCGTCCCTTTGTTCTTGGCTTCTGTATTATGTTCTTCCCCACGGTGGTACTCGGCACGATGAATGCCGTCCTTTCGCCCGTGGTGCAAGGCACAGAAGCGATGGTACATAAGCAGGAGGGGCAGTTAGTCGAACTCACTGCCAAGCGAGACAAACTCAAGGAAGAAGCCTACCTCAAAAATCCCGAGACGGCTTACCTCGTCTCCAATGAAAAGTTTGACCAAATGATAGAGGAGATGGGCATTATCGGTCCAGGCGATGCGATGACCATTGCTGGTATGTATGCCGAGCGATCTGCCTATCAGACGAAGCAGTGGCTGATGAAGCTCTTCAATGATTTGATGGAGCTACTCTTCCACGCAGCAGGCTTGATTATCGACACGCTCCGCACCTTTATCTTGATAGTCCTCTCTATTCTCGGTCCTGTGGTCTTCGGCATTGCTGTATGGGACGGCTTGTCGGGTTCACTCACGGCTTGGTTTAGCCGCTACATATCAGTATATCTGTGGCTACCAGTGAGCTCTATCCTTACGGCACTACTCACTAAGATTCAAGTCTTGATGATACAAAAGGATATTGCCGAGCTAAGCGACCAGAGCTATGTCCCCGATGCAGGCTCGTGGTACTATATCGTCTTCTTCCTCATTGGCATCGTGGGCTACTTCTGCGTGCCTACGGTCGCAGGCTGGATTATCGAAGCAAGTGGCGGTATCGGCTCTTACGGACGCAATGTCAATCAAGTAGCTCAAAAGACAACACAGAGTGCTTCAAAGGCAACTGCCGCAGGAACGGGAGCTGTCCTTGGGAACCTCGGAGGACGCATCAAGGGAGCTTTAATCAAAGGGAAATAGAACTAACAAAAGGAATACACTATGGAATTTAAGTCATTAAAGAATATCGAAACAGCCTTTAGGCAGATACGCCTCTATACGATGGTCTTTGCCTTGCTCTGTGCAGGTGTCTGTGGCTATGCTCTCTATGCCTCGTACAGTTTTGCCCAAGAGCAGAGAGAAAAGATTTATGTCCTCGATGAGGGCAAGAGCCTGATGTTGGCTCTCAGCCAAGATGCCTCTCGCAATCGCCCTGTCGAAGCGAGGGAACACGTCCGACGCTTTCACGAGCTATTCTTCACCATCGCTCCCGACAAAGAAGCCATAGAGGGGAATATGCAGCGTGCCTTTCTCCTCTGCGATAAGTCGGCATTCAACTATTACAAGGATTTAGCAGAGAAAGGCTACTATAACCGAGCTATCTCCGGCAATGTCAATCAGCGTATTACCATTGACTCTATACACTGCAACTTTGATAACTACCCCTACGAGGTAACAACCTACGCACGGCAGTTTATCCTGCGACAGAGTAATGTTACGGAGCGAAGCCTTGTGACGAGCTGCACGCTTCAAAACTCCGTCCGCTCGGACAACAATCCACAAGGCTTTTTGATGGAACACTTCCTCGTACGAGAAAACCGAGACCTGCAAACCTATAAACGCTAAGCCGATGTCAGCGAAACACTCATTTTACCGCCATTATCTGCAGTTGCACTATTGGCTGCGAGAGCAGTGTGACAGGCTTAGTCTCAAGGCACGCAAACGCCTAGTCTACGGCATCAGTGTCGCCTACCTCCTTTGTTCGCTCGCAATGATAGCCCAATTCTTCCTCCCGAAAGAGGAGGAGCCACGGATACCGATACCCGAGGGACAACTGATAGACGCACCTATTCAGACCAAAGGCTTAGATAGCCTTGGCAATAGGTTTTCAGAAATCACTTATCAAATGATACACAACTATGGATAATAAACAGAAAGAACAATTCAAGAAGGGCTTGATCTTCAGCGGGCTGGGCTTACTCTGTGCCCTCTCTATCTGGTTCATCTTTGCCCCCTCGGATAAGGATAAGGCAGAGGAGCATCAAGGGCTTAACAAGGACATCCCCCAAGCCACCGTAGAGCAGCTCACCGACAACAAGCTCAAAGCCTATGAACTTGGGGACAAGTCTGCCTCGGAGGAGCAAGCACAAGCCGAGATGGGTCGACTATCGGACTATTTTGCCGATGCCACTCCCGAGGTACAGCAAGCCCAACAGGCATCTTCTGCCAAAATAGAAGGCTCGCTCCAGCGATACGAGGAGAACAACCGACTGCTTAGCTCCTTTTATGCTCCCGACCCACACGAAGAGGAGCGAGAAGCCCTCAGAGCAGAGATAGGCGAACTCAGAGAGGAGCTTCGCAAGAAGGACAGCGAAGCCGAGGACGAAGAGGAAAAACAGCTTCGCCTAATGGAGCGTAGCTATCAGATGGCATCAAAGTACCTACCCAAGGGAACGAACCTACCCGCCAATGCCTTTGCTGAAGCCACTGAGCGACCTATCGCAGAGCCGCAGAGCAAGGGAAATGTGACCGCAGCAGGCGAGCCGATACTCGAAGCTTTGACAGAACGCAGGGAAGTTGTGTCCTCCTTAGCTCAACCTATGACTGACTCCATCTTTATGTCGGAGTATGGCACAAAGGAGCGACACCTTGGCTTTCACTCGCTTGCTTCTCAGAAGGATGCAGTACAACGTAATACCCTACGAGTCGTAGTCGACCGCACGACCACGCTCCAAGAGGGCGAGTATGTAGCTCTTCGGCTACTCGAAACGGCACGCATCAAAGACTTGCGTATCCCTCGAGGGGGCAAGCTCATCGCCCAAGCAAAGATTGAGGGCAACCGCATGCAGCTGCTCATTAAGAGCATTGAAGTGGGAGGACAGATTACCCCTGTCAAGCTCTCTGCTTACGACACAGACGGACAAGAGGGCATCTATATCCCAGGTTCTGAAAACGTGTCAGCCCTCAAAGAAATGGGGGCAAACATCGGTGGCTCTATGGGGACTTCCTTCACCTTTGCTTCCTCTGCCAAAGACCAAATCATCTCCGAGGCGGCTCGTGGCGTGATGCAGGGAGCAAGCCAGCTCTTGCAAAAGAAGCTCCGCACCATCAAGGTAACCCTTAAAGGGGGATACCGACTCTTTTTAGTCCAGACTAAATAGCAATTACAAACAGAATAAACCAATAAGACAATGAAAAGAGTGTTTCTATCTGCCCTTATGCTTGTGGCAGGCATTACAACAACCTTTGCCCAGAGTAATGAAGGGTATCACCCTCTCAACTCGGGCGACCTTTATCAAGGAATGACCAAAGTAATCCCCTCGGCGCGTGTCGTCTTGCCTTATGGGCTTGAGGTCACTTTTGACAAGACCTCGCACCTTATCTTCCCTGCTCCTATCCGCTATGTAGACCTTGGGTGCAACAACCTCATTGCTGGTAAGGCGGAAGATGCCGAGAATGTCCTGCGTGTCAAGGCTGCCGTGCGTGACTTTGAGACCGAAACCAATATGAGTGTCATCTGTGAGGACGGCTCGTACTATGCTTTCAATGTGAAGTATGCTGACGAACCCGAGAAACTCAGCATCGAGATGAAGGACTTTTTGTCCAGCACAGAGGGGCGATTACCCAGCAACCGTGCCGACATCTACTTTAAGGAACTTGGCAACGAGTCGCCCATACTTGTCAAACTGATGATGAAGACCATTCATCAGAACAACAAACGAACGATTAAGCATATCGGGATACAGCAATTCGGCATCAAGTTCCTACTTCGTGGCTTGTATGCACACAATGGGCTTCTGTATCTGCACACTTGCATCGATAATGAAACCAATATGCCCTACTCGGTGGATTTTATCACTTTCAAAGTAGTAGACAAGAAGATGGCTAAGCGTACCGCCATCCAAGAGCGAGTACTACAACCTCTCCGTGCCTACCACCAGATGATGCAGGTGCGTGCCGAAGATAGCGAGCGTACGGTCTTTGCCCTTGAGCAATTAGCTCTCTCAGAGGATAAACAATTAGAAGTAACGCTCTATGAGCGAAACGGCGGTCGTACGCTCTCTTTCTACCTTGAGCAAGAAGACCTCTTGCTGGCGAAGAAGATTGATAAGCTCAAACTCAAATGGTAAGCCCTATGAAGAAGTTTTGTTTACTCCTCGCTTGTGCTGTCGGCGGATTCATCTCCGCAAACGCACAGCGACTTATTTCGAAGCAAAAGGGCATTGAGGTGGTGGCATCCGTGCCTGTGATTAAGGGCGAGAAGCTCTTTACGAAGGGGCAATTGGGGGTGGGCGTATCGCTTACGAAGTACCTCAAGCGAGAAAACTATGCCTTTCTCTCGGCAGAGTACGAGGAGCAGAGCCTGCCATATCGCTCTTATCAAGTGCCTATGCGTGATATGCTCCTGCAAGTAGGCTATATGCAGCCTATCCTCTCCGATAAGGGCAAAAACATCTTTGCCTATCTCGGTATCTCCGCCCTCGGGGGGTATGAGGAACTCAACGAAGAGAAAACCCTGTTACCCGATGGGGCAACCCTCCTTGACGGCTCTCGCTTTGTCTATGGTGGGGCTGTGCATAGTAGTATAGAGTGCTTCCTCTCGGATAGGCTACTCCTTGTCCTCAAAGCACAGGGGCGATTGCTCCTCGGTTCGGATGTGCATCGTTTTCGTCCTGCAATCTCGGCGGGACTCAAGTTTAATCTTTAAGCAATAAGAGAACTATGAAAAAGAAAATCTTTAATACGCTTTGGGTCGTGGGGGGGACTCACTTTTGCTGGGTTTTGTCTACCTGCTTGTCATCGGGAGCTGGATGTGCAGCAGTCTTATGACTTCGCTTTGCAAACGATGCCCGTTCAAAAGGAAATCAAAAAGGGAGAAACAGCCGAAATCCGTTGCTCCCTTAGACGAGGGGGCAACTTTGCCGACAGCCGATACACCCTCCGTTATTTCCAACCTGAAGGCAAGGGAATCTTAAAAATGGACGACGGCTTGGTTTTCAAGCCCAACGACCGCTATCCCTTGACGAGGGAAGAGTTCCGCTTATACTACACCTCTCAGTCGGCAGACCGACAAACAATAGATGTGTATATCGAAGACAACTTCGGTAAGGTGCAACAACTGACCTTTGCTTTTAACAACAAAAAGGCAGAGGAGGAGAAACAAAAAGATGGCTAAATGGATATTGGCACTCTGTCTGCTGTGCTTAGGGGCTTTGCCCTCTATGGCACAGAGGCGAGTGCGTTGGATAGACTTACCGCCCTTTGAGCGAGCTGTGCTTTGCGTCAAACACTTTGAGGGTTGGCACGGCAAGGAGCATCATCCCTATGTCGGCTATGGCCACCAGCTCAAAAAGGGCGAAAAGTTTACGGCAGAGATGACAGAGCGACAAGCCGACTCCCTCTTGCGTGCCGACCTATGGGAACGCTTTGAGGTGTTTAAGGGCTATGGCAAAGATGCCTTGCTCTTAACGCTGCTCTCCTACAATGTTGGTGTGGGTCGTCTGCTTGGCTACGGCAAGCAAGGCAAAAGCAAGTTACTTCGTAAGATTGAGCAAGGGGATAGGCATTTCTACAAGGATTACCTATCCTTTTGCCACTACAAAGGCAAGGTCTTGCGGGGACTACTTAGACGCAGACAAACGGAGTTTGTCCTCTTCTATATTCCTTGATAGAACTGAAATCCCATTTCCTGCGACTTTCTTTTGCTTCTTTTCTTTTGGTCGCCTGCTCGGTACAAAGACAAAGAAAAGAAGCCCCCGAAGCGATAATACCAATCACTTCGGGGGCTTTTACTTTATAGAGGTAGGGCTTAGGCTACACGGCTTTGTATCTGCTTGATGTTGCGGTGTACAAGGTCAATGATGCGGTCGTGATACTCGGTGTTCTTGTTCTGCAAGCCACGGCACTGAATGACCTTCATCGTTTCAAGTGATACCTCAATGGTTTCTATCCGTTTGCCTGCAATGCGAGCCGATAAGATAAGGCTCTTTTCTTTGAGGTAGTACTCGTTCGTGAATACACAATGGTGTAAGGCTTTGCCCTCCTCGAGGTACTCCTCTACACTTTCTAATACACGCACCTCAATCGTGCCGTCAGTAAAGGCGATGCCAAAGAATGGAGCTTTGAGGGCTTGAAAACGCTCCTCGTTCTCTATGGCTCTCTGTCGTCTTCCGGCTTCTTTTTCTCGCTCTTGCTGTGTCCATAACTTCCGCTGTGCTGTGTCGTGGGCTGTTTGCAAGTCCTCAGAGCAAACAAAGTGGGCGTTGTGCGTGTCCTTGCCTAATCTCCCAAGCATATCCACATAGTCGCACCAAAGAGCGATGTCTGTGATGTCGTAGCCCCTGCGAAGAGTGATTTTGTAGGCTTGCCAATACTTATTGAGGTCTTTTGCCTTAGATAGAAAATACCGAAGATGCTCGCTGCGTCCTGCCTTCATCAGAGTTTCGGCTCGGCTGTCTGTGAGGAGAGCAGGGATAAGTATATTAGGAGCGATGTCGTGGCACTCGCCTGCAAAGCCGTTTCTGCGGAGCGTGTCTATGGCTTTGACCTTGGGATAAAGAGGGCAATGGGCAATAAAGCGATAGGCTTCATTATCGTTTCTCACTGCCATAGGCGAATAGTAAGCAAAGGTATCTATGTACCGCCCTAATGTTCTCGGTACGGCAACAATGGTCTGTCGTCCGCTATCGTTCCACCAATATTGCCCAACACACTCACGGAATGCCCACTGCTTCTGTGCCTTGGTGATGGGGTCGAGGTGCTTGCTCTGAGCGATGACGGCTCGCTCAAATTGATTTCTTGGTTTCATTGTCTTAGTCAAATAGTGAGGGTTGTGGTAACTGCTCGCTTGCGCTGTCCGCCTTGGCTTTCGTCTGCTTCGGCTCTTGTAACTTGCGTAACTCTTGGGCTTGATACTGCTGTATCGCCTGCTTGCGTGCTTCGGCTTTTTCTTCCTCTGTGAGGACAATCGTGTGATTGACCAACACATTGCAGTTGGTACGGCTACCCGCTTCTAAATCGTCCTCATCATAGTAGTGTACCGCCATTGAATAGATTTCATCGTCCTCAAAGCCATTGCACCCACTCTGTTGCACCTGCTTTAAGATGTAGGTAATGCAGTCCTCGATGTTCTTGTGAGGTTTTGCCAAGTTCGGAGCAAACAGAGGGTCTGTCGCTACCCTCTGATTAAGATACTCGGCTATGGTGCGTGTGAATTGTTCTGTTCCTTTCATTGTCGTGCTATTTTTAGGGGATTATTTTTGTATGCTGTTGTCTGCTATCGTTTCGCCACTCATCTCAAATACTTCTATCGTGGCTCGTCCGTGGTTCTCCTCGGGGGATAGGGCTTGGGTTGTTTCGTAGAGGATACTGCCATCTGTGAAAATGACCTTTTCATCGTCCTCCCACAGAGCCACATCTTCGCCACCCCACGATTTAATGATGGCGAGGGCTTCTTCGTAGCTGTCTGCCTGCACATCAAAGTGTGTGCGTTCCCAACAAGTAACCTTGCGGTCTTGATAAAATGCGTAGTATGCCATAGTCGTATTAGTGTTTAGAAATTTCTACTATCTGATTGATGCTTCCCGAGAGGTGCTTGCGTAGGCTCGTGCGGTCGGGTGCATAATACTCTGCCCATTGTCCGTACTGATTGACCAAATACTTTTTCAGCACATCAAGGAAGTCAAAGCGGTAGCCCATTACGGGGACTGCGGTGCGGAAGTATGTGTTGCTGTTTACGGCTTCACATAGCCAATCCTTTTGCTCACGGCTCATTGCTTCGCCACGATTGAGTTGTTCACGCAGGAGGTAGGCTTTACTCTCACGTAGGGTTTCCAAGGGTTGTACTTCCCACTGCACGAACTTAATCGCCACGGCTCTCTCACTCGCCCCAGCCCCCGAATTTATGCGGTAATGAGAGGAGGAGCTATATCCTTTTCTGCTCATCGAAGATGTTGTATTTATTTTCTGCTTATCCATAGTGACATTTTTTTTATGCGTCCAAAGATCGGAGTATGCTGATTCCTTTTTTCGAGCAAAACAGAGGTAGTGGGGCGAAAGCGAACACAAGGTTTGGATGGAAAATACGACCTGAAGAGAAGCACAGCGAAGCGCAAGTGTGGAGATTTTCCAGACCAACCATAGGCTTGACCTTGAGGTAGCCCAAGCCCCATACTACCTTTGTGAAGAAAAAGAAACAGCATCTATCTGCCACGCATAGGGTGGAACGTTCTGGATAGCTGAGAGCAGAAGCGAACTTGTTCGAGTTCTGCCGAAGCGGACAAACGAAGATAAAATCAGCGAATGGTAAAAGAAATAGAAATGCAAAGCCGACAACCACGAAAACAAAAAAGGTGACTACCTCCCAAAGAGATAGTCACCCATAAAGTTTATTGTCAATCGTCTACTCTAGAAGACGAAGAGTAAAATTGCTGCTAAAACAGCCAACCAAAAGAGGATGCTAAGCAGCGTAAGTGTAACTCTTAGTATCGTACGTACAATGAAGCGTACCACCAAGAAAACCACGAAGATGCCGATGACGGTTACGACTTGAGGTGTAACGAGCTTCGAGATGAAGTAGATTGCACCGGCAACAACTGAGAGTAGGAGCACTAGTTCAATGATACGTCTCCAGTCGATAGAGCGAGAACTCTTCGTTGGCTCTGTCTTAGGCTTATCGTTGGTAGTCTTAGCCCTAATGAAGATAGGGCTGTGAACATCGTGATTCATTAGTTGAGTATTCATATCCGGGAGCATTTTAGAGTTTCAAGAGCTCCACAAGATGCCCCGAAACACAAAGACAAGGGCTTGCCTCTTGGTGTGTGGGGCGGAGTGTATATCTTGGCTCTTGATGCTCCAATGCTCCCGATAGGATTAAGTTACTTCGATGCTTCAGCCTTCTTCATCGTAGGCAAGTTGTTGTTCTCGATAAGCTGAACAATCATTCCTGTGAGTTCGGTGTAGAGAGCCTCATACTCAGTGCTTCCGTCAAAGTCGTCCGTGAGGTCATACTTCGCAAAGACTGCTTGAATGAATTGATTGCCAAGTAGAATGGGAGCAAGTTTTTCTGGTAGTGGTTCGGGCATTTCTTCGCTGAACTCATTTTCTAAAATAGACACAAGGGTATTGTGTTTAGAGAAGTGTAATCCTTGGTAGAGAACTTCACTTGACATCGCCTCGGCTTCGAGGTGGGAGAAGCCCTGAGATATGGCATCGCAGTAAGCGGTGAGTGCTGCATCGACACGAGCCGAAATAAAGGCTGTGTCTGTCATTAACTCGGAGTGATAATCATTGAGGTAAGTTTCCAACTTCAAACGGAAGTAAGAAAGCTCTTTCTTAGTCTGATTCATAATATCATTCTGATTTTAGATGAAACAAGTCTTTGTTAGATGCCCATGGCGGTATTGAATTTATCAAGTTTTTCAGCGAGTTGCTCCATATCATGCTCTATTTTTTTGTTAGTGATACGGGCATAGATTTGCGTGGTCTTTATGTTGGTATGCCCTAGCATCTTCGATACGCTTTCGATAGGTACACCTTTAGAGAGCGACATCGTTGCAAAGGTGTGGCGAGCTAAGTGGAAGGTCAGATTCTTCTTGATTCCACAGATGTCGGCAATCTCTTTGAGGTAGGCATTGGTCTTCTGGTTAGAGAGCATCGGGAAGAGTTTCCCCTCTCGATAAGTTTGGTCGCCATATTTGGCGATGATACTTTTAGGTATGTCCAGGAGGAGAACATTGGTCGAAACACTAGTCTTCTGACGCTGCGTCATAATCCACCGCTTGTCGCCTATAGTGACGATGTGGTCGGGTGTGAGGTTGGCCACATCAATATAAGCCAGCCCTGTGAAGCAGGAGAAGATAAAAATATCCCGAACGAGTTCGAGACGTTGTAGTCCGAGTTGCTTGTTCGCTATTTTGAGAATCTCCTCATCGGTCAAGAAACCTCGATTGACAGGTTCCAAGTGGAAGCGATGATTGAGGAAGGGATCATGATGAATAACACCCATCTTACCCCCAAGGATAACAATCGTCTTGAATGTTTTCATAGTCTTTGTCGCCGTGTTGGGATTTTGCCCAACAATGGTACGCAGATAGATGTCAAACTCACGAATGACCGTAAAGGTCAATTCTGATAGTTTGAGGTCGGAGCGTTTGTAGTTCTGCTGTAAGAACTCAGCAAAGCGACGCTTACATACATTATACTTCTGGAGTGTGGCAGGAGCGATAGATAGTCCGACTTGCTGTGCGATGTCTGCGTTGTGCTTATCGAAAAGTTGCATTATCGTGTCAATGTCAACTTTCTTCCCTAAGAATTCGGTTTTGATACGCTCCAAGCATAAGTCGTCGCTATCCTCCAGTTTGCGATAAATGTTTTGCAAGCCATTGCGGATATTGT
>JAUMYQ010000020.1 GCA_030528555.1 Porphyromonadaceae bacterium | reverse complement strand
GGTAGTAAATGGCCGGTAATGGGCCGACATCGGTCTTCACACAAGGCAAATACCCCCGAGATAAGGGTGCGCGCGTGCGGAGGCTACGTATTCATATACAGGTATTATGGTAATAGCGTATTGCCTGCAAGGGCTGTATGTCCGAGGCGGTGTAGAGCGTATCGTGACGCTCAAGGCAAACTATTGGGCCGAGCGTGGGCATAGGGTCTATATCCTCGTGACCGAGGGCGAGG
Source organism: Porphyromonadaceae bacterium (assembly GCA_030528555.1). Taxonomy (GTDB): domain Bacteria; phylum Bacteroidota; class Bacteroidia; order Bacteroidales; family Porphyromonadaceae; genus Porphyromonas. The sequence goes on along the minus strand of JAUMYQ010000020.1, from coordinate 31,044 downwards.
GGAGGCCGTTGGCGTTTGACCTATCGGAGCTCGTAGAGGTGGTCAACCTAAATATTGACTATCGGGCAGACTTTGCTCTGTCAGCTTGGCGTAGACAGCTTCGCCTTGGGCAAAAGAAGCGGTTGCATAGGCGACTGCTCGAGGAGTTCTGTGCGCGCACTAGCCCCGATATCGTGGTCTCCACCTTCTTTGAGGAGGCGACTATCCTACCAAGTCTCACTGATAGTAGCCGTAAGGTGCTAGAGCTGCATACCTCTCGCCCATTCTATACGCTGCGCTATCCGCCACATCTGGGTTGGCGACGGTACTTTGGTCGCTTGCAGAGCTGGCTTCGTGGACGTACGGCTCGCTCGTATGACCACTTCGTGGTGCTCACGCCCTCGGAGATGAAGGAGTGGGGTGAAGTGCAGCGGATCTCTGCCATTCCCAATCCTATGTCTATGCAGGCCGAGTGGGGTGATCGCTATGAGGCCAAGCGTGTGATTGCTGTTGGGCGATTTGAGTATGAAAAGAACTTCTCAGCCCTAATAGATATCTGGGCAAGGGTAGCACAACGGTACCGAGACTGGACACTAGAGCTTGTTGGCTCGGGCTACTTGCGCGGAGCCTATGAGCAGCAGATTACGGCCCTAGAGCTAGAGGGTCGGGTTGTGCTCACTGAGCCGAGTAGCGCTATTGAGCAGAAATATCAGGCTTCGTCTATCATCGCGATGACCTCGAGGGTGGAGGGGTTCGGTATGGTGCTCATTGAGGGGATGTCTCAGGGTTTGCCTGCTGTAGCTTTTGATTGTCCTAACGGTCCGCGCGATATCATTTGCGATGGGGAGGATGGTTTTTTGTTGCCGATGGGAGATACTCAAGGTTTTGTCGATAGACTTTCTCGGCTTATCGAAGATAGAGAGCTCTACGAACGGCTCTCTCGGCAGGCGGTGTGCTCTGCACAGCGGTTTGCTCAGGAGAGGGTTTTCCCGATGTGGGAGCAGCTATTTACACAATTACTCGATAGTGAAGTTTAGGCGCGAGAAGATGTGAGTGGCTTTTGGGTGATGTGTATGGAGTAATGGCTTGGCTAGTCCTTCTATCTTTAGAAGATTGGCCAGGCCATTCGGCTTTGATGAAGATTGTCTCCTAAGGAGGGTGGGATTGTAATCTTCTTGCTCTTTCTGCCTATTGTTCTTGTTTTATTTGATAAGATTTCGATTTTTGTTCTTTATTTTCCTGGATTTTGCTCAAAGTGTTGGTTTATTGTGATAGAAATATTACTTTTGGAGTAATCTTAATTTGTGGCTTAGGCGATGAATGTTGGGGAAGTTTCCCCTTATTGTACCCATCATGGTTTTGCTACACTGGCCGTGGTGGTCTTCTCTAGGGAAAGCTCTTGAGGTATATCTGTCATTAACGGGTATAGGGAGCTTGGATTGGTATTATTAAAATGTGTTTGCGATGCAGTTTTTTACCAAGTAAGTTTTATGAAAAAAGGAATTTTGTTTCTAGCATTCCTCTGCTGTAGTGTGGGGATGCTATTGGCGCAGCAGCGTACCGTCAAGGGCGTAGTGACCTCCAGAGGGGATGGTCAGCCCGTCATTGGTGCCACGGTCATCGTCAAAGGAAATAAGGTGATCGGGGTTGCTACCGATATGGATGGTCGTTTTAGTTTCAATGCACCAGCCGATGCCAAGACGCTCGTCGTCTCTTACATTGGTTATGTGACGCAAGAGGTGCCAGTCAAGGACGGGCTGCTCAAGATAGAGCTCGTTGCCAGTACTCAGGACCTCGAGGACTTGGTCGTGACGGCTACGGGTATGACCCGATCCAAAAAGGCTCTTGGCTATGCTGCTACCTCGGTTAAGGGTGATGTGATCGCCCAAGCCAAGACGGTTAACCCCATGAGCGCGCTACAAGGTCGCGTCTCAGGGGTAGACATCTCGGCTGCTCCTGGCCCTGGAGCTTCGCAGAGCGTGATTATCCGTGGAGCGTCTTCGTTTGGTAACAATCAGCCTTTGTATATCGTGGACGGAGTGCCACTGACCAATGATCAGAATCGTGCAGGTAATAACCTCAACTCTCAGGTAGACTTCGGCTCGGGTATCAATGCCCTCAACCCCGACGATATCGCGGATATGACCGTGCTTAAGGGTGCTGCTGCTACAGCCCTTTATGGCTCTCGTGCCGCTAATGGTGTGATCATGATCACGACCAAGAGTGGCTCCAATACCGATGGTAAGATACAGGTCTCGTATGATGGAGGCTATACCATCACGCGTGTAGGACGTCTACCTATGGAGCAGACGCTCTTTGGACAAGGGTGGAACGGCGCAAGAGCTCTCGATGAGAATGGTAACTGGGGAGCACCATATGATGGAAAAGACCGCGTCTGGGGGCGTGTCGTTGACGGCAGGCAGCAGACGAAGCCTTACAAATACCTCAGTAACCGTGTACGTGACTTCTACGACCTTGGGCAGGGATACAAAAACGCTCTCTCTCTCTCTGGGGGTAACAGCAGGACGAGCTACTTCCTCTCCCTCTCGCAGAATAGAGTAGATGGTGTGATACCTGGGGACAAGGACCTCTATAGTCGTTATACGGTATCGACCAGAGGTTCACACAAGGCTGGCAAGCTGACAATCGGCTCTTCGATTAACTTCAGTAGTGAAACAACGAACTCTGTTCCCTCGGGCCAGGGAGCTTCTCTACACCGATCGCTCTACGAGATCGCCAACGATATCTCCATCACAGACCTCAAGGACCTAAGCAATCCATTCAATGGGGCTGACAACTATTTCACGCCCTACGGTCTGAATCCGTACTATGTACTTGAGAAAGATGGTGCTCGCCAGGATAAGTACAAGTTTTTCGGTAAGATGCAGTTGGACTACGATTTGCTTAAGTCGCTCAAGCTGACCTATCGCTTCGGTGGTGACTACGAAAACTCTACGGGCTATACGCACATTGCTCCAGTACGCTTCTCCCCAAGTGCGCCTAATGCTGGTAGCTCCAATGAAAATCCAGGCAATTATGGTCAGATTCGCCGTGAGCGTGTGCAGGCCAACCATGACTTCATGGCTACCTATACTCAGGCTTTGGGGCAGGACTTTCAGATATCGGCTATCGCTGGGGTCAATGTCAATGAGCGTCGTTATTCATACCTTCGGGGCGATATTACCTCGATAGACTTGGATGGTTTCTATAACCTTGTTAATAGTACCACGCCGTCAGTCTCCGAGGAGAGGAGAGAGATACGCCGTCTCATCGGTGCGTACATCAATGCAGACCTAGGGTATCGCGACTTTGCCTACTTGACGCTGACGGCCCGCAACGATTGGTCGTCTACTTTGCCTCTGGGGAAGAACTCATATTTCTACCCTGGTGCTACGTTTAGCCTGCTCATTTCTGAGATGCTCAAGAGGCACGATGTCAGCGCGGGGATACTGAGCTTTGCTAAGCTCCGTTTGGCCTATGGTCAGACAGGTAGCGATACAGACCCATACTATGTCTATGACCGCTATGTCCGAGGCATCTCGCAGCAGCCAGGCTTCCCAAAAGTCGATGATATTATCTTCCCTCTCAACGGGGTGAATGCCTACACGGCATCGGATCAGCAAGGCAATCCAGACCTGCGCCCCGAGTTGACGACCGAGTTTGAGGTAGGGTCGGAGCTGAAGTTCTTTGACAACCGCTTTGGCATAGACATCTCTTACTACAATCGTCTGACCAAAGACTTGATTGCTCGCATTCCTCGAGACCCATCTACGGGCTATGGCTATCAGCAGAGCAACCTTGGGGACGTCCGCAATCAGGGTATAGAGCTAACCCTTACGGTGACACCCCTCAAGCTTAAGGACTTCTCTTGGGACATTGCTTGGAACTACTCTATGAATAAGAATAGGGTAGAGCGGCTAGATGTGCCAGAGGTAAATATTGGAGGCTTTGGTGGCTCGGGCATCTATGCCGTGGAGGGGAAGCCCATAGGTCAGTTCAAGATCAGTGGCCTCAAGACTGTTGACTTTGAAGGCAAAGAGCGGGTCGTTGTAGATGGTAAGGGTATCCCATTTCCTACCAAGGAACAGATATATATGGATGACCGTGATGTCCACGAAAAGTTTCGTATGGGGCTGACCAATACGGTTACCTATAAGGGACTTTCGCTCACGGCGACGTTCGATTATCGTCATGGTGGTTACATTTGGTCCAATACTAAGGCCTATATGCACTGGACTGGTAGTGGCCCAGAGACTGTGCTCAACGATCGACGCCCATTCATCTTCCCAGGCTCTGTGAAGATAATCGGTAAGGATGCCGAGGGCAATGAGTTGTATGCTATCAACGATGTGCCAGTACAGCCCGATGGACTGCACGAGTTCTATTCGAGTAATACCTTTGGAGGAGCCTGGGCTCATGTGCTAGACCGTTCGTACTTCAAACTGCGCAATCTTGGGCTCTCGTATCAAATGCCTCGTAAGCTCATTAGTAAGGTTGGTTTGACTGGTATGAGACTTTCGTTCAATGCGTCTGATATCCTGCTCTGGACGCCACGCTCGAATGTCTACATTGATCCCGAAACGACGACGTTTGGTAATGACATCGGTGGTAAATTCGGCGAGTTCAACGCTAACCCATCGAATCAGACCTACACTTTTGGCATGACGCTTAACTTCTAGTTGGCATTTCGATTTGACAAAAGCAAAGGAGATGCCCAGCGCCCCCTCTCTAGGGCTGTATAGCTCGGCATCTTTATCTAAAATAAGAAATTTGGTTATGAAGAAGTTATTGATAGCATTGGGATTGGTATCTGTGCTGGCTGGTGGAACGAGCTGCCAAAAGTATCTGGATGTAAACCATGATCCCAACGTGGTAGAAGAAATTAAGGATCCCAAGGTCATCCTCACCTCGGCACAGCTCAATGTCGCAACCAACATTGTGGGTTGGGAGTTTGGGCTAGGGGGCTCCTTTTGGGTGCAGTATTGGACGCAAAAGCATGTGGGCTCTCAGTTCAAAACCGTATGCGACTATGGTGAGCAGCGAGGGGAATGGGCTTATGCTGGTCTGACCTCTGGTGCGCTGCAAGACTTTGAGCGGATCAAAAAGATTGCAGGCCAGGCCAAGGAGCATGCAGGCTACGCTTACATTGCTGAGGCTCTGAGCATCTACACATGGCAGGTCTTGACCGATGTTTGGGGAGCGCTTCCTTACTTCGAGGCTCAGAGGGGTGCTGAGGGTATCTATGCCCCTAAGTTTAACTTAGGAGAGGAGATTTATGCCGACCTGCTTAAGCGTGTCGATGCCCTGCTTGCTCAGGGGCAGCCAACGGCTTCGGTAGACAGTCACTACGACTTTTTGGCTGGAGGTGACCTTGAGCAGTGGTATCGCTTTGCCAATAGTCTTAAGCTTAAGTTAATGATGCGCCTGACATATACGTCACTCTACGACAATGCCAAGGCGTTAGCTTTCGTACAGTCAGCTCCCTTGCTCAAGACAGCGGTGGCCATCCCAGGAAAAGTTTGGGAAGATAGCAAGGAGGGTAAGCGGCATCCGCTGCGTGAGTACGAGGCTGGAGGAGCAAATTATTTCACAACGAACATCATTGCCTGTACGAGCTTTATCGAGTATCTCAAGGCTGGCTCGGACCCTCGTTTGGAAAAGCTCTTTACCAGTGTAGGTGGCGCATACAGAGGTGCCTTCTTTGGTGACTACGACTCTACGGAGAAGACAGATGGCTCTACGAGCGATAAAGATGTTAAGTACAGCGTGCCTATCATTCGTCCTGATCTCGATGCGATAGTTATCTCTCCATGGGAGGTGAGTTTCTATATTGCGGAGGTATATGCTCGAGCTGGTAACGATGCTAAGGCAAGGGAATATTATGAGGAAGGTGTGAAGGCTTCGCTCAAGCAGCACGGCATCACCGATATGGCTATTCTTGGGGCTGGTGGCTACGCAGAGTGGAAGGCTGGTTCGGAGGATGAAATGCTCCACCGTATCGCCATGCAAAAGTGGGTAGCTCATGCCAACTATCAGCCTCTGGAGGCGTTCTTTGAGCGCAACCGTCTCAAGTACCCTCGCGTCAATGAGGTAGATGTACGCCTCAGTCGTAGGGCACTCTTTGGTGACTTCCCCATAGGTGAGCTTACTATCTCGGTGACAGGGCGTGATAAGCTCAATCAAAATCTGCCTAAGTCTTGGCTTTATCCCAACAGTATCGTGGAGCGTAACAGCAATGCACTGCCTCAGAAGTCTAACGTTGGGCAGAAGATCTGGTGGGATCAGAAGGCTGGAAAATAGGATTTGTGTGTTATTCAGTAAATTAATAGTGCGTCTTTCGTAACTCTTGGCAGGGAGTGAGAGGACTCCCCCCTGCCGAGGAGCGAAAAAGCCTCCTTAAATATTGAACAGATGAAAGCAATACATTGGATGCTCCTCGTGGCTGGCTCTCTACTCTTGGCCGCTTGTGGCAAGAAAGAGACCGAAGGCGTGTCGGGTGTGCTGGAGTTTAAGCTCCAAGGTGCCCCTTTGATGATTGTAGATCTAGGAACTGAGTTCAAGGATCCTGGGGTCAAGGTAATTTATTGGGGTGAGGATAAGAGCAGCGAGGTCAAGGTGAGTGGCGAGCTCAACACCAATAAGGTCGGGTTCTACAAGCTTACATATACTTTCCTCAACCGAGACAAGCTGCCTACGCAGACCACTCGAGACATTATCGTAGCTGACCCCAAGGTCAAAACCGATCTCTCGGGGAAGTACACAGTACAGGATGGGACTAATCGTAGCTACAAGGGCAACGTAGAGGCCTATTCTGGTTATCCTGTCTCTATAACCCGCGTTGCTCCTGGCTTCTTTTTTGTATCAGACCTCTTTGCTGGTTATTACGAGTTCTATAGGAACAGGAAGACTGCCAGGCAGCGTATGGAAGGCTACGTGGAGCTCAAGTCGGACAATAGTCTTGTACTCCATGATAGCCATGTGTCTCAGTGGGACAATAGTCTCGATGAGATGACGGATGCGCTGTATAAGCCAGAAACTTCTGAGATTACTTACCAAGCAACATGGGCAGGTGGAGAGATAAGGTTCACCGTGATGCTTAAGAAAAACTCATAGTGTCTAATCCTATTCAAACGAATATACAATGAAGAAGATATTATTGTCACTAGTGGCTGTCTGTGGGCTGCTCTCTTGCAACAAAGACCAAGGTCCCGATGTGTGGAAGAGTGAGGCGTACGACTATGCGGGCCGCTTCCTCTTTGAGATGGTATACGAGGGTGACCAAACGAAAAATCCCCCAGTTAAGTTTGGGAGTCACGAGCTGCGCATCTTCAACTCGGCAGAGAATAAGGCCAACGAGATTTGGTTGGAGGATCATAACCTCAAGATCGCTCTTAAGAGTCTCTTCGTCATTTCGGGTAAGTCTACGAGTTTCAAGTCTGCGACCGAAGGCTTCGATGCTCAGACCGATAATTTGTATGCTATCGGTGCCCCTAAGAAAGAAGAGGGTATAGATGCGCCAACCGTCGAGGGGCAGACTGTCTCTGTGCCTCGAAAAAAAATCCGAGCGGAGATCTTAGATGCTAAGATTGAGCCTAAGGCATACAAGACGCGTGGCGGCAATATGGCGGACAAGCTCCATATCAAAGTACGTCTTTACCATGGTAAGGCACATTTTGCAAGTGTACAGAAGCCTAAGGAAGAGTGGGAGAAGCCCAATGTGCCAGAGTACAAGTGGCTATTTAAGCGTGCCGAGAGTACGGGAGAGTTCGTTGATGCGACCATTAGTGGTCATCGCTTCACGGGTTTTGCAGAGGATGAGTACCATTAGGCATGAGCTAGGTACTAACCTCTAGTATTTCACAAGAGAGATATCCCCCGATGCTGTTTTGGGCGTCGGGGGATATTTTGTTCTTCTGTATCACTTATTCGGAGAGTGGCCGTGGCGAAGCTTTTCAACACTGCTGACTAAGTTTGCTCTTGATACGGAGCTGTTCTAGTTATTTGTTTTCAATGAGATTATAAGATATCTAGATTATCCATCCCACGCTCAGGGACAAACAAAACTGCGTTGAAATCAGTCTATTAGATATTCCCTGCTTAGTCTATCTTAAGAAGTGCAAGCCACTGCTCCATTACTCGCTCTAGCTCATAACGTCCAGAGGCTTTTCTAGCTTCTCGCCCCATAGAGAGCCTCAGATCATGATCAACCATCAGGCGTTCCAGGGCTTGAGCAAAAGAGACTTTGTCCCCTGGATCAATGATATAGCCATCCTTCCCATCGGAAATTACGTCACGAGGCCCACATTGGCAGGCGTAGGCTACAATCGGTAGCCCCATGGTTTGCGCTTCTAGTAGTACCATTGGCAGCCCCTCGTAGTGAGAAGTCAGAGCATAGATTGAACTAGATAAATAGACTGACTTCATATCTCGAGAGGGAGGCTCCAACCGTACTCTTTCCGCTAGTCCCAGTGTCTGTACTTGCTGCTCGAGCTCGGGACGCAACCGCCCATCACCATAGATCTTGAGAGTCCAATCAGGATAGCGCTCCGCGAGCAACTTCCAGATATCGATAAGCGCCTCGAAGTTCTTCTGATAGTCGTACCGCCCTGCCGCCACTACTACCCGCTCCTGAAGTGAAGACACCTCGGACGAATTAAACGGCAGCGGATTGGGAATGGCACAGATATTAGGCAAATCACCCCAAAGAGCCTTGTCTTCCTCAGTAAGCACAACAAAATGATCATACAGACCAACGAACCGTTCATCCTGCTTCGTACGCCATTGATCTATCAGTCGCCACAACCCTGTGCGTCCATACTCGAGACGTTTATTCTTAGAGAAATGATATTCCAAGACCTTGAGACTACCATCCTTAACCCTCGGGACGATACCTACCTCAAGTCCAAACATGGATACCACGACATCGGCCTTGAGCTTCATAAGTAACTTAGTCAGCCTCCGCTGATGTCTCCAATGTTTGAAAGGATAAGCCGAGACCTTGCGCCAGACAGAACTGCCAGTCGTCTCCTCATGATTGACATCGAGGTCATGCAGTATTATCCTAGTGTCTAGATCAAAAAACGTAGGCTGTCTCCGCTGATCAGTAGTGATGATATGCACCTCATGGCCCTGAGCTGCCAGGTAATTCGCCTTGCAGGAGAGCACTCGCTCCATCCCCCCCGAGTTGTAGAGAGAAGTAATGCAATAGACTATCTTCATTAGAATGACATTTTGGGGACGTAACCCATTTCATCGACATCGTCAAAGGCGTAGAACAATCCATAAACCATAAAGAGGTCTGTCGATACCTTGTACCAGATAATGAAGCTCATGGCCAAGAATATCAAAAACATATAACGATAGCGACGATATTTGGAGATAAATACGTAGGCGTTATAGACAAAAAGTAGAGCAAAGGTCGAGAAGCCTATGATACCCGAGTAGAGAATAAGGCGGCAATAGCCAATGTCCGTGCCATAGAGCCAACCCTGAAAGTATCCCGTACCAATGATCCATCCCTTGGTGGTCGTAGGCCATTGCCACATAGTCTCGAGCACCTCGGTAGAGGCAGTCGTCCACTCCCCCTTCTCTATCCAGTTGAAAAAGCCCTCAAAGCCATAACGCAATAGTCCATAAGTATATTCATCGGTCTGATACAGATAGCTAACTAGACTGATGCCAATAACGAGGACTGGGCCAAGCACCTTGAAGAAGTTGATACTCTTACCCGAGATTTGCAGTCTGTATAGCCCAGTGTCTGCAATCCAAACCATAAAGGCCAGTGACATCCCTACGGTAGTAGTTCGGGAAATAATATTGCCGATACTGCTGATGATAAAGAAGCCTAGCAAATACCAAAGAATGGATTTGGTACTATTTTTGACCCGCTCGTCAAGTATGGTAACAAAGGCTATCATTACCAGGATGATTGCAAATCGTGTCCCTGCTGGATCAAGAGCTGCTCCGATACCATAAAGGCGATTCACCTCCTCATAAAAGTCTTGCTCAAAGATGTAGAACGAAGAGCTAACAAAGTCTTTAACCACTTCGAAGCGGTCTATTGCAATAGCGATGACGCACTGGAAGGCAGCAACAGCCGTTGAATAGCTCGTAAGTAGATTGATGGTTGTCTTGCCATGCGTCCAGCGGATGGTCTCCATGACGGTATAGCCACCAAAGAGCCATACAAAGAGCGTGGAGACATAGTTAGCATACGTAAAGTCAAAGGTATCATTGACCTCTACAGCGATTAGATTTACCACCGAGTATGCCGTGGCAATGAGGACTGCTCCGAAGATCGACTTCGGCACCTCGTAGCTACGTCGATTAAGAATCTGAAGCGCCAGGATCACTAGCCCAGCCACAGCTAATATCTTCTTGAAGTTGAGGTCTGGAGCAAAGTGAAAAGATACAGGAAACCAATAGGCGTTTACCAAAATACCAGTCAATAGAATGGCAAGTATCCGAAGCATAAACCTCTATGTTATTTGTAGAAGATGGAATACAGAACTCTCATAATAAGCTCATAATATAAACGTACGAGCCACCACTGTCCATGAGCTGCCACTTTTTGTAGGAGCCTAGTGCGTAGTGGTAAAACAGGATTGCTCATGATATAAGGATTGGCCTCAGTGAACCAGCCTGCCCAGCGGTCGTAGTCACTCTGCCGAGGGGAGATAAGTAGAGGAAGTTTGAGATTGAGCTTGAGCAAAGCAATACATCGAACACCATCGTCCACCCGATTTGCTAGCACATACTGCTCCAGCTCTTGAAGATTGGCATCGACCTGCCCCCAATGCTTATCGGTATAGTTGGCCGTCAGAGAGTCTGCATTGGTCTTGACATAGTGGTACAAGACTTGTGGAAGTATCGTCACGTGGCGAGCTTTTAAGAAGAGCTTACCCATCAGCATCATATCCTCACCCATATTCTGTCCTGGGAGGAAACGCTTGCGGCCCCCACGCTCATACAGCTCACGTCGCACAAGGAAGAGCCAGAGGTTCCATTTAAACGAGCCATAGCACATGTATCGAAAGGCCTCTATCCCCTGTGTGACTAGAGGTTGATGCATTCGCCTCTCCTTCCCTTCGTAGCTGAGAGACCAATCAATACCCACAATGTCGGCATCAGTCCGTCGGGCTTCACCTACCATTAGATCGATAGCGTCAGGTTCTAAACGGTCGTCAGCATCGAAGTAGTAGATATACTCGCCCTCGGCTGCGTCAATGCCCGTATTGCGGGCCATTGCAACGCCTCCATTCTGTTGATGCTTAATTAACTTGACGCGATAGCCTTGCTCCTCTAGCTCTCCTTGACGCTTAGACACAAGCTGAGAGGATCTATCGGGACTACAATCATCTACAAAAATGATTTCCAAGTGCTTATAAGTCTGCCCAAGTAAGCAATCCAAACATTGAGGCAAAACAGGCTCTACCCCATACATAGGGATGATAATACTGACCAACATGGCGAATATCTATCAACAAAAAATGCTATTATATTAGACTGCTAAGATACAAAAACGGAGACGAAAAGGTCAAAACGAAAGGAAGCTGATTACCCAATAGGCAATCAGCTTCCCTCTATCTGTAACAGCTAGCAATGCTAACCAATACTATTACTCAGCAACCTGTAGGAGTACTGCACGACTACAACGTGGGTCGTTGTAGTACATATTGGCTACACCTCCCTTGCTATCCTTGCGAAGCTGGCTTTCCGATACGCCAAACTCATTGACAAGGCAGTCAAAAATTACTTCCGAACGCTTACGAGCTAGGAAAATATTGCGCTTAACGCTACCCGTACCCTTGTCGGCAAAACCAGTGATGTTGTACACCATATTGGGGTTCTTCTTGATCTGCTCAGCAAGGAACCCGAGATTTACACGATCCTTGTTGCTTAGCACCCAACGGTCGATAGGGAAGGTAACAAGCAGAGGCATACTACATACATTCTCTGGTGTCACCTCTCTGGTGAGTGCATTCTCGAGCTGACGGCGCAGGTCATCGTTCATAAGCTGTAGCTGTCCTACACGCTCGCGGAGGCTGTTGAGGGCGTTCTCATTTACACGTACCGTCGTCACTACGCTACGATCCCAGTTATGCTTACTGATGTTATAAGCAAGACCGATGCTCGCAGAGAGGATACCCTCTCCCCAACGGGCACCTAGTTGCTGGTCGAAACGATCATTTACATAAGCGCCACGAACATCTAGATTAAGATCCAAGGCACGACCTAGACGGAAACGATTTAGGATACCTAAACTAGCGGAAAGTTCATTCGAATAATTTCCTTTGATAGACCTATTTAGTGTGCTGATAAATCCTAATCCAACATAAGGGATAAAGGAATAGAAGCGATTAGCTTTATAGCCGCCAACCATTTGTGAAACATTAAACATCACATCAGCATGAGCGTGCACATATTGAATTTCGGTTTTCAAAAGGTCATAACCAACACTAGGCCTATCTGCTGCTTTATAGGCAATCTCTACGGGTTCTTTAATAAAACCTTGATAAATCCTTGTATTGGGATTTTTACCTGGCAGAAAACCATTATCAATACTCCATCCACTAACCCCCTTAGCATTATATCCATTGACCCCTATGCGAAGACCAAGACCAGGTGTGAACCACTTACCAAAATTGACCTCAATATTTGGAGTAAAACGATCGAGAAAATCCATCTGAATATTATGATCTGCCCAAAGCATCTGACCACCAACTCCAAAACCAATAAACCAATTGCTACCGAAGCGGTTCGTTTCCACACGATACTTATCGGCATTCTTCACCTCTGTCGTAACAACAGAATCGGCCGTCATCATCTCCTGAGCTCCAGCGAACTGAGCAGCAGCAAGGGCAGCCAATAGGAATACGCTTTTCTTAAACATGTTATCTTCTATTAAAATTATCTAAACATTAATCCTCAAAAGTCAGAAAGAAGTTAGGCTTAACACTTGAGAAACAAGGCTAATCCAATATTCCCCTGCGAAAGCAAAATTAGCACTTTTTATTTATTCTGCAAAATTCTACACGCTTTTTCGCCCGACCTCTTGAGGCCTATACACCAAGCTCTCCCAAAAGACACCCGAAGACAGAGGCAATACCTCACAGATCTAGATGAGCTTTTGGGAGAGCATCTGGAAGGATATTAACTATTCTGCTACGAGCGAAGCACGATAGAAAGCCGAGACCGTTAGGCTCTTGCTCTGAGCTTGTAGGTACTGAGCGATAGTCTGCTTGTTGTCCTTAACGAACTCCTGCTCAAGCAGTGTATTCTCCTTGTAGTACTTCTTGAGAGCGCCTTGGGCAATGTGGTCAACGAGGTTTTCAGGTTTACCAGCTTGGCGAGCTTTATCACGAGCAATTTCCAGCTCACGATCCTTGATTTCCTGCGGCACATCGGCTTCGGTAATACCTACGGGGTTCATAGCTGCGATTTGCATAGCCACGTCACGAGCCACTTGAGCATCAAGAGCTTCGTTGAAAGCAACGATCGTAGCGAGCATATTACCTGGGTGGATGTAAGAGGTCGTAGCCACGCCCTTTACAAATTCATACACACCAAGCTCCATTTTCTCGCCAGACACACCGCTGCGCTCGGTGATGAACTCCTGCACTGTGCGGCCATCAGCCATAGGCGTAGCGAGGATTTCCTCCTTGCTGGCACCTTTCTTTTGCATAGCCACTTCGAGGACAGACTTCGTTAGGTTCACGAAGTCTTCGTTCTTAGCCACGAAGTCCGTTTCGCACTTCACGCCCACTACTACGGCGAAGTCGCCATCGTGAGCCGCTAGCACGCACCCCTCCTCGGCATCACGGTCGCTGCGCTTGGCCGCGATAGCCTGACCGCGCTTACGGATGAGCTCGATAGCTTTGTCAAAGTCACCAGCAGCTTCTTCTAGAGCCTTCTTAACGTCCATCATACCAGCTCCAGTAAGCTTGCGGAGCTTAGCGATGTCTTGAATTGATACAGCCATTGTATTGTAATGTCTTTGTCTTGTTAAAATCTGGTTAGTGCAAGTCGGAGGCTATCCACTTGGGGGATAGCCTCCGAGATTGCTTCCGTTTATTAAGCCTCTTCCTGAGTTTCTACCTCCTCAGCAGCCTCTGTCTGCTTAGCACGGCGAGCACCACTGCGTCCGCGCTGGATGCGACGTGGCTCCTCTTCGCCGGCCTCACTGTTCTCAGCCTTCCCCTCGGCCTTGCGCTCTTGCAAGCCCTCAGCGATAGCCGAGCAAACAGCCCCTACGATAAGCTCTACAGCATTTGCAGAGTCATCGTTGGATGGGATTACGTAGTCTACATTGCTGGGGTCGCTATTGGTGTCCACAATAGCGAATACAGGGATACCTAGGCGATTGGCTTCAGCCACAGCGATGTGTTCCTTCATCACATCCACCACGAAGAGGGCAGATGGGAGGCGCACCATCTCAGCGATAGAGCCAAGTGTATTCTCTAGCTTGGCACGCTGGCGAGTGATCTGGAGCTTCTCACGCTTAGATAGATTATCAAAAGTACCGTCGTTGGTCATCTTGTCGATTTGGGTCATCTTCTTGACTGCCTTGCGGATAGTTGGGAAGTTGGTAAGCATACCACCTGGCCAACGCTCTGTCACATAAGGCATACCAACGCTCTTAGCTAGTTCGCCCACAGTGCCCTTGATCTGCTTCTTCGTACCTACGAATAGGATACGCTTACCGCTCTTGGCCATCTGCTTAGCGATCTCAGCTGCTTCGTCTATTTTGGCAACTGTCTTGTGCAGGTCGATAATGTGAATATCGTTGCGCTCCATGAAGATATATGGAGCCATAGCTGGATTCCACTTGCGGGTTAGGTGACCGAAGTGTGCGCCAGCGTTAAGTAGTTCGTCAAATGAAACCTTAGACATAGTTGTTTTCGTTTACGTTCTATAAATGTATTGAATACTTTCAACCGCTCGGTAGTACCCTATCATGAAGAATAATCCTAGCGATTTAGATACTAAACGCGAATAACAATCTGCTCTGAATGAGTAGCAGATGATTAACGCTTGCTGAACTGGAAGCGCTTGCGAGCCTTGGGCTGACCAGGCTTCTTACGCTCTACCGTACGGGCATCACGCGTCATGAAGCCTTCGGCGCGCAGGGCAGCCTTGTCTTCTGGGTTGATCTTCACCAGCGCACGAGCGATAGCCAGGCGAGCAGCTTCGCTCTGCCCCTTGAACCCACCTCCCTTGAGGTTGATCTTGATGTCGTACTTTTCCGTTACCTCAAGCTTCGCCAGTGGCTGACGCACGATGTACTGGAGGATAGACGATGGGAAATAAGTCTCGATGTCACGTTTGTTGATCGTGATCTTACCACTGCCTAGAGCAACGTACACACGGGCAACGGCGGCCTTACGACGGCCAATAGCATTGATCTGTTCCATAGTGTCTGTTTACTTTAGAGTGTTGATGTCTACAAACTTGGGCTGCTGAGCCTCGTGCTTGTGTTCGCTTCCCTCGTACACGAAGAGGTTACCAAGGATCTTGTCTCCTAGACGGTTCTTGGGGAGCATACCCTTGACCACCTTACGGAACAGACGGTCGCTGCCCTTAGCTTGCAGAGCGCGCGGGCTGAAAGCTCGCTGCCCACCAGGATAACCCGAGTACTTGAGATAAACGCGTTCGTCCCACTTTTTACCAGTGAGAACTACCTTTTCTGCATTGATTACGATAACGTTGTCACCGCAGTCAACGTGAGGCGTGAAGTTGGGCTTGTACTTGCCACGAAGGAGTTTTGCCACCTTGGCGCACAGGCGACCAAGAGACTGACCTTCGGCATCGACCACAACCCAACCTTTGTTTGCAGTTGCCTTGTTTGCAGAAACGGTCTTGTAGCTTAAAGTGTCCATTTCTTCTTTGTTTGTTTTAATTGTTAATAGACGAAGCTCTCCTAATAGTCGCTTGGCTTGTCTTCGTCAAGTGGCACAGCTTTATCGGACACCAGCTATACACACCCAACCATTTGAAGGCAAATCCTCCCAGATCTTAAGGAGACTTCTCGTACTATATTGATAATTTTAGCGGTGCGAAATTACTAATAATAATCGAAATGTCAATATACTACCCAGATACGCTGTAGTGCTAAACCGCCTCGAGTACGACAGTCTGGCAAACTTCCCTATCCTAATTATGTGTTACCTCTGCATCCGTAGCAGTCAAGTCCTAATATTATTTTTCCGATATCCCCCAGCTTCTGGCCAGCATAGATGTAGCCTTTCACATGCTGTTCATAGTGGGTGAGAAAAGGCCCTAAAAAATGCTCGGGAACACTCGAAAAAATGTTCCCGAACTTTTTTCTCGGAGTTCCCGATCTTTTTTCAAAAAGATCGGGAAGTTTTTTTTGAAAGTTCCCGAAGATTTTTTGCCCTTATTTCTATCACAAAAAGAATGCTCGTAATCAGCTGGTTATGTAATCGTCCTAAATGGTCTCCAAGGACTCAATAAAATTAGGTATACTGATAACTCAAGGGCAAAATATCGAGCAACAAAGAGGACAAGTATATACCTTTGTAAATTATGAAATTGTCTGAACTCAAACCTGGACATCGAGCCGTCATCCTAAGAGTACATGGCACGGGTCAGTTTCGTAAGCGTATCCTTGAGATGGGCTTCATCCAAGGCAAGGAGGTATTGGCCGTGCAGGGTGCGCCACTGAGAGACCCCATGCATTATAAGATATTGGGTTACGATGTTTCGCTTCGCCTCTCCGATGCTGAGCTCATTGAGGTTGATCCGTTGGCCGAGGTTGTCCAGCAGGAGAAAATAGCCTCAGACTTAGATAAGGAGCAAACGGAGTATATCCTTAGTCAGCTAGGTGGTAATGCGCCCATTCCTTATACATCGCAACCTCTCAAGCCGCTTCGCATTGCGTTGGTGGGCAATCCCAATTGTGGTAAGACCTCGCTATTCAACCAAGCCAGCGGAGCTCACGAGCATGTCGGCAACTACAGCGGTGTAACGGTCGAGGCCAAGCGTGGATATATTGACTACAAAGGCTACCGATTGGAGCTTATCGATCTGCCTGGTTCCTATTCACTCTCGCCCTACAGCCCAGAGGAGCTGTATATACGCTCTTTCCTCAGTGGTAGTGAGCGGCCAGACATCGTGCTCAATGTCCTAGATACAACCAACCTCGAGCGCAATTTATATTTGACTATTCAAGTCAAGGAGATGGGGCTACCAGTAGTGGCTGCCCTCAATATGTTCGATGAGTTCGCTCGCCGTGCAGAGCATTTGGACTATCCGCGTCTCTCGCGCCTCTTGGGTATCCCTATGGTGCCGACTGTCTCTCGGACAGGGCTTGGTGTGCAAGCCCTGCTCGATGAGGTTATCGCCACATGGGAGGGCATTGAGGCAGCCAGTCTTGAGGTTGTCGACCCAGAGCAGGGCAAGATACGCCCCATTACGGTTAACTACGGTCTCTCGCTCGAGGCGGAGCTAGCTGTCCTGCAAGACAAAGCTCTGGAGCATCTTCCCGAGCTAACGACGTCGGAGGCTCGTTACATAGCGGTTAAGCTTCTTGAGGGAGATAAGCCCATCGAGACGGAGCTGATGCAGCGCTACACTAAGGGAGCCTTCATCATCTCGGCACGCAATTATGCGCTCAAAAATCTAGAGGCGGAGCTGGGCCAATATGATGCCGAAGAGCGCATCACGGATGCTCGCTATGGCTTCATCGCTGGCGCACTACGTGAGACTTATCGCCCCAATCGTCATCGAGGAGATGGTTGGACGGACCGCATAGATCGCCTCGTCACACACCGCTACTGGGGGTTCCCGATCTTTCTACTGATGATGTTCCTTATGTTTGAGGCGACCTTCGTCTTCGGTGCCTATCCGATGGACTGGATAGAGCAGGGCGTAGGTCTACTAGGTGAGCAGCTCGGGCGACTGATGTCGGATGGACCACTTAAGGACCTTATCCTCGAAGGTATCATTGCTGGCGTTGGGGGCGTTATCGTATTCCTCCCCAATATCCTCATTCTTTACCTCTTCATCTCCATCTTTGAGGACAGTGGCTATATGGCACGTGCTGCCTTCATCATGGATAAGTTAATGCACCGTATGGGGCTGCATGGCAAGAGCTTCATCCCCCTTATCATGGGCTTTGGTTGCAATGTGCCAGCTATAATGGCTACACGTACCATTGAGAGCCGGAAGAGCCGTATCATCACGATGCTGGTGCTGCCCTTCATGAGTTGCTCGGCGCGCCTGCCAGTCTACATCTTACTGGCTGGTGCCTTAATGCCCGAGCGCGCGGGTCTGGTCCTCTTCTCCCTATATATAATAGGTATACTCATCGCTGTCGTAACGGCTCGGTTGCTACGAGATACGTGGTTTAGGGGCGAGGATGTCCCCTTTGTTATGGAGCTGCCACCTTACCGAGTGCCTACGCTACGCTCGGTAATGCGCCATATGTGGAGCAGAGCGGTGCAATACTTGCGCAAGATGGGTACGGTTATTCTTGTAGCTTCGATTATTATTTGGTTTCTCGGTTACTTCCCTCGAAATAGTTCTGCCAACGAACGGCTTTCGGTACTGACCGAGCAGTTAGAGGCACGAACCGACCTGACAGAGGAGGAGCGGGGCGAGTTGATGGATGAGCTACAATGGCAGCACGACCAGGAGCATCAGGCCTATTCTTTCATTGGTCGCCTCGGCAAGCTCATTGAGCCTGCTATTGCTCCGCTTGGCTTCGATTGGAAGATGGGCATTAGTTTGCTCTCGGGCTTGCCAGCCAAAGAGGTCGTAGTCAGTACCCTTGGGGTTATCTATACAGGGAACTCGGACGATAGTGACGAGGCGCAGACTGTTCTGGCCGAACGCATTCGACAAGAGCGCAGGCCTGATGGAACGCCTAGCTTCACGCCTCTTGTAGCTTTTAGCTTTATGCTCTTCGTGCTGATTTATTTCCCCTGTATAGCTACTATTGTTGCCATAGCTCGGGAGTCTGGCTCGTGGCGCTGGGGAGCATTCGCTGTGATCTACTCTTGTTCACTCGCATGGCTTGCTAGCTTCCTTTGCTATCAAATCGGTCGGCTCTTCATTGCCTAGGGTGTAGCTTCACAGCTTCAGCACAAGTCTTAGTGAAGAGGTGCAAAAGTCATAGGAATGCTTATCCAGTGGGCTTAGATTTGTCTGCTTTATTTCGGTAGAGAGCTCTTTATGTCTGTTCGTGCAGACAAAGGTGTTATTACACTTATAGCTTGGTATTCAGGCATCTATCCTTTGAGGCAGGCGAGGATAGATGCCCTTATTTCGTTTGCTTAGGTGTGAGAATTGGTGTATATTTGCGCCTCATAGCCCATTGGCTCCTCTCTTGTACGACTACGTACATCGAGGTATTGTCGAGGTAAATACATAAACTGAACTATAATAAACAAGAAAATGGCTGTATCTATTCAGTACACCAACGATGTAGCAGCAGTGCTGACCATCGATGTTAGAAAAACAGACTATCAGGCTAACGTAGATAAGACACTGAAATCTTATCGTCAGCGAGCTGAGATCCCTGGCTTTCGTAAGGGTAACGCTCCAATGGGCCTCATCCAAAAGAAGTTTGGCGTAGGTGCCAAGATCGAAGAGATCAATAAGTTCGTTGGTCAGGCTCTATATCAGTATATCAACGAAAATAAACTGCGTGTGCTGGGTGAGCCAATGGCCTGTGTCGATGCTCCCGAACAAGATCTAGAGAAAGGCGAAGACTTTCAGTTTGTCTTTGATTTGGCCTTGTCCCCAAAGATTAGCTGCACGCTAGATAAGAGCGATAAGCTGCCTTACTATCATATAGAGGCTACGGATGAGATGGTGGATGAGCATATCAAGCAAATGCTTAATAGCTATGGTACACAGGTAGAGGTGGACAGTGTTGAGCCTAACGATATAGTCAAGGGACGTCTCGTAGAGTTAGAGGGAGGGAACCCCAAGACTGAGGGTATCGAGCTTGAGAACTCTATGGTACTGCCTCTGTATATGAAGGATGAAGAGCAGAAGGCTCTTTTCATTGGCTCAGCCAAAAATACGGTGTTGACCTTTGAGCCTTACGCTGCCTACGCTGGCAACCAGCACGAGTTGGCTGCTTTCCTTAAGGTAGATAAGGATGCTGTAGAAAACTACAAGGGCGTTCAATTTACGTTCGAGATACAGAGTATTAGCCGTCACGTGCCAGCTGAGCTGAATGAGGAGTTCTACACCAAAGTTTTTGGAGAGGAGGGTGATGTGAAGGATGAGGCTACGCTCAAGACCAAGGTGCGTGAAGGATTCCGCGAGCAGTTCGATCCCGAAAGTGATTACATGTTCCTACAAGACCTTCGTAAGTACATCGTGGCGAAAGTAGGTGCTGTAGAGTATCCTGTGGAATTGCTCAAGCGTTGGCTTAAGACGAGTAATGACAAGCTCACGGACGAGGAGCTGGAGAGCAGCTTACCAGGTCAACTGGAGGGCCTAACGTTTCAGGTAGTTAAGGATGATCTCCTCGAGGCACACAAGGTAGAGGTGACAGAAGAAGATGTACTCGAGCTAGCTACCGTTGTTGCCAAGAGCCAGTTTGCCCAGTATGGTATGAGTTCAGTACCTGATGAGGTGCTTGCCCAATATGCCAAGAGTCTTCTAGAGAAGGAAGATACCGCACGTAGCATCCGTATGCGTGTGTTTGAAAACAAGTTTGCTTCTGTGGTTAAGGAGCTAGTAACGCTAGAGGAGAAGACTGTCTCTCCTGAAGAGTTTGGTAAGCTCATCAATCCTGAGGCTTAGTATTTAGGTTCTCCTTTGGGGAGCGAGGGCGTAGAGGAGGGGTACAAGTGTGCCTCTCCTCTCTTTGCTATAGAGCGTTCTGTCCTCTTGAAGTAGAGATACCTCTCTGCTTCGAGAGGACAGAGCATGGGGCAACGCCTGGGAGTTCAGCTTTTTTTACTATGTTTGTTTGAAGGCTTGTGTTTGATCAAGCTTAGAGAGTAAGGAGCGAAGAAGTCTTACACTAAAGTCAAACGGCTATGAACAGTGAAGTTACTATCCCAAAGGTTATACACTACTGCTGGTTCGGCCCAAGCAAGATGCCCAAGTTAGCAGAGCTCTGCATAGAGTCTTGGCGCAGATACATGCCAGAGTATGAGCTACGAAGGTGGACAGAGCTGGAGTTCGATGTGGAGACCATCCCCTTTACTCGAGAGGCATATCGGGAGGGTCGCTACGCTTTTGTGAGCGACTACGTGCGTCTGTGGGCTATCTATAAGTATGGGGGGATATATCTTGATACGGATGTAGAGCTCAAGAGATCGCTTGCTCCCCTTTGTGCTCGAGGGCCATGGCTCGGTAGAGAGCAGAGCGAGCATGACTATCCGCCCAATTTGGGGCTGGGTTTTGCCCTGCCACCCAAGCATTGGTTAGCAAGGGCTATGCTGGATTATTATCAAGAGTTGATGTTCCCTCGCTCTTACAAGGAGAAGAGTAAGGTGACTATCGTCGAGACCCTACGCCCTGTGCTGAACTCCTATGGCTTGGAGTACAGAGACAAGCATCAGCAAATAGAGGATGTACACATCTATCCTTCGGCTTACTTAGCCCCTAAGCAGTATTATACGGGTAGGGTGCGTATCACGGGGGATACCTACAGTGTGCATCACTATGCCGCCTCGTGGGTGTCTCCTCTGCAGAAATGGAAAAATAGACTAATCGCTCTGCTTGGGCCACATCTAGGAGAGTGGCTCATCAACCTCAAGCGTGGGGGGGTAGACTAACTTACGATTATTTATGGATAAACGACAAGATGTGGCTGAGGCATCGACTAAAGAAAGCATATACACCTTCGTGCGACTGCTTCTTTGTACGCATAGGCGTTGGTACTTTCTACTAAGTCTTATATTTGTTTTAGGCATTAAGTATATCTATCGCCCTAGTATGCCAATGCCCGTTAGGGAGTATTTCACTACCTACCGCATCAAGTATAGTGACCCTGGTCAGGGAGAGCGTGCCAGCAAGAGCTTTGGCCAGGAGGTCTATCGTCCGCAGTGGACGATGCTCAACCCTTATGACCGAGACATGGCTATCAAGTACTTCGAGTCTACCAAGATGGTCATTGATGCTGGTAGTAAGGTAAACTATACCGTCCGTTATTGGCGTAATGGGCAAGATATTTATGAAGATAGGCCTGTAGATATCCGCTTCGTCTCAGACAGCATCGACGACTTCGACTCGTGGACCATGCACGTAGACGTTCTTACCTCGGGTGTGGAGCTAAGTAAAATAGGGGGAATCTATAATAGACGTTCCGTGAGGAAAGAGGCTAAGATCTTTGTCCCCTATGATAAGCCCACCGATACGCCTCTCGGTTTGGTTCAGGCGAAGCTCATCCGCCCCTCTAGCAATCTATCAAGCCTCGTATTGACTAAGATGAGAGAAGTCGATGCTCAGGATACATATGATGCTAAGATGAAGCGGCATATGGGTAGTAACCTCATTGAGCTATTCCTAACATCCAACTGTACGAGAGGCTTCGCCCATGACTTCTTTCACCAAATTGCCAAGGAGTACGAGGCTTATGCTCGCTCATACTATCTCGAGGAGCTGGACAAATACCTTGACAGGCTTGATGACGCAAGGCAGCAGGTCGAGAGTGGTCACAGCTATCTCGAAGGGTTGGGCATCAAGGCTAAGGCTAGCGATCCTGAGACGCGTAGGGCTCTGCTTCAACAGCTTGACAAGATGGTAGAGGAGGCACAGACCAATGCGCTTGTTCTGAGTGAGGGACGGATGATAGAGATACTTGATGACACGCTCATTCGCTCGCCCAAGCAGGCGGAGATATCTCTACCATATGTCAACTTAGGGCTTGGGCTACTCTTCTTCTTGTTGCCCATTCTTGCATTGGTCATCGAGCTTGCGCTACGTCGCCCAATCCTCGGACCTAGTTTACTCCCTGGGATATGGGCACAGAGAGCTCATCATCTACGCCTTCCCAGAGACCTCTCATCACAGGCTCAGTGGGATATGCTCGCCATGGAGTTAGTCCAGCACCTTGGAAAGGCTCAAGGACAGGAGATCAATATAGCTGACTGTTGCCACGATATGCGCCATTCGCTCATGGCCCTCATGGAGGCTATGCCAGAGGATCTGCGGGTACAATGCCGTGCTGTTCCAGCGCTGAGCGAAGACCTTGAGGGGCTCAAGCTCCTTGCCTCTCAGGGTGTGCCACTCATTGTTCGTCTGCGTAATGGCTTTACTTCAGAGGGAGCTGTACGAGAACTCTATGATTGGTGTAGCTCCTGCGCTGTACGCCCCATTATCCTTTGGGATGACCGCCTATAACCAGAGTATACCACCCACATATAGTATTAAGCAATTATGTCGATCATTCGCTCGATCCTCGATACGGATCTTTATAAGTTTACCACTAGCTATGCCTATAGTAAGCTCTATCCAAGAGCCTATGGACAGTTTAGGTTCATCGACCGAGGGCGTACGGCCTATCCCAAAGGTTTTGCAGAGCAGCTACGTGCCGAGATAGATGCCATGGCATCGCTCCGCCTATCGAAGGATGAGGAGCAATTTCTTCATCGTGAGCTGCCCTATCTGCCCCCAACCTATATCGATTTCCTGAGTGGTTTCCGCTTTCGTCCAGAGGAGATACAAATCGAGCAGACCGAGGCAGGCCAGCTATCTATCATTGCTGAGGGGCTGCTCTACCGCATTACGCTGTGGGAAACGCCCATCCTTGCCCTTGTGAGTGAGTTGTACTACCGTTGCATTGGGGCAGAGCCAGACTGGCAGTATGCCGAGGAGGCGATCAAGCAAAAGGCACGAGAGCTTACCGAGCATCAGATTACCTACTCGATGTTTGGCATGCGCCGCCGCTTCAGCTTCGAGGTTGAGGACAGGATGACGGCACTCCTGAAAGAATACTCAGGAGACAACTTCTATGGTACGAGCAATGTCCATATAGCTCACCGTCATGGTTTGAGAGTCTCTGGAACGCATCCGCATGAATGGATCCAGTTTCATGGGGCGATGTTTGGCTACAAGATGGCCAACTACATGGCTATGGAGGATTGGATCAATGTTTATGACGGAGACCTTGGAGCGGTGCTGACGGACACCTATACGACCGATGTCTTTATGAAGAATTTTAGCAAGAAGCACGCTATGCTCTTCACCAGCCTTCGTCACGACAGCGGTGACCCATTCGCTTTTACAGATAAGGCAATAGCTCGCTACAAGGAGCTTAGAGTCGACCCAAAGATCAAGTACATCATCTTCTCCGATGGGCTCAATACGGCCCGAGCTATAGAGATTGCAGACTACTGCCGTGGCAAGATTGGGGCGAGTTTCGGCATCGGGACGAACTTCTCCAACGATGTGGGCAATGGTGTGAAGCCTATGAACATTGTCATGAAGCTCTGGAAGTGCAAGATGACCGAGAAGGATCGATGGCATCCTTGTGTGAAGCTCAGCGATGTAGCAGGTAAGCATACAGGATTGCCGAGTGAAATAGAGCTAGCGCAGCGTACGCTCTCGCTAGACGAAGAGGTATAGCCCCGATGGCGAAGGCTCGTATAGCTCTCTACTTTGGGTCGTTCAACCCCATACATCTAGGGCATACTGCGCTTGTGCAGTATGCCCTAGAGCATTTACCTGTAGATGAGCTGTGGCTGGTGCTTAGTCCGCTTAATCCACATAAGGCTGCCTCGGAGCAGCTCCCATTTGCCTATCGAGCGAAGCTCATTGGGCGAAGCATCGCTTCGCTCGAGGGTGTGCGTCTCTGCCTCATCGAACAGGCACTGCCTTCGCCACGTTATACGGTGCGTACGCTTAGGGCTTTGGAGCTGCTGCATCCAGAGGCGGAGTTTGTGCTGCTCATTGGGGCTGATACGCTACTTGGCATGCCTAGCTGGTACGCTCCCGATCGCATTATGACACGCTATCCACTCTATGTCTATCCTCGCCCAGGTTACGAGGTAAGCTTGGAGGATTGGAGAGGTAGGGCTCAGGTACATCTACTCGCAGGTGTGCCTGAGAGCGCATACGCCTCCTCCGCCATTAGAACTGCGGCATGTACGGGTAAAGTTCTTGCCCATGCCTTGCCTATTCCCGAAGAGTGGGATACCCTTTGTGAGCAGTTGGCTCATGTGTGTATATCTTCCGATGCGTTATCTCTGCAAGACTAGATACTATGAATGAATGCCCCTTACTCTCGGTCATTATTCCTGCTTACAATGTTGAGGCCTACCTGGATACCTGCCTCTCATCACTCATGGCGCAGACCTACCGCCCGATGCAGATCGTCATCGTTAATGATGGCTCTACCGACAGCACTCTCGATGTAGCGGAGCGTTGGGCAGCAGAGTACCCCAATATAGAGGTCGTGAGCCAGGAAAATCGGGGGCTGTCGGGTGCACGCAATACGGGGCTGATGAGGGCGAGGGGAGAGTTGGTTGCTTTCCTCGATAGTGATGATACTTTTGAGGGGGAGCATCTCCTTGAGGCAGCTGTTCGGGAGCTAGAGCGATATCCCGAGTGTGACTTTGTGCAGTTCGCCATCGAATATATTTACTCTCAGGAGGGTAGGCGACAGCTCCGCTTCAAAGGGGAGCATGCACCTCTTTATGGTCAGGAGGCTCTGTGGACGAGCTGGCTGCCCGAGGGCAAGGATGGCATCAGCTGGACCGTGTGGAATAAGGTTTACAGGCGCAGCTTCATCGATGCCTTTCGCTTCTATCCTCGCCTCACATATGAGGACAACTTCATAGTGGCACAGATGCTCCTCAATGCTCGTGGAGTGTGTTTCTCCTCTGTGGGAGCGTACGGCTATTTGCAACGCTCTGGCTCAATCACTCAGTCGGGCTACAATGTACGTCATAGGCGAGACATGATCTTTATTTACGGCGAGATACTCCGCCTCATTGAGCCGTACGCTGGGTTGGCGACTGTGCATCGATGGGTACTTAGGCGGCTTGTTTGTGATGCTTTCGATAGCTTTGGCAAGCCTGGGGCTGCCATCTGCCGGCGTATGGCGCGAGCCTATCTCCCACGCAATATGTGGGCTGTCACTGGCCTTCCTCTAGATATCAGGACAAAGATCAAAGCCATAGCTATCCTAGGTGAGTGCTTCTAGCCATCTTCTGAGGCTTGGTATGATGGCTATGCTCTGCCTCTCATGCCGATGCGGAGCCCCGATGGCGAACCTATAAGTTTTGATATCTTAGCCTTGTGGCCTAGGTGCTTGATTTTGGTAATTCGCTAAACTATAATTAAATTTGCACGCCTATAATAGGGTGCATTACAGGGAGAAGTATAACAACAAAATAAAGATTTAAGTAAGATTATGATCGTAGTTCCAGTAAAAGAGGGCGAAAACATCGAAAGAGCTCTGAAGAAGTTTAAGAGAAAGTTTGAGAGAACTGGTGCTGTACGTGAGCTTCGTGCACGTCAGGCTTTCATCAAGCCATCTGTAGCTAAGCGCAAGAAGATGCAGAAGGCTATTTACGTTAAGCAGCTTCATCAGAACGAAGATTAGTCCTTCCTGGGCTACCTTTGCTAAGCAACTAGGGGTGCAACGAGCAGATGCTCGCTGCACCCCTTACTTTTGGGGTAGTATCGGGCTCAAGGATAAGCCGACCAAACGAAAGGAGAGGGAGCGTGATACAGATACTACTTCCCTAATAGAGAGTGGTATGTATGCTCAAGTATCGTGGGAGCAGGGGTACCCTCTCCTAGTCTTAGGGATGATACCTCGCGTTCTATGCTATCGGCCAAATCGGTCTCGAGGAAAGCTTCCAGGGTTTTGCTCCCTCCCTCGATGAGCACCGATTGCACCCCCTCACGATGTAGGCATTCGGCTACGGCATGGGCTAGAGGCTTGCTGTCGTCTAGAGGGAGATAGCGCACGGAGCTATTGGAAGCCCTCGGTTCTTGTCCCTTACGTGCGTTGTATAGGACCCAAGTTGGTGCTGCTCCATCTGTGAAAATACGTAAATCGAGGGGTAGTGTGAGCTTTGTATCCAGGATGATACGCAATGGGTTAGAGCCATACCAAAGCCGATTGGTTAGGCTGGGGTCGTCGAGTAGGGCCGTACGGTAGCCAATGAGTATTGCCTCGTATTGCATTCGGCTGCGATGTACGCATCGCTGGCGTACGGCTGACGAAAAGATCTGAGGCCTTTCCGAGGCACTTGTGCGTAGCCTATCCATAAAGCCATCTGCGCTCTGGGCCCATTTGAGGGCAAAGTATGGGCGATGCTCGGTGTGCTGAAAGACGAAAGGCTTATTTAGAGCCATTGCTTCGGCCTCACACATGCCTACAGTTACCTCAATACCAGCCTCTCGAAGCATCTGTACCCCTCTCCCCGCTACCTCGGGATAGGGGTCGAGCATAGCCACAACCACCTTGGCTATACGGTGTTCTATCAGGAGAGAAACGCAAGGGGGAGTTTTGCCATAGTGCGCGCATGGCTCTAGACTGACATACATCGTAGAGCTTGCGAGTAGCTCTGGAGTGTGTACGCTACGGATGGCCATAACCTCGGCATGAGGATGGCCATAGGCATGGTGATAGCCCTCTCCCAAGATACGCCCATTGTGTACGATGACTGCCCCAACCATAGGGTTGGGCTGGACTCGACCCTCGCCAAGCGAAGCCAGCTCTAAGGCTCGGCGCATGTATAGCTCTTCTCCTGTCATAGGTATTAATTTGACTGACTGGAGGCTTGTCTGATAATCTCCATCTGCTGGCAAAAATACAATTTCGCAGGCTCTGAGGTGCAAACTACCCTGTGACTTCCAGGTTAAGTGCGTCAAAATCGGACGTAAAGTTTTAAGCAATTGATGATCGCTCTTTTTGGTCTTTAATTCATTTGAATACAGGTTGTTGTGTCTTTGTTCGATGGATTCGAAAAATCTTCGGGAACTTTCAAAAAAAACTTCCCGAACTTTTTTCTCAGAGTTCCCGATCTTTTTCTAAAATGTTCCCGAAGTTTTTTTTAAAAGTTCGGGAACATTTTTTTGACCCTTCAAGAGGAGGTTTTTACCAAGCTAATATGTGGGAAGAAGGCCCTCGATATTCGGTGTTTGTTGCGCATGTTTTGTGCCTTATTTCCAGGCGAAAGTATCAGTCTCTGGAGCTATACGGAAAAAAATAGTGATTATGTCGTCCAAGCAAATTAAAATACTTAAATTTGTAGCGTGATTAGGGTCCCGTGTAATCCAAACCTTGCGAGGCGGTGTGCTGGACGTAGTCAAGAGATAGATATTCATTCAAATATAATTTTTAGAAAGACTATGATTAAAGTAGGTATCAATGGATTCGGACGTATCGGACGTTTCGTATTCCGTGCTGCGATGAAGCGCAACGACATTGAGATCGTAGGTATCAACGACCTTCAGGAAGCTGAGTATTTGGCTTACATGCTTAAGTACGACACGATGCACGGCCGTTTCGATGGCACTGTAGAAGTAAAGGATGGCAACCTCATTGTAAACGGCAAGACCATCCGTGTAACGGCTGAGAAGAACCCAGCTGACCTCAAGTGGGATGCTGTAGGTGCTGAGTACGTAGTGGAGTCTACGGGTCTCTTCCTCGAGAAGTCTAAGGCTCAGGGCCACATCGATGCTGGTGCTAAGTACGTGGTAATGTCTGCTCCTAGTAAGGACGACACTCCCATGTTCGTGACGGGCGTAAATACTGACAAGTATGTTAAGGGTACTCAGTTCGTATCTAACGCTTCTTGCACTACTAACTGTCTTGCTCCTATCGCTAAGGTGCTGCATGACAAGTGGGGCATCAAGGACGGTCTGATGACTACGGTACACGCTACTACGGCTACGCAGAAGACTGTAGACGGACCAAGTGCTAAGGACTGGCGTGGTGGTCGTGCTGCCGCTGGTAACATCATCCCATCTTCTACGGGTGCAGCTAAGGCTGTAGGTAAGGTAATTCCCGAGCTTAACGGTAAGCTTACGGGTATGGCCTTCCGCGTACCTACTCTGGATGTATCTGTGGTTGACCTGACGGTAAACCTTGCTAAGCCAGCTACCTACAAGGAAATCTGCGAAGCTATGAAGGCTGCTAGCGAAGGTGAACTTAAGGGTATCCTCGGCTATACCGAAGATGCAGTAGTATCTAGCGACTTCATCGGTGATGCTCGCACGTCTGTATTTGATGCGGAGGCAGGTATCGCTCTGACGGATACATTCGTAAAAGTGGTAGCTTGGTACGATAACGAAATTGGTTATTCAAACAAGGTACTCGACCTTATCGCCCACATGGCTAAGGTTAACGCTTAATCTCTATAGAGTAACTTACGAATATTTAGGTGAGTGCTGCGAGGCTTTGGTCTTGTAGCACTCATCTTTTTATTCATACCTTCGTGCTGTATGAGCTATATCTACCTAATAACTGGAGGCGAACGCTCGGGCAAAAGTGCCCATGCGGAGCGACTTGCCCTTGGACTATGCTCTAGACCTGTCTATCTGGCTACAGCACGGATCTGGGACGAAGAGTTTAGAGAGCGAGTTTGCCGTCATCAAAGTCTTAGGTCGTCCTGTTGGGACAATATCGAAGAGGAGAAGTATCTTTCCCTGCATCCCCTTGCTGGGCG
This sequence comes from Porphyromonadaceae bacterium, assembly GCA_030528555.1. Taxonomy (GTDB): domain Bacteria; phylum Bacteroidota; class Bacteroidia; order Bacteroidales; family Porphyromonadaceae; genus Porphyromonas. The sequence goes on along the minus strand of JAUMYQ010000020.1, from coordinate 1,450 downwards.
TACAGTTCTTGTCGACTGCGTCACACTCTGGGCAACGAACTTTTTCTTTGACCTTGATAATGATGTAGATGCTGCCCTTGAGGCGATGAAGAGCGAGCTGGCTAAGATGCTGGAGCTACCGAGTGTTCATTGGATTTTCGTTACCAACGAGATTGGGCTAGGGGGGGTGTCTGTCGATCCTATTCAACGGAAGTTTACTTCCTTGCAGGGCTGGATCAACCAACACATCGCAGCTTTGGCGGACGAGGTGACGCTTATGGTTAGTGGCATCCCTGTAAAAATCAAATAGTATGGTCATCGGGCAGGACATTATCGCTACAAAGGTAGCGAGCTACCTAGGCGAGCGAGCTGGTGAGGGACTATTCTTCCTCATCGACCGTAAGGTAGGTGATCTACACGAGGCTCGGCTTTCGCCCCTATTCGTCCTCAGCACGCCCGCTCGATGCTTCTTCATCGAGGGGGGGGAGGAGCACAAGACGCTCACCACCCTAGAGCAAATCTGGCATTGGTTGCTGAGCTCGGGAGCAAATAGGAGATCACTTCTCGTTGTCATAGGGGGAGGTGTGTTGACCGACATCGGAGGCTTCGCTGCTGCTACCTACATGCGCGGTATTCGCAGTATTCATATTCCCACAACGCTCCTCGGAATGGTCGACGCCTCCGTAGGAGGTAAGACAGGGATTGACTTCGCTGGGATAAAGAATATTATTGGGGCATTTCACGAGCCAGAAGAGGTTTTCATAGATACCGATTGGCTGTATACCCTGCCTCTCTCGGAGCTATACTCAGGGTATGCCGAGATCATCAAGACGGCTCTACTTGATGGTCCAGAGCTGTGGCGACGAGTTCTTCGTCTAGATGACCCTCAGAGTCTTATATCGGAGGAGTGGATAGAGCTCATTGGTAAGGCGGTAGCCTACAAAGAGCGTATTGTCAGGGCAGATCTGCGTGAGGGAGGCTTACGCCGAGTACTCAATCTCGGGCATACTGTAGGGCACGCTCTGGAGGCATTTAGTCATCGTGCTACGCCAGAGAATCCCCTTTTGCATGGTGAGGCTGTCATCATCGGGCTCATTGTAGAGGGTTATCTAGCCGTTACACGCCTAGGAGCGGAGCGCACCATGCTTAGCCAGCTGTACGCCTTGGCCAGAGAGCTATATAGCCCTTACCATTATACCTGCAAGAGCTACGAGGAGCTGTGGCAGCTTATGCAGTATGACAAGAAAAACGATGGTTCGGTTCTCTGTATCGTACCCCTTGCTCCAGGACAAATATCAGAACTTAGGCTCAAAAGTGTCGAAGAAATCAAGGAGGCTCTGGACTTTTACCGAGAGAGTTTTGGCAATTAGGGAAATAAATGCTACTTTTGCTGCGCAGTTAGCGGGATGTAGCTCAGCCCGGTTAGAGTACACGTCTGGGGGGCGTGTGGTCGCTGGTTCGAATCCAGTCA
>JAUMYQ010000019.1 GCA_030528555.1 Porphyromonadaceae bacterium | reverse complement strand
ACTCAACGCTTGTCGTTATTGGCTTGGGATAATCTTGGAGTGCGGATAATAATGCACTGCAAGGGAATATACCTCCTCATCAGACAGACCTGCACACCCCATTCTTTGGACTTCCGTCAAGATGTAGGTAATGCACTCGTCTATGTTCTTGTTCTCCTTGCGGAAATTCCCTGCAAAGAGTTCATCGTATGATGCTCTTGTTTCCAAATAGTTTTGGATAACGTCCTTGAAATGTTCTGTACCTTTCATTGTTTTTGTCTTTTTAATCAATTGAATAATGTTCCGTTGGATAGAAATTCGTAGTTGTTGGCTTCGCAACTCTCTGCAAAGGCTTCCTCGCTGAGTTGGTATTCCATATCGTCCCTGCAAGCCTTGAAAAATCCATTCAAGCACCTGTCCATAAGTTCGTATAGGGTGGTATCATCGGGGGCTTTCAAAAAGTCGTATATGGGCTTCAATATCTCATAGTCCATACAATAGCCCGTCAATACGCAATCATTGGTAACAAATACACGACTTTTACGCTTTCTCTTGTAATTGTGCCCCCAAATGGTTTTGGGTATATACAAGTCGTTCCAATGGTTATTGACAAGGTATTTCAGTAGTCTAACCCCTTTCAAATTATCTTCTTCCTCGCTGTAATGAGAAGTGAAACGATACCAATAGGAATAATTATCGTATGACCATCTGTCCACCTTGATATTGAATATCTGTTCAAAGGCTTGCAATGTCTTTCGATTTTCTTCGTCCCAACCATAGTTAAAATGTTCCGCCCAATGGCTGTGTGCCTTTGCTTGTGCCTCTCTTGTCAGTTCGTGGAGGTTATATACCTCGTATGTTCTTATTGCCGTTCTCATATTCGTTTGGTGTTATAGGGTTGTATTATTGATGATGTCTTCTCCATTGTCCGCAAAGACCTCGATAGTAGGTTTCCCTCCATTTTCCTTTACGGATAGGCTTTCGGAGGTTTCATATAAGGTCTCGTCGTCCATAATGATGACTTTCTCGTTGTCTTCAAAACAAAGTACATCCTCTCCCTGCCACGACTTGACAACAGCAACGGCTTCCTCGTAATTCTCTGCTGTTACTTCAAAGTGGGTGCGCTCCCAACAAGTAACCTTTCTATCTTGGTAAAATCTGAATGCTTCCATTGCTCCCACTTTTAGATTGTTGCTAAAATGACTTCTTGGAAACAGATAGGTTCGACCTCTGAAAAGAGATAGAGGATAAACTCCTTTCTGTCCTTCCGATTGAGTTCTTTGTATAGTTCCCTAAAGGCGGATATATTCCCATTGAGGTAAACCGATACCATATACTCGAAAATGTTGTCCACTTCGTAGTATCTGCATTGCTGTGCGATTGTCTTGCTTCTTCTTTTCATATATCTGTCTGTTTAAGAAATGAGTATCCAAAGTATTGTCCCGATGATGAGAGCATAAGCCAAGATGTACACTGCGATTGCCAAAGTGATGGTAAGGAGTAGCCGAATGAGGAATTTCCCTGCACATAACCCTGCCAGCCAAAGCCAGACGCTTCCGCCCCAAAGGAGAGAGCCTGCGAGTGTAAGAGCCACCCAAATTGATATTTTGTATCTCGGTTTCATCTTGTCTGATTTTTTTGATTTTATGCGGATTCCAGAGGTGAGGGAGGTAGAGTTTCCATTTTTCTTTTTCTCTGTCCTCGTGTTTCCGACATTTTTTTTATGCGTTTTTCCGTCGGGTCGGTCGTTTTCGTTTCAGGGGCTTAAAAAGGTAGGGCTTAGGACAAACAAGGTTTTACGGCGAGAATACTACCTGCAATGAAATGGAAGTGTGGAGATTGTCGCCTAAACGGCTTGCCGCCCCGACCTTTTTTGTACGTGAAAGCCCGGAACTACCTTTGCCGCTGACAACGAACAACCGATCCCGATGCGAATACATAGAATGGAACGTGGAGAGGAACACCGCAGAGGATAGAGCGAAAAAATGAAAGGCAGCCTTCACAAGAAAGACTGCCACAACAATGAGCAATGAGACGAAAAAATAGAATCAGCTGTCTGGATAGAGAGCCGTCAGAAAAGAAAAACGGAGAAAGTTTCGTCTTTCTCCGTAGATAGTATTACCTTTGAGGTAGGTTATTTGAGTTACACAAAGCATTGTATATTATTGCAGAAGATAGGTCGCTAAATCATTACCTACTGCATTTCATAACTCATTTGACTGTTGAAAGCCAATTACTTAGACCTAAATAATAGATTTTAGTGAAAAAAATACTACCTTTGGCGTTGAAAGTTTTTCTTCAGATTATTTTTTATTTAGGGCTAAGCAAGTAAACAAGACAAGTAACCCATATAACCATATAAAAATTATGTATGGTTAGGTTGTTTGTATTAGATTGTTTTTTTTAGAATTGAATATGGCATTAAATCTAGCTTCTGGCCTACATCTTTTGGCGGATAAGGCTCAAAAGGATTTATCAAACAGGCATTCTTTACTTAGAAAGAAGGCCCAAACAATAGAATCTTCCCTTTTACAAATCTCTCGGATATCAAGAGCTCATGTCCCATTAAAGAAAGCATTTAGTCCTGCGAGTACAGAAGGTAATTTAGCCCCTTGGGGATTTTACTATGGAGAAGAAGAGCTCTCCAGTATTGTGAATCCTAAGTCAAGGATATATATTCCTCTACTCTATTCGTTCCAGCAATATTCAGCCACAGCAATAGAACTTACAGACAATAATACTTTTAGCCTATTGAACTTCGCCTTAAGAGCGATTGCATCTTATCCTATTGGGCTTAGTTGTGTATATATGATAGATGCTGATATTAGTGGAGACTTCAACAAACTTTCCCCAATTTCAACATCATTAGACGAGCAGGATAACCCTAAAAACTTTGTTCACTATATCTCTACACATTCTGAGCAGCAAAAGCTTCTAGACTTATTGGAGGAGCGGATTAACAACAATATAACTTCTTACGTGAGTAGATATCAGAGTTTGCATGAATACAATTCTGCTACACCTAATATGCCAGAGCCTTATCATTTTGTTTTTATAAATGACATAAGCAGAGCCTTGCGAGATATAGATATGAGTCGTATACAACGTATGATCTACAAGGATAATGCAACAAAGGCTGGTGTATACTTTTTCTTCTCATATGATAAAGAGAGTCTATGTGCAGATCGCAAAACGGTTTACGGTAAAACAACGGAGTTAGAAGCTCTTTTGGAACAATCAAATCAGTTGGATTTCTCAGGAACAAAGTTTGATGGTGCTAGGATTGAATATGAAACATGTGCAACCTCTGAGGAAATTGATGCAGTTATTAAATGGTTTAAGGATAGCACTATAACAGCGAGCTTCCTTGACTTCAAAGAGGAGATTGAAAGGACTCTGTCAAAAGGTCGATTGTGGCAGAAACTTCCATCTAATTATGACTATGGTCACATATCTATTCCCGTAGGACTTGATGCTTCAAAATCAATGAAGATATTGCATCTGTCCTACAATGGGACCCCTTATGTTCCACATATGTTCATTGGAGGAAAAACAGGTTCTGGAAAGACGATTCTTCTACATAATATCATTCTAAATGCAGCGTTAAGATTCTCTCCTCAGATACTACGCTTCTATTTGGTAGATATGAAAGCAGGAGTGAGTCTTTTGCCATATAAAGACTTACCCCATGCTGAGATTGTAAGTGCATCTTCAGATAGATTATACGCCTTGACTGTTCTAGAACGGTCAATTCAAGAGTCTGAGCAGCGAGGAGGAATCTTTAAACAACTAGGAGTCACTAACATTTCTGAAGCTAATAAGATTTTATCTCAGTTAAAGCAAGAGTTGCTACCTATTATAATAGTGGTGATTGATGAGTTTCAGGAACTAGTTAAGGGAACTGATACGATTGCCACTGAAGCCACCAAAATCATAGAAAAGATTCATAAAAAAGGACGATCACAGGGGGTATTTCTGGTATTGTGTACCCAAAGTTTGGGAGGAGTACAGACGGATATTAGCCAAGTCGGTGCGAAACTTTCCCTAATAACGAATGCAGGAGACAGCTTAAAATTGTTAGGCAATGAGGCTGCTTCAAAGCTGGGGGGCAAGAAAGGACGTGCTATTCTCAATATATCAGAAGCTGGAGAGGAAAGATATAACGAGATTTTCCAGGTGGCGTATATTGACGAGACGAAAGATCTGCCTCGTTATATACAACAAATCAAACAGTGTTATGAAAAACAAGGAGGTTCTCCCATCTCTAGCCTTCTCTTTAACGAACAAGATTTAACAACATGCTTGTCGGAGGCTACACAAAAATCTGCACAGTCTACTCATCAGATGTATGTCGGCATGCCGATGTTTTGTAGAAAAGAGCACTGTAGTTTTAGCTTTCACAGAGATAGTAAGAGTAATGTCATCATCGTAGGAAATGATCGTCAAACTGCAATGCGTCTCATTGGCTCTATCACATTGCAATTTATAAATTCATATCCTAATTCCCTCTCGATAATTAGTGACATGCAATCTCAGAGTGCCCCAACCTATAATTGTCTAGCTCCACTTAATTCTCTCCAGGAGATTCGGATACATTCAGACACAGAATTTGAAGAGACTCTTGTAGCTGTACACAAAGAGTTAGAAGAACGAAAAACAAACTATTCAGAAGTATACAAGGCTCCTGAATTTCTATTTTCCATTGTTGATCTGAGACCTAATCCAGTCCTGAGAATCAAACACTCGGTATTCGGGAGTAGTTCTGCTGAGCCAACAGCTTTGCAAAGGCTCTTGGATATTTTAGAGTTTGGACCAGAATTAGGAATCCATACCATAATTTACTCTCATAGTATGACGAACCTGCAAGGTGTACATGAGCAAATCTCTAGTGGTTATGCTGAAATCAAAATAGCCCTACGAGGGGGGGACTCTACAAGGCTGCTTACTGGGTATGGACAAGGGGATGCTGTTAGTGCCACTGGACAGGCAAAGTTAATCACCCCTGCTGAAATGGGGCTAAACTACCCAGATGGAGATCTTTTGATTCCATATAATACGATTCGAGATAAGGCCACAATGCCTCATCTCGAGGTGTGGAGGGCAGTGATGTCAATATGAATATAAGAGGAGTTGCTATGTTAAACATTGCGAGATATCAGAGTTTACAGAAGGATATTAGAGACCTCTATGTAGAGTTTGAGGCATTGAAAGAATATAAAGAATGCCTTACCAAAGAATACTCACAGGTTAAAGTCTTTTTGGAGGAGATAAAGATAAATCATGACTTTCCTCAGTTAAACATAGAACTCAACTCTCTAATACAAAATTTTAGTGAGTTTGAGACCCCTAATCTATTGCTTCCAAAGCTAAAAGAACACATTGAGAATATTCGAATCATAGATTCTGGAATAGATGATTTGAGTGCCAAATACGATATCCTTAAGCATGTTCCAAATCGTAATGGTTGGCTGGATACTATAGAAAAAATAAGATCTTTTTTGGACAAGCTCCCTTCGTTATCCTTACAGAATTTAGAGTATGTTGCTAATACTTTGTTGCCTCAGGCTTTTAATGCTATTAGTAGCCTAGAGCAAGCGGTGAATACCGAGAAAAATCAGTGGTTCGCTCTTCAACAGGATGCTCTTGATTTCAAGGCTCTTTTATCATCTCACAAAAATACCATTGATAGATATAATTTTGCCCAAGCTTATGAAGCAGCAATTCATTTTGTTGATAGATTATTAGCTGCTCCTGATATGATTAATCTAGACTCTGAGGCTCAAGAACTATTATTTCATAAAAACGAAATCAATCACTGTTTAGAGCAATTTCAGATTGAACTCAACGAAATTCAAAACTACTCTCCAGATTGGGGAAGAGTATGGAGAGACGATGCTTTACGTATTAAAGACCTACAAAATCAGATTTGTCAGGATATATACACTTCTCCGAGCCGCTTATCTGAAATAGGAGGAGAGGTTTCTGTAGCTATCAAACGAAAATACTCAGACATCAAAGACGCTATAACATTATTTAAAGAAAATACTCGAACCCATTTTCAATCCGAGATTCAATCTTTGGAAACGACCTGTTGCCCTTCAGATGAGCTTAACCTTCTCATAAAGAAAATGACTCAGTACGAATCTCTTGTACGCCGTCAACGCTATATTACAATTGTGAAATGGATTGCAGGGAGTGTAGGAGTATCACTACTATTCTACGGGATATACAAACTGGCAAAAGCGTATCCTATTCCATTTGGGATTGGAGTTGTTGTATTAATATTTATTGCGTATAAGTTTTATTCTAAGTATAGATAAGTCTTGGTGAAACTAGATCATGTGGAATGGAAATGATTATAAACGTGGTTGGGAGGATGGGCACAGAGATGCTCTTTCTAGCAAGGACAAAGATACTCTCCGTATGGGGTTGTCTGTCAAATTCTTCCTTTGGGGACGACCCGCATTAGACACCTACACACAAGGGTACCACGAGGGATATGCTAAAGGTATTTCAGAGCGTCATGTTGTACACAGAGTTTCGGTAGAGTGTGCTTTAGAAAGGAATCAAGATCATAAAAATAAACAAGAATACAGTATGACATACACTTCTCACGATTTTGTTAGAGAGCTTCAAGCTCTTAAAGATTTGCATCAATTTTTGGTCCAGTTCACGGATTGGCAAATTATGAATAGACTCAATGAATACTATGGAGCTATACAGATGCTGATTGATTCGGGAGTACCTAGGCAACAATGCGAAACATATATTACTACACACTTCGAAGCAGACAAAGCTCTATATGCCGAATTATTATGTCACATTACAGATGCTGACCTGCCAAGAATCCAGTTCTATATGGAAGAGATTAATCGACATATGCAGGCTGCAACATCGATGTCTGCGGGTAGTTTCCATCTTTCACATCCTGACACCTCTGCTAGACCTGCACGTCCTCGAAACATAATCGAGCGCCAAGGAGGGATCGCCGATTTAGTGATACAAGCCGATGCTATCTGCGATTTTTCAGACTTCTTAAAGGGAACAGTGGAATCTCTATGCAATAGTTTGCAAGAATATGAACGCTATTGTAATAGCCTTCTTGACGCTGGGGTGCCAAAGCAAATGTATGAAGATTACCTTCAACAATATGCGTCTGTTGATGCACAACAGATTCACAAAATTATGGGTAGAATAGAACATGAGGATATTCCTTATCTAAAGAAGGTATTTGTTCAGATCACCTCCTCAATTAATTCTCTCGGAGGAGCTTACAACAGAAGTATATAGAACTCCTCCACTTATAGTATTAAGTCACTATGGGAAGTAATTCCAATCAATTATTTCAAACTAATAAATAATATTATGGCAAAAAATGATTTTGCTCACGAAGAGCTAAACAATGGAGAAGACAAATGCCTTTGCGTGCTTCTATTAGACACTTCTGGTTCTATGTCTGGAGAACCTATCAGAGAACTAAACAAGGGGTTGCAGCAGTTCCAAGAACAAACACTGGAAGATGAGACTGCTGCTTCTCGTCTTGAGGTAGCAATCATAACTTTTGGCGGTATAGTTCAACAGATACAGGCACCTGCGTTGTTGACAGACTTTGAGATGCCTACGCTTACAGCCAATAGTACAACACCTATGCTTGAGGCTATTGAAGAAGGAATCACACTTACTTCAGACCGAAAAGATTGGTATAAAAGTAAAGGAATCAAGTATTATCGTCCTTGGATAATCTTGATGACTGACGGAGAGCCCGATGATATTAGCCCTGTTGCTGCTATGGGAGAACGTATAAAGAAACTCCATGAAAAAAAGGCTCTTGCTTTTTCAGCCATTGGTGTGGGGAGTGATGTGAACATGTCTGTCCTTGAAACTCTTGCACAGGGTGGAATGTCTGCAAAAAAGCTTCAAGGGACTAATTTTGTAAACTTCTTTCGCTGGCTCTCTAACAGTATCGGAGCTATTACAGAAAATGAACCAGGCGGAGGACCTACTAAATTCGAGAGTACCGATAGCTGGGAAGCTTTTAGCTTCTAATGTTTTTTTATTTTCTGCCAGTTAAGTCAAGAGATAGAATTGATTTGACAGACAGAGAGTATTGTTATAATAAAACTTCGTAATGAAATCTATGAGAGCAATATGCATTGTATGTCTGCTTCTTTGCATGGGGAGTCTTTACGCAAATTCCGGTACAACAAACTCTAATAAAATGGAGGGGGAAAAAACACTTGAAGAAAGGGTGAAGAATTTAGAAAACAAACTAGCGAAGGTGGAGGTAAAGTTAGACAGTTTGACTAAACTCAACAATCAGAAAAAGAGTGATAAATCGTCCCAGACTCAAATGGGAAGTGAGGTTCCGACGTCACAAAAAGAGAAAAAAACAGAAGAAAAAGATTTAAAATCTTCCTTTCTACTATTTCTCCTTCCTGCATTGCTTATCTCTCTAGTAGGATATGCTTACTACCGCAAGAATAAAGTAAAGTTGAAGAGAGAACCATATCCTATGGACAGCAAAGATGTAACCATAGATGAAATTAAGGCTGTGGATGATGTAAAACAATCAATAGGGGAAGGCTCAGGACATGAAATAGGCGATACTAAATCTGACGATAGTATCAGAAATAGAGAAAAAAGTAATGTGCCAGAAAATACGACAGTAGTTCCTGGTGTAAGTAGTGATGCACCGCAATCCGATATTAAAGATTCTAGTGTTACTACTTCTTGGACGACTCTCCATGCTTCTCAGATAGGAGCATCACACACAGCTGCAGGTCTTCCTTGTCAAGATTATAGTATGCACAAGGCTCTCTCCTCTGACTGGGGCATCTGTGTTGTCTCAGATGGAGCAGGATCAGCTAGCCATTCACATATTGGTTCTAAAATGGCTTGCCGTATTGCCATTAGAGAAACCACTGAATTCATTCGTCTTGGCAAGTATATAGAGCATGACAAACTGCCAGAATCGTACTTATGGGAACAAGCTGCAGAGCGCATTATGCGTATAATCAAACGTGACCTAAATACCATTGCAGTGAGTCTTGACAAAGAGCCCAAGGAGTTTTCTACTACCTGTATGATAGCTGTTTATTCGCCACACGGTTTACTCTCTACACATATAGGCGATGGTCGTGGTGGATATCATGACAAGACTAAGGGTGAGTGGCTAGCGCTTTTTTCTCCACATAAGGGAGAAGAAGCAAACCAAACTCTTTTTGTAATGAGTGCCTGGGAAAACTTAGGTAAATTGGGAGACGTCGTTGTCCCTGAAAGTCATGTCTATTTAGGTGATATTGACGCACTCTGCTTGCTTTCAGATGGGATGGAGAAAGCAACCTATGAATGTTCAGTTTATAACGAGGAGTTAGGACGTTATGAAGACCTCAACCGTCCCTCTTCCAAGATATTCTCTCAATTTCTTCAAGTAGTACGTGAAGCGAAGGCTTCTGGAAAAACAGACGAAACTATACAGCAGATGTGGCAAAATTATCTACGTGAGGGAAATAAGACCATCGCCAACGAAGCAGATGATAAGACCATGCTATTAGCTGTACGTAATCACTAATGGAGACATACTACACACAAACAGGTGAGACTGTTACGTTAGAAAGTAAAATCCTTAGCAAGGGAGGAGAGGGATCTATCTATAACATAAAATCCTCGAAAACCTTTTCTAGAGGCTACTGTGCCAAGCTTTACCATAAGGCTATCGACTTGGAGCTAGCCTCTCAAAAGCAGAGAGATTTGTTCCTGTTGGAGAAGAAGATGCTTTATATGGTAGAGCATCAGCCAGATAGAGTGGAGGATTCTATGTGGATGCTTTCGTGGCCTGTCGCTGTATTATATAACAAACAAAAGTACTTCGTCGGGATTCTAATGCCCTTAGCATTTGAACGTAGCATCAAACTCTCCCAATTAATTATCAATACTAAACTCCCAAGTAAGAGTATTAAAAGCTATTGGCAGAATTGGACTGCAGAAGACTGGGATAAGTTCGATGTACGCCACCCTAGAGGTCTATTAGGAAGATTGAAGTTAATTGCTAATGTTTGTTATCCTTTATACCAAGTGCATCGTTTAGGAACCTATGTCTTTGTGGACCTGAAACCCGACAATATTCTTGTGAATGCGAGTGGACAGGTATCCATTTGTGATATTGATAGCATACAAATATCGGAGGGTAAAAAGCTTCTATTTTCAGCGACGGCCTGTACACCAGACTATAGTCCAATAGAGAAACCACAGGACTCGCTTTTCAATGTTTCCTGGGATAACTTCTCTCTTGCTGTGATTATTTACAAATCGCTATTTCTAATACACCCCTTTACTGGCACCTGTTCTCCCCCTTACGATCATTGCGAGACAACACGCGCTATGATTGAGGCAGGACTCTACCCTCATGGGGTAATGTCGAAGTATTTTGAGGTGATAAGTAATTTTCACGAGAATCTTAAGGCTTGTCCACAGGTTGTAAGAATTCTGTTTCTAAGAGCTTTCAACAAAGGGGAAGGCTGGGATAATCCTCATAAACGGCCTTCGGCAGAAGACTGGGGGCGTATGCTAGCCACTGAGGTTAAAAAGATTGAGCAGTCCCCAATATCTCCAATCGACATGGATTATTTCAAACAGATTAGTTGGAGGTGTCAGACATTTAATAACCTCAAGGAGAGACGCCATGAACAAGCCCAGCTAGAATTTTCATGTATATTAACACACAATGCTAGTGTCCCAGCTACAGGCATTGCTGTTTTGCTAATGAGGACGGCTGTTGATGAGTTTACAATACTGCAAGAAGTGGATGTAACCATCAAACCTCGAATAGCATCTGTCTTTAATTTTAGAGCCACCCATATGTGTTCAGAGAAGAAGGGAAAGTATCCACTCTATCTCGTTATAAGGCCCAAAATATACAAAAGAAAAGAACTTGTAGTTGGAATGCCCGAATATTCGGAAGTTTTTTCTGAGCTTCCTAAATTAGAGGTTGGATCTTTAGAGATTGTCAACCAAATATCATTCTGGCGAAGAATATTTAACTTATCATAAAAAGATAGAGTTGTAAACTTATAAACAAGAAATTAAGTGTCAATAATACTCATATTATAAATAAAATAGTAAGCCATATGATCATCAAACAACAAGGTCGTCATTATGCGATGGAATCATCAGGAGATAAAAAGCCTATCCTAAAGAAGCCAAAGTCCTCTAAAAAATTTATCTATGTTCTTCTTCCTTTATTTGTCTGCATAGGGATTGGCTCAATTTGGTTCTATCAAAACTACCAAGAGAAAAGCAAATTTATAGAAACTTATCTAGGCCCATTTGAATCTTTGCCTTCTGCAGAAGTTGGTTTGGTAGAAGATATTCAAAAAAAATTAGCTCTCTATAAGAAAAAAAAGGCTGAACTTCTCACGTTTGGAGAAGACCCAGAAGATGTGGACTATGCCAAACGAGGTTATTCTTCGGAAAATTTTACAGCACAAGAGAGAACACTCTTGAATGATGATTTTGATTGTCCGACAAGTATGATAGAGTACGATCCATACTTGGTTCATCTAATATTGCAGTCTAGAAGTCTTACCAAAAATGATGAAGTTCAAAATTGGTTTAACTTATACCCTGTCATGTCCAACGATCAAATTGAAAAACTATATAAAATTCTTCTACGTGAGAGAGCAAAACTTCTTAACATTGATATTCGATATGGTGGCAAAGATCTTTATAGTGCGATCCCCTTGCTAATAAAAAAAAGACAATATAATTTAAGTAAAGAAATCGCTCTTGCGCTAGATGATAAAATAAACATTGTTAACGCAAATCTGCTATTAGGTCTCTTTGACGAGGCTCTCAGAGTAGCAGAGGAGATTCAAGAGGATAGCTCTCTAGGTAGTCCTATATGCGATTTTAATTTTTCATTAGCTCTATTGCTTACATCAAACTATGAGAAAGCATATGTGGAGTATAAAAAAATTCTAATTAAAGCACGAGAGGATGAAGAATATCGCAAGTTAATAAAGTATTCAATTGAAGATTTGACACATTACATTAGGTATTCAGACTATAAGTTTGATCGATCTTTTGCTAATGGTATTCTAGGGTTACATTATTACTACTTCGAAGAGTATTTACCAGAGGGTGAAGATTATCAAAACTATATGCGATGCTTTCTCTATTCTTACGATAAAGGGAATAAATCACTAGTCAAGATAGCCGAGTATATTAGTGAATTTATTGAGAAATAGGGGTATAAGTAATACAGAAATAACACCAATATGTTTTTGTAATACGAGTAGAGAATGTTTGTTCTGTCTGTGGGCGTGCAACTATGCTTGTAAGACCTATTATTGAGGATGGACGAATAGCTCGTTATCCATTGAAATTTTTTAAGAGGCGACTAGTTAATGGAGAGTTTGATTAGGCAAAGGGTGTATTACGAAGTATTATCCTGTTTTTTTGCAGACATGCATAGTAAGCCCTATTGGTGGCTATATAGTTTGAATCAACTTCTTCGCGCTTTAGTTGTATTTCTAATTTTTCATTTAGCGAGCTCTACTTCTCCTTGATTAGATGACAGAGTTTTGAGTCTGCCTTAATCCGCTCAATCTCGGTATTGACAAGGCTTAGTACCTCTTGTTTGACACGTTTATAGTTGGCTTCTATAGTCTCGTTGAGATTATCGGAGCCATCTTCGTTTGTGAACTCGGCAATGACGGGGATAGGCTCGTAGGCTTTGGTCTCGGCGGACACCTTGGCGACATCGACGACAATCTCTGCGTGGAAGATTTTCTGCTCGATGCGTTCGTCAAAGTTATCGGATACCGCTCCAACAAACATACCCTGCGTAAGGTTGCTGATTTTTGATGCAGGAATAAGGCTATCCATTTGCGTAGAGATGGAGGTGGACTTGTCGTTGCGGTTGATGGTCATCGATTGTCGTTGCTGTAGTACCTTACCGAAACGTTCGCTGAGAGTCTTGGCTGTTTCGCCCACGACCTGACCAGAGAAGACATTACCCACAGTATTCTGAATCACCTTGCTCTCCTTGTCACCGTAGTCACGAGTAAGCTGAGAGAAGTCTTGAAAGCCCAAACATACCGCTACCTTGTTGCTTCGAGCCGTGGCAATGAGGTTGTCCAGCCCACGAAAGTAGATGGTGGGTAGCTCGTCAATAATGACGGAGGACTTGAGCTGCTTCTTCTTATTGATGAGTTTGACGATACGGCTGTTGTACAGACCGAGAGCAGCTGAGTAAATGTTTTGGCGGTCGGGGTTGTTACCTACGACCAAGACCTTAGGTTCTTTGGGGTTGTTGATGTCCAGCGAAAAATCATCCCCTGTCATGACCCAGTAGAGAGCAGGTGAAATCATACGAGAGAGCGGTATTTTAGCCGAAGCAATCTGCCCCTGTAATTGATCTTGAGCACCGCCTTCCCATGCGTCCATAAAGGGAGAAAGATAGTTGGCCAGTTCATCATAGGAGGTCAAGATGGGGAATATTTGAGCATAAGGGCGATTGAGGAACTCAATAGCGTGTGGAAAGGTACAGTACTTACCGTTTTCATAAATCTTGAGATACCAGATGATGGCCGCCAAGAGTATGATGGGCGACTCCACGAAGAAATCTCCTTGCTTTTGTATCCACGTGCGGTTGAGGTTCAACATAATCGTATAGGCAGACTCATAGGCATCCGAGATGTCCGTCATAAAGGACGGATTTATAGGATTACAGCGATGCGACTTTCGTGGGTCATCAAAGTTGATAACATAGAACTGTGGCTTCACCTCGTAGGCATCGAGATGATGACGGAGATGGTTGTAGGCAATCTCGGAGAGGTCAGGAAACTTATAGTCGTAGATGTACATCGCAAAGCCTTTCTCGATTTGTTGCTTGATGTAGTTGTTCACGATGGCAAAGGACTTACCTGAACCGGGGGTGCCGAGCACCATTGAGGCTCGAAAGGGATTCACCACGTTAATCCAACCCCTATTCCATCGCTTTTTGTAGTAGAAGCGAGTCGGCAGATTGATGGAGTACTCATTAGTCATCAGCCGTGTTTCCTGCATAAAGCTCTCGTTTTCCGTATTAAATACATCATCCATCAGATTGTTCTTGAGAAGGCGACTCATCCACACACCAGCCATCAGGAGGCAGATGTAGCCGACAGAAAGTGTAAAAATGTAGAATGAGGCTGTTCCCTCTTTACCAATCGGTAGAGCAAGTAGCCACCAGTTGAGGAAGAATAGGACAAAGCCCACAGCGAGCACAGCACATATCTTTGACCAAGTGATTTTCTCTTCCTTGACACCCTTTGTGCCAAGACACGAAAGAGCAAGGAAGACCACGCAGAAGAGCTTCGTCCAAAGGATGGAGGAGAACAGTCCTGTCGTTCGCTGAAAGTTCATCAGGATTTTGTCTACAATACCCAGCGTAAAGCCCCATGCATGAAAGGCTTCATAGCAGAACCAATAACAATTGATAAGGAAGAATATCACGGATAGTCCTCGCATAAAGTCCATAATCTTGCCGAGTGCTCTCAAATCATCTTCTTGTGCCATAGTTGTAATATCATTTGAATGGTGTTAGAATCATGTTATAATGCTGTTCGTTTACCGCTTTCTTCGCTTTAGTCTGATCTTGTTTTGTCTGCGAAGTTTGCGTTGCCAAGCCGCCTCTTTCCAATCGTCGTTGCCTATTGGTAGAGATGTGTCACCTACCAACTCTTCAAGGACTTCATCAATGAGATTATCGCCCGCTTTTTCTTGTATTAGCAGGTTCTGTGTAAGTTGTTTGTTGACTTGTTCTGAAGCTGCTATTTGGCCATAAAGCTCTTCGTTTAAGAAGTGGTTGTGCGTCAAGTCAGAGAAATAGGCTTCAAATTGATTGGCTCCATAGCCCTTTCCTAATCGAGAGCCATTGAGAGCCACACCTGACTTATCGTCAATGAAAGTGATGCCGTAGATACGACCATTGTTATTCTTCCTGATGACTGCTCGTAGACCTTCATTCTCTAGTCCACGATGCAGTCTCTCCTCTGTTCGGGGAGAAGTTCTCATCACTTGTAAGACCCTTTGTCGTATGTTTGCCACAAGCGGTTTGATATTCTGTTTGGATTGCTGCATCTTATGTTGAACAGCAGAATAGCCTACCCCTCGTCCAATTTCTGAGGCATGGATAGGTATACCGATCTTATTCCCCTTACCATCTGTCGGGACATAGACCAGTCCGTTGTATCTCTTTCCTCTATACTCCGTTTTCACCTCCTCTACGGCAAGGTTATACTTGGTAAGAATTGCATTGAATTCTCCCAAAGAGCAGAAATGGTAGTGAGAAATGACGGAGCGGGCGACAGAGGCGATCTGTTCCCTTATATTTCCTTTCCCCTGTTTTACATCTTGAATCGTTGCTATCTGCTCTTTTCTTTGAGTTGTACTTGGAATCAAGCCATACTTGCGTTCCAAGGTATCGGTTATCTTCTTACTTCGTCTCTTCTCAAATTGGTCATTCAGTTTGCGCCCCTTTCCATCTATGCGTAGTGATACGATATGAATATGTTCGCGTGCAATGTCGTTATGCTTAAAGATGATATAGGGCTGCTTGCCATAGCCGAGTGCCTGCATGTACTCTTGGGCTATCCGAGCAAGAATATCGTCCGATAGTTTCTCATCGGGATGTGGATTGAGAGAACAGTGAAAGACCACATTCTTCGTCCTGCATTTTTTGGGAATAAGTGCTTGCATATCGGCAAGAACTTCACTCATTGTGTACTTATCGTTGGTGTTCTGATACAACCCCTGAGCCAAGAGTATTGTCGCCTCTTTAGCCTCCACTTTTTTGAAGTTGTAGCCGAGTGCTCCTCCGAGATTGGCTGTGCCGGAAATCTTCGCAATCATCGCTTGCGGTAGTCTATGGTAAGGGCTATTGCCTGCTCTTGTAGGGCGACAATCTGTGAAGCATATTGCTCTAACTTCTGGAGCAAAAGTTGAGCTGTTTTTACCGAGTGGTAGCTGTTGATTGCCTTCACAACTTGATTGTAGAGGATGCCTATTTTATGAACTTATGCCGTAAGTTCGGAGAGTTTACGATAGTATTCCACGGCTGATTTGTCTGTGGTAATGACCTTAAAACTCTCTCCCAAAAGACGGGCACGCACAAAGTCTGACTTTGTTTCTGCTCCCGATTTGTGGAAGAGGGCAATGACCTTTTGTTGGTCTTTGGGATTGGGTAGGCGAGTATCCCACCTGTCCCAACGTTCTATCTTTTCATTCATGGCTGTATTGTTGGTTAATGACGACTTTGGAGTCATTTTCTCCTCGCACCGAGGCAAGGGGCTTTGTCGGCAGAAACGGAGTTTGTCGGACAAAGACACACCTTGCCAGTATCAAGAGATGATGCTGATGAAGCATCCACCCTTTTGGGCTGTCTCCTTCGAGGCGTTAGCTCCGTGTTTTTGTTTCGCTTGCAAAGTTACAGCCTTGGTGTAACACACTTAGCATAAGCGAAATACCTGTGTTTTCCTGCGATTTCCTTGTGTTTCCTTGAGCCTTGAAACTAACTGATTTACCTACTTATTTTGCAGAGGATTTAAGTCCAGACGGACTCAATGAGTAAGGTCTAAATAGACTAACTGACCTAAGTCTATTGGTCAGTCCAAAATGAGATGAGACAAGACTCAAGTTGAATAGTTGGTCACTCCATTTATACCGACTGAGTAGACTCAATCAAGACTATGTGACCAACAGACAATCTCAGCTTGGTTGATTCATACGTCTGTGACTAAGTCTCAAAGTTAGTAACCTCGTAAAACAGTCATTTTATATGAAATCAGAGCAGACAGTCAGTCCTATATACTTGGGCTTTGCTTCACAGAAAGGAGGAGTTGGCAAGAGCAGCCTTGCCGAGGTACTCGCCTCTATCCTGTATTATGAAAAAGGGATACCGCTTGCCGTAGTCGATTGCGATGGCACGCAGGAATCTTTTTATAAGCTCCGTGAGCGAGAGCGTAACATTATAGATGAGTCTCCAGACATTGCAGAGCAGCTCAAAGCCTTTTTTACCAAATTCGGGAAAAGATCCTATACTATCTTTCGCACAAAGCCTGAAGACGCTCTAAGGCAAGTCAAGCAGCTGCTTAAACAGACCGAAGAAGATATTAGACTCGTTATCTTCGACTTTCCTGGTCATGCCGGGACGGAAGAGTTGCTAAATCTCTCTGTAGAGATGGATTATATCATATCCCCCATAGAAGCAGACCCTCAATCCTTAGTATCAAGTTTCGCCTATGCCCAAACGGTAAGGGACTTAGGTATCAGCTTAGAAGATGCTCGCATTCAAGACCTCTTATTGCTCTGGAACAAAATCAACCGCAGTGCAAGCACTGTTGTTATCGACCACTATAGCGATTATGCTAAGGAAGAGGACATCAAAATCTTCGATACACGCATATATCACTCGGTGAAATTTGCTCGTGAACTCGCCCAAGGAGGCGTTAAGGGCGTTTTTCGTAGTTCTTACCTACCGCCTGTCGCTTCGTTACGTACTGGGACAGGTGTTAATGAGTGGGTAGAAGAAGTCTGCCGTCGTTTCAATATCAGTACAGAGTAAGCCATGAGTTCCATTACAGAGAAAAGACAGAAGATACTGAGCAAGAAGCTCCAAGAGATGGGCGATATAGGAGTTAGCAAGCGTAGTGCCGAAGAGTCCCCCTTTTTTGACCAACCTATCAAGTTAGGGACAGAAGACGCAATAGAAGTGGTGTCGCCCGAAGAGGAGGAAGGACCTACGGCTGAACCATCAGGACACAAAGAAATGCCGATAGCTACAGAGGAAGCCCCAGCCAAACCCACAAAAAGAAAAACTGATGCCATCAGCAGCGGACTTTCTTTTGAAGAATATGAAGCACGCTTCTTTGTTCCCTCGCGAGATACTCGAGGCAAGGTTGGCTTTACCATTCACTGGGAGGTGCTTCAAACCTTGCGAGATGTGCTGAATGATGTTCGCTCTCGGGCAACATTGACATCCTATATCGAGAATATCATCTTGGAACATCTTAAGGAGCATCAAGCAATGCTCAATAAGGTCGCAACTCAACATAAACGTAATCCAACAATCAATTTATAATGAACACAATACTTTTTCAGGCATTCCTTGCTGTAAGCATCTTAACGATGTTCTGCCTTATGATTTACCTCACCATTCGTGGGTGGAATAGTATAGCATCCCACTCCAAAGAGCAAGCCTCACTAATCTATCCAGCGACAAGGATGATTGCTCCCTCTGAGCATAACAACGATGTTCACACCCAATCTGAGCCAGTTGTGAATGCAGATGACTATAAAATCCGCTTTCTTTTACCTGTTCGTTTTGCACGAAAGACTGCCTTTACGATGAATGTCGAGACCTTGGAGATACTGCGAAATGTTTTACACGACCTTGACGAGCGCGTGACTATGGCTGCTTATATCGAGAACATCCTTCGTCAGCATCTATCTGAGCACAGAGAACTTCTGAATGCAGCGGCTGATGCTAAACGAAGAACCCAAACCATAACGATATGATGCAAACGATACTACTCAATGCCCTTTTGTGTCTGGGGATTATCTGGATGCTCCTGCTCATTCGCTACACCTACTATTACATTCAGTTCTCTCGCAAAGAAGATTGTAAAGCCGCGAAAACCAAGGGCGACAAAATGTCGATAGCGGAGGGAACGGAGCAAAAGCCTGAAGTAGCCCACACTTTGGTAGGCAAGAGCAAGGGTTTGAGTTCTGAGGATTTCCCGACACTTCCTGCCGTTCCGAAAACTGAGGTGGGCGACACGCAAGCCAATACCTTTGCACCGCCTAAGGCGGAGGAGGGAGGCGAAGCGAGCGATACGACAGAGGAAGAACCCTCGGACGAACCAAGCATTAGCGAGGAGGAGAACGAGATGCAAGTCGCCTATACAACCGATGAGGTCGATGAGGACGAGGTCGCCAAAGAGGAGATGCTCCTCACTCGTGACCCAATGCCCGAGGTCTCGCCTTCGGCTATCCTTGCTCGTGACCTCGTGCGTATGGGACGCTGGTCAAAGAACGATGACGAATTAGACGAGGAAGACGAAGACGAGGTGCAAGATACCCTCAGCAAGGTGCAAGGCACAGCCCTGATGGAGAAGTACAAGGAACATCTCCTTGCCGAGTCCGCCAAACACAACAAGCTCTTAGCCTTCGTGCGAAAAGCCGAGGAGGAGCAAAATCAGGCGGAAGCGTTAGATGATGAAGAAACTCAGTCTGTAAGCACCAGCGACGCACATCCCTTAGACTATTATCTGTAAAACAATTCGGAGTGTCGGGTGTGGGGTAAAACGGCTACACAATAAGCGAACATGAAAACGAGCCCAAATCAGTCCCCGCCCGCACTCTCTTATAAGCAACAAAGTATTCACCAACAATAATTTCAAAACAATGAACACAAAGAAAATCGCACTGATGATGCTCCTCTTGGTTGCTGCCACCGCAGGAGCTTATGCCCAAGGCAATGGTATGGCAGGTATCAACGAAGCCACGAAGATGGTGACGAGCTACTTCGACCCTGGTACAAAGCTCATCTATGCCATCGGAGCCGTGGTCGGCTTGATTGGAGGCATCAAGGTCTACAACAAGTTTAGCTCGGGCGATCCCGATACGAGCAAGACCGCAGCCTCTTGGTTTGGGGCTTGTATCTTCTTGATTGTCGCAGCTACGATTCTTAGAAGCTTCTTCCTCTAAAAGCGATGGCATCTTGGGAAATCAATAAAGGTGTAGGACGCACGGTAGAGTTCAAAGGCTTGAAGGCTCAGTACCTCTTTCTCTTTGCAGGAGGCTTGCTGGGGACTTTCATTGTCGTGGTCGTGCTGTATCTCTTGGGCATTGGTCAGCTCGTCTGTCTGGGCATAGGCGTATTGGGTGCCACGCTTGTCGTGTGGCAAACGTTCGCTATGAACCGCAAGTATGGCGAGCACGGACTGATGAAGCTCGGGGCGGTACGCACGCATCCACGGTATCTATCGAACCGCCGTAGCGTCCTGCACCTCTTTAGAAATACTCGTATGGCACGGCACTAGCGTCGTTACTTCGACACTCGGACTTCGGTCACGTACCCCAAGTACGCTCCCTTGCCCTCGGTCTCAGTGCCTAGCTATTACCGCACTATACAAGCATTGCATTCTAACGACAAAACAAGACAAGATGAGAAATACCAGCAAAATCAGTTCTTTGGAGGCAAAGTTCCCCCTTCTCGCTATTGAGCAGGGGTGCATCGTCAGCAAGGAAGCCGACATCACGGTGGCTTTTCGGGTAGAACTGCCCGAACTCTTTACCGTGACCTCTGCCGAATACGAGGCGATGCACTCGGCTTGGCACAAGGCGATTAAGGTACTGCCGAACTATAGCATCGTGCATAAGCAAGATTGGTTCATCACGGAGGCATACCAAGGCAAACTCGCAGAGAGTGGATTGAGCTTCCTCGCACGCTCCTCGGAGCGACACTTCAACGAGCGACCCTACCTGCACCACTCGGTCTACCTCTTTCTGACCAAGAGCAACAAGAAGCGTATGGCACAGCAGAGCAATTTCTCTGCCCTCTGCCGTGGGCATCTTGTGCCGAAGGAGATTGAGGACAAAGAAGCCGTTATCAAGTTCATGGAGGCGGTAGACCAGTTTGAACGCATCATCAACGATACGATGCTCATTCGCTTGGAGCGGATGACGGAAGACGAACTTGTCGGCACCGAGGATAAGCCAGGACTCTTAGACCGCTACTTCTCCCTCTCGGAGGAAGGACACGCCAGCCTCGAGGACATTCGCCTAGGGGCAGACCTCGTGCGTGTGGGGGACAATAAGCTCTGCCTGCATACGCTGAGCGACACAGACGATTTACCTACAAGTGTCAGCACCGATAGCCGATATGAAAGGCTCTCGACCGACCGCAGCGACTGCCGTCTCTCCTTTGCTTCGCCTGTGGGCTTGATGCTTTCGTGCAATCATATCTACAACCAATACCTCTTCATTGAGGACAGCGAAGCCAACCTACAACGCTTTGAGAAGCAAGCGAGGAATATGCACTCCTTGGCTCGCTACAGCCGTAGCAATCAGATTAACGAAGAGTGGATACAAGAGTACCTCAATGTTGCCCACTCACAGGGCTTGACTTCTATTCGTGCCCACTTCAATGTGTTGGCATGGAACAGTGACAACGAAGAACTCCGCCAAATCAAGAACGATGTGGGCAGTGCCTTGGCGCTGATGGAATGCAAGCCCCGTCACAACACGATAGATGTGGCCACGCTCTACTGGGCAGGTATCCCAGGCAATGCAGCCGACTTCCCGAGCGAAGAGAGCTTCTACACCTTCATCGAGCCAGCCCTCTGCTTCTTCACGGCTGAGACGAACTACAAGGACTCGCTCTCTCCCTTTGGCATCAAGATGGCAGACCGACTCTCGGGCAAGCCCATACACTTGGATATCTCCGACCTGCCGATGAAAAAGGGCATCATCACGAACCGCAATAAGTTTATCCTCGGCCCCTCGGGCAGTGGTAAGAGCTTTTTCACGAACCACATGGTTCGTCAGTACTACGAACAGGGGGCACATGTCCTCTTGGTCGATACGGGTAACTCTTATCAAGGCTTGTGCGAGCTCATTCACGGAAAGACCAAGGGCGAGGACGGGGTATACTTCACCTATACGGACGACAGCCCCATCTCTTTCAACCCCTTCTACACGGATGACTATGTCTTTGATGTCGAAAAGCGAGAGAGCATCTGCACGCTGCTACTCACCCTGTGGAAGTCAGCCGAAGAGCGGATTACCAAGACCGAGGCAGGCGAATTGGGTTCTGCTGTCAATGCCTATATCGAGCTGATTAGAGCCGACCACACCATTACCCCTTGCTTCAATACCTTCTACGAGTATCTGCGTGATGTGTATCGAGAGGATATGAAGCAGCGAGAAATCCAAGTAACGCTCTCGGACTTCAATATCAACAACCTGCTAACAACGCTGAAGCAGTACTATAAGGGTGGTCGCTACGACTTCCTCTTGAACTCAGACAAGAACATCGACCTCCTCTCCAAGCGTTTCATCGTCTTTGAGATTGATGCGGTCAAGGACAACAAAGACCTCTTCCCCGTGGTGACCATCATCATTATGGAGGCTTTCATCAACAAGATGCGAAGACTCAAAGGTATTCGCAAGATGATACTCATTGAGGAAGCGTGGAAGGCGATTGCATCAGCGAATATGGCGGACTACATCAAGTACCTCTATAAAACCGTGAGAAAGTTCTTTGGCGAAGCGATTGTCGTGACACAAGAGGTGGACGACATCATACAGTCGCCCATCGTCAAGGAGAGTATCATCAACAACTCCGACTGCAAAATTCTGCTCGACCAGCGCAAGTACATGACCAAGTTTGACGGCATACAGGCGATGCTGGGCTTATCCGAAAAGGAAAAGAGCCAAATCCTCTCCATCAACCAGAGCAACGACCCTAAGCGGCTCTACAAAGAGGTGTGGATAGGCTTGGGTGGAATGCAATCTGCCGTCTATGCTACGGAGGTGTCGCTGGAGGAATATCTCGCCTACACAACGGAAGAAACCGAAAAGGTAGAGGTGCTACGCAAGGCGGAAGAGTTGGGTGGCGACATTGAGACGGCTATTCGCCTATTAGCACAAGAGAAAAGAGAGGCTAAACGATAGACAAGCAACAAAGTAATAACCTATTAAACCATAGCAACAATGAAACAGTACCTATTTACGGCTCTGCTTGGCTTGAGCCTATTTGCCACACAAGCCCATGCTCAGTGGGTAGTGACCGACCCGACCAACTTTGCAGGCAACATTGCCAACACGGTCAAAGAGATTGCCACGGCAGGCAAGACGGTGAAGAATACCTTAGACGGCTTTAAGGAAGTCGAAAAGCTCTACAACGACACCAAGAAGTACTACGATGCCCTCAAGAAGGTGAACAACCTGATTGGCGATGCCTATAAGGTCAAGGAGTGTATCCTGATGGTGGGCGACATCTCCGATATCTATGTGAACTCCTACAAGCGAATGCTTCGGGATAAGAACTTCCGCCCATCGGAACTCGCTGCCATTGCCTCGGGCTACACGAAGCTCCTTGAGCAGAGTGGTGAGAGTTTGAGAGAACTGAAGTCCGTTGCCAAGAGCAATGTCTTTTCGATGAACGACAGCGAGCGTATGCAGATGATTGACCGCATCTACACAACACTGCGTGAATATCGCTCCTTGGTGTCCTACTATACACAGAAGAACATCTCGGTGAGCTATGTGCGTGCCAGAGAGAAGGGCGACCTCGCCGCAGTAAAGAGTTTGTACGGCAACGACAGTAGCCGTTATTGGTAAGGAGAGCAGCGTTATGGATTTTTCATCTTTACACGAACTGCTCCGCTCCACCTATGACGAGATGCTCCCCTTGGCAGCCGAGATGACGGGCATCGCTAAGGGTATCGCAGGCTTGGGAGCCTTGTTTTATATTGCCCTAAGAGTTTGGTCTTCGCTCGCTCGAGCCGAAGCGATAGATGTCTATCCGCTCCTGCGTCCGTTTGTCCTCGGCTTCTGCATTATGTTCTTCCCCACGGTAGTACTCGGCACGATGAATGCCGTCCTCTCGCCTGTGGTGCAAGGCACAGAGGCGATGGTGCATAAGCAGGAGGGGCAATTAGTTGAACTCACCGCCAAGCGAGACAAACTCAAAGAGGAAGCCTATCTCAAAAATCCCGAAACGGCTTATTTGGTGTCAAACGAAAAGTTTGATGCCAAGATTGAGGAGATGGGCATTATCGGTCCCGAGGATGCGGTGACCATTGCTGGCATGTATGCAGAACGAGCTGCCTATCAGACGAAGCAGTGGTTTATGAAGCTCTTCAATGATTTGATGGAGCTACTCTTCCATGCAGCAGGCTTGATTATCGACACGCTCCGCACCTTTATCTTGATTGTCCTCTCTATCCTCGGTCCTGTCGTCTTCGGCATTGCCGTATGGGACGGCTTGTCGGGTTCGCTCACGGCTTGGTTCTCTCGTTACATCTCGGTCTATTTGTGGTTACCTGTGAGTTCTATCCTTACGGCACTACTCACGAAGATTCAGGTCTTGATGATACAAAAGGACATTGCCGAGCTGAGCGACCCGAGCTATGTACCCGATGCAGGCTCGTGGTACTACATCGTCTTCTTCCTCATCGGTATTGTCGGTTACTTCTGTGTGCCTACGGTCGCAGGCTGGATTATCGAAGCAGGTGGCGGTATCGGCTCTTACGGACGCAATGTCAATCAAATAACTCAACGAGGAGTACAAGGGGCTTATACCGGAGGTAAGGCAACCGCCGCAGGTGCTGGAGCAGTTCTCGGCAATCTCGGTGGTCGCATTAAGGGAGCACTGATTAAAGGGAAGTAGAACTAAAACAAGAAAACAGCAACTATGGAATTTAAGTCATTAAAGAATATCGAAACCGCCTTTAGGCAGATCCGTCTTTACACGATGGTCTTTGCCTTGCTCTGTGCGGGTGTCTGTGGCTATGCCCTCTATGCCTCGTACAGCTTTGCCCAGAAGCAGAGAGAAAAGATTTATGTCCTCGATGAGGGCAAGAGCTTGATGCTTGCCCTGAGTCAAGATGCCTCACGCAATCGTCCTGTCGAAGCGAGGGAACACGTCCGACGCTTTCACGAGCTATTCTTTACCATCGCTCCCGACAAGGAAGCCATTGAGGGGAATATGGAGCGAGCCTTTTTGCTCTGCGACAAGTCGGCATTCAATTACTACAAGGACTTGGCTGAGAAAGGCTATTACAACCGAGCCATTTCGGGCAATGTCAATCAGCGCATCGAGATTGACTCGATTCACTGCAACTTCAATAGCTACCCTTACGAGGTGACTACCTACGCACGGCAGTTTATCCTGAGACAGAGTAATGTTACGGAGCGAAGCCTTGTGACCAGCTGCACGCTTCAGAACTCTGTCCGCTCGGACAACAACCCACAGGGCTTTCTCATGGAGCACTTCCTCGTGCGAGAGAACCGAGACCTACAAACCTATAAACGCTAAGCCTATGTCAGCGAAACACTCATTCTACCGCCATTACCTGCGACTGCACTACTGGCTGCGAGAGCAATGCGATAGGCTTAGCCCCAAGGCACGCAAGCGATTGGTCTACGGCATCAGTGCCGCCTATCTCCTTTGTTCGCTGGCGATGATTGCCCAATTCTTCCTGCCCAAAGCGGAAGAGCCACAGCTACCGATACCCAAGGGGCAACTTATAGACACACCTATTCAGACCAAAGGCTTAGACAGCCTTGGTCATAGGCTTTCAACAATAACACATCAAATGATAATGACCTATGGATAATAAACAGAAAGAACAACTCAAGAAGGGCTTGGTCTTTAGTGGGCTGGGCTTGCTCTGTGCCCTCTCTATCTGGTTCATCTTTGCCCCCTCGGACAAAGATAAGAGCGAGGAGCAGCAAGGACTCAATAAGGACATTCCCCAAGCCACGGTCGAGCAACTGACAGACAACAAGCTCAAAGCCTACGAACTCGGTGATAAGTCGGATTCGGAGGAGCAGGCACAAGCCGAGATGGGGCGACTATCGGACTACTTTGCCGATGCCACGCCTACGCCCGAAGTGCAGCAAGCACAGCAGGCATCCTCTGCCAAAATCGAAGGCTCACTCCAGCGATATGAAGAGAACAACCGCCTACTCAGCTCCTTCTATGCTCCCGACCCACACGAGGAGGAGCGTGAAGCCCTCAGAGCCGAGATAGACGACCTCAGAGAGGAACTCCGCAAAAAAGACAGCGAAGCCGAGGACGAAGAGGAGAAACAACTTCGCCTGATGGAACGTAGCTATCAGATGGCATCGAAGTACCTGCCCAAGGGAACGAACCTACCAGCCAATGCCTTTACCGAAGCGACCGAGCGACCTATCGTAGAGCCGCAGGACAAAAGCAAGGTGGCAACAACAGGCGAGCCAATGCTCGAAGCCCTCACCGAACAAAAGTCTATCGTGTCCAGCCTTGCTCAGCCTATGAGCGATTCCGCCTTTATACAAGAATACGGGGCAAGAGAGCGACACCTTGGCTTTCACTCATTAGCTTCTCAAAAGAATGCAGTGCAGCGTAACACCCTGCGTGTGGTAGTTGACCGCACAACGACCCTGCAAGAGGGCGAATATGTCGCTCTTCGTCTACTCGAAACGGCACGCATCAAAGACTTGCGTATCCCTCGAGGGGGCAACCTAATTGCTCAAGCGAAAATTGAGGGCAACCGCATGCAGCTGCTCATTAAGAGTATAGAAGTAGGCGGACAGATTACTCCCGTAAAACTCTCTGCCTACGACACAGACGGACAGGAGGGTATCTACATCCCTGGCTCTGAGAACGTGTCAGTCCTCAAAGAAATGGGAGCAAATATCGGTGGCTCAATGGGGACGTCCTTCACCTTTGCTTCGTCTGCCAAAGACCAAATCATATCCGAGGCGGCTCGTGGTGTAATGCAGGGAGCAAGCCAGCTTTTGCAAAAGAAACTCCGCACCATTAAGGTTACCCTCAAAGGAGGATACCGCCTATTCTTAGTACAAACCAAGTAGCAATTACAAACAGAATAAACCAATACGACAATGAAAAGAATGTTTCTATCTGCCCTTATGCTTGTGGCAGGCATCACAACAACCTTTGCCCAAAACGATGAAGGGTATCGCCCTCTCAACTCGGGCGACCTCTATCAAGGAATGACCAAAGCGATCCCCTCGGGGCGTGTCGTCTTGCCGTATGGGCTTGAGGTAACCTTTGACAAGACCTCACACCTTATCTTCCCTACACCTATTCGCTATGTAGACCTCGGGAGCAACAACCTCATTGCTGGTAAGGCGGAAGATGCCGAGAACGTTTTGCGTGTCAAGGCTGCCGTGCGTGACTTTGAGACCGAGACCAATATGAGCGTCATCTGTGAGGACGGCTCATACTATGCGTTCAATGTGAAGTATGCTGACGAACCCGAAAAGCTCAGCATCGAGATGAAGGACTTTTTGTCGAACACAGAGGGGCGATTGCCCAGTAATCGTGCTGACATCTACTTTAAGGAACTCGGCAACGAGTCGCCCATCCTCGTCAAACTGATGATGAAGACCATTCATCAGAACAACAAGCGAACCATCAAGCACATCGGGGTACAGCAGTTCGGTATCAAGTTTCTGCTTCGTGGCTTGTATGCCCACAATGGGCTTCTGTACCTGCATACCCGCATCGACAACGAAACCAATATGCCGTACTCGGTGGACTTTATCACGTTCAAAGTAGTAGACAAGAAGGTCGCCAAGCGTACCGCCATACAAGAGCGAGTACTCCAGCCCCTCAGAGCCTATCATCAGATGATGCAAGTGCGTGCCGAGGATAGCGAGCGAACAGTCTTTGCCCTCGAGCAATTCGCCCTTTCAGAGGACAAACAACTCGAGGTAACACTCTATGAACGAAACGGCGGTCGTACGCTCTCCTTTTACCTTGAGCAGGAAGACCTGCTATTAGCCAAGAAGATTGATAACCTTAAACTCAAATGGTAAGCCCTATGAAGAAGTTTTGTTTACTCCTCGCTTGTGCCGTCTGCGGATTCATCTCTGCAAACGCACAGCGACTTATCCCCAAGCAAAAGGGCATCGAGGTGGTGGCATCTGTGCCACTCATCAAGGGCGAGAAGCTATTTAGCAAGGGACAGTTTGGGGTTGGTGTTTCGCTTACGAAGTACCTCAAGCGAGAGAATTATGCCTTCCTCTCGGCAGAGTACGAAGAGCAGAGCCTGCCGTATCGCACTTACCAAGTGCCTATGCGTGATATGCTCCTGCAAGTAGGCTATATGCAGCCTATCCTTTCCGATAGGGGTAAGAACATCTTTACCTACCTTGGTATCTCTGCCCTCGGAGGCTATGAGGAGCTCAATGAAGAGAAGTCCTTGCTACCCGATGGGGCAACGCTGCTTGACCGCTCTCGCTTCGTCTATGGTGGGGCGTTGCATAGTAGCATTGAATACTTCCTCTCGGATAGGCTACTGCTTGTCCTCAAGGCTCAGGGGCGATTGCTCCTCGGCTCGGATGTACATCGTTTTCGTCCTGCTCTTTCAGCTGGACTCAAATTTAATCTATAATCGACTATCTCATAATACGGCACTCGCTGCGTTATTTTCGACACTCGGGCTTAGTCACGTACCTCAGTACGCTCTCGTCGCCCTCGGTCTCAACGCCTTGCGACTACCGTATTCTGAGAAGTCTCAACCAAATTAAATACAATGAAAAAGAAAATCTTTAATACGCTGTGGGTCGTGGGGGTACTCACTTTTGCGGGGTTTTGTCTACCTGCTTGTAATCGGGACTTGGATGTGCAGCAGTCTTATGACTTCGCTTTGCAAACGATGCCCGTTCAAAAGGACATCAAAAAGGGCGAGACAGCCGAAATTCGTTGCTCCCTTAGGCGAGGGGGCAACTTTGCCGACACAAAATACACCATTCGTTACTTCCAACCCGAGGGTAAGGGCATCCTAAAAATGGACGATGGCTTGGTCTTCAAGCCCAACGACCGCTATCCCTTGACAAGGGAAGAGTTCCGTTTGTACTACACCTCTCAGTCGGCAGACCGCCAGACGATAGATGTGTATATCGAAGACAACTTCGGCAAAGTACAACAACTGACCTTTGCCTTCAACAATAAAAGGACGGAGGAGGATAAAAAGAAAGATGGCTAAATGGATATTTGCACTCTGTCTGCTGTGCTTAGGGGCTTTGCCCTCTATGGCACAGAGGCGAGTGCGTTGGATAGACTTACCGCCCTTTGAGCGAGCTGTGCTTTGCGTCAAACACTTTGAGGGTTGGCACGGCAAGGAGCATCATCCCTATGTCGGCTATGGCCACCAGCTCAAAAAGGGCGAAAAGTTTACGGCAGAGATGACAGAGCGACAAGCCGACTCCCTCTTGCGTGCCGACCTATGGGAACGCTTTGAGGTGTTTAAGGGCTATGGCAAAGATGCCTTGCTCTTAACGCTGCTCTCCTACAATGTCGGTGTGGGTCGCCTGCTCGGCTACGGCAAACAAGGCAAAAGCAAGCTACTTCGTAAGATTGAGCAAGGGGATAGGCATTTCTACAAGGAATACCTATCCTTTTGCCACTACAAAGGCAAGGTCTTGCGTGGGCTACTTAGACGCAGGAAGGCAGAGTTCGCTCTGTTTTATATTCGGTAGTCAAAACTGAAATTTCATTTCTCTGCGACTTTCTTTTGCTTCTTTTCTTTTGGTCGCCTGCTCGGTTCAAAGACAAAGAAAAGAAGCCCCGAAGCGATTAAACAAATCACTTCGGGGCTTTTTTATTTATTCGTGTTCCGTTACTTGGAGTCCTTGTATCGGCTCTGTAAGGTCGCCACAAACAAGTGGTAAAAGTTACGGGCTTCTTCTTCGGTGAGAAAGTAGTTCCCACACGCATACAAACTAATACCAGGGGCATCTTCTCGGGTAGGGTCTACCCACTCATAGGTGTCTACACTGCGAGGAATGCTTGTGTCTACAAAGTAGTACCTACCTTTGCTTTCTGCCCTATGCGAACATCTATTTTGTATTAGGGCGTCACGCAAGACAGATGCGTAATGCTCAGCTTCCTTTTTATCTGAGAAATAGTTGCCACTCTCGTTTCTCAGTTCATCAATGGTCTTAAAAGGAAGTCCTTCTTTTCCTCTATCCCACGTTCTTACTACTTGCATATCTCGGGATATATACCAATAGCCTTCATCGGCTTTGGCTCTCCATCGTGGAGCGATGTCAAATGTCAAACTGCTCATATTGTATTCTTATTTAGGCTGTTGCTTTCATTCTATCTCTAAACACTTGTTGGTTGGCATTCACCAAGTCAATGATGCGGTCGTGATATTCGGTGTTCTTGTTCAGCAAGCCACGGCATTGAATGACTTTCATTGTTTCAAGCGATACCTCTACCGTTTCTATCCGTTTGCCATTTATACAAGCTGAAAGGATAAGTGAGTTCTCTTTGAGGTAGTAGGCATTGTCGAACACGCAATGGTGTAAGGCTTTGCCCTCCTCGAGATACTCCTCTATACTCTCTAACACACGTACCTCAATCGTGCCGTCTGTAAAGGCGATGCCAAAGAAGTGGGATTTGAGGGACAGAAATTGCTCTTCGTTCTTTATGGCTCTCTGTTGCCTTTGTGCTTCGGCTTCCTTATCTCGCTGTGTCTGCAACTTTCGCTGCACTCTGTCGTGGGCTTCTTGTAAGCTATTAGGACAAATGAAGTGAGCGTTGTATATATCCTTGCCCAACCTCTTGAGCATATCCACATAGTCGCACCAAAGGGCAATGTCTGCGATGTCGTAGCCTCTGCGAAGTGTGATTTTGTAGGCTTGCCAATACTCGTCCATCTTCCTTGCTCGGCTGAGGAAGTATCGTAGATGCTCGATGCGTCCTGCCTTCATAAGTGTTTCGGCTCGGCTATCTGTGAGTAGGGCTGGGATAAGTACAGAGGGGGCGATGCCGTGACACTCACCTGCAAAGCCGTTCCTGTGGAGGGTGTCTATTGCCTTGACTTTCGGATACAAGGGGCAATGGGCAATAAAGCGATAGGCTTCATTCTCGTTACGAATAGCCATAGGCGAATAGTAGGCAAAGCTATCCACATAATGCCCCATAATTCGCTGTATGGCAACAATCGTCTGTCGTCCACTCTCGCTCCACCAATACTGCCCAATCTCCATAACAGAGGATACGGCTCGGTAGCCTTTCTCCATACCCACAATAAGGAGGTACATACGCAAGACTTGATACCCTCCCGATGTCGTTAGGATTGTAAAGTATTGCTTCTGTTGCAATTTTCTTTGATAGGTTTCTTTGACCTGCAAGCCTGCCCCACACTGGGGGCAGGTGCAATGCTCGGTTGTTTCGTTCATCTGCCACGAATGCCCACAATCCATACAAGTGGTCTTGCCCTTGGGTAGGCGGTAGGCATAGTGGTCTATGCACTCACGGAATGCCCACTGCGTCTGTGCCTTTGTGATGGGGCGAAGGTGCTTACTCTGAGCAATGACGGCTTGCTCAAACTTGTTTCTCGGTTTCATAGGCTTACATATCAAATAGAGAGGGTTGGGGTATTGGGTCGCTGTCGGTGCTTGCCTTGGCTTTTATTCGTTTCGGCTCTTGCAACTTGCGAAGCTCTTCAGCTTGGTACTGCTGTATCGCCTGCTTGCGTGCTTCGGCTTTCTCTTCTTCGGTGAGGACTACCGTATGATTGACCACCACATTGCAGGCTACACGGCTACCCACTTCTAAATCGTCCTCATCATAGTAGTGTTTATCACGACTCGCGATAAGCATTATTATCCGCACTCCAAGATTATCCCAAGCCAATAACGACAAGCGTTGAGT
>JAUMYQ010000018.1 GCA_030528555.1 Porphyromonadaceae bacterium | reverse complement strand
TTGAGTTTTTGAGCTTACTTACCAGCTGACTTACCAGACTTACGACGGATAACCTCACCCTCGAACTTGATACCCTTACCCTTATAAGGCTCTGGCTTACGGAAAGAACGGATCTTCGTGCAAACCTGACCTAGGAGCTGCTTGTCTGCGCTCTCGAGGATAATAAGTGGGTTCTTGTTACGCTCAGTCTTCGTCTCTACCTTGATCTCGGCGGGCAGCTGTAGATAGATATTGTGCGTAAAGCCAAGCGAAAGCTCTAGGAGCTGACCCTGATTTGAAGCACGATAACCTACACCCACGAGCTCTAGGGTCTTGGCAAAGCCCTGAGATACTCCGATAACCATATTGTTGATAAGAGCACGATATAGGCCGTGCATAGAACGCTCCTGGCGCTCATCGCTCTGACGCTCTACAACTACCGAACCGTCCTCTACCTTAACTACGATGCGAGGGTCTACGCTCTGCTTGAGCTCACCCTTTGGTCCCTTGACCGTTACTACTCCTTCGTTCAGAGTAACAGTAACGCCTGCAGGAATGCTGATAGGCAACTTACCAATTCTTGACATTGCTTGTTCCTCCTATTTGATTAGTATACATAACATAGTACTTCGCCACCAACCTTGAGCGTGCGCGCTTCCTTGTCGGTCATCACACCCTTACTCGTAGATAGGATGGCAATACCCAATCCGTTGAGTACACGTGGCATATCACGGTAACCAACATACTTACGCAGACCAGGACGAGATACACGCTTGAGTGCCTTGAGCGCATTCACACGACCCGTACGGTCATACTTAAGAGCAACCTTGATGCTACCCTGAGGGCCTTCTTCGATGAACTTGAAGTTCAAGATGTAGCCCTTGTCGAAAAGGATCTTCGTGATCTCTTTCTTAAGGTTTGACGCTGGGATCTCAACCACCCTGTGGCCAGCCTTCACTGCGTTACGCAGACGCGTCAGGTAATCCGCTATAGGATCTGTCATTTTGAGAATGAATTAAATTGATACGGCTCCCCGTACAATATTTAAAAATTAAACTACTATCTCTGCCCCTCATACCACGCTCTGTGCGACAGTGAAACGCACAACTCGGAGCACAAAAAGCACGCAAATTTACGATTTATTTTCCGATCCACAAGAGTTGGCTCCAAAAAGTTTAATGTCAATACATTACAAAGCCCTATTATCCCTTGTATCTTGGAATCCATTTACAAAAACACAAAACGAATAAACCTGGAAACGCACGGAGAAAAGCTCGCTTTAACTTATCTTTAAAAAGCAATGATGGCAACTGCTTCATTCTGGCTACACGCTTGGCATAGCTCTTCATCATCCGTGTTATTTCCTCGTCATCTTTTGAGAAGTTTATATTCTGATTTATGATTTCCCTGTAAGCAAGAGAACCAACATATGGCTGCAACTCAGGAGCCGTCCTCTCAAGCAAATCATATATGTCAAACAACTGCTCATATAAATCTGCTATATCTACACCTAAGCGATAACTTATAGATGTTACATTAGATCTGTTATAAAAATATCCTGTATACTCTCCCGGAGCAGCCACAAGACTATAACCTCGAACTAGTACTGAGGCTAAGAATGTGTATACAACATCCTCATAGTTTCTTCCATCAGCAAACCTAAGGTCACGAACAACCGATGCCTTATAAATCTTATTCCACACAGCGGGATTATAATGTCCCCTAGACATACTTTTGAAGCAATTCATCATATAATGTATTATGGTTGATAAAATGCCTTTGCAAATGAGTGTAACACCCGAGAATGGATTAATCTCTGTGATTGTTCCTGTGTATAACGTGGAGAAGTTTTTGCCTCGATGTCTTGATAGTATTATAAATCAAACTTATCCTCATCTTGAAATAATTCTAGTTGATGATGGAAGCATTGATTCTTCAGGGGATATTTGTGATCAATATGCAGATCGCGATAATCGCATAAAAGTCTATCACAAGATTAATGGTGGACTTTCTTCGGCAAGAAACTATGGATTGGATAGAGTTTCTGGTACTTATATTGCCTATGTTGATAGTGATGATTGGATAGACTTAGATTTGTATAGGAGATGTATTGAGGTATTCAAACGAAAACCACAAGTAGATGTTGTTTACTATGAGTATGATGAAGTGTATGAAGAAACTTCTAGGAAACACTATACCTATCGTCTAGGCAAGGAAGAGGGATATTCTCATAATACATTATATATTCAATCCAAGTCTTATCGAACAGACATCTCTAACTGTTTTAGAGCAACACATTCATAAGTCTAATAGGCATACTCTTCACTAGAGCAACCTTCAAGTACTCGTCATCAAAGTCCAAAAAAATCAAACAAATTCAAGAAACAAATACAAATTTAGAGTAAAGATGCGAAAGAAGTGTTAGGACAAGGCAAGCGCATCTATACTATCTTTACTTTCTCTGACTCTAAGAGTTTTGGCATAAAAATACCTAACGATTATCAGACGATTCTATTTCAATGCGGTTGTCCTGTAAAAAACAAGACAAATCAGCTCCCTCACCAGACTACTCCTCAACTAAAATGGCAATACGACCTCTAGGTCATCAAATCCTATCACAGCTAAAGCTCCGTCTATTGCCAGGGATTGCTCTGTATCGCCTGCATACTTTCTCAGCTGTTTCAACACCTTATCTCGATACCAAGTAGCTCTCTCTAAGCTTTCTATTTCTCCACGCCTCGATCTGGAAATCTCCAAAAACGACAACTCTTGCTCTATACCTAGATATCTACGTCCAAAAAGATTGGCAGCTATGCCCGTAGTGCTACTACCAGCGAAGGGATCAAGAATCCAATCTCTCGGCCTGGTCGAGGCCAAGATGATACGACTAAGTAGTCCCAATGGCTTTTGAGTGGGATGCTTAGTACAACTCTTTTCCCACGGTGCAATGGCTGGTAAGCTCCAGACATCGGTCATCTGCTTATTTCCATTCATAGCTTTCATTAATTGATAATTGAAGCAATGAGGTCTATTCTTGGATTTTCTTGCCCAAATAACGAATTCAGAGCTGTAAGTAAAGTACCGACACGAGATATTAGGAGGGGGATTGGTCTTTGCCCATGTGATGACATTAAGTATCTTGAAGCCAAGGGTAGTCAGACAGTTTGCTACACTAAATATATTGTGATAGGTACCGCTTATCCAGATTGTCCCATCGTCTGCGAGTTTGTCTCGGCAAGCTTTTATCCAGTTGTAATTAAACAATTCGTCCTCCTCTCGTCCTCGAGATTTATCCCAAGCTCCTTTGTCTACGCTGACCACCTTTCCGTTCTGGCAACTTATTCCACCGTTGCTCAGGAAATATGGGGGATCGGCAAAGATCATATTGAACTTAAAGTCAAACTGATTTAGCAAAGTGATGCAATCTCCCTGAAGTAGGGTAAAGTCTCGGTCGTCTGATCGAAAGAACGGTTCTATCATAGTCCGTTAGGGCTAAGGGAAAGAGCTTCTAGCTGTAGCATTTGAATAAACTCCTTAATCGTTGTCAGATTGTAAACACTAGGTATAGAGTAGAATGCCTCCTCTAGCTTCCCCCTGGCACTCTGCCAACCGATACCGTCTGTAATCCAAACATACTCATAGCCCTTGCAGCCATTTATCTTGAGAGCAATCTCCGTGTAGGATCTAGCAACTTCGTTAAGTTTGGAGCCACCACTGCTATAAAAATTTACTTCTATGAGGTAGGTCTTTTGAGATGTTGAGACCACAAAATCAAAACGCTTATTGTCTAAGCCAAGGACATGATGTACCGTAGGAAATTCATGCGAATAGACCTCCTGCCGAAAGTCGATGCCAGCCTTGCTTAGTAGGCTAGCTACTGTTGCCTCCATGATATGGCCACTGCGGTTCTTCCTAGCATTGGTATCAAGCCCTACCTCAATCCCAAATACATAGTCCACGAGATTGCTAATCTTCTTGCTACGCAACACCCCCTCGAGGCCAGTCTCTCGGAGATACTCCACGACTCCTGCCTCGGTTTTAAAATAGTATTCAATGGGCTGAACCTCGCCTTCTCGATTAATAGCGAGCTTCTTGTCTCTCGTACGAACGGCTATCAGGATGTCAAGCACCCCAAATACTTTCGGATTTTCTTCCCATAAGGTGTGGACGGCCTCTCTGATGTCATCTTTTCCTATCAAAAAATTGAGGGCATGAAGCCGGGCAGCAATTAGATCTACGTTGTCGTAGCATTTTTTGAAATCGGTATAAAAACCAAGTGTCGTATTGGTCTTCCTTAATTGTGCCATAAAAAGCTTAAACTCCTCGGCTCTAGAAGTCTTTGTTTTTTCCATCTTTTTTGTCTGCTTTTGCCCTAATAAGCCATAGGTTCAGAAATTCGAAATCAAAAGTTCGGTCAATTTACCTCGCTTATCTGCCTTGGCATTGACCATCCTTGTGGCGAAAACCCTGCTAATATCATAGTCTTCATAGAGCCGATCAAAGAAATCATCTGAGGGGTTCTTCCCTTTGAGATCGGAATTGCTTAGGATGAATTGACTACCTCGCTCAACGACCCTATGACAGAAATCTCGAAGACGGATTTGTTCCACATCATCAAAAGGCTCTTTGACATAGGCATTGAACGATGATGTTTCGCTCAGAGGTTTATATGGAGGGTCGAAGTAGAAAAGGGAGTTTTGAGAGGCATATTTAATAGTCTCGGAGAAATCTCCACAGAGTATCTCTACTCTCTGTAGAATCTTCGAGTTTGCGAGGATTGTTGCCTCGTCACAAATTTTTGGGCGAGCGTATCGACCGTGGGGAACATTGAACAATCCCTTGGCATTCTCCCGATATAAGCCATTGAAGCATGTCCGGTTTAGGAAGATGAACAGGGTAGCCGACTCTATCAAGGGTAGGGTAAAATCGTTAAATCTCTTACGCTTTTCGCCAAAATAAGCCGTTCGCTCCTCATGAGAGAGGGGGAGATATTCTTCCTCAAGCCTAGTAAGGCTCTCGATAAGCTCATAGGGCGAAGCCTTGATCGTCCGATATACGTTGATTAGTCGAGGGTTGATGTCGTTAATTACGGCATGCTGGACATTGGGGTAGCGTTGAAGTATCCAAAACATGACCGCTCCTCCGCCAACGAACGGCTCCACATAGGTTATATCTCTACGGCTAAAGTCGGAAGGAAGTCGGTGTTCTATATCAGGTAGGAGTTGTGTTTTTCCTCCAACCCACTTGACAAAAGGCTTTGCACTCATCAACGAATTCACTAATTTGATATCTTGGGCGTATTACAAACCATACTACAAAAGTACAAAATCACCTATCAATCCCCCTTAATCAAAAGTCTCCAGAGAAGCACCTCTGGTGTCTCTCGTGGAAGAAGGAGATAGCCAACTTGCCTTGCTGAGAGAATGGTTAGGAGGAGAGCAGTATGCTCTGTAAGTGCCGAAGACAAACATATTACCTTTGCAGAGATAAACTACTCTATCTTACGCAAACAACGCTGTACATAAATGGATACAAAACTACTTCTTCAGTCTAGGGTAATGGATGTTGTGCGATGGCCTCTCATCGTTCTAGTTGTTTTCATTCACAGTATCCCCGAGCCTGCTGCTCCTGTCGGACTTTCGCTTGATGGAAACAACCTCTATCACTTCGTCACGGAGCTTATATCTCACAACATTGGTCGCATCGCGGTACCGACATTTTTCTTCATCTCGGGATACTTTTTCTTCTTCAAGCAACCCGACAGCTACGACCTCGGGACCTACACAGCCAATCTGAAGAAAAAGGCACGAACGCTCATCCTGCCCTATTTGGCCTGGAACTTCATCTATTGGGGGCTAATTTGGGCTAAAGTCAACCTAGGAGCACGAGTTGGCATCACAGCCTACGACTACGAGATAGAGACACTCGCCAAGCCACTTTGGGCACATCTCATCGACTCGCTCAACTACCCACTCTGGTACCTCAGGGATCTCATTTGCATGAATCTCATCGCCCCTGTTATCTTTCTCGTAAGTAAATATTTAAGAGCTTGGGGCATGGCTCTACTTGCCCTTGGCTACTGCCTATGTCTTTTGCCAGAGCATCCTGGATTTTCCAGCACATCCGTCTTCTTCGTTAGCCTCGGTGCATACTGCGGGATGCGCCAACTAGATATCCTTGCGCTAACCTTCCGATACAGATACATCATCGGGGTACTCTCTGCCATCCTCATTGTCGTAAGCCTTTTCTACAATCAGGAGAGCTGGGCGGAGCATCTCTATAGGCTATACATCCCCATGGGTGTCGTGACCACGCTACAAATCACTCGAAGCCTAATGTGCACAACCTCAAGGGAGGACACACAGATGAACAAGGTCTACCGTTATCTCCTGGGCACTGTATTCTTCGTCTACGCCACACACGGTTTACATCGTCAATTGGGTCATCGCAGGTCTAGGTCGCCTGGGGCCACAAAACGGAGCTCTTGCCTTGATACCCTATTTCCTAACGCCTACGTTTACAATTCTTATCTGCCTCGTGGGTTATCAAGCGATGCGCAGCCTTTGCCCTCGTTTACTAGGACTACTGACAGGAGGCAGATCCTAGGTAAGGGAGCGAAGCTGACTGAAAGAGGGCTCAATGCCTCAAAATCCAACCCCTACATCTCTGAAGACGAGCATCTATCTCAAAAAAATATATCATACTGTCTATAAGATAAATACAAAACCTCTCGAATGAGCGAAAAAATGTTCCCGAACTTTCAAAAAAAACTTCGGGAACTTTTTGGAAAAAGATCGGGAAGAAATTTTCAAAAGATCGGGAACTTTTTTCTCAAAAATGGGGTACCCTTGTAACAAACTAGATATAAATCAATTAGACACGCCCTGTAACAACCTCGAAGGACCTCCATACATCGCCCTCTGCCCAAAGAGAATTTAGTAACTTTGGAGGCTCATTATAATAATATGTATAGGTCTAGCATTTTTGTCATCCTTGTAGTACTAGGCCTGGGGCTACAAAACAGCATAGCACTCGGGCAGACGAAGTCAGTACTCAAGGTAGCCCCCCCCAAACGCCTCTCTTCCTCAAAGGACAGCATCAGCTCCGAGCACAAAATCAAGGCGAACGAGTATTTCTACCGAGGTACACTTGAGGCCAGTCAGGAGCGACACAACGAGGCCTTTGCCCTCCTACGTCACAGCCATACCCTCTGGCCCACAAATCCTGAGATCAGTCATGCCCTCGGCAAAGCCTATGGGCAGCGTGGCAACTACAACGAAACCATCAGGCTACTACGAGCTGCCTATGAGGGCGACAAGGCTGAGCAAACCTATATGCTCGCTTTAGCCTCGGCCTACCTCTGGGGCAACAATAACGAAGAAGCTCAAAGTATCCTCGAAGAGTGGCTACACCGCAACCCAACAGACGAAGTCGTCATCCAACAGCTCGGCAAGCTCTACTTCCGATCTGGAGCGTACGACAAAGCCCTGCGACTCTATGATCAGCTCTTGGCCTCCGAGAGCCAATACCATCGCTACATTCAGATTGTAGGCATCAAGGTTGCACTCCTCGAAGCCCGAGGGCAGAAAAAAAAAGCCACCGAAACGTGGCAAGCCCTACTCTCAAAGTTCGCAGACCGAGAGGAAGCTGTCTTGGCCTATACGGACTGGTGCCTGCGCAGTGAGCAGATAGTAGAGGGACAACAAGCCCTCACAAAACTAGCTGACCGCACCACATCGTCCAGCGTTCGGGAGATGCAGATCCGTTACGCCCTAGCTCAGAAAGACTATCAGAGCGCAGAGCAAATCCTCATCTCTCTGATAGACACCCCCGAGGCAGAGGTGGACAATCTGCTGGTACTGTGGTATCAGTTCCTCATAGAGCAGCGTACGGAAGACAAGCTTCCCGAGAGCTATAACGACATATTTGAGCGCATCATCAAACTGCACCCAGAGCATACCAACGCCTACCTGACTTACGGACAGGTACTGCGCTTGCAGCAACGTTATGCAGAGGCCATAGAGACTATTCGCCCTCTAGCACGTACCGAGCCAGAGAACGAAGAGGTATGGAACTCCCTCATTGGCGATGCCATTAGTCTAGGAGACGAAGCCCTAGTCACCGAGCTTTGTCTCGAGGCCATCAAATACATACAGACAGACTGGCGGTATTACTTCTACGGCAGTGTCGGGCTCTACTCGGAGGATAAGCGAGCAGAAGCTCGAGAGCTTGTGAGCAGCGCTCTAAACAAGCTCCCCGAGATGGACAAGGAGGGTAGGGGACATCTACTCGGTCACCTCGGCGACCTTGCTAGCGAAGCTGGAGATACGCTCTCGGCATTCCGCCACTATGAAGAGGCTCTGGAGCTCTACCCCGATAACCCCACGGTACTGAACAACTACGCCTACGCCCTTGCCGAGCGAGGGGAGCAGCTAGACAAGGCCGAGCGCATGGCAGCCCAGGGGGTGAAGCTACAGGGTGACAATGCCAACCTCCTCGACACCTATGCCTGGATATTCTACAAACGAGGTAAATATAGCCTAGCTCAACTCTACCAGCGCAAGGCTATTGATACCAACAAAGACGCACCATCGGGAGTGATGTACGACCACCTTGGAGACATTATGGCAGCAATGAATGATACCGAGGCTGCTCTCTCGGCATGGCAGAGGGCAGAGGGTCTGTACCTAGAGGAGCTCAAAGAGAGCAGACGAGGTGATAGAGAGAAGAAGACTGAGACGCGCCTGTCAGAGCTTCGAAAGAAAATTAAGAAAAACAGTAAGAAATAGACTATGCTACAAGCAATTATCAAGACAACACGAGGGATAAGCCTTGCACTCGGCCTAGGACTTACCCTCCTTGGCTCGAGCTGTAAGGTGCGCAAACCTCAAGCTTCAATCCCTAAGATCGAGCAGCAAGTGGCAACCAATAGCAGTAAGTCAGCCTCCGAAGCCTCATTTTTTGCCTCGAGTTTTGAGAAACTCATTTCCTCACGTGAGGGTTGGCAAACCGTTAGAGCGACACTTCGGGGCCGAATCACCCTAGGCAACAATAAAGGCTTCACCTCTCGCATCAGCCTGCAAGCTCAGCGTGGTAAGGGGCTTCGCCTCTCCATTCAACCCTTTCCCCTCATCGAGGCAGCAAGACTGTGGTTTACCCCCAAAGGTGTAGTGCTGGTAGACCTCATTAATGATGCCTATACAGAGGTCAGTTATCAGGAGTTGGGACAAAGGCTCGGCTTTACACCAAGCTACGATCAAGTGGAGAGCCTAATACTTGGACAGATATTCGCCCCCAACGGTCGGATAGCTAACCTAGATTATCTCTTCGGGCTAAGAACCCAGCAGGAAGTTAGCGGTCATTTCTCCCTCACTAGTCAGGAGGCGCCAGGGGCTTATGCCTTCGACATTGGCTCAGATTTGAAGCCTCGCGCCTTCCGCCTCATCGACTACGCTGGGGCGGTGCGCTTCTCCGCTAGCTACGTTGGCAAGCAGAAGCTCTCGGAGCGGACGACCCTCCCCGAGCGGACAGAACTGCGTGTCTTTGCCCCCAAAAAAGATGGCGGACGAGAGCTTGGCACACTCGAGCTAGACTTCCAGCGCGTAGGGGAGGGGAGTGCCGACCAAATGCAGATAGAACCCATCATTAAGCCAAGCTATCAGCGCCTTAGCCTGAACCAAGTACTCAAAGTACTAGAAAACATGTAATGCCCATGACCACTCCTCGTGCACTCTTACTATCTATTATCCTGACGATTAGTATAGCTCCCAGCCTAAAAGCCCAAACTAAAAAGAGCCGCCAACTACGCCAGTTAGAAAAGCAGCGCACCGAGCAGCTCAAGCGGATCGAGCACACGGATAAGAAGATCAAGGAGCTGAAAAAAAATAAAGCCAATGAGCAACAACAAATTAAACTCGTGCGTAAACGGATCGAGCAGAAGGAACAACTCATCGGTATCTTAAACAGCGAGGTCTCTTCCCTCCAGCAGCAAATCGACAGCCTTGGAGGGCAACTTACTATCCTTGGGGGCAAGGAGCGCAGACTTCTCGACCAATATCGCATAAGCCTGAGAAGTATGCAGCGCACCGAGCGAGATACCGATATGCTACTCTTCCTCTTCTCGGCTAGCAGCCTTGACGAAGTGATGCGTCGCCAGCTCTTCGTCAGCCGATACACACGCTCTAGCAGAGAAATCCTTGACTCGCTGCACTCAGTACGCCTCGGACTGCAAGAGACCCAAACAAACCTCGGAGAGCATCAGACGGAGAAGAAAAAGCTCGTGGAACTGCGAGACAAAGAGAAACAAGAGCTAACAAGCGAGGAAGGAAGACGGAGAGCTCAGGTACAGAAGCTCCAATCGGAGCAGAGCAAGCTCGAGGCTCAGCTACGCAAGGCTCAACAGCAAGCTCGCCAACTGGAGCGACGTATCGAACAACAGATCGCGGCCGAAATCAAGCGAGCCGAGGAGCAAGCTCGCAAAGCTCGAGAGGCAAGACGAAAACAGGCCGAAGCAGCCAGAAAGTCCGCCACAAGTCCTAAGCCCACTACGCCTAGCCCTAGTCGCGGCACGGCCACACGCTCGAGTGCAGATGCCACTACGCCCTCCCCCAAGAGTAAGGAGACCACTTCAGAAATAGAAGAGCGCAGAGCCGACACTCGTGGTGGCTATGCCATGGACTCCGAAGAACGCAACCTAGCCGGCAGTTTCCGCCAAAACAAGGGCAGGTTACCGATGCCAATCCGTGGTCGTTATCAGCTCGTTTATCGCTTCGGTCGCCAGCCTCACGAGACACTCAAACACGTGCAGATCATCAAGGGTGGGGTAGACCTACGAGCTATGCAAGACCGACACGCCTATGCCGTCTTCGCCGGCACGGTGAGCAGTGTACTCGTCACTAGTGGCTACGAGACAAGCGTCATCCTAAGACATGGCAACTACCTCACTGTTTACTCCAACCTCAGCCATGTAAGCGTCCGCAACGGTCAAAAAGTAAAGGCTGGGCAAACCCTCGGCACTATCGCCACACCTCCAGGAGAGAGCCATGCCCTCCTACACTTCCAACTCTGGTACGAGCAGCGCAATCAAGACCCCTGGCCATGGCTCAAGAAATAATTGCTACCCTCGGGACGTTCGACGGCGTTCACCTCGGCCATCAGCACCTGCTATCGCGCCTTAATACCTTAGCTAAGCAGCGAGGTATGGAGGCTGCTGTTTTTACCTTCTACCCACACCCAGCACAAGTACTGCGACCCGATGCAGTGCCGAGCCTACTAAGTAGCCAAAGAGAGCGCATAGAAAGACTAAAGGAGCAGATAGCCAATGTGCATACTCTCGTCTTCTCTCGGGACCTATCGAACCTCTCTGCCGAAGAGTTTATATATTACCTTAAGAATGAATATGGCGTGCGTGGACTATTGCTGGGCTACGACCATCGCTTTGGGCGTGGTGCGCAGCATAGCTTTGAGGAGTACCGAGCCATGGGCATTCGCTGTGGCGTGGAGGTTTGGCAAGAGGACTGCTACCTAACCCCCGATGGCTTGCCCATCAGTTCGAGCCGCATTCGCCAGCTCCTCCTTGAGAATAGGGTAGAGGCAGCCAATAGTCTTCTGGGTTATCCCTACGAGGTTACAGGCCATGTGATGGGCGGTAT
Source organism: Porphyromonadaceae bacterium (assembly GCA_030528555.1). Taxonomy (GTDB): domain Bacteria; phylum Bacteroidota; class Bacteroidia; order Bacteroidales; family Porphyromonadaceae; genus Porphyromonas. Next base: position 20,578 of record JAUMYQ010000018.1, on the reverse strand, counting down.
GCGCATCGGCCGAGCCATGGGCTATCCAACGGCAAACATTGCCCCAGAAGAGGCCACAAAGCTCATACCTGCCGATGGAGTCTACGCCGTCAGCGTGCTCAACGGAGGCAATCTCCACTACGGTATGCTCTACATAGGTAAGCGCCCCACGATAGACAATGGAGGCTATCGAACCATCGAAGTCAATATCTTCGACCTAAATGCAGACCTCTACACCAAGTCTCTGACGCTGCGGCTTGAGGCCTTCGTACGGGCGGACTGCAAATTCGCCTCTATTGAAGAGCTCAAAGCACAGATTGCCCACGATGAAGTGGCTATTCGCCAGCACTTCCGCAACCAAGGTCGGCTATGACCCTAGAAGAAATACGGCAAATACTACCGACCCTCCCCGAGAGCCCTGGGTGCTACAAATACTTCAATGCCGAGGGCGTGATCATCTATGTCGGCAAGGCTAAAAACCTTCGCCGACGAGTAAGTAGCTACTTCCACAAGGAGCACACGCACACCAAGACGAAGCTACTCGTTCGCCAGATTAAGCGATTGGAATATGTCGTTGTAGACACCGAGTTTGACGCATTACTCCTAGAGAACGCGCTCATCAAGGAACACCAGCCGCGCTACAATGTTCTCCTCAAGGATGGCAAGACTTACCCCGAGATCATCATCAAAAATGAACCTTTCCCTCGGGTTCTCGTTGAGCGGCGAGCAGCACGCGATGGCTCTCTACGCTTCGGCCCCTATCCGAGCGTCCAGATGGCGCGCGCCACACTGGCTATGGTTCAAGATATTTACCCGCTGCGCACCTGCACCCTTGACCTTAGACCCCATAAGATAGCCGATAGTCGATACAAGGAATGCCTACAGTATCATATCAAACGCTGCAAAGCTCCGTGCGTTGGAGGCCAAGCACAGGAAGATTACGATGCGAATATTCGCGAGATTGCCAGCCTATTGCGTGGCGAGCTCAGCACCGTCATAGATCTCTATCGAGAAGAGATGATGCAGCTGGCCTCCGAGCTACGCTTTGAGGAAGCGCAAGTCTACAAGGAGCGTCTAGAGCAGCTGGAGAAATACCAGGTCAAACATACAGTAGCACCCCACCACATTGATCGGGTGGACGTATTCAGCATGGACAGAGACGACAAGCATATCTATGTCAATTACCTACATATCTCTCAAGGAATGGTAGTGCGAGCTCAGACAGTCGAGTTCGCGGCACAGCTCAACGAAAGCGACCAGGAGCTTCTGTCCTCAATTATTGTCGAGCTTCGTCGTCGCTTCGACAGCCCTGCACGCGAGCTCATTGTTCCCTTCCATCTAGACTGGGAGCTTGCACCACGAGGCGTTGTGCAAACCGTGCCACAGAGAGGCGACAAAAAACGCCTTCTCGAGCTCTCAGAGCGCAACGTCCGCCAATATAAGGTAGACAAGTACAAGCAAGCTGAGCGACTAAATCCCGACCAACGTATGATGCAGACCCTCGGTGAGCTGCGCGATGCACTGGGACTAGAGGGGCTGCCCAAGCATATCGAATGCTTCGACAACTCCAACATTCAAGGCTCAAGCTCCGTAGCTGCCTGCGTAGTCTTTCGACAGGCACGCCCAAGCAAGAAAGACTACCGCAAGTATCACATCCGCTCGGTCGAGGGAGCAGACGACTATGCCTCTATGAGAGAGATAGCCCTGAGACGCTACGTCCGTATCATCGAGACAAAACAGCCACTACCCGACCTAATTCTGGTCGACGGTGGCAAGGGACAAATCGGAGCTCTCCTTGGCGCGCTCGAGGAGCTAGGGCTTTCCATACCTGTAGCGGGACTAGCTAAAGACAATAGGCACCAAACGCGCGAGTTGCTCTACGGTTCGCCCCTCAATACAATCCCCATCAAACATCAAAGTGCGACCTTTCTCCTCCTGGAGCATATCCAGTCGGAGGTTCATCGCTTCGCTATTACCTTCCATCGTGATGTCCGTAGCAAGGGACAGCTCATCTCCAAGCTCGACTACATCAAAGGGATTGGTCCTAAGACCAAAGACCAACTCCTCACTAAGTTTAAGAGTGTGCGCCGCCTTCATCAAGCGAGCCTCGAGGAACTCTCGGCCGTAGTGGGAGAAAAAAAAGCGCGGCTCATCCATGAAGCGTTTCACGTGGAACAATCATAAACAAAACGCCAATCAAGCGAAAACATGAGAATAGTCATTCAGCGCTGCAGGGAAGCGAGCGTAAGTATCGAAGGAAAGCTTCACAGACAAATAGGGGAGGGGATGCTCATCCTCGTAGGGATTGAAGATAGAGATGGGATAGAGGATGTGGTCTACCTCAGCAAAAAGATAGCCACCCTACGCATCTTCCCCGATGAGAGGGGCGTGATGAACCGAAGTATCCTGGAGACAGGAGGCGACATCCTGCTTGTGAGCCAATTTACCCTAATGGCTTCGACTAAGAAAGGCAATCGACCGAGCTACATCAGGGCAAGCCGTCCCGAGGTAGCCATACCGCTATATGAAGCATTGGGCAAGGAGCTAGAGATCGCCCTCGGCAAATCGATAGAGCGAGGCATCTTTGGGGCGGATATGCAGGTGAGCCTCACAAACGATGGCCCTGTCACGATCATCATCGATAGCCACGACCGAGTGTTTTAAGAAAACAACCCCCAGGATGCACATGCATCCTGGGGGTTGTTTTAGGGCTTCTTTTTATTGGGTAATATGAATGGCAAGGTTGCTACTCCGATTAGAGCTGCAATACCTCCTGAGATAAGTGACCAAGAGTATACTTCATAGTTTATAGCTTTTGCTGCTAAGAGTAGAATCGCTAAGATAGTACAAATAGTCACTCGAGTTGTATGCTCTTTTATGGACATGCTACTCTGGATAAAGTGTAGACTCCCACAAATCCTGATACTTCAGAGGAGACTGCTTTAGAACAAGACTGAAGAGGAGCAAGAAGAATACTTGCAATAATCAAGACATTGATGGAAGCTTTCATACTAATGTGTCAATTAAATTTGTTAAACTGTATTTATTGAAAAATGGGAGGGTATCTCCACCCTCGCACTGCTACAAATATAGGGTTCTGTCCTACAGCCTCAGCATAGCCGCAGGGCTAATGTCTAGGCAGCGACAGATGAGCCGAGCTTGCCTCAGCGATGGCTCGCCTCTGCCTGCTACATAGTCGCTGATGCGCGAGGGGCTGACACCTATAGCCTCGGCAAGTTGGCGTTGGGTCATCCCTCTTTCGGATAGGGCGGAGAGAATGACGGCTGCCACACTAGGGGCTTCTATGGGGTAATGCTCTAGTTCGTACTCCTCCACTACGGCAGAGAGCAGCGATAGCTCGAGCATTAGAGGGTCGTTAGCCGCCAGTGTTTCGGGTGTGATGGGGAGCAGCTCTTCGATGCGCTTGAGCGCATATTCGTATTGGGCTTTTGTTGGGTTCGTTTTCATTGCTTGATGAGTTAGATGGTGCTACAATCTATCTTGTCATACTCGGCGTGCGTACCTATGAAGCGCACAAAGATGGTAGAGATAGTGAATTTAACCACGACGACAAGGCGGTGACAATTGCCCCGAATATTGAAGACGTAATGCTGATTGCCCACATAGTCTGCCGAGGGGAAGTCCACTCTTATGTCCGAGAGGCTTTGCCATTGTGCTCTGTGAGCGATCTGATACCACCGCTCTAGGGCGGTACGGCTGTCTTCTCGTCCTGGGGATTGATAGTATTCTACCAGTTTTCTGTGTGAAACGATGCGCATACCGAGATATTGTAATTCGCTATAAATGTAGGTCTATTATTCCGAATAATAAAACGCAGGGGCTTGTGCTAGGCGCATACTGATAGGATACATTAGTAGATAAAGGGCTAAAGGTGTAATTTTGTGGACGCGAATAAATGACTAGAAAGGGCGACTTCCCCCACCGACAAGGAAGTAAAAAGGAATGACTAGCAACTACGATATAATAGTGATTGGTGCGGGGCATGCTGGCAACGAGGCCGCTGCTGCTGCTGCACGCCTTGGCTCAAAGGTGCTGCTCATCACGCTTGACATGAACAAAATTGGGCAGATGAGCTGCAACCCAGCCATTGGGGGCATTGCCAAGGGGCAAATAGTCCGTGAAATTGACGCGCTCGGTGGACGAATGGGGCTCATTGCAGATAAGACCTCCATACAGTTTCGCATGCTCAACCGCAGTAAGGGGCCAGCTATGTGGAGCCCTCGGGCGCAGAGCGACCGTATGCGCTTCATGGAAGCATGGCGACAAGAGTTGGATGCCGAGCCAAACCTCGACATTTGGCAGGATGGTGTACGTAGCCTCATCATCGAAGAGGGTAGGGTAGTAGGTGTAGTGACGTCACTTCAGGCGCGCTTCCTCGCCCCTGCCGTGATACTTACGGCTGGGACTTTCCTCGGTGGGCTGATGCACTTCGGGGAGCATAAGCTCGAGGGGGGACGCATCTCGGAGCCTGCTTCGCACGGCATCACCGAGCAGTTGCGCAGCCTCGGCATTCGGGTGGATCGGATGAAGACAGGCACGCCAGCACGCATCGATGGGCGTAGCTTCGACCCCAGCGAAATGGGTGTGCAGTACGGCGAGGAGGGGCATCATCGCTTCTCGTATATGCCCACCCAGCAGCGCAGCCCCCTCAAGCAACGCCCCTGCTACAGCCTATATACCAACGAGGCTTGCCACGCTGTACTAAGAGCAGCACTAGATAAGTCACCCCTCTACAATGGGCAAATTCAGAGCATTGGTCCACGCTACTGCCCAAGTATCGAGACGAAGATCGTAACCTTCGCCGACAAGGACAAGCATCAACTCTTCCTCGAGCCAGAGGGAGAGGAGACCAACGAATACTACATCAACGGCTTCTCCTCTTCCCTCCCGATGGACGTGCAGCTTGAGGCCTTGAGGCAAATCCCCGAGCTCCGTAATGTCAAGATTTATCGGCCAGGATATGCTATCGAATATGATTTCTTCGACCCCACCCAACTGCATCATACACTCGAGAGCAAACTTGTTCCTGGCCTATTTCTAGCTGGCCAGGTCAACGGTACCACAGGCTATGAAGAAGCCGCTGGCCAGGGACTCATCGCTGGCATCAATGCCCACCAGAGCGTGCATGGGCTTGCCCCTTTTACACTCAGCCGTAGCGAGGCATACATAGGTGTGCTAATAGACGACCTTGTGACTAAGGGAGTAGACGAGCCCTACCGCATGTTTACCTCACGTGCCGAGTATCGCATCCTGCTACGCCAGGATGATGCCGATATGCGTCTCACTCCCCGATCGGCCGATCTGGGACTAGCAACCAAGGAGCGCATCGAGTATCTAGAGGAGAAACGAAGGCTCCGCGATGAACTCATAGCCTTCACACAGAGCTACTCGGTAAGACCTACCTCCATCAACCCATTCCTCGAAGCAGAGGGGCTCACCCCTCTAAGACAAGGCGTAAAGCTCTACGACCTCATCCTAAGGCCTCAGCTAAGCTTTGAGCGACTAATCCCCATTATCAGTGCACTGCAAAGACAAACGGAGCGCATACCCGAGAGCAGAAGAGCCGAGATCATCGAAGCAGCCGAGATACTTATCAAGTATAGTGGCTACATAGAGCGCGAGCGCGAGCAAGCCGAGAAGCTAGAGCGACTAGAATATGTCCACATCCCCGAGCACCTTTCGTTTGCCAATGTGCAGTCCCTCTCTACCGAGGCACGCCAAAAGCTCGAGGCCATCCGCCCCAAAACTATCGGTCAAGCCTCGCGTATCCCTGGCATCTCTCCCCATGATGTGAGCGTGCTACTCGTCCTTTGTGGCCGATAATCCCTAAAAAATCAATGTATACAAACTATTATCTCAAGGAGCAATCTACCGTCTTCGACCTAGCCAAGTGGCCGATGATGGTACTCGTAGTCTTCATCCACACCCTAAACAACGTTATCCATCCCGTACCCTTGCCACTAAGCCTCTCAGAACTAATCCATAGCGCAACAAATGGGGGGGGGTATATCTATCTGTTTATCAGTGAGTTAATATCACACTCCTTCGGCAGAGTAGCCGTTCCTTTCTTTTTCTTCATCTCAGGCTACTGGCTTTTGTACAAAGAGGACTACACACCTAGCTTCTACCTCCATAACCTTAAAAAGAAAACTCACACCCTCCTCATTCCCTACATCCTTTGGAATTTAATTTGCCTTGGGATTTACTTCCTCAAGGTCAAGCTCTCTGGTCGAGTTGGCTTAGAGGTCTATGATGAAGAGTTAGCAATGCTAGCCACGCCTCTGTGGAGGCACCTTATCGAGCCAGTCAACTTTCCCCTTTGGTATGTCCGTGACCTCATCGGGATGAACCTCATCTTGCCCTTCTTCTATTACCTATTTAAGTACACCCGAGGATGGGGTATTTTGCTCCTCTACCTCGGTTACCTTCTGGGGCTCGAGCTACCTATCCCAGGCTTTGGAAGTACAGCTATACTCTACGTAGGGGCTGGCATCTATTGCGGTAGAAACAAAGTCGATATTTTGGAGCTCTGCCATCGTTATCGCTGGGCCATCACCCTAACACTCACAGTGCTCTTGCTCTTGGCCCTCTTCAACAATCAGCATCCTCAGGTAGAGTATCTCATACGCCTGTACATTCCACTAGGTATAGCCTTAGTGCTGAATGCTACTACTTGGGTGTATCGGCTTAGTCAAGCCGAACGGTCCTATCGCCTCCCTCATCTATGGATAAAGCTCTGTCGCTACTGCCTTCCAGCTTCGTTCTTCGTATATGTGACCCATACGCTCGTTATCAACAAGATGATCAATCGTATACTTTCTACCCTCGGTAGTACATCGGGTTACTGGCAGCTCTTTGCCTACTTTGCTGGGGTCGTGCTAACTATTGCTGTCTGTATCATAGGCTACAAATTCATCAATAAACTCAGCCCAAGGCTTATGGCTGTGCTAACGGGTGGACGATCTTAGGAGGTTACCTCTATATTTTCTTACCTATCTATTTATAAACACATTACCCAACCTCCCCTCGAAGCGAAAAAATCTTCGGGAACTCTGAGAAAAAATGGGGTACCCTTATAACACATTCGACATAAGCAAATTAGAAATAGTTCTTTGCAAGAGGTAGATCAAGCGACATCCTACCCCTATTTAGCCCCCGAAGTACGAAAGTGCCAGCACAACAGAGGGAACAAAAACGGAGGGATGCACATTGATATGTGTGCATCCCTCGTAGGACCAGCCTCTAGCTCCACATCGGAGCGAGGATGAGATCGCTACTAAAAGATACAAAGCTCTACCCTCTCTGCCTACCCTTCAAGGCTACTCGATAAGGACACTCAGCTCAGCTATGGCTGCGGCATCCGATCCGTTAAGCGAAGAGAGTGCCGTGAGACGAACGTAGCGAGCTGTATAGCCCTCCCCAAAGCTAATGCGCTGCCTGCTCTCTCCATCGGCAAACTCCCCACGATGCACCTCCTGCCATACCTTGCCATCCTCACTGATGCTCACGCTATAATCCTTGATACGTCCGTTGGCATGTCCTTGCCGTGGCAAATACTCCAGCCCTATAATGGTACTGCGCATCTGCATATCGAAGTCTACCCAATGAGGATACTTGGCTACCGTTACCGCCTCGGCCGTGTGCCAAAAAGTAGCTGGGTCGCTGTCTATCATATTCGTAGCAGGCGTGCCGTAGTGCATATCCTCACTGCTAACATAGTGGAGAGATAGAGGCGCAGAGGTCTGTCTCACGAAGTGATGTACCTGCACCAAAGATCTACAGTGCTCACCCATGACCTCGAGCAGCCCTCCCTTGCGCATATCTATTGGCTGGGTATAAACCTTGGGTTCACTTCCATGGATAATATATGTAATCTTCTCTCCCTCGTTGCCTATAAGGCTTACGAAGCCCGTCTCCGCAGGGCTAACGAGAGGTAGACGTTCGCCCGTGAGGCGCACCCTCGCTGCCTCTGGCATCGTAGCCCTATTGTAGGGGCGGATGGCAAAGGCTATACGCTGTGGCGTAGCGTGGCTTTGACTCTCGGGTAGTGGGGGGCCTTGGCCACAACTCGAGCCACCAAGGCCATTGACACTCGCATCAAGGTGCAGGTGTATATAGCTGGGCTCAGGTAGCTCGTGGGGGTGTGGGGCAAGCATCAGTTCCATAGCGGAGTAGGGTAGGGCCGATACGCTCATAGGCTTGCCAAGGACGAAGAGCAGCCCTCTGCCGTCCTTCCCAGTAAGGCTCGCCCAGCGCACCTCCTCCCTATTGCCCATAGTCTGCGGCTTGGGGAAGGGAACGAACTGATGCTTCACAAGACTCGCGTATCGCTCAACGAACTGGCTGGTCTTGCGGTCGGCATAGTTGTTCACTGGCCCTCGACCATAATACTCATAGCGGTCATACACTTTGGGGATGATGAGCTCATAGCCAAGGCGAGGCAAGGGGAGGCGAGGCTTATTGCTCACGATGTTGCTCTGCAGCTCTACCGAGCCATCGGGATGTACCGTCCATACCTGCTCGGCTTGTATGCGAAAGTCCTCCTCACCGAGGGGCTTATCCCTAAGCTCCTCAAAACTATACCGCCCCGAGGCACGCCCACTGATGAGCCGTGCGGCATTGGGTGCCTGGACCGTAACGCTGTAATGGATAACAATGCTGCCGTCACGCCCCGCACAGATGGTCGGTGCGCCAGCTCGATGTTGCAGATTGTGCAGCCCAGCCGCTGCCCACTGCGCCCAAGCCCAGATGTCATTGTCCGCTACAGCGCGCATGAGGGAAAGGCGAGGACCTCCCCCAGGCTTAAGATACTCCTCCCCACCGTAGCTCAGCCTATGGAGCGTACCCTGCTCATTATCGAAGACTACTTCCAGCCCCCGCCCCAAGATGGTGAGGTACCTATCACTCTCTTTGTATTTGGCAGCACGGAGCTTCCGCCCACCACGAGTGGCAGCTTCGTCCGAGAGGCTCGGCAGCCTCGAGGCCTCCTGCACAAGCAGCTGCTCCTCGGCCTCGGCTGTGTGTGCCTTCGCCCAGGGCGTACCGTCTCGATGACGCAGCTCCAGACGCAGGAAGTACTCACCCCGTGGATCTAGCTTATGAGCGTAAGGGATAGAGAGCTCTACCGCCCTGCGTGGGGCAATGGGGGGCAGGCTATCTATGCGTCCGCGCTCCACCACCGCTCCATCTCGGTACAACGCCCAATAAAGGTAACGCCCCACCGAGAGATCGGTAAAGTAATTTTTGTTGACGAGACGAATGCGCCGAGCCTCGGGAGCTACAGAGCTAAAGCCAGCGTACTGATAGACCTTTCTCACCTCAAAAAACTGAGGCTTCGGCGTGAGGTCGGCAAAGAGGATACCATTCATGACAAACATCCCATCGTTGGGCTTGTCACCGAAGTCTCCTCCATAGGCCAGATACCTATGCCCCTGGGGCGTGTAGTTGTAGAGAGCTTGGTCTACCCAGTCCCAGATAGCACCGCCACAGATATAGTTGCTGCTCTCGATAGCCGTCCAATAGTCTTGTAGCCCCCCCACGGCATTACCCATAGAGTGGGCGTACTCCGAGATATGAAAGGGATACTTGATGGGGTATGTCCCTGTGGCTGCGCCCTGCACCCACGAGATGGAGGGATATTGGTTCGACCCGATGTCTACGATGTCGTTGTTGCGCTCGTACTGTACGGGGCGAGAGGTATCTAGAGCCTTGAGGGCTCGGTAGGCCTTGACGAAGTTCTCGCCTGGCCCTGCCTCATTGCCTAGAGACCAAATGACCACACTGGGAGAATTCATAGCAGCATAGGCCATCTCCAGCACGCGGTTCACGTGCTGTACCTCCCACTCTGGCTCGTGCGAGAGGGAGGCTTCACCATAATAATATAGATGCGACTCGATGTTGGCCTCGTCCTCTTGGTAGATACCATACTTATCACAGAGATAGTACCAGTATCTATCGGGCGGATAGTGCGAGTTACGCACATGATTGATGTTGGCCAGCTTCATGAGCTTGATCTCGCGGAGCATTTGCTCCCTCGTGAGGGCATGCCCTGTCTTGGGGTTGGTCTCGTGCCGATTAACACCCTTGAGCTTGACGGGCTTACCATTGATGTAGAGATAACGCCCTGCACGGCCAAACTCGTCCGCCTCGGCTGGCGTGTCCCGTATCTCGACCTTGCGGAAGCCCGTATAGGCGGAGGTAATATCTATCGGGCGGTCTTCTTGGGGAGCTAAGACAGCCGTCAGCACATAGCGGTGCGGCTCTTCGGCTGACCATAGCTCGGGGCAGACGATACTCAGCACGCTCTCCTGCCAAAGGCTCGAACCAGCCGTAAGCGGTCTGCCCAGCGGTACAATCTCTGTATGCACGAGGCTATCGGTATTGTCCTTATAGAGCTGCACACGCCACAGCTGATAGACAAGCCGCCCAGTCTTGAGGGCTTGGGGCGATAGGTTGGAGAGCTGCGTGCGGATGCGTAGCCGCCCTTGGGTAAAGTCCTCGCTAAGATCTGGTATGATGTGCATATCTCGTATTTGCACCTCGGGGCGAGAGGAGAGCGATACAGAGCGAAAAATACCTGGCAGGCGAAACATATCTTGCGTCTCGAGGAACGAGCCGTCACTGCTGCGGTAAACCTCCACCGCTACAACGTTGTCACCCGAGGTAAGGTAGGGGCTGATGTCGAACGAAGCTAGGTTGCGTGAGTTTTTGGAGAAGCCAACGTAATGCCCATTGATCCAAAGGTAGAAAAAGGAATCTACGCCCTCGAAATTGATATACACCCTACGCCCCTCCCAGCCTTTGGGTACGGCGAATGTACGGCGATAGGAGCCAACTTCGTTGCGGTACTTATAGGTGGTCCAATCCTTGGGGGGCGTGCGCATTACGCCACCGCGCCAGTCTCCCGGCTTAACCTCGTGGTAGAATATGGCCGGCTGGTTAACGTAGATCGGTGTCCCATACTTTTGGCTGCCGTCTTGGCCAATGCCATAGACATTCCAGTTCATCGGTACGGAGACTTCATCCCAATGGCTCACGTCATAGTCTGGGCGATGGAAGTCCGTTGGACGGCCATTCGGAGTAGGAGCCCAGAGAAATCGCCATTTACCATCGAGGCTCTGATGATAAGAGCTGTGCTCGGAAAGGACCCTATGGGGCAGGTCGTCTGGGGCGAAGGAATGCAGGTCAGCCCGAGGGGCTTCCTTTCCGTGGGCGTAATGCTGTGGACTTTGCCACTCCTTGCACGTGGGGGTAGCGAGCCTACCCTCGGTCACTCCCGATAGCTGGGGTAGGGGCTGCGCCATGAGGGAGAGGGGTAGGGTAGTCAGTAAGCCAAGGATATATCTGCGCATGGTCGTCTTGATGTATTTGTTTGCCATAAAAATATGAAGTTTCGCTCGCTCAGCTCACTTTATAGCTTGCCCCTCGCCTGCCACTGCTGAGTAAAAAGCCATTTCTAGCGGACAATAAAACCGATTGAAGTACATCGAAAACTCCGAGCATCGGGAAGAAAACTTCAAACCGTGACACGATTTATACAAATCCAATCACGGTTTATATAAATTCAATCACGATTTATACAAATCGTGATTGAATTTGAACTTTCCTTCCTCATAAAACCAATTTTCCATCCCATAGAAACGAACTTTTCTCCCCCCTCAAATAGACCTGCTTGCCATAGATACCTCAAAAAGGTCTAGCACCCTCCCCAACCAGTGCCCCCAGAAGAGGGACAATAAGAAAGGACATTTTCGGTATCTTTGTCATAGTCTTAGAATTAGAGTAATTGATTCGGTATAGAGGTTGCTCACAGAGGTACTGGCTGTGGGCGTTCGTCGTGATATGGCAGACCCTAGTCGCTTCACTGCTCGGAGCGCAAACTGCCTCGGGAGATAGCCTGCGCGTTGTCTCCCCACGCCTCATGCTGCCACAGACGAGTGCAGAAGCCCTCACCGAGCCCTCGGTCTATGCTCCACGTCGCCCGAGTAACCTGCGCACCGTCTTCGACTATGACCCACAGAGCAACCTCTACTTCCTAACCACCTACCTTGGCGATGTACCCCTCGGTGTACCCATTCCCTATACACCAGAGGAGTTTCGAGCATACCGAGCTCGGCGCAGCGATGCCTATTACTTTGGTCAGCTCAACCGCCCCGAGGAGGAGAAGAAGAAGGGCTTCAACCCCCTAAATATGGAGTTTGGCCTGGGTGTGGCAGAGCGCATCTTCGGGCCAGGTGGCGTGAAGATGCGTCTACAGGGCTCGGCCGAGATCTCCGCTGGGGTCAAGAGCAATGCCACGGATAACCCTTCGGTCAATGAGCGAGCACGGCGCAATACTTTCTTCGACTTCGACGAGAAAATTCAGGCAGGTGTACAAGCCTCGGTCGGCAACAAGCTAAACTTCAACCTAAACTACAACACGGCCAGCACCTTCGACTTCGATGCCAAGAAGCTCAAGCTCGCCTTCGAGGGCGAGGAGGATGACATCATCAAGCTCATCGAGGCCGGCAACGTGTCCATGCAGCCCAAAAACTCACTCATCAATGGCGGTGGTGCGCTCTTCGGCATCCATAGCAAGCTTCAGTTTGGGCGACTAACCCTCGACATGATCGCCAGCCAGCAGCGTACCGAGCGCAAGCGCATCGCCACCAAGGGCGGAGCACAGACGAGAGAGTTTGAAGTGTCCGTAGCAAGCTATGACGAGAATAGACACTTCTTCCTCTCGGACTTCTTTCGCCAGCAGTACAACTCGGCCATGAGCTCCCTACCTTACGTCCGCTCGGCCGTACAAATCAACCGAGTTGAGGTCTGGGTGACGAACAAGCGCGGTCGCTATGACGATGCTCGCAACGTGGTAGCCTTCACCGACCTCGGGGAGGCTGGGCGCGTACACAGCCCCAACATCAGCCTCACTCCTGGAGGCTCTCCCTTACCTCGCAATGAAGCCAACAGCCTCTACAGTACCGTGGCAGAGCGAACGGACTTGCGCCAGATAGATCAAGTGAGCCGAGGGCTGTCTGGTATGCTGACCGCTGGCAGCGACTACGACAAGCTGGAGTCCGCTCGCCGGCTCTCCGAAAGCGAATATGACCTCAACTCCAGCCTCGGCTACCTCAGTCTCGCCTCCAAGCTTCAGAGTGACGAGGTGCTGGCCGTGGCCTACGAATACACCTACCAGGGCAAGCTGTATCGTGTGGGTGAATTCTCCAGCGACCGCCCAGACAAGGCCACAGAGAACCTCTACGTCAAGCTCATCAAGGGCAGCAACATGAGCCCCGAAGCTCCCTACTGGAGCAACATGATGCGTAATGTCTACAGCCTCGGCTCGGGGGTGTACAACCTCGAGGCCGAGGGCTTTAGGCTCGAGATCCTCTACCGCAGCGATGCTACTGGGAGCTACCTGCCCTATCTGCCTAGTGGACCGCTCAAGGGCGAACGGCTGCTACAAGTGCTGGGCCTCGACAAGCTAAATGCCCGACAGGAGCAACACGCTGATGGCCGCTTCGACTATGTCGAGGGGCTCACAGTCAACACCCGCTACGGCCTCATCTACTTCCCCACCCTTGAGCCATTTGGCCAGACGCTCAAAGACAAGGGTGCTGGTAGTGAATACATCTATAGTGAGCTCTACAACCAAACTCAGGTACGGGCGCAACAAGTAGCCGAGAAGAACAAGTTCATCCTTCGTGGCGAATACAAGGCTGCAGGTAGTGGAGAAATCTCACTCGGATCGCTCAACGTCACGCCTGGCACCGTACGCGTCACGGCTGGGGGAGTGACCCTAGTGGAGAATGTGGACTACACCGTAGACTACCTATCGGGTATTGTACGAATAATCAACACCCAGATCCAGAACGCACGTACCCCCATCGAGGTCAGCCTCGAGGACGGTGGCGGCTTCGGCACGCAGCGCAAAACGATGCTCGGGGTGGATATGGGCTACCAGCTAACGCGCAACCTACAGCTCGGGGCGACAGCCATGTATCTGTCGGAGCTCCCCTTAACGACCAAGACAAACCTCGGTGATGAGTCCATGCGCAACTTTCTCTGGGGGGCGAACCTCAGCTGGAGAGCCAAGAGCCAGTGGCTAACCAATGTGCTGAACAAAGTCCCCCTGCTCGACCTCTCCACGCCGAGCACTATTAGCCTTGATGCCGAGTTCGCCCACCTCCTGCCTGGCCACTACGAGAGCCGCTATGCCCAGGGTAATAGCTACCTAGACGACTTCGAGTCATCAAGGAGCACCATCGACCTGATGAACTCCTACGCCTGGAGCCTCGCCTCCGTACCCTACGACCCAAACCATCGCCTGGCCTCCCCAAAAGACTATCTAGCCACGGGCTACGACCGAGCTCACCTCTCGTGGTACACCATCGACCCCATCTTTACCCGAGAGCGCAGCAGCCTGACACCATCCTACATCAGGAACAACCCCGACCTCGTAAGCAACCACTTCGTCCGTGAGGTGGAGTTTCGAGAGCTCTTCCCCTATCGCGACCTAAACGCCACCCAAATTAGCTTCCTCCAGACGCTCAGTCTAAGCTACTATCCCGAGGAACGTGGGCCCTACAATCTGGGTACGGACAGAATGCTCCCAACTGGGCGGCTCGCTCGGCCCGAAGAGAGCTGGGCAGGCATCATGCGCAAAATCGACCAAGCGGACTTTGAGAGCAGTAATGTCGAATATCTGGAATTTTGGCTCATGGACCCCTTCGTCCACAGTCAGGGCAGTGCGCCCAAGGGAGGCGACCTCTACATCAACCTTGGGGATATTTCGGAAGATATATTGAAAGACGAGAAGAAGTTCTTTGAGAATGGTATCCCCGTCTCTAGCGAACCAGGGGCCATGCAACCCACGATTTGGGGACAAATCCCCACCAGACAGAGCGTGGGCTACTCCTTCGATAACGCCCCAGGGGCTCGAGCTCGTCAGGACGTTGGTCTCAACGGCCTAAGCACCACCGAGGAGCATAGCCACGAGAGCTACGCAAGCTATCTAAGTCGCCTCAGAGGCATCCTCTCGGGCGAAGTCGTGAGCCGGTGGAGCGATGACCCATTTAGCCCACTGAGAGACCCAGGGGGCGATAACTTCCATCACTACCGAGGCGAGGACTATGACGCAGCTCGCCTGCCCATCATCGACCGATACAAATATTACAACGGCACTGAGGGCAACTCCGCCGAAGCCAGTGGCAATAGTGCCTACAGTGTAGCGAGCCGTGTGTCACCCGATGTAGAGGACATCAACCAAGACAACAATCTCAACGAGCTAGACCGCTACTACGAATACAAGGTCTCTCTCCGCCCACAAGACCTACAAGTAGGCCAAAACTTCATTGTAGCCAAACGAGAGGCCGAGGTACGTTTACGCAATGGCCAGACCTCCCGAGTCAATTGGTACCAATTTAAGGTGCCACTTGGGCAATACTCTTCCGCCATCGGGGGGATATCCGACCTGCGCTCTATGAGATTCATGCGCCTATACCTCAAGGGCTTTGCCGAGCAGACCAATCTGCGCTTCGGCTCGCTCGCCCTGGTACGAGGAGACTGGCGACAGTATGACCAGCCCATGCACGGCAGGGTTGCCCCCATCTCCACAGCGCAGCTTTCGGTCAGTGCTGTCAATATCGAGGCGGACGGTGACCGCTCGCCCATCAACTACGTCCTCCCCCCAGGTGTGCCACGATCTCTAGATGCCCAACAGACACAGAGCACGCAGCTCAACGAGCAAGCCATGAGCCTCAAGCTACGAGGACTTGCCCCAGACGATGCACGGGCCGTCTACCGCAACGTGAGCTTCGACCTGCGCCGCTACCGTCGCCTCCAGCTATTCGCCCACGCCGAGCAGCTAGTCGAAGACGATACGCAGACGCAGGATGGCGAGCTTTCCCTCTTCATACGCCTAGGGTCGGACTACCGGAACAATTACTACGAATACTCTGTTCCTCTGAAACTAACAGCTGCTGGCCAGTACAACGGCTTCTCCGAGGCAGATCAGAGGCGCGTCTGGCCAAATGCCAACTTCGTAGATATCAACCTCGATGAGCTTGTTACCCTCAAACGACAGCGCAATAGCCTCCTCTCAACGGCCTCGCCTGGAGCATCCCTCTACGACCTCTATACTCAGAGCGACCCCACCGCAACAAAGAATAGCATCAGCGTCCTCGGTAATCCCTCTCTCTCCAATGTCCGCACCATCATGATCGGACTAAGGAACAACAGTGGCCAGGTGCGTAGCATCGAGGTGTGGGTCAATGAGCTACGTGTAGGGGACTACCATGAAGAGGGTGGCTGGGCGGCCAATGCCAACCTCGGGATGCAACTCTCGGACCTCGGCTCGGTAACACTACGAGGTCAAATGTCGACCGCTGGCTTTGGGGCAATAGACCAAACCCTCTCCGAGAGACAGCTCGAAGACCGCCGCAGCCTGAGCCTGGCCACAAACCTGGAGCTCGGTAAATTCTTCCCAGAGAAAGCCAAGGTCTCCTTACCCCTCTACTACGCCATCAGCGAAGAGCGGCAAACACCTCAGTACAACCCGATGGACGAAGACGTACTGCTCTCCGATGCCCTCTCGAGTGCAAGGAGCGATCAGCAACGCCAAGAGGTGCTGGACTACGCACTCGACAGGCGGCTCACTCGCTCCATCAGCCTAAGCAACGCGAGCATCGGCATCCGCAGTAAGGAACCCATGCCCTACGACCCAGCCAACCTCTCGGCGACCTTCTCACACAGCTACACCGAGAGCCAGACGCCACAGATCGAATACCAGCATCAGGTGAACTGGCAGGCAGGCCTAACCTACGATTTTAGCCCACAGTGGCGACCTATCCGCCCCTTCTCCTCTCTCAAGGGCCAAGGTTCGCTCGCGAACTACCTCAAGCAATATGGCCTAAACCTCTGGCCAAGTAGGCTCAACCTCCAGACCCTCCTGCTGCGTTCCTACGAGGAGGAACAGCTGCGCAACCACCTCGATGCTGCGGAGGGGGCAAAACTCCCAGTGAGCTTTAGCCAACAGTTCGTTTGGTATAGGAAACTCAATATCAATTGGAACCTCAGCCCTAACCTCATCTTTGGGTTATCGACTGGCACAGATGCACGCATAGAGGAGCCACATGTGCAGGTCAATCAACAACTCAATCCAGATAGCTATGCTGAGTGGAAGCGTGCCGTAAACGAAAGTATCCGCAATCTTGGCACCCCCATGCGCTATACTCAAAGTACAACCCTAACCTACACGCTACCTACAAGCTCTATCTCCACCCTAAACTTCCTCTCAGCTCAGATGAACTACTCGGGGATGTACAACTGGGCCTTGGGAGCAGATGGTAGTGCTATAGGGACCGAGCGCCTCCCCAATGTGGTAAGCAACCAGATGAGCCTCGAGAGTAACGTCCAACTCCGCCTAAGAAGTCTCTACGCCAAGAGTAAGTATCTCAAAGCCCTTGAGCAGAGATTTACCGCCAACTCGAAGCCGAAGACTAAAAAAACAGAGACCAAGCCAAAGAACTTTGTTAAGACCCTCACCCTCAAGCCTGACTCTACCCTCCTAGTTACCCACGGTCTAGGAACAAAGCGTCTGCGCCTAGTGGCCAAGGACAGCACTGGGCGCATCCTCCCTCTACCTAAATATCGGGTACGAGATGACAAAAGCATCGAGCTGCTACGTGCCGATAGCCAAAAGATCAGCCTGACGATCGTGCCTCTCCTCAAGAAGGCTAGCGAAAGCTTTTGGCAAAATCTACTAGACAGAACGGTCTATACCCTCACAATGATCAAAGATATAGGGCTATCTTACCGCGAAACGACATCGACACAGCTACCAGGCTTCCTTCCCACTGTGGGGGCAGCCTTCGGACAGAGCCACCACAGTACAGGATTGGCTCCAGGGCTTGGCTTCGCCCTCGGCCTCTCGGGCGAAAACTATATAGACGAAGCAGCCAATCAAGGCTGGTTATCACGCGACTTGGAGAACGTCCGCCCAGCTATCTTCTCCCAAGCAACTGTCCTCGACCTACGAGCAACGCTCCAGCCAATCAAGGATCTAAACATCAACCTAACGGCCAACCACACTCATACAAATCGCATAGAGCACCAGTATATGTATGAGGGTCGTCCACGCTTATACGGCGGAGACTTCGTCATGACAACCATTGGCCTGCGTGGTTTCTTCTCCATACCTCAGGCCGAGGACGGCTACCGCTCTCCTCAATTTGACGCATTTCTCGCAGCTCGTGAGCGCATCGCCTCTCGCCTCTCAAGGCAGGTAGAGGGAGGAGCTTACCCCAATGCGGGCTTCCTCAGCGAGGTTGGGCTGGGAGGAGCATCCATCAAAGAGGGTAGCTATCAGCTGGACAAGAATAGCTCCGCCGTGCTTATCCCTGCATTCCGAGCAGCTTATACACAGAGTGGTGGGGCAGATGGCATTGCCCTCTCTCCAATCCCACGCCTACTCTCCATCCTGCCCAACTGGAGTATCTCCTATAGTGGTCTAGGCAAGATACCAGCCCTGAAGAAACTCTTCTCCAACGTCACCCTAAGACACACCTATCGGGGGACGTACCGCATAGACAACTACGGCTCATTTCCAGGCTGGCTGGGCAACGAAGCTTCGGCTCTGGGCTTCGTACCTGATGCTGCCTCGCCCAAGCCTCGCCTAAGCCTCGCCTACGACATCGCCTCCATTACAGTTCAGGAGAGCTTCTTTCCCCTCTTTGGCGTGGATGTAAGCTTCTCGAATGGGCTCACGATGACGGGACAATGGCGGAAAAACCGCTCCATTACGCTCAATCTCTCGGCCTTCCGCCTTATCGAAACGAGCAGCAACGAGGTAAGCCTCGGAGCAAGCTATAAGATCGCTGATATACGCGCCCTCTTTAGCCCAGCCAGAGGCCGACGAAGTCGTCACCAAACAGCGAGCAACAACCCCAAAGGCATCAACCTACGGGCAGACTATAGCTACCGCCATAGCCTGAGCCTTATCCGCAAGATAGAGGAGGATTATTCGCAGGCCAATGCAGGCAATCTCAATAGCCGCATCAGCCTCAGCGCAGAGTACGACCTCAGCCGTATGCTTAGCCTAAAGGCCTACTACGAGTGGAACAGCAACCGCCCCCTCGTTAGCGCGACCTCTTTCCCTGTGCGCAATACCTCCTTCGGGGTAAGCATGCGCTTCAACCTCACGCAGTAAGCCAAGCAATCCTATAAAAAACCCTCAACGCTATGTACCAAAAATTTCGCTACTCGGGCTTCATCAAGGGGGCAACCGTTTTTTGCCTGCTGGTCTTCCTCGGCCTTGCCTACTTTTTGGTGGCTGAGCAGGGTGGGCTAGAGGGGATGCTTGGCGGCCTAGCCGTGATCATCGTAGGGGTCATCTGGCCATACCTCCGCTCGCCGAAAGCGGTCTCTTGGGACGAAGCTGGGGTTGTGCTCTATCAGCAGTCCGGACAGAAGGTATTTTCGGCCACTGACTACGAAATTGACATCGAGAGCGGCGTACAGCTTTTCTGGGGGATGCGCCTCTGGGCCTCGGGCGGATATTTCGGCTTTTGGGGGCTGTTTTCCAGCCCACGCCTTGGTCGATACTGGCTCTACCAAACGGATACCTCGAGCAAGCACTACCTGCGCCTACAGCACCGCACGAGCAAGAAGCTCTACTTCATCGCCCTATAATAGATTGCCATAGCCCTAACACCATATATACCCAAAGACCACAAAATATCCTGCATACCTTTTTAAATCAAATAAGTATTACACAAAAACTCACAAAGCAATGAAAACAATCTTTTCAATTCTCCTCATTGCCCTAACAAGCCTATCACTTATGGGGCAAAGCCTTAGCCTAACACTAGGAGGTATAGACCTCGTAATCTATGGAGCTAAGGAAACAGATTTTCAATTCGGTCATCAGGGAGATACCGTACTTATTCGTCCGATAGAGCAAGCCCCCTTAGACAGTGCCTATCTTCAGCCTCGAGAAGGCGTAGAAATCATAGACGTAGAAGAGCGACTAAAAGTAGACTTCGTGCAAGAAACCCTGGACTTTGAGCCAGCCTTTGCCCTAGGTAGCCCCCATGAGTATCGTCTCTACACCACCGCCTGCACACGCTATCATCTCAAGAGTATATCAGATGTTCGCTTCGAGCCACAACATATCAAGAGGACTGATGCAGCTTCGCGCCAAGCACAGACTAAGTACTACAAACACTTCCTAGCCACCAAAGCTGATCAACCCGAGCTATACCCCGAGTATATTTTGGAGGCAGAGCATTTTTTGAGGAAGAGGAATACACTCCCCTTCGATGAGCTGCGTACCATGCCCATCATCACTGGACGGCTACTCATCCTGCGCTATCGAGAGCTGGGCAGAGATCGTAAGCTTATCATCAAAGAACTAGATAGCAATACCCACACGATGCCTGGTGAGGTAGTCGTTTGTCGCCATTAATATCAGACATGCGCTACGGATCGAGAGGGAAATAGAGGGCATAAGATGCTCTATTTCCCTCTCTCTTATGAATACATCTAATTTATTTATGTAGAGCTTATTACAAGGGTACCCCATTTTTGAGAAAAAAGT
>JAUMYQ010000017.1 GCA_030528555.1 Porphyromonadaceae bacterium | reverse complement strand
GTACGCGCTTTATCGAAGCCTTCTCTCCGAACTCAGAAGAGGAGCGTATGCAGGTCATCTTCTCGGATGGTACCCATTCCTATACTTGGAAGCCATGTCATATTTTATCTTCCGGCTGGAAAGCCGTTGCCCAAGAGAATAAAGAGAAGAACAAAGGAGAGGAGACAGAAAATGAAGAAGAGCAGTTGGCATCTCTTCCCAACCTTACAGAAGGAGAAACTCTTCAGGTCAGCTCTGCTGAAATCACAACACACAAAACGAAACCTAAGCCCCTCTATACTGAGGCGACTTTGCTCTCGGCTATGGAACATGCCGGCAAAGAGGTCGAAGAAGCAGAAAGCCGTCAAGCGATGGCAGAATGTGGTATCGGAACACCTGCCACACGAGCAAACATCATCGAAACTCTGATTTTGAGAGAGTACATCCGACGAGAGAAGAAAAGCATCGTACCCACAGAAAAAGGACTTTCGGTCTATGAGATTGTTAAAGACGAGCGTATCGCCAATGCTGAGATGACAGGAACATGGGAGGTTGCTCTTTCTGCGATTGAAGCAGGTTCGGCATCCGCCAGAGAGTTCGGACAGCGTATTGCAGCGTATACCGAGCAAATCTGTCAAGAGCTTTTGAAGCTATCGCCTCCACAAAAGAGCTACCCGACTTATCGCTGTCCCAAGTGTGGTAACGAAAGTGTCGGTATCTATGCAAAGATTGCTAGGTGTCGACATGAGGGCTGTGGCTTCGTCATCTTCCGAGAAGTTTGTGGCACATTTCTTTCTGAGGATAATCTCAGAGACCTGATCAATACCAAACGAACACCCATTCTCAAAGGCTTAGTGAGCAAGGCCGGTAAGAAGTTCAATGCTCGACTTGTTCTCCAAGACGACAACAGTACAACCTTTGAGTTTGAGGGTAAGAAAAAGAAGGGATAAAACATTTTTTTCTTTTACACGCCGGTTCTACATAAGTCTATTCCCGTGCAGATAGACAGTCTAATCTTCAAAATCGATTTGTCTAACCTGTCACATCACTTTAGACAACCTTTATCATCAAGTTAGACGACTTTTTCACGGGACTTGAAAGTGAATAGGTGGCTTATCGACACATTTGATTTTTGGCATGAGAGTTTTCAGGTGCAGATATTACTTTCAGATGGCTTTTTATCTACTTCTGAGGACAAAAGGATTAGAAGTTGATTCTGCTTCGAAATCACTACATATCCGAAATGTCACAGGTTATTTGATTTACTTATTGACCTTAGAGCCTATTTCCTTAGATCGAATTGACATTTTTACCGTAAAAAACGAATAGTCGATAGTGTAAGATGCGCTCTTCACTATCGACTGTGTAACCTTATCTGATTTACAACTATGGCATACAATAAGAAAGTTGTTTTAGAGGCTAATACCGAAGCTATTCGTGTCGCACTCCGCTTAGAGAAAGAACGTCGAGAGGCAACCGAGGCTGAAAAAACTATATTAAGAGGATATCAGGGCTTTGGAGGACTCAAGTGTATTCTCAACAGATGTGACCAAGCCGAGGACATCCGACACTGGTCTGCTTCAGAGCAAAACCTATTTGCTTCCACGCAACAACTCAAGCAACTCATTTATCGAGAAGCGATAGATGCCCATACCGCCAAACGCTATTGGGATAGTATCAAGGCGAGTGTGCTCACCTCCTTCTACACGGACACACATATTGTCTCAGCTATTGCCGACTCCATTGCAACAACAGGGGTTACCATTAAGCGATGTTTGGATCCTTCCGCAGGCATGGGGGCTTTTGCCGAGACCTTTGCCAAGCAGGCAGGTCTTGTCGATACCATGGAGAAAGACCTCCTGACAGCTCGCATTTCACAAGCCCTTCACCCCTATGGTGAGGGGAATATCTTCGTGCAGAACCAACCCTTTGAGGCAATAGGAGAAGTGGAGGACAAGGATAGATACGACCTTGTGACAAGTAATATCCCCTTTGGAGACTTTATGGTCTACGACCGTAGTTACACCAAGGGTAAAGATGTACTCAAGAGCGAATCTACCAGAGCCATTCATAATTATTTCTTCGTTAAAGGGCTGGATACGCTCAAAGAGGGTGGACTACTTGCTTTCATCGCTTCACAAGGCGTCCTCGATGCCCCACGTAACGAACCTATCCGTCGCTACCTGATGCAAAACAGTCGGCTCATCTCGGCTATTCGCCTACCCTCGGGTATGTTCAGTGAGACTGCCGGCACAGAGGTCGGAAGCGACCTCATTGTCCTGCAAAAGCAGTCAGGTAAAGATATTGGTGAAGGGATGGAGCAAGCCTTTGTCAGCACTTTCCCGGTACCCAAAGGTGATGGCTTCTCTATTGCCTTTAATCACAGTTCTCTTTTTGAGGGCGAGTGGCAGGAAGTGATGAAGCACACCATCGCCACAAGTCGTACAATGGGTACAGACCCTTATGGCAAGCCCACGTGGGTCTATGAGTTCGATGGCGGTATTGAAGAGATGGCTCAAAGCCTACGCTTTCAGCTCTCAGAGGATATAAAGAAGCGTTTTGACAGAAAATTGTATGAGACAGGCATCGCTATGACAGAGGAAGAGCGACAGGCTGAAGCCGAAAAGAAGCTCCGTCAATTGGGTGTAACAGCAGGCTTGTCTGAGTCCAAAGAGGAAAAAGGCAAAGGAGCAGAGTTGGATGACAAGATTAATGATGCCTACACGCTCCTGCCTAAGAGCATCGAGAAACAGCTACCTAAACTCTACAGCACTGAAGGGGAACTGATCGGAAATAAAATTGCCTATGCCCGCTACTTCTTTCCGATGGGGGCTTACACAGCCTATTTGCTCGAATATGACCCCAAAGAGCGTATCGGCTTCGGTGCTGTAACCATGGGTTACGAATGGGAACTCGGTATTATGTCCCTCGATGAGATGGCGGAAGTCAACATACATGGCTTAGGCATAGAGCGAGATCTATACTTCAAACCTAAGAAACTTCACGAAATCGCAGAACTCGAGGAAGTTGTCCGAGGACGATATACTAAAGAAACTATTCCCCAAATGGAATCTGTGGTTGAAGAGAAGAAAGAAGAGACAAAAGAGGGAGAAACTGAGGTAGGGCATACAGAAGAAAGACAAGAGCCTACGGTTAATCTCCCCTCTCAAGAGGAGTCCGCTCCCGAAGGTGTTCCTACGTTGACGCTACACCATCAATACCAGAAGGAGGTCCCCGAAATACGAACAGATGTAGAACCTCCCCGAGAGATGAATGGGCAAACGGTCTACTTTGACGATGACCACCATCCCATAATGGAGAACCCTAATTGGTCTGAAACTTTTCTTTTTGCTCCTGAGGAGTATACGCTATGGACACAAGAGGTGGCACTGTTCAACGAAAGTATTAAAGAACCTATCCCTGCGCCCAAGCAGAAATCGGACACAACTCCTGCAACAAAGCTCGGTCATTTAACCACACCGCGTCGTCATAGAGCCGGCAAAAAAGGGGGAGTGGCAAGTGGCTACGAACGCAGCCTCTTCGATTTCGCAAATGAAAACGAGTCTTATTCGGCTCCATCCACTACCGAGACTAAGAAAATCTTTGACGCTTCTCCTCGCCCTTTTCTCTCTGCTCCCGATTCACATTTGAGGGATGGTTCTATCGTCTTACAAAATGGTCAAGTGGGGTTTATCTCCGATTTGAAAAGGCATCCGACTTTCAATCCGATGGATTTGCCTTATGCGCAGCTGTCAAGACTGAAAGCCTATATTGAGGTACGTGAGAGCTATCATCGCCTATACGACTATGAAGCAATCAACCACTCCGAAGAAAGAGAGGAGCGTAGCAAACTCAATCGACTATATGATAGCTATGTCGCTCGCTGGGGACATTTCAATCAGAAGAGCAATATCGATATCATCAAGATGGATGCCACAGGGGTAGAGATGCTCTTCCTCGAAAGGTCAGAAAATGGTCAATTTGTCAAAGCCGATATCTTTGACCATCCAACGGCATTCTCCACATCCGAACTCACCATTGCTGCCGCCCCCTTGGAAGCACTCAGTGCTTCGCTCAATAAGTACGGAACGGTAGAACTTGACTATATGAGTTCTCTGCTTCCTGAGATGGAAGAGTCGGATATCCTCTCTGCCTTGGAAGGACGCATCTATTTCAATCCCGAGATAGATGGTTATGAGGTTGCCGACAAGTTCGTATCAGGCAATGTGATTGAGAAAGCCGATAGGCTTGCCTCTTGGTTGCTTGACCACCCCGACCATGAGGAAGGCCGGCAGAGCTTGGCAGCACTCATGGCAGCTCGTCCAACGCCAATTCCTTTTAGCGACCTTGATTTTAACTTCGGAGAGCGTTGGATTCCGAGTAGTGTATATGAGAAGTTTGCCTCCGAGTTCTTTGAAACGGACATTCGTATCAGTTACCATTCCAACATGGATGAGTACACGATTAGCTGTGATAGGAAGAATGCCAGTATCTGGCACAAGTATGCGGTGCAAGGGGAATTTCGTCGCTATGATGGTTTACATCTCCTCAAACATGCCTTACATAATACCATCCCCGACATCAATAAGAACAAGGAGGTGGTAGATAAGATCACGGGGGAAACGAAAACCATCAAAGTCAGAGATGGTGAGAAAATACAGCAAGCCAATGCCAAGATTGAAGAGATCCGCCAAGGCTTTGTCGATTGGCTGGGAAGAAGTCCTGAGAGCTTTAAGGAGCAACTTGCTGATCGCTACAATGAGCTCTTTAACTGCTTCGTCCGTCCAAACTTTGACGGCTCGCATCAATCTTTCCCTAACCTCGACCTCAAGAGGTTAGGGATTCCCGACCTGTATGAGAGCCAAAAGGATGCTGTGTGGATGCTCAAAACCAATGGAGGGGGTATCTGCGACCATGAAGTAGGAGCAGGCAAGACTCTCATTATGTGTACAGCAGCCTACGAGATGAAGCGATTGGGCTTGGTGAATAAGCCGATGATTATCGGTCTAAAGGCGAATGTCTTTGACATTGCCGATACCTTTCGCAAAGCTTACCCTAATGCCAAAATCCTCTATCCCGGTAAAGAGGACTTCACCAAGCAGAACCGCCAACGTATTTTCAACGACATCAAGAACAACGACTGGGACTGTATCATCCTTACCCACGAGCAGTTTGGAATGATCCCTCAAGCCCTCGAAATACAGCAGGCTATCTTGCAAAAGGAGATGGACTCGGTGGAAGAGAACCTCGAGGTGTTACGCCAACAGGGTAGGGACATCTCTCGGGGTATGCTCAAGGGTTTGGAAAAACGGAAGCAGACCTTAGAGGTTAAACTCCGCGACATTCAAGACAGCATAGCCGAACGCAAGGACGATGCCGTAGACTTTAAGATGATGGGCATTGATCACCTCTTTGTGGATGAGTCGCATCGATTTAAGAACCTGATGTTCAATACCCGTCATGACCGTGTATCAGGCTTGGGGAATCCCGATGGCTCACAACGGGCCCTCAATATGCTCTTTGCGATTCGTACCATTCAGGAGCGGTCGGGCAAGGACTTGGGAGCGACTTTCCTCTCCGGCACTACAATCTCCAATAGTTTGACCGAGCTCTATTTGCTCTTCAAATACCTGCGTCCGCAAGCCCTTGAAAAGCAAGGTATCAACAGCTTTGATGCTTGGGCAGCAGTCTTTGCCAAGAAAAGCACCGACTATGAGTTTTCAGTGACAAATGAAATCATTCAGAAGGAACGCTTCCGCACCTTCATTAAGGTGCCGGAACTTGCGAGCTTCTATGCGGAAATATGGGAGCTGAGAGTAAGGGGAAGCGAGAAAAGGCTATCCGCTTGATTAACAGCCTTTCTTTCGTTTGGGTGCATTGGCTTGCACCACGAAAAAAGGCAAAAAAGAGCAGTTGAAAGAGCGAGTTCAGTTACCAAATCGTTCCCCTTTGGGGGCTTCGGAAGAGGCAAGCAAAAAGTGGTAACTAAAATGATGTTTTCTCTCTTGTTTTCAATGTTTTGCGTAGCGACAACTATTCCTTAGAGGTCTAACTTTGTAAACAAAAAAGACAATGAAAGAAAAGACATTGAAACTGCTCTTTTACCTCAAGCGAGGCACACAGAGTAAGGAAGGAAAAAGCCCCATTATGGCTCGCCTCAGTGTAGAGCGAACAATGGTGCAATTCAGTTGTAAAATTGCTTGCTCGCCCAAACTATGGGATAGCCGTAAGAGCAGACTCGTGGGCAAGAGTTCCGAAGCCGTAGCTGTAAACGCAGAACTCGACCGCTTACAACTCGCTGTACATCGAGCCTTTGAAGGCTTACAGCGTAAGCAAGGCGAAGATGTTACGGCAGAGGCGGTAAAATCCCTTGTATTCGGGCTTAACAGCGATAGCCAAGGTTTGCTCTATCATTTGGAGGGCTATTTGGCACGCTTTCGAGAGCGTGTGGGTATAGACCGCAGTGAACGCAGGTATAAGTGCATTTTGCTATTTCGCAAGCATTTCGAGGCATTCATCAAGCACCACTATCGAGTAAGCGACTTGCCTGTTCAGAAAGTTGGTAGAGCCTTGGTTGAAGACTTTGAAGTGTATCTCTCCCGAG
The DNA here is from genome assembly GCA_030528555.1 of Porphyromonadaceae bacterium. GTDB lineage: Bacteria > Bacteroidota > Bacteroidia > Bacteroidales > Porphyromonadaceae > Porphyromonas. Next base: position 26,413 of record JAUMYQ010000017.1, on the reverse strand, counting down.
AGAAGGCTTTCAAACTCAATACTACGGCTGGCTACCTCTCTATGCTGGCTTCGCTACTGAAAGACCTATACAAACGGCATATCATCGACACCTATCCCTTCTTGGGCTATTCTATCCGCTGGGATGTCGGTTCGCCACGCTACATTACGAAAGAGGAGCTTTTGCGTATTATTGCCCTTGATGAAACGCAATTAGGAGATTATGAGCTGGTTTCAAGGGATATGTTTGTCTTTGCTTGCTATACGGGCTTATCGTACACGGATATTTACCACCTTACGGCTGAACATCTTGTCGAGGAGGGTGGTATGACTTGGATACGCAAGCCTCGCATCAAGACAGGCAATGTGTGCCACATTCCCCTCTTGCCCGAGGCTGCTGCCATCATTGAGCAGTACCGAGGCATTCACACCCGAGCCTTTCGCCACGAACCGCCCAAGGGTTATCTTCTGCCCATTCCTGGCTGTGATACGGTCAATATCCACCTGAAGAAGATGGCGAAGCTCTGCAAAATCAACAAATGCTTGACCTTCCATATGGCTCGCCACACTTTCGCCTCACAGATGACCCTCTCCGAGGGGGTATCTATCGAAAGCGTGTCGAAGATGTTAGGGCATAGTCAAATCAAGACTACGCAAGTTTATGCCGAGACCTCGCCCGAGCGTGTGTTTCGGGATGTAGAGCGTATCCTGCCCGAGATTGCCCACTATCGTTTAACCAACTAAACCAAGACGATGAAAAGTACATTCTCAGTTTTATTCTTTATCGACCGAAGCAAGGCGAATGAGGAGGGGCTATGCCTTATCCGTTGTCGCATTTCTTGTAATGGCAAGACTGCTTCGTTCTCTACCAAGCAACAAACAGCCCCCGAAGATTGGAACGCTCAGAGGGCAAGAGTAAAAGCAAGCTCCCCTAAGGCTCAAGGCATCAACAACGCACTGAATGCCGTCGAGCAAGGACTGAATGCACTCTATGAACGCATTCTCCGAGAGGAGCAATACATCACAGCCGAGTACCTCAAGGAGCAGTTTCTTCGCAAGGCAAAGCCCCAGCAGTCCATCTTAGAGCTATATCAAATGGTCTGCGAGGCAAAGAGGGCTTATGAGGGTAAATCGCTTAGTAAAGCCACCATAAGAGCATTTGGGGATAGTTACAAGAGCTTTGCTCGCTTCTTGGCTTCGAGGGGGCAAAGCGAATGTATGCCTTACGAAGTGAACAAGGGACTGATAGAGGATTATCGCCTCTATATGCTCCGAGACTTAGGCAATAAGGTGAGTTCTGTTGCCAACCGCCTCAGACACCTGCACCAAGTAATTCGCAGAGCTTTGATGGAGGGCGTCGTGAGAGAAGACCCTTTTGACCTCATCGACATAGACACCCCTGCTTACGAACGCAACTCGATCAGCGGTGACGAACTCCAGAAGCTCTTGGCTTATCGTCCGCACCGCTCTGTGGACAATCATATCAGACTGATATTCCTCTTGGGTTGCTTTACTGGCTTGGCGTTCTCTGACCTCAAGAAATTGCGGATGGAGGACATCTATACCCTCGGCGATGGACGAAGATACATCTCGCTCTACCGCACCAAGACGCAGAATTGTTGTATCGTGCCACTGCTACCCATTGTCGAGGAGATTCTCGCCTTTGTAGGGCAGGGACGCTCAGAGGGACTATACTTCCGAGAGTTCCCTGTAAACAGCCACTTCAATCGTAAAATCCGTGAACTACTCATCAAGGCTGGATGTTCGCCCCACACAGAGGCGAGTTCGCACACCGCACGGCATACTTTTGCCACAACCATCTGTTTGGAGAACGGCTTGCCGATTGAAACGGTAAGCAAGATGTTAGGGCATCGCTTTATCAGTACTACAGAGCTATATGCCAAGGTCAGCAAGCAGAAAATCGCCAAGGAGATGCTACCACTGATGGGTAGCGAACAGACGCAGACGCTTCGCAAGGCTCTGCGAGTTTGCCCACCACGCAAGCGAGCCACAGCTAACGAAGCCGAGCCGTCCACCGCCTAAGGTCGTCTTCATTTCGGGCAAAGGTACAAGGGCGGTCTGTTTGCCTATCAAGGTCAAGTCCTGCGGAGGGAGGGAAGAATCTCCACCGCAGGACTTTTTGTATTGTGGCGGTCGTATTCGTTACCTCCCACCTTGCTCGGCAAGACCGCCCTTTGTAAAGAAAAGCCCGAACGAGTACGACATACTCAGGCTCTTTGGACGCAAGCAAGGCTTAGGTACTACCCCGACACTCCTCTGGGTATAGAGTAGCCAAGGCTTTACTTTATACCCAAAGGAAAGCCCTCTTTAGGGCTTAATTGAGAACCCCAATTTTCAATAAGCAGGAACGAGCCGACACCTCATCTCATTACCGCAAGTAAACCCTTTTTTACCCTGCTCCTTTGCCTGCCTTTTCCCGCTATTTCCTTGCTCCTCCTGAGGCTCTTGAGAGGTGCATGCTTAGCCCTAATTTTGCCTCCAAAAGAAAAGGCAAGCAAGCGCATCTGCCCCGACTTGCCACCATACAGAAACGCAACTTAAAACCAACCGAAGCAATGAAAATTATCATCGTAGAGGGCAAAGCGTGGGAGCAGCTCCGCTCCTCATTTGCTGACTTCATCCACCGAGTGGAGCAACTCATCGGCAATCCGCCCCAAACAGAAGCGTGGCTCGACAACGAAGCCGTCTGCCGTAGGTTGAGCATCAGCAAGCGTACCTTGCAGACGCTCAGAGATACGGGCAAAATCCCCTTTTCAATGGTCGGGCACAAGTACTACTACAAAGAGAGCGACATCACAGAAGCATTGAACTCAAAAACTGAATGAATGCACTATGGCAGAGAATGAAATCATTACAAGCGAAAACCCTCAAATGAAGCTGTTTACGCAGATGATGGAGGGTGTATTAGCCAAGCTGGAGCGTTATTGTGCCTCGGCTCGCCCGATGTTAGGCGGTGAGGTCTTCCTCACTGGCGAGGAGGTTTGTGAGCTACTCAAACTTAGCACACGAACGCTTCAAGAGTACCGTAGCAACGGCACATTAGCCTATTACAAGATAGGAGGGAAGATACTCTACAAACAGAGCGACATCCAAGCAATGCTCGAAAGGCATTATAACCCCATTCTAACAGTCAGAAAGTAGGTTGAGACCGACTCAAGTTAGCATAGACTTAGGTCAGTTGGTCAATTGGTCAGTTAGTCTATTTAGACCAACCACAAAAGTAACCTCTAAACTTAGCTTTGAAGTCATATAACGACCTCTGAAATGACCTCTAAACTCAATCTTGAAATTATAGAACAAGCTCTGAACTCAAGAACTATATGACTAACTGAATGCTAAGCCATCAGCGATTGAACCTATCCCTCTTTTGTCCATAGCAAGGTGTGTCTTTGTACCACAAATTGCCATTTGTCGCACAAAGACCCTTGCTTCTTGCATGGGGAATAGGGAACCGCCTGTGCGGCTCCGCACCTCCGAAGTCGTGATTAAAGAACAACGAAACCAATGAAAAGAAAGAAGACAGACAAGCCAGACGGCAGATGTGCCACCTGCCCAAGATGGGACAGATGGCACATCAGAATACCCAAGCCCGAAGACCAGCAAAAGCTCATCGAGCTATACCGAAAGTCGGGAGCGAAGACCAAGAGCGACTACGTCAGAGGGAGGCTCTTAAATCAATCCTTTAAGGTCATCACACAAGATAAGACAGCCGAACCCTATCTGAGAGAATTGGACAGCATCATCACTAGATTGAGAGTCATCGGTGTGAGTTACAACGAAGCCATCAAGACGCTCAACAGCTACCACTCGGTTAAAACAGCACAAAGAATGATACATCAGCTCGAAATCTGCTCCGTAGCTATCATTAGGCTACAAGTACAAGCAATACAGCTAACGATGGCTTTTGATAGTCGAGAGAAGAAATAAGAACTCCACAACCTGCACAAGCAAGCTGTGGAGTTTACCGTTGATTATCGAAAGAAAGAATAACATTTTAGATAATCTTCACACATTCGCGACAAAATGCATCCCCGTTAATCAATAACTGAAGAACCCGTTTGAAGTTATTCATCTCATTATCCTCTGCCAATTGCTGTTGATTAGTTTTTCCAATATGCCCTACTTTAAAATACATATCGATAGCTTTGTCGATACCGCTAAGTATTGTAGGCATATCATAGATTTCTAATGTATCATTACTATTACCCTTTGCTTCAAAATGTATAGGATAATTCCGATGACCTGTTGTTATTTCAGTTTCATGAAGTCCTTGTTTTTTATAGAACAGTTTCGCGCTTTTCTTTATATCTGCATCAAGAGTTTCTGGTATTTTGATGTAAAGAATGCATTTCTTATAACTCTTGCCTTCTAACTCTATGTTAGGGATACTATTCATAATCCACTCTGCTGCAAGTTTAACAAATCCTTCAAAGTAAGAAATCGCAATTACAGTTGAGGGGAGAAGCCCTAGATGGCCTAAATTGAGATTCTCATCAATCTGTTTTTTTAATTTCTCAAGTCCCTTTTCTAGAGAATCTGTTGCTTCTTTTTTTCCTTGATCGCCAGTCTTTACGATATATCGAGTGTGAGTAATGCCTAGCATGTCGGTTGGGATTTTTACCGTTTCCTCTGCTATGATAAAGGCTCGATCTAAACCAACCCTGCCAAGGAATAGACCATACTCAAACAAAATATTATCTCGTGGTGTTTCAAAATGCTCATTTCGTATGGTTCCCTTATCGTCAGCGGAGAAAACCATAAACCCGAAATCAAATAAACTCGCAGATTTGACCAGCGTTTCTAAGAAAGATTCATTGTTTTTGAACACATCATCCGTCCATAAAAAGCACTCATAATCTGGGGAGAAAAAATCTTTTATACGTTGGGCTACGTTTAATGCTTCCGAAGAAGAGCCTATAAATATCCTTGGTTTCATGCTTTCTCTAAATCAGTTTTGATCTTATACACCTCATTCTCTAACATCTTTAATGCTTCTACTTTTTCAGGCTTTCCTTGGAATACATACTCATCTCCAATAACAGATTTTAGCTGACCTTCTTTCTTATCATACCAAAGATAAAACATTGTGTGCCACAAAACATGAACCAATTGCTTGTAGTCACAATTTGCATAATCTCGTATAGGAATTGAATAGCATATCGCATTGATATCGAAACTACTTAAAGGAATGTTTAGACTAGAGTCTGTTCTCACATTTTTGAGAAAACGGATCATTCTTTTCAAACGGCCAAAAGTTTCAGCACTTCTCAAGTTTATTCTTGAGATACTCAAGAATGGATAATCTGGGCCTTCTGCATACCCCTTATTTTTATTGAATATCTTGATCCCCAGCCTCTCTTTGCGCATATCATGTAAAACATAATCCAAGGATTGAAACCAAGATGCAGTAACAATATCGACATCCCTATGTAGATGCTTATTCCTTATTTTTACAGCTTTAGCGTGTGATGTGTCACACTCATCGTAGGTTTGTCTCATTATTCTTTCAATATCAGCCCTAAGATTAGCCAAATCACTGAGGCTATTTCCTTGATATGCAGAAAAGGTCTGATTATATCTCTCAAGAAGGCCTCGTTCTTGTAGTGTGTAATATCTAGATGGACTGCTTATCTCGTCTCGAACCTTAGCTATTTCAGTGCTGTGGAATTTGTCACAAAGCACCAAAAGGTCGATATCACTAGCTCCCCTAATATGCGTATCGGTCATAATAGACCCTTGATACTCAAATGAAACATCAGTTAGTGCATTGCTCAGATGAAGTTTAGCATTCTCTCCAGCTTGTTTTGTCCTTCTAGTATACTCCTCGTCTACTGCACACATTGCTCTTTTGACATACCGAATAACGTCGTTGTCTGTCAAGCGTAGGTCACTATTGCTGAACTGCCTGTTTTCTACTACTTGGGTTCTCTCGGGGTTATATCTATCTGAAAGAGCAGTGATTTTACTTTTGTAATCCATAAAGAGGGTTGTTTTATTATTTATTTTACAATTCTGTTATACATTCCCTACTCCTCTGCGTAGGTCTTGAAGTGCTCAACCTGCTCCATCACTTGGTCGAAGACCTCCTTGTTGTACTGAGGGGGATAACCAGAGGCTCGAAGACAGAAGAAGATCTTCTGATTGAGGTCTGCACGTATCTTCTGATTGTTGAGCCAGTCGGTAAAGGACGACTGCACATCAATAAGCTCTTTAATCTTCTTGGCCAGAGCCTTGCACTTGTCATTGATAATGAGAGAGCCTACACGTTTGTCCTCGCCATAGACGAAGTTGTATTTGTCCCTGAGGTGCATCAAGATGTCATAGAAGGCTTTCTCCTCGAAAGTCAATCCCAGTCCTCGGAAGCTCTCCTTATCCTCGCCCAACTGACGAAGCAACTCCATCGCCTGCCTTGTGGCTTCGTCAATGATGGCACTCACGGCTTCGCTCTGCGTGGCTGAGGCTTCTGCCGCAGAGAGTGCAGCCCTACGCTCGTGATAAACCTCCAGCGTCTTACGTAAGAGTTCTTCGTATCGCTCGGCAGCTACTTTATTGGTGTTTTTGTATTCCTTAATGGTCTTGCGAAGCATCTTGATGAGGAGCTCGAGCCTTGTGGCAGGGAGCTTAATGTCTTTGAGTTGCTCGGTAAACTCAGGGCTAAAGATTTGCTCCTCCACATCTGTATCGAGGATGCTCACCACAGCGTTGCAACGCAGTGCCTCCGACACCATGCGTTCGACAGCTCTATTCATGCTCTCCACATCGTGTTTCTCGCCCGAAGTTTTACGTACATACGATGCCACAGCCATGTAGCACTGCGAGAGGGAGAGTTCATCGTGTGAGAGGACATTCGAGGGCTGACAAATGTCGTAAGCCGCTCTGAGTCGCTTCACATGGGCAAGGAAGAAGGTTTTGGCATCGACCTTTTGAGGTACGCCCTTGTTACTGTCTACATGGAGCATCTCGCTCATCGTAATCACATATTCGGCAGCTTGAGAGAGGCAGTCGAGGCGTGCCAAGGGTGTCGCCCCCTTGTCCGTAAAGGGAGATAGGTCAAAGCCAGAGAATACTTGCCTAATGACTTCTAACTCGATGCGTAGGGCTTCATGGGCTTGAGCTACATCGTCCTCGCTGGGTCCGAAGTCCTCACCTCCGAAACGACGCATCGCCTCCATCATATTTTTGTGAATACCTATGTAGTCAATCACATAGCCAAAGTCCTTGCCTGGATAGTTGCGGTTTACTCGGCTGATGGTCTGTATCAAAGTTTGCTTCTGCAGAGGCTTATCGTTGTAGAGATAAGTGAGGCAAGGCACATCGAAGCCCGTAATCCACATATCTACCACGATGACAATACGGAAGTTGCTCTCAGGGGCTTTGAAGGCCTCGTCCAGCTCCTTGATACGCTTCTTATCGCCCAAATAGTGGTACATGTCAGCTGCGTCATTGCTGCTACGGGTAGCTACCATAGCGATGGTAGGCATGGGGCTGAGTCGCTGTAGCACCTCTTTGCTCAGGTGGCTATCATCGGGCGACTTACGCTCCACGAACCAGTCGGGGCGAAGCTGCTCAAACTTCTTGAGGAGGCGATAGGCGATGTGCCGTTTGCTACAAACAATCATCGCCTTTTGCACGACATCGGCACGATTGTCGCAGGCTTGTGTGTAATGCGCTATAATGTCGGTTGCTAAGCGTTCCAGACGCTCGTCATCGCCCAAGATAACTTCCATCGCACTCATCGCTTTCTTGCTCGTAGCAATGTCCGCTTCGGTCGCTCCCTCCTCGGCACACTGCTGATAATAGGCATCTATCTGCTGCACTTTCTCTGCCTCGAGGGTTACTTTGGCTATGCGTGGGATATACTTAATATCTCGGGTAATGCCATCTGCCACAGCCTGCTGCATGGTATAGCTATCGACAATCTGCCCGAATACCTGAATGGTGTCGTCAATAGGTGTCCCCGTAAAGCCTACGAAGGTCGCATTGGGGAAAGCCGTACGCAGCAGCTCGGCATAGGGCTTGGTGACGAAAGCACCCAGCTTATCCGTATCGCCCTCTTTGCCCTCGGGCATCTTGTCTTTGACTTTGAGCGTCGTATTGAGCCTGACTTGCGTGCGGTGGGCTTCGTCCGAGAAGCAAACAATGTTGCGGCGGTCGTTGAGCAGTCCCGTCTCCTCACAAAACTTCTGTATCGTACAAATGAAAAAGCCTCCCGAAGGGCGTAGGCTCATCTCAGTTTTGAGTTCGGCACGACTCTCTATAATCTTGGTCGAGCCGAGCGAGAGAAACTCTTCGGAGCGGAGAAAGAGTTTGCCAGCCTGCGACTGCAAATCCTCTCGGTCTACAATCATCACAATGGTGGGCGAACCGAGCTCGGGCGAGCGGAGCGAGAGTTGTCGAGCCAAAAACATCATGGTATAGGTCTTGCCACAGCCCGTAGCTCCGAAATAAGTACCTCCACGGCGGTCGCCCTCGGCGTAGGCTTTGAGCACATGGTCTCTCAGCTGTCGTGTGGCGAAGAATTGCGGGTAGCGACACACGACCTCCTCCTCTCGGTCGCTCCCCCTATCGGGGAAATAGACATAGTCACGCAGAATTTCCAAGAAACGTTTGGGTGAGTACACACCGCCCACGATGGTACGCACTTGGTCGATACCGCTCTGGGCGGCTGGGTCTTCGTTGCGCACCTTTTTCCAGGCATAATAGTGTTCGTAGGGCGTATAGGTCGTGCCGAGCTTGGTGTTGTTGCGTGTGGCATCGCTGATGCAGGAGAGGGGGCAATACCTCAAGAGATGGGGGATATCCCTCTTGTAGCGTGTGTGAATCTGCTCGTAGGCATCGGCGATTGTAGCCGTGGCATCGGTTGGGTTTTTCAGCTCGAAGATACAGAGCGGTATGCCATTGACGAAAAGTAGCACATCGGGGATGCGGATGTCGCCCCCCTGCCCATAGCCCACTTCAAACTGATTGACCACTCGAAAGCGATTACGCCCCACCTCGTCAAAGTCTATGTAAGCGATATCGAAAGCCTGCCCATCGCTCTGTCTTGTATAGCGGTAGCCCTCAATGAGGAGGCGATAGGTGGAGCGTAGCTGGGCAAAGTGCGTCTGCCCACCCGTGTGGCGGAGGTGGTCGATGATGCCCGTTACATCTTCGCTCTCCAGCTCGGTGTATTGCTCCTCGAGGAAGCTACGGAGGTCGTCCATCAGCAGCATCTCTCTATTCGTGCGGTGTAGCTCGCTACCGTGTGTGTAGTCCCAACCTACCTCGGTGAGGAGGTCGATGAGGGCTTCTTCGTACTCGCTTTCGTAAAACTTCATAGGCTTATCATATTTATCGGGGGAATGCTCAGTCTTCCTGCTCGTAATAGTACGAGTAGTCAATCCCCTTCATAAAGGTTTCTCTATCATTAATTTTATCTGTCATAGCTGGATGTAGCAGGTGTTTCAACGCAGTGGCGTCTGACACGCTGGCTCTCATGGCTTCGAGATATGCATACTTATCGACTCGACTCCAGTCTACACACAGCCCAAGTTGCTTCTTAAGCATCAAGTCGAGCCAAATACGTGTAGCACGCCCATTCCCTTCTCTGAAGGGGTGGGCAATATTCATCTCTACATACTTGTCCACTATCTGTTCCCAAGATTGCTCTGGCATTTGCTCGATCTGCGTAAGCGTGGCGGGGAGAAACTGAGCCATAGCAAACTGAAATCCCCCTTTAGCGATATTGACTTGCCTGATTTGCCCTGCAAAGTCGTAAAGTCCGCCAAAGAGGTAGGCATGTATCTGTTGTAGCCCTCGCACCGTACCGACCTCGATCCCCTCCAAAAGCTCGCTCTCAAAGAGGGCATAAGCCTTGGAGCGACTACGCCCATCAATCGTTTCTTCTCCGCCTACAAACCACTCAACGAAGCGCATCGCCCGTGCGTTGGGGAAGCTCTGAGCAAGTGCCACCACGCCTTTGTCATCAAGGGTGTCACTCAAACGCTTTTTGCCATCGGGAGCAAGCAGACGCAACTGGTTAGTGGCACTAACCACTTCGCTGCCCTCTCGTTTGAGCTTCGTCTTGAGATACTTCCAGTAGTTTCTGTTTTTGTTGTAGTCGTCTTGGTCATTCAGCACGCCTATGATGTCCAACACAGAAAACCACCATTTAGACTCTACTTCGTCCCAAACGGCTCTCACCTCTCGGTCATTGAAAAATCGTATCGAAATCTTGCTCATACCCGTCGTATCATCTTGTTAGGCATCTATACCACGTTGTACTAAGGCGGGGCAGAGTGTCGTGAGTCGCTCACGAGCCTCTCGGGCTATGCTTTTCGCCTCCTCCATACAATGGTAGAGGTTCACAATAGACTGCTGCACTTCGAGGGACGGTAAGGGGATAATTGTTTCACATAGAGCAGACCAAGAGAAAACTTCAGTCGAGCTACCCCATGAACGAAAACAGGCATTCCTATCCCATTCAGAACGGCAAAACAGTATAAACAAGTATTCGGGGAGCAACGTGTCGATAGCTGTAACCTTGAAAGCAATGTTATTCCAGCTAATGATAAAAGGCTTTGAAGTCACATTAAATCCCAATCCTATTTTCTTTCCGTGTGTTCTCGGATTGTAAATAAATTCCCGAGGTCGCACAACCTTGAAATTCGATAAGTCGCTGTTTTTTAAGTCTGCTTTGGTCGGAATTACTTCTTTTGTGATAGTCATCCCCCTTACGTCCTCTACTGAGTATTTTTTCTCTCTGTTGCGTTCGTCCACCTCCTCGATATAGTCTCCGAGGGGGACGGAGGGGTATTGGCGTTTGCAGTTGACGATGAATGCCTGGCAGGCTTCGGTCAGCGGAGCAATCAAGGCTTCGTTGTCCTGGGCAAGACGCTTCAAGCCCTCATAAGTCGCCACCAAATCTCGCTGCACCTCCATACTTGGCAGGGGAATGCGAATGTCACAGAATCTATCCCAGTCCAAATTCGACCGAATACTTCCATCGCTCAGAAACCAGCCATACCTATCCATCTCAAAACGGATAAATTGCATATACAAATACAAAGGTCTGAGTTCAAGTTCTCTCTTTACTCTAAAAGTTGTGTATGCAGGAGAAATGAGGACTACTTCCTCTTCACTCTGTAAAGCTATTCTAATACAAACATCTCGCCCTGTCTGCATACCACTAAATACGAATGTACCTTGTGTAACCAACTTGTATTTAGTCTTGTCTAAGTTGTTTGTATCAGCCACTGTCGGCATGAAGGTTTTATCCTTATTGATACCACAGAACGGATAGTCAAACCCTTCTTTATTGCGCTCGTCGACCTCCTCAATATAATCCCCGAGGCGTACCCACTTGGTCTTATTGGATGTCATAGCCGAGTTGTTGGAGTGCTTTGCGGAGGGTCTTATCGTTCTGCTCTTGACGCTGGAGCAGTTCGCCCACGCACTTTGCCGTCTGGCTCAGCACTTGTTGGTAATCTATATGGCTATCACGGTCTACAAACTCAATGTAGCGACTGGGAATGAGCGAGAAGCCATTCGCCCTCAGTTCGTCTATACCGACCGAGCGATAGAGTTCGGGCTCGGCATAGCTGGCTCCGTCCGTCCCCTCTGCCTGCCAACGGTGATAGATGGCTACGGCTCGCTGGATTTGCTCCTCGGTAAACATGACTTTTTTCTTCTGCTCTCCCTTGACGGGATTGTCCGTCCAGCTACGCAAGTCCATGAATAGCACTTCGCCCTGTCGAGAGCGGAGCTTGCGGTCGTGCCAGCGTCCACCACGCTTGTTCTGATTGAGTATCCACAGCGTAACGGATATGTCGGTCGTATAGAAAAGCTCGCGGGGCAGCACGACAATCGCCTCTACCTTATCCGCCTCGATGAGCTTTTGGCGAATGCCCACGGCATCGGCATCGCCCAAAGCCCCATTGGCCAAGAGGAAGCCAGCCACACCACGCTGTGGGCGGAGCTTGGAGAGCATGTGGAGTATCCAAGCATAGTTGGCATTGCCCTCGGGGGGCAAGCCATAGTCAGCCCAACGTGCATCGTGGCTGAGGGAGACATCGTACCACTTCTTGAGGTTGAAGGGTGGGTTCGCCATGATGTAATCGAAGCTCAAGCCTCGGTGCATATCATTGGTAAAGGTGGAGGCATTGCGCTCGCCGAGGTGGTGCGAGATACCACGCATCGCCAGATTCATCTTTGCCAAGCGATAGGTGGCTGGGTCTGCCTCCTGCCCATAGACATTGACCTGCATGATGTCGCCCTGCTTCGCCTCGACATACTTGGCACACTGCACAAACATACCGCCCGAGCCACAACAAGGGTCGTAGAGCGTGCCATCGAAAGGCTCGATAAAGGCGGCAATCAGCTCTACAATATCATGAGGCGTATAAAACTCGCCCTCCTCCTTAGTGGCGTTGATGGCAAAGCTCTTGAGGAAGTATTCGTACACCCGACCGATGAGGTCTCGCTCTGTACCGAACGTCTTGTGCGAAATCTTACTTACCTCGTCCATCACCTTTTTGATGACATTTGCCTCAAGGTTGATGCTCGTGAAGAGCCCCAAACGCACACAGCCCTTGAAGGTCTCGCCACTATCTTCCAGAGCATTCAAAGCATCGTCGAGGGAGGCGTTAAGCTTTGTCGGGGGAAGCAGAATGAGGTCTCCCCAGCGAGCTGCAGCAGGCACAAAGGCAACACCGCTATACATACCAGGCTGGTCGAGGAAGTCTTTGATTTCGTCCTCGTCGGTCATGCCATTATCGAGGCATTGCTGGCGTAGAGCCTGCTGCTCGTCCTCAAACTTCTCGCCAATGAAGCGAAGGAAAACGAGCGTCAGCAGCAAGTCTCGCTTATCGTTGAGTGAAGCATTACTGCGGAGATACTCGCGACAGTTAAAAAGTATGGTTTCGAGGCTGGGTGTAGCCACCTCTTCGATTTTCTTCTTCTTAGCCATAGTATGTAGCTTATATCGACTTATCTTTCGTAGGAGTGATGAGCATTCTCACCTCTATATCTAACACTTTGGCAATCTCTACAAGATTTTCCAAAGAAGGCTGCACCTTATTAGAACACCAACGAGAAACCGTGTTTTCTGCCTTTCCCAGTTCTTGGGCAAGCCATTTACTTGTTAGTTGTTTTTCTGGCAATACAGCCTTTATCCTATTCATTGCCATAATATGGTGATTTTATATAGTGATGATGTTAGTAGTTATATGCAAAGGTACAACATCAAGAGGTTAAAAACGAAAGATTTAGAAGATTATTTGACGAGAGCAACGATTTTCTTTATTTTCAATCGTTTTTCATCGGATAATCAGTACCTTTGCAAGTAAGAAGTAAGGGATATTTGTAAAGTTGCAAAATAAAGAAGCAAGAAGCACCTCGCTCGTTTCTTATCCGTTCCCCTTAGTTGATTAGACATATCACTATCTACTCAATATCAAATCATTAGCTCCTTATATTCCGATTTTACAGCGAAATTTGCGATTTCCGTACGGCTAAGGATATCGGTATCGACCGACCAGAGAAAAACGAGATACTACATAACATTCCGCCAACGCCTGAACAGGAGGACTTCATCAAACGATTGATGGAGTTTGCCAAGACGGGCAATGCCACGGTCTTAGGACGCGAACCGCTGAGCGAACGAGAGGAAAAGGCGAAAATGCTTATCGCAACCGACTACGCGAGGAAGATGAGTCTTGACCTACGCATGATTGATCCTGCCTACGAAGACCACATCGACAATAAGGCTTCCCACTGCGCCAAAATGCTTAACGACTACTATCAAAAGTACAAGGCACAAAAAGGAACGCAATTTGTCTTCTCTGACCTCGGGACTTACAAGCCCGGAGAGTGGAATGTCTATTCGGAAATCAAGCGTAAGCTCACTGAAGACTATGGCATACCCTCATCAGAGATCCGTTTCATTCAAGAATGCAAAAATGAGAAGACTAAAAAAGTAGTAATTGAGGGTATGAATAAGGGAAGTATACGCATCCTGTTCGGGTCCACCGAAATGCTTGGAACGGGAGTTAATGCCCAACAGCGAGCGGTAGCGATTCATCATCTCGATACGCCTTGGCGTCCTTCAGACCTTGAGCAGCGCAACGGACGGGCTATCCGTAAGGGGAACCTTGTGGCCAAAGAGTTTGCCGACAATAAGGTTGATGTCATTATCTATGCCGTTGAGCGTTCATTAGATAGCTATAAGTTCAATCTCCTGCACAACAAGCAGCTCTTCATCAATCAGCTCAAGACAAATACGCTCGGCTCTCGTACGATTGACGAGGGTTCTATGGACGAGGATAGCGGTATGAACTTCTCGGAATATGTGGCCGTACTCTCGGGTAATACAGACCTTTTGGAGAAAGCCAAGCTTGATAAGAAGATAACAGCTCTTGAGTCAGAGCGTAAGTCCTTTCTCAAAGAGCGTGATGCCGCCAGCGGTAAATTGGCTGAGATGCAGCACTCAGTGGAGTATCACACGGGGCGTGTTGAAGAGGCAAAAGCCGATATGGTGACATTTGAGAGCCGAGTACAGCGTGATGAAGAAGGCAATCCCATCAATAAACTTGTCCTCAAAGGCGTAGAAGAGGGTGCCGACATCAAGACGATGGTAGCACGCTTGCGGGAGATTGAAGAGAAAGCCCGCACCAACGGTGAACACCACAAAATCGGAGAGATTTACGGTTTCTCTATCATGGTAAAGACAGAAAGCTCCATGAAAGACCTCTTTCAGATGTCGTCCAATCGATTTTTTGTCAAAGGGCAGGAAGGTATCTATTACACCTATAACAATGGTAAGCTCGCCAGTGATCCTAAACTTGCCTGTGCTAACTTTGTCAATGCCCTCGAACGTATCCCTAAGGTCATTGAGACGCATGAGAAGGAACTTGCCAAGGCGACGGCAGATATTGGGGTGTACACGACAATTGCCAATGGATCGTGGAAGAAGGAGAACGAACTGCGTTTGCTCAAAGGACAAGCTGCCGAACTCGACCGAAAAATTGCCTTAGAGCTTGCTCCGCCTGAGCCTGAGAAGGAAGAAATCAAAGATGGAGAGAAGAAGAGGCAAGAACAAGGAGGAGTACAAAACACGACCTCTCAAGGGGAAACGCAAGAGTCTACTCACACTTTGCCCCAACACATGACAACGCCGCAGTCCTCTATGCACGCTCCTAAGAAGAGCGAGCCAGAAAACCCGGGCATCATGAGTCGTGTGGTAATCTCTAAGCCCAAGTGGAAAATATAAAAATAAATTGTGGCAAGCCTAATAGTAAAGGCTTGCCACAATTTGTTTTACTAATGATTGTGCCAAGATTCATTATAACAAATCAACTAGTTTCTCTTTTACCAGTGTCCAAGCCTCCTGCGGAGAGTAATTTATCCCTGGACGAATAATAGCTCTCATATCTGAGAGGAACTCCTCGTCCTGCATCTTATCTTCCATATTCGCTAAGAACTGTTTTTTAGAAGGGACTTTGTCTACGACAAACTCCATATACTTTTGGTAACAAGCCAATACTTGTTCTAAATCAACATTTCCTTGCTTGAGAGACCAATACAAATCAAAGAGATCTCGACCTTTGCGACGTTGATACAATGCACGCAACTTTGTTCCTAATAACTCTTCTAATTTGTATGTATTGATGGTGGTCTCTCCTGAAAACCATGAATTCTCAACACGAAAAGGGAAGTCTTGTAGTCCCAGAACACTGAAGTGCTCTCGTGTATTGATTTCTATTTTAAGTCTGAGATTGACAATAGGAGGCATCTCTGATTCAAATCGATACAATATCGTGTTGTTATGAATGTGTTGCTTAACGACACGTTTTGTCCCTAAGAATGCTAACCGCTTACGGATTTCCATAAGGATTGGCTTTATGGGTTCTGATGAGATTTGAACTAAATCAATGTCCTCAGAGTATCTCACTTGGGGAGCAATAAATAGCTTATGCAAGGCTGTTCCTCCTCGGAAAGCCAAAGCATTGCGCAACAGCTCAGATTGAAACATCTCAACTAAAGCTCGACTAATTACCAAATCCTGCTCTACCTGGGCATCATTTGTCCACGGAGCTATATGTCGCCACTCTATAATATATCTTTGAGGAATCATAGGATATCCGTTGTTATTGTCTCATTCATTATAACCTTCCACTTTTCGTCAGCTGTACCAACTCTTGGTTTAGACAGAGAAAAAGGTACCTTATGTAGGATTTCAGATTTTAGAGAAGATTCTATTATTGTTGAATCTACACCAATGAAGTCCAAGATGTACCCTACTCTTTGTCGTATCGCAACAGGGTAGAAACGAACTAGTGATCTCATTTTAGACTTTTGTATAATATCAGTCAGTTCTTGAATAACCTCAATACTTCTCCCTAAACCGATTTTCTTTTGAGATATAACCAAATCGAAGATTGTTGCTTCTGGTGTGGAAACTTGGATATATCCCGTTCTTGTTTTTAATGACATAACAGACTCACTTTCCCAATGTTGGGATAAAGTAAAATCTATCAAATGCTTTCCTGTCTCAATATTCCTAATTTTTGTGCCTGATTGTGTTACAAAGAAACTCATTGGTTGTTGATGACCGGCACCATGTAAAGCTGCGGCAGATAATAGAGAAACATAGTAGGGAGTATGTAGGTATTTCATTAAGTCATCAATGAATAACACCTCTGGTACTCTATTCTGAGTACTAAACTCTGGAGTAACAATTGCATAAAAACCTTGTCTGATAGAATATAGTTTACCCAGCTGAGTATATCTAGAGATAGTTCTCTTTACTAACTCAGGAGATACTCCACGACTAATTAGTTCCTCGCGAGAGAATGTTAGTCGTCCCTCTGCAAGCACACTTTCAATAAAAGTTCCGTAAACCATCTTCAGGCAATCTACCTATTGCTCAAATTTGCAAATAGGGACACTTTTCGTCCCCATTTGCAAATTTAGACAATTAAGTTCGAGCATGCAAACTTCTGATATTCTATTTGTTGCAACATCTACTCCAATATTCTATCGTTTTCTAGCATCTCATCAATCTCATTTCGCTTAAAGAGTAATCGTCCATTAGCCTTAAGATAGGGTATTTTACCGGACCAAACCCAGTTGTAGACAGTCTTCTGTTCCACTTTAAGAAGTTTAGATACATCGATAATGTCAAGATACTCGGGCTTTAAGGGAGGGTGAATCTTTGTGTCGATCCATTGCTCTTGTAGAACGAGCAGATGGTCGACTTTTTCTTCTAGAGATAAAATACGTTCAAACAGGCGTTTTTGCCAGAGTTCTTCGGTTTGATTCTCTAAATTCGACATAACTCTCCTCTTTGATAATACCCACTTGTATCCTGAGTCAGAATTTCCTGCTCCCTCATATAAGCAATATACTTCTTGGCAGTACGTTCCTTGATTTCCATCTCTCGCATCAGCACCTCACAGAGTTCTTGATATGAAAGTCTGTGGCTATGCTTAAACGCTTCTCGCACAACAGCAATAAGTTCATCTGTCTTACGCTTCTCCTTCTCCTCCTTTGATTTCTCCCCTCGATAAACGTGCATATCTAAATCCTTGTCCCAGCCAAAAAGTATCATCGGCACATCCAAAGGACTGCCATCTCTTACCTTCAGAGCCTTTACCACTGAATATTCGGGGTTATCATCTTTCTCAATAGATAAAATTCCCGCAGCTTTACGTTGTAATTCTGAGCCGATATGACCGCGGAGTTTGATACCATTGGGAACAAAGTGAAGCACACAAATAATGCAAGTATTATAAACCCCGGCTAAACGATAGAGGTCATCTACTATGGCAATACTCTCACTTTCGTCATTGGCCGAGCGTATGAGATCTGCAATACCATCAATTACAACCAGATGAATACCTCCATGTTTGTGGTGAAACAAATCCATACTCTCGCGAATCAGTTTGAGACGATCTTTTCGAGAGAAGGAGGCAAGGTATAACGAGTGATAAAATTCAGGTACAGTTGATAAAGAAGCCCTTCGTAAGGTCTTGCCTAAATTCTTATACAGCTGAGCTTCCGATTGTTCTGTGTCGTAATGCAATACAGCCAAGCCTTTGGGGTTAGCTGTAACCTCCAAGCCCAAGGTTTGTTCGGGATTCAAACGCTCTATGCCAAGGGCTCCGGAAAGAATAGCCGAGATATAATTGCTTTTCCCTGTGCCCTCACCTCCCGTAACACAGAGAAGATTATCTTGTGTCCCAAGGGGGACACCTTTTACGGACACTATGGCTTTGGAAGCATCCGGCGGGTTGTCATAATCTATCTCACAAGAACGTAGCATCATCATTGTTTGTGTATATATTTCCGATAGCCTATGAGTTATCAGGGCTCTAAGCTCTGCCTCGGTTTTACCCGAAGCGAAAAAGTCTGATATATCTTTCTCATTTTTGCTTCCTGCCAAAGGTAGAGTCAAGCTCAACACGTTGCGATGAGAGAGTAATTCTGCCTGGCGTTCGGCTTCTCTTTGTCCTGTTTCATCCGTGTCATAAAGGAGGATAATGTGTCGAAATCTGAGTTGTAAACTTTCGATAGTGGGCTCAGGAATAAGAGCCGTTTCACTGTTAAAGCAAATAGCATGAAAATGATGAGCAGCAAGAGTGAGTACATCTTTCTCTCCTCCCGTAATGAAGAGTACATCTCCCTTACTGGGGAGCTGCTCAAATCCAAAAATATAATCCTCTGTTTTCTCTCCTCCATAAAGAAAGCGTACTTTACTCTTGGGGCGATAGAGTTTTACAAAATCTCCCAATATATAGGCAAACATCGGCTCCTCCAGAGAGGATTGTAGGAAGTAGGGCTTCCCTTGAGATGAAATGGCCTCATAACGAGCCAAGGAGCGAATATGGAAGCGTTCAAGGGTCTTATTGTTGATGCCATAATGCATCCAAAATTTTAGTTCTTCGTTCGTAAAGGCTTGTTCGTATAACTTGAATCGCTTGAGGTGCTCTGTGCTTGTTATAGGTCGCTTAGGCTTGATAACAGGGGGAGATGGACGTGGCAAATATCTCTTCCTTTCACTACTATCATCTGAGATATTCAAATGTAGATCTTCAATAATACACTCCAAGACCTTACGAAAATCTGTTTTTACATCTAATCCCAAAATAGTAGCAGCAAACCAAAAACAGTCTCCCGAATACATATCATTACCAAAGTCTTTCATTCGGTAACACTGCGTTTTGGTATCCAAATAAATATTGCTTCCTGTTTTGAGTATTTTTGAACCCAAGAAATGCAAGTGAGTATTTCCAATAGCGGTATCTATGCGTACTCTCTAAGAACTCTCTGGTGGCTACAATTTGGCTACACAAAAAGAAGAAAAAAGGTTAAAAGGTTACGATACAAGGAGTTGAAGAATATGGTTCATTATCCTCTCTCTCCGTAAAAAAGGGTGTAAATCAGCAAATCATGCGATTTATACCCTTGCTTTATTTTACAACAAATCTATGGGAGCATCTTTCAACACTCTATATAAACGCCAGATCGCCCTAAACCCAATTGGGAAGGTTGTGCTATACATTATGACGATTTCTATATTCAGTTTAGGCTTTTAGAAAAGAAGTTGTGCACAATCAGTCCTGAGGTGAGGGTTGTAAGAAAATTGTTAACCCTACGATGCAAAAAAACATCAACCATGTTTATCTTCTATATTAACCAACCCCTCAATAATCCTATTTAGGGCCTCTTCTACTTCTTAAATTGTTGTGAGGGCAGAACGAAGATCGTCGGGAACTGCCTTTCTCTGCAGTAGATAGTTTCTCGCGCGAACAGCTTGTGCGATAGGATCAAAGTCGCTTTGGTCAACTCTCCTAAGATCCTATCAATTAAATCCCTCCAATTTATACCTCTGACAACTATCTTCTCTGAGCATATTCTCTATGATAAAAGCGTCGTTAGCGTTAAATACACAAATTTCATCACCACGTAACGCTCTATACTTGCCGGGTAGAACAGCTTAGCTTATATAAATTTCGCACATGATTAGTTTATAACATATTAATTAAATCTGGTCGTTGGATTAACCATGACATCATCTGCAATGTTGATATAAGGCTTCATTCTCCTGTAGTCGGCTGTGCTTGGTCTATTTTGTTACGAGTTGAGGCAGAACTCAAACGGTAAGAACAGAGCGACAAGCTCATTCGATGCAAACAAGGTAGATATGAGATTAATGAGCATTTCATCTCTCAAGCATTTTACATCTTTCTTTTTTCGAGATAACGATTAACATCAAATGTTTGCAATCCCCAATCATATCTAGCATAGAGAGGGTGTCTCGGATGACCGTCTTTAGTCAACGCTCCAATTTGGCACCAGTGTACTTTCCGCCCATTATGTTGTAACATATCGACAATATCCTGAAAACAGTCTAATAAATAAGACCGTTGGGTTATCAATGTCCCAAAAGAAACAAGAACATGCAGTTCCTTATATTCTGAAAGGAATGTTTTGACCTCCAAAAGGTGCTTTTGATGCAAATCCTCATTTCTAATTTGAGGTACTCCACAAAAGTCTGTCGATCTTTGGGGATAGACATTGAGCATAATAAAACTGTCAAAACCATTTTGCTCTGCAAAGCCCATAACTTTCCTCACGGTGGGATCCGGCTCGGTTTCATTAGCCGTGCTGGGGTTGACACCGATTACAACCAAAGGGTTGTCACCTTCACTGGGTAAGATATAACGGTGAGTTGTCTCATCTCCAAGCATTTGTTTAATCCTATAATTCATATTATAGATTATTTATTCAATCATCCTATTCGGTTCGAAGATTTGGCTATCCGTGAAGACCGTCCATTCAATATGCAGACTCCTGACATGCCTCTGCGAGGGTTAAATACATCCGAATAACACAAATCCACAAAGGTTAAATCCGTAACTACCAGAACTATACTACCAAGTCGCCGATGGTAGCATCTCTCAGATCGAGCCGTTTTCTGTTGAGCGTAGATACCTATTCTCTTCCGGCATAAGGTCTCTTGCTTCTTGCTCCAATAAAGCGAGTATCTCAGCCACGCTGTGAGAGGGATCTTCGGGCTTGTTCAGAAATCTAAACCAATCGCATTTA
This sequence comes from Porphyromonadaceae bacterium, assembly GCA_030528555.1. Lineage (GTDB taxonomy): Bacteria > Bacteroidota > Bacteroidia > Bacteroidales > Porphyromonadaceae > Porphyromonas. The sequence goes on along the minus strand of JAUMYQ010000017.1, from coordinate 5,327 downwards.
CCGTTACTCCATCGACACGATCTCGCATTTCTATCAGATATTTTTGCCACAAGGCTTCGAGCTTTCGAGCATCCTCAGGCGGGAGTATACTACCTGAGGGACAGGTATCCCAATTGAATGAAGGTATAGCCTCGGCAAGTTGTTCCGTCGTTATCATCGGGACTTCATCCGGGTTGAGAATGATATTCGGGTGCATATCGATGTGAAATCGGGGTCTGCCATAAGTATCTTCGATATTATAAGGTCTCGAATTGAATACTCCACTCATGACGATACCCGTTTTCCCGGCTCCTACCTTAACGAAGAAGAATCGGTCTCCGCACTTCGTACGCTGAAATTCGTACAGAGTCCAGTAGAAAAAGGCTGTCAGCATTGTTGGGATCCGCTTGTTGTGATCTTCAACAGAGACACCTGACATCTCAGGATCCCACTTCAGGATAAGCGTATTTTGCTGCTCATCAAATCCTTTTCCGGGATATGTAGGGCGATAATGGAGATCGTTTGGTTCGAGTTGGCGAGCCCGTGCCATCATCTGACGAACCATCTCAACGCTCACCTCACCCGTACGCTCATATTGCAAGTCATCAATAGGACAAAATATATCTCCGGGTAGTATCTTCCACAACTCCCCGAATGGGATGAGAACAGGCGGATTACCGGTGTTATCCATATCTATCATTCCAAACAGAGAAGCCTCTGAGATATAGTCGAACGGATCTACCTTCCCCCCATTTATATAAATAGCCGATATGGTGAGCTGATTATCCGCATCTCCGGCCTCCGGAGCGACCACCAGCTGACTACTCGTATCTTGGCTGTTGGCTAAATACCACTGCAAGCCAAGCAGATAGTCCTGCAGTTCATCCACGCGCTCCCTTTTATAATCCCCTGTCATGGGTATCCCAAATCTCTGATACAACCGTGCTCCGACACAGAACTTAAAAAACAGCCCAAACATCACCATCGGAGATCCCGAATGATTCGTCATGAGACGCATCACACTGAAGTCAGACTCTCGCTGCTGTTGGATCCAGCAATCATCAAAAGATTGTAGAGGATTCGTGATTTCGTTTTCATCGTCATTTTCAAGATATGCTCTTCCTCCCGTCAAACTCATAAGAGCACGCACAGCTTTCCCAAAGAGTCGGTAGTCTGCGATTGAAGCGTAAGAGCAAACTCTGACCTCATATCCATCAATTTCTTGATTGATCTCGATACCTCTGAGAGCCTCTAAGTGTGTACCAAGCTTGATAGACGGAAAATCTCCCGATGTGACCACTATAGACTCTCCTCCATCTAAAAACCAATCAAATATCTCATCGGGAAGCAAATCCTTTTGGCTTCTGACAATGACGCAAACACTCATATAGACATGATTTTTTTGTGTGTTATTATTTTACTTTTTCCTTATTTCAAAAACGGGTCTCACCTCTCTGAGCCCCTATGGTACTAAGCCTGATCGTATTTATACATGATACTTACTCATGGCATTTTCCTTGGTATCCTCTACGGTGTCGATAAAGGGATCATAGCCTTGACGTTCCTATGAGCTACCCTCGCCACCCGAGGGCGGAGGGGCGTCTACAGTTCGCCCCCTACGCCCTTAAATTTCTCAACGAACTCAACAATACGCTCGAATACCCTTTGTTTTTTCGTCAGGTATTGAGGGTTGAGAGGACTCATCTTCGGCAATATGGCATTAAGGTCTGTACCATTTTGACTTGGGTACTCGCGTTTGAGGGAAGCCGTGATATAGCGCTTGGCAGCCTCTATATCCAAGTTCTCGTCCTCAATGAGATGCTTTACCTCCTCTTTTTGTCTCTTTTGGGCATATTCAAAGAAAGCAGAGATGACATCCGCCTTATTTTGGATAGAATCAAGATCTGTCGTGTTGATAAAATCGATGATCAGCCCCTCCTTCGCTCTGTTGTCGACGCTGGCTTTGATCACACGGCGCATATCCTCGATGAGAGCCTCTTTATTTTTAGTCTTTTTGTTTCGTTCAAAGAGGAGTTCCAGTATGTAGTCCAAGTCTATCTCCTGAGACTTGAGCAGATCGATCTCAAACACGATATCGTCCCAATCTATTGTCAGCTCCTCAGCCTTTTTCCCATCCCTTTCTCGTCTCAACCAATCTCTGATGTCATTGTACGTCGAACGATAATCCTGCACCATACGCTCGGGCAACACCTCCACTCCTTGTATGGACTCTATCTGTTCATCGGTAAGGAAGTTCGTTTCTTTGAAGACTCTTATAGACTCACTGTCATTGGTATCTATGGTCTGAAAAGCCTTTAGGTGGCCGAACTCATCATAGTTTTGGAGGATATTTTCGAGCCTCAGATACTCCCCGAAAAGCTTGACAAACTCTTTTTTGTCCGACTCTTTCAGTATCTCATCCGGTTCGGGGAAGCGGGTCTTCAGCTCTCGCACCACCTCTACATATCCCCTATGAACCTCTCCCGTGAGGATATCTGTAAAGCCCTCCAAGTACTCCTTGTAACTCTTCTCCAAGATCACACTCCTTGTGTTGTTCTCGCCAAACAAGGCAATGGCTTCTTTCGTCGCCTTCTCCAAGTCTCTAAACGTGACGATATTGCCAAAGGTCTTTGTTGCATCATAGATACGGTTGGTACGAGAGTAAGCCTGTATCAATCCATGATAGCGGAGGTTTTTATCCACAAACAGCGTGTTGAGCTTAGGCGCATCAAAACCCGTCAAAAACATCCCGACAACGATCACAAGGTCAACCTCCCCGGACTTCACACGCTTGGCCAAATCCCTATAATAGTTCTGAAACTCTTGGCTATCGACCCCAAAACTCGTCCGGAACATTGCGTTGTAGTCCTTGATGGCATTTTCCAAAAATTCTTTGCCACTGAGCGTCATTGCTGTCGGATCAAAGTTCTCGTCCGCGATCTCACCCACCGCACTTTGTTCCTCATTAGGGGCATATGAAAATATAGTAGCGATCCTCAAAGGCTTTTCAGCCTCTTTTTGAAGTTCATTCAGCTCCTGATAGTAGAGTTTGGCTGCATCAACGCTACTCACGGCAAACATAGCGTTGAATCCCTTATTGTTTCCCATGCCCCTATGAGTCTTGACTCGGAAGTTTTTCAGGATGTACTGTGACACCTCTTTGATACGCTCCGGATGCATCAGCAGTTCTCGAGTCTCCGCTGCGGTCAGTTTAGCCTCATCCGTCTCTGTCTCAAGGCTTCTAAATCGGGGCCTCACATTGTTGTAGTCCACTTTGAACTTCAATACCTTTTCATCTCGGATGGCATCCGTGATCACGTACGCATGTAGCTCTGTTCCGAAGACACTTTGCGTCGTCTCCGTACCCAGGGCATTGTCCCGGAAGATAGGCGTGCCCGTAAATCCGAACTGATAGTACTTCTTGAACTTCTTTTTCAGGTTCTTCTGTGCTTCGCCGAACTGAGACCTGTGTGCCTCATCAAAGATAAAGACGACCTGCTTACCGTAGATCTCCAAGTCCTTTTCGGACTTCATCAGGTTGTTGAGCTTCTGTATGGTGGTGACGATGATTTTGTTGTCGTCCCTTTCGATGTTTCTTTTCAGTCCGGCAGTACTGTCCGAGCCGTTCACGCTGTCGGGCGAAAATCGTTGGTACTCCTTGATCGTCTGATAGTCGAGGTCTTTGCGATCCACCACGAAGAAGACCTTATCGATAAAGTCAAGCCTCGTAGCAAGCCGTGCAGCCTTGAAGCTCGTGAGGGTCTTGCCCGAGCCCGTCGTGTGCCATATGTAACCCCCTCCCTCTGTGGTCTTCCACTGTTTTGCCTCGTATGCACTTCTGATCTTCCATAGGATTCGTTCCGTGGCTGCGATCTGATATGGGCGCATGACGAGTAGAGTGTCCTCCGTATCAAAGACAGAGTAAGTCAGCAATACCTGCAAAAGGGTGTTCTTTTGGAAAAATGTTGCAGTAAAGTCCTTGAGGTCCTTTATCAGGGTGTTGTCCGCCTTGGCCCAGTTCATCGTGAAGTCAAAGCTGTTTTTCTCTCTCTTCACCGTGTTGGCAAAGTAGCGGGTGTCTGTCCCGTTGGAAATCACAAAGAGCTGCAAATACTTGAATAGCGAATTATCACTATTGAAACTCTCCTTGGAGTACCTATGCACCTGATTGAACGCCTCTCGGATAGCCACACCTCTCTTCTTCAGCTCTACCTGTACCATCGGCAGACCATTGACAAGGATGGTCACATCATAGCGGTTGAGGTGTTTCCCTTGTTGCTCAAACTGAGAGATGACCTGCACCTTGTTGCGAGTGATGTTCTCCTTGTCTACCAAATAGATGTTTTGGATATGCCCATCGTCAAAGACAAAGTCATATATATGGTTGTCGTGGATCTTCCGAGATTTTTCCGTGAGCGAGTCTCCCGGTCTGTCCAAATACTCCTCCACAAAGCGCCTCCACTCACCGTCAGAGAAAGTCATCTCATTGAGTGCTTGGAGTTGCGTCCTCACATTAGCAAGCATACTCTCCTGAGTAGTGACACCCGTAAGTCTCTCATATCCCTGATTTCTGAGATCTTCGATAAACTCACGCTCGAGAGCAGCCTCTGTCTGATAGGTAAAGGAGACTTCATTCAGCTTTGAGAACTTCGTGTATTTATCAAGGACGATAAAGTTGTTGGACTCTGCTATGGGAATATATGTGCTCATAAGTATTTATGATTTAGGGAATGACAATAATCTATCTCGATAGTATTCGTATTGTTTTTTGCGTAATTCAATCTCTTTGGGCAAGCCATCGGTAATCGACCTCGTAAGGGTATCAAACTTATCAAGAATAGCAACGATATGTTCTTGCTCTTCAAACGGAATAATCGGGATCGCAATTTTCTCTAACACGCTTTTTGATAAGCGCGGGACACTAGCTCGTCGAACCTGTCCCAAAAGCCTTGTTTGCTGGGTCAATAGATAATAATACAAATACTTAGTTTTTAGTCCTTCAATAGACTTGAAGTAATAAACATCATCAGCCGCCCAAAATTTCACGTTACTATAACCTATTGAACCTGCGGAGCCAGCACTGATTACAAAAAAAGTATCAGCTTGAACATTACTCTTATGGTAATAACCAAGAGGAGTCATACTATTTTGATAAACAGCAAAGCTTCCGGAATCATTCAACTCACTTTTTACTAATCTTTTTCCTCTAACTAATTTACCGATCTCTCCAAGCATCTTATAAGTTATCTTCGTTTTACCCCCCCCCATTTATATCACTGAAAGTCAGCAATTTACCTCTATAGTGTTCATATTGCTTTTGACGAGCTGTAAGCTCTGCTGTAAGCTCC
>JAUMYQ010000016.1 GCA_030528555.1 Porphyromonadaceae bacterium | reverse complement strand
ACTTTTTCCAAAAAGTTCGGGAACTCCGAGAAAAAAGTTCGGGAACATTTTTTCGGGTATTCCCGAGCATTTTTTGTGAGTAAGGGAGTCCTGATATTTGGCTTGTGGATACCAAGATTTGGGGAGACCGATAGAGCTATATGAATCGTATCGGTGACTTGTAGAGACTTCGATGCAGTTACCCTCGAGTTGGACCGCTTGTAGTGGCTGATATAGCTAAAATTGTGTATTTTTGTCCCTAATTAATATAACAACTTAATGTAGTTCTAACTTAGTGTTATGGCAAATGAATTTTCAATAAAGAAGGGCCTCACACTTAATCTTAAGGGCAAAGCCCCCGAAATACATCTCGGTATGGGCGGCAAGGGCAAGACGTATGCCGTTGTGCCCTCGGATTATGTGGGCTTCACTCCTAAGCTTGCCGTGCAGGTGGGTGATAGGGTGCTGGCTGGAGCTCCGATTGTGTATCACAAGGCTAGCCCAGAGCTTAAGCTGACCTCTCCCGTGAGCGGAGAGGTAGTGGCGATTAACCGTGGGGCAAAGCGCAAGATTCTCAGCATCGAGGTGCACCCAGATGCCGAGCAGGAGTATAAGGCTTTCGATGTCTCTGCCCTCGAGGGTAAGGGCCGTGAGGAGCTGCTGGGGCTTCTGCTTGAGAGTGGTCTCTTCGCTTTCTTCAAACAGCGTCCCTACGACCGTCTGGCCAATCCAAGTGTTGCACCAAGGGACATCTTCGTAACGGCAAACTTTACCGCCCCGCTCGCGCCTAACTTTGCATTCGTTGCCGAGAAATATCAGCGCGAGCTCGAACTGGCGTGCAAGACGCTTGCTCGCTTGACTAGTGGTAAGCTCTATTTAGGGCTTGCACCCGATGCGCCTAAGCTGCCACAAATGACTGGTGTGGAGCAGGTCGTGGTGCGTGGCGCGCATCCAGCTGGTCTCGTAGGTACACTCATTGGATTAACTGCTCCTATTAATAAGGATGAGGTAGTTTGGACGCTCAAGGCTACAGACCTCTTGGTCATTGGCAAGTTTCTTGCTACGGGACGCGTGGACTTCTCTCGCCTTATTGCCCTCACTGGTTCGGAGGCTAAGCGTCACGGCTATGTGGAGGTATTGCCAGGGGCGCGCTTCGCGGAGATCTTCCCTGAGGGATTATCACTCAAGGCCGACCACACGCGCCTCATCGATGGCGATGTACTCACAGGAGTGCAAATCAATGCCCAGCACGAGTTTATGAGCTGCCAGTGCGATCAAGTGACTGCTATCCCTGAGGGTGATGACGTGCACGATATGTTTGGCTGGGCACTGCCAGGTATAGGTAAGTTTAGTATGAGCCGTACTTTCTTCAGCTGGCTAGCTCCTAAGAGCCGCGAGTATGTGCTGGATGCCCGACTGCAAGGCGGTGTGCGTGCGATGATCATGAGTGGTGAGTACGACAAGGTGTTTGCCCTGGACCTCTATCCAGAGTTTCTCCTCAAGAGCATCATCGCATTCAATATCACAGATATGGAAAATAGGGGTATCTATGAGGTAGCTCCTGAGGACTTCGCTCTATGTGAATTCGTCGATACCTCCAAGATGCCACTTCAGCAGATCGTGCGAGAGGGGCTTGATGAGCTGTACAAGGAAATGAACTAAATGTTGGACCTATATAAAAGTATAAGACTTTGAACGCTCTAAGAAAACAACTCGACAAGATAAAGCCCAACTTTGAGAAGGGTGGTAAGTGGGAAGCGTTCCACACGGCCTTTGATGCCTTTGAGACCTTCCTCTTCGTCCCCAACACGACGAGCAAGAGTGGCGTGCATGTACACGATGCGATCGACAGCAAGCGTACGATGTCTATGGTGCTGATTGCTCTGATGCCTGCGTTGCTCTTTGGTATGTATAACCTGGGACATCAGCATTATTTGGCTTATGGTCAGGAGGCTGCAGGGTTCTTCGATAAGTTCCTTTTCGGGTTGCTGTCGATGCTCCCTCAGATCATCGTGAGCTATGCCGTAGGGCTTGGTATAGAGTTCGTCATCGCCTCTAGGAAGGGGCACGAGGTGGCCGAAGGCTTTCTCGTGACGGGTATGCTTATCCCGATGATTATTCCTGTAGAAACCCCACTGTGGATGATTGCTGTAGCCACAGCCTTTGCCGTGGTTTTCGCCAAAGAAGTCTTTGGTGGTACGGGGTACAATGTCTTCAATGTGGCACTCGTTACGCGCGCATTTCTTTTCTTCTCCTATCCAGCCGCCATGTCGGGCGACTCCGTTTGGGTGCGTCTGACCAATACTTTCGGGCTTGGGGCTGCGGAGGGAGGCAGGGTGATTGACAGCTTCTCAGGGGCAACGCCACTGGCTCAAATAGCTGGAGCGAAGGATGCTGCACCAGTGATTCATGATGCTGCGAGCCAAGCACTCGGTTATTGGGACGCTTTTGTAGGGCTAATACCAGGCTCGATTGGCGAAACCTCTACGCTCGCCATCCTCTTGGGTGCGCTCTTCCTCATCTGGACGGGCATTGCTAGCTACAAGATCATGCTCTCGGGCGTGGCTGGTGTGGTCGTTATGGCCTCTCTCTTCAATGTATTCGGTACGACAGTGGCGATGCAGACAACGCCTTTGCAGCATCTGCTCTATGGAGGCTTCGCCTTTGGTATCGTCTTTATGGCGACGGATCCCGTAACTGCCGCTCGTACCGAAGTGGGTAAGTGGATCTATGGCTTCCTCATTGGGGTTATGGTGGTCTTCATCCGTGTGCTCAACGCTGGATATGCCGAGGGTATGATGCTCGCCATCCTGCTGATGAATACCTTCGCACCACTCATCGACTACATCGTGGTCGAGCGCAATACGCAGCGTCGTCTCTCTCGTGCGCTCAAGTCTAAGGCTTAATAATCTCAAGCAATGAATACAGATAAGAATACATACACCATCGTCTACGCTGCCATTATGGTAGTAGTGGCGGCTGTGCTCCTGGCTGGGGCGGCTACCGTCCTTAAGCCTAGCCAGCAGATGAATGAAAAGGTGGACAAGATGCAGCAGATCTTACGCTCAATCGACCAGAGACCTTCTGCTGCCGAGGTGGAGAAGACCTACAAAGAGTTTATTCAGAAAGAGCTACTCGTCTCTCAGGTGGGGGAGATCGTGGGCGAATACTCTGGTGACGATTTGGCCAATAGTGAGGCCTTCAAGATGAATACAGAGTTTGCTTTCAAGGCGAAGGACTATAGTAAACTGCCAGTATATGTAGCTCAGGTGGGCGACAAGACTGCCTACATCCTTCCTCTCAACGGTGCGGGGCTGTGGGGACCAATTTGGGGCTATATCGCCCTTGACGCGGAGGACCGCTCTACGGTGCTGGGTATCGATTTTGGCAACAAGGGTGAGACGCCAGGGCTTGGTGCCGAGATCTCTACGGATGACTTTGCCGCGAAGTTTAGGGGTAAGGAGGTTTTCAAGCTCGGTGAGTTTAAGAGTATTGCCGTGGTGAAACCTGGTAGTCACCCTAGTGATCAAGACTATGTAGATGGGATCTCTGGTGGTACACTCACCAGTGACGGTGTGCATGCCATGCTGCATGCTTGTCTTGCTCCCTATCAAAAGTTTCTCGAAACCTCAAATGCTCAATAAGCCATGTCTCTCTGGAATAAAAAGAACAAAGAAACTCTGCTCGCACCCCTAGGGAAGAGTAACCCTGTTTTGGTGCAAATGCTTGGCGTCTGCTCGGCGCTTGCTGTGACGGTGAAGCTAGAGCCCTCGCTGGTGATGGCGCTTGCTGTAACAGTCGTTGTGGCCTTTGCCAATGTGATTATTTCGCTGCTTCGCAAGACAATCCCAGGCCGTATCCGTATCATCGTGCAGCTCGTGGTGGTGGCTACGCTTGTAACGCTCGTTAGTGAAGTGCTCAAGGCCTTTGCTTACGATGTGAGCAAGCAGCTCTCGGTATTCATCGGTCTGATTATCACCAACTGTATTTTGATGGGTCGCCTCGAGGCTTTTGCTCTGGGCAATGGTCCTTGGGAAAGCTTCCTAGATGGTATTGGCAACGGCCTTGGTTATGGTATTGTACTCGTAGCTGTGGGCTTCTTCCGTGAGCTCTTCGGCACGGGGCAGCTTCTGGGGCTTCAGATTATCCCACAAGGTTTCTATGAGCTCGGCTATGTCAATAATGGTCTGATGATCTTGCCACCGATGTCTCTCATCCTGGTAGCCGTACTCATCTGGATACAACGCTCGCGCACGCCTGAGCTTCAGGAGAAGTAGTCGCATCATATCCCTTTATACAATAATAGTTATATGGAATCATTAGCATTATTCTTCAAGTCCATCTTTGTGGACAATATGATCTTTGCCTATTATCTAGGGATGTGTTCGTTCTTGGCCGTCTCCAAGAATGTAAAAACTTCCTTTGGCCTTGGTCTTGCCGTGATATTTATCTTGACATGTACGTTGCCAATCAACTACACACTTGAGAACTATGTGTTCAAAGAAGGCGCACTCTCGTGGTTAGGTCCCGAGTATGCTACGCTAGATTTGTCTTTTCTCTCACTGATTATCTTCATCGCTGTGATCGCTTCATTCGTGCAGCTCGTAGAGATGGTGGTGGAGCGTTTTAGTCCTTCGCTATATGCTTCGTTGGGTATTTTCCTTCCCTTGATTGCTGTAAACTGTGCTATCCTTGGGGGGTCGCTCTTCATGCAGCAGCGTGAGTTCGTCTCTGTGGGTGATGCCACGGTGTATGGCTTTGGCTCGGGCATTGGTTGGCTGTTGGCTATTGTAGGTATGGCAGCCATTCGTGAGAAGCTTCAGTACTCGGATATCCCCAAGCCTCTGCGTGGGTTAGGTATTACGTTTATCGTGACAGCCTTGATGGGGCTTGCGTTCCTCAGCTTCTCGGGAGTGAAGATGTAGTATAGGTTAGACGAATAAATAAGAATAGACAATGACAGTAATTATAATAAGCGTATCGGTCTTCCTGCTTATTACGCTCATCCTAGTGCTGACGCTGCTTGTGGCCAAGAGCAAGCTCTTGCCATCGGGCAACGTCAAGCTCAATGTCAATGACGAGATGAATGCCGAGGTGTCCATTGGTGGTACGCTTCTCTCAACGCTTCAGAGCCAAAATATCTACCTCTCTTCCGCCTGTGGTGGTGGTGGTAGCTGTGGTCAGTGCCGCTGCCGTGTCGTTGAGGGTGGCGGTGAGATCCTGCCTACCGAGCAAGGCTTCTTCAGCCGTAAGGAGCAAAAGGAGCATTGGCGACTTGCTTGCCAAACGAAGGTCAAGGAGGATATGAAGGTTGTTGTGCCAGAAGAAGTCTTTGGCGTGAAGGAATGGGAGTGCGAGGTGGTGTCTAACCGCAACGTGTCTACCTTCATCAAGGAGTTTGTTGTTAAGCTTCCTGAGGGCGAAGTGATGAACTTCAAAAGTGGTAGCTACGCACAGATCAAGATTCCTAAGTACGACATTAAGTTCGCCGACTATGTGATCGAGGAGCAGTTTCACGAGGACTGGGATAAGTTCAAGATGTGGGACCTCACGGTCAAGAACGAGGAGGAGACCGTACGAGCCTACTCTATGGCGAACTATCCAGCCGAGGGCAACATCATAACGCTCAATGTGCGTATCGCTACGCCTCCCTTTGATCGTGCTACTGGTGGCTTCATGAATGTACCTCCCGGTATCTCGTCTTCTTATATCTTCTCGCTCAAGCCAGGCGACAAGGTAACGATGAGCGGTCCTTATGGTGACTTCCACATTCAGGAGACGGACAACGAAATGCTTTACATCGGTGGTGGTGCAGGTATGGCTCCGCTGCGTGCGCAGATCCTACACCTATTTAATACGGTGAAGACGGGTCGCAAGGTGAGCTATTGGTACGGAGCGCGTAGTAAGAAAGAGATTTTCTACGAAGAGGACTTCCGCGAGATTGAGCGCAACTTCCCCAACTTCAAGTTCCACATTGCGCTGAGCGAACCTCTCCCCGAGGACAACTGGACGGGCTACGTTGGCTTCATCCATCAGGTAATCCTCGACAACTATCTCGCCACGCACGATGCGCCCGAAGATATTGAGTACTACATGTGTGGTCCTGGTCCGATGGCCAATGCCGTCAAAGGTATGCTTGAGAATCTTGGCGTAGAGCGCAGCTCGCTTTACTTCGATGACTTCGGCAGCTAGTCTGCGAGTTATCTCTAAAATTAGCCCCACCGAGCCATTGGCTCGGTGGGGCTTTTGTTTTGTGATGGGGAGGAGCTGAAACTAAGTCTTCCTGACGATAAGGCATTGTAGTTACGTCCTCCGAAAAGGCTCTCTACCATCCAAAAGAGGGTAGAGAGCCTTTTCGTGGCTGTGCTCGCGACAAAATGGGATCTTTGACCCCTTGGGGGCTGTGGGGACAATCAGCCCCCACAAAGATGATGTGCGTTAGTCCTCCGACTAGAGGAAGACCTAGGGGCCTAGCCAGCCCCAAACTTAGCAATGACTTAGTCCTTATTATTTGGTTTGTGCGTACCTGTTTTACGCTGCTTGTGCATCAAAAGTTCGCCCAATCCGCACCAAAAGTTTGCTTGCTCTATATCAAAAGTTCGTTTGATGCAGATGAAAACTTAAAATCTAGGTTGAGTTTGTATAAATTCAATCATGGTTTATACAAACTCAATTTGGATTTGTACAAATCTAAGTTGGGTTTTAAGTTTTTGTCCACATGAAATGGGTTTTTGATGCGGACGAATGTGATTTTTCATCCACAAGAAATAGTTTTTTGTCCGAACCTTTCAGTCGAAGTTTTTCACTTCAGTGCATGCATATGTCGGCAGGGGAAAATTAAGCTAAGGGCTGTTTGCCTCATTATTCTTGATTTGATTGTGTTTACATCCAGGTTATTTATTTAGTTCTTCTCTATTACCCACCCCTATTAATTAGGTAATTAAATAAGTGTCGGGAAACATTATGAGGATATTCTCATTTTTCCTTGGATGGTATTCCTTTTATGTTACTTTTGCCTCCGAGGTTATTTGCTTAAATGTGTGATTTGAGAGGGAGAAGCTATCATTAGCCGAAGGGCAGGGCTTTTCCGAAAAATATCAGGCTAGCCTGATATTTTACAGACCGCAGGCGCGCTCTGTAAAAGAAACCTGCCTATATCTCCTCATTGACGTGTAGTTGTGGAGCCGAGGCGTATAGGCGGTGAGGCATTAACCTTGCGTAGATTGGAGAGTTAATGTTTTTATGTAAATAAAGTAACTGTATGAGATTACTGAGACAATTTCTACTTGTGGCGATCCTCGCCTTTGCAGTTAGCCCCTGGCTCCATGCTCAGGGCTTGCAGGTCAAGGGGGTGGTCAAGGACAATAAGGGCGAACCCCTTATTGGTGTGCAGGTTATCCCCGTAGGTGCTACCGAGAAGGGTACGGTGACCGACCTCGATGGCAATTATGCGGTTAGTGTGCCTAAGGGCATTACGAAGCTCCAGTACAGCTACATTGGCTTCGCTACGCAGACCATCGACATTGCTGGGCGCAGCAAAATTGATGTGACTATGAGCGAAGACTCCAAGGTGCTGGATGCCGTGGTCGTGACGGCTATGGGTATTGAGCGTAAGAGTAAGTCGCTCACCTATGCCACGCAGACGGTAAGCAACAAAGACCTTACTCGTGTGCAGGATGCCAACTTCGTGAACGCATTGCAGGGTAAGACCTCGGGCCTGACCATTACGCCCAACTCGGGTGGTGCTGGCTCGGCATCGAAGATCCTGCTGCGTGGTAATGCCTCTATCCAAGGTAAGAACGCTCCGCTCATCGTCGTGGACGGTATCCCTATGAGCAATGGCGTCGCTCAGCAGACTAACGGATACAACGTGGGCTATGCTGCTGTAAACGAGGGTAGCGATCCGCTCTCTACCATTAACCCCGATGACATCGCCTCGGTGAATATTCTTAAAGGTGCTAACGCTGCTGCTCTCTATGGTAGTGATGCCGCCAATGGGGTCATCATCATCACGACTAAGAAAGGGCGTGAGGGCGTGCTTAAGGTGGACTTCACCAGCAATGCGCAGATGGAACGTCCTATGCTCCTGCCCGAGCTACAGAACAAATATGGCTCGCCTATCTCTGACGATGGCAAGCTTAATGCCTCCTCGTGGGGCGCAGTCATAGCCGACCAAACGGCCGAGCAGAACGCTCTGCCTGGCATCTCGGGTCGTCCGCACGAGCTAAGCGACTTCTTCGACACGGGTGTGACGATGAATAACTCCGTGAGCCTCTCGGGCGGTACCGAGAAGGTGCAGACCTACTTCTCGCTCTCCAATACCACAGCCAGGGGCATCATGCCAGGCAATAAGTTTCAGCGAAATGGTGCTACGCTGCGCACTACGTTCAACTTCCTCGATGGCAAGCTCAAGATAGACGTTAGCGGTAACTATGTGTATCAGACTACGGATAATGCCGTTTCGGGTGGTGTGTATAACAATCCGCTCTACAACCTCTACCTCGCCCCACGCAATATAGATATGGACTACTATAAGGCGAACTTCGAGCGTGAAGGCACTTGGGAGTCTGAGTATGTGAAGGTGTATCCCAAGTACGAAGACAAGCATAGCAGCCTCCCAGGCTATAACCTCAAGCCTAGAGATGTAAAGAATATGCTCTCGGGTATGCAGCAGCACTGGTTCCAGGGGCGTGGTGTCAATGGGGCAAACAACCCTTATTGGCTCATCAATCGGATGCCTAGCGAGAGCATCACGCAGAGGCTCTTTGCTACCATGTCAGCTACCTACCGCATCAGCCCCCTCTTCGATGTAGTGTACCGCATCAACCTAGACCGTAACTGGGGGGACAGCAATACCAAGACGTACGCAACCACCGTAGATCCTACGGGTAAATACATCGACCGTGGTGCGTATAGCTGGACGAAGCGCACTTCGCTCAACTTCTACACCGATGCGCTCGTAAACTACCACCAGACTCTTGCCAAGGACTGGAGCGTGGCGGCTTCGCTCGGTGGCTCGTTTAAGCGTTACACGGGAGAGGACTTCTGGATGCGCAACATCGGGGCTTTCGACCGCCGCATCTACCACGATGTGACGGAGCTGCCCACACGTATTAATCTCTTTACGCCCAATGCCGCTGTAAACGGCCCACGCGATCGCTCCTACGCGCTACCTTCAGACTGGGCGCGCTCGGTCTTCGCCACGGCACAGCTAGGTTGGCAGGAGAAGGCCTACCTTGATGCGAGCTATCGCATCGACTGGTCGCGCGCCTTCTCTCAGTTTGGTGCAGGCGTAGACCCATTCTACGGCTACTTCTCGCTGGGGGCTAATGCCCTCCTGCACGAGCTTGTGAAGCTCCCCGACTTCGTCAATATGCTCAAGCTGCGTGCTTCGGTATCGGAGGTGGGTAACTCTATCCCCAACTTCAACTTCGGTGCACTTGAGACCTCAACGTCTGGATCGACCAAGGCAGCTCAGTACACCGACTTTAAGAACCCCAAGCCCGAGACGGTACGTTCGTACGAGGCTGGTTTCGACCTTGCGGCTCTGAATAACCGCCTCAACCTCGACCTGACGTACTACAACTCGACGATGTTTAACCAGTTCCTCCCCATCGCTGGTAGCTCGGGTACGAACCTGCCTATCAACTCGGGGCAGATCCGCAACCAAGGTATCGAGACCACACTGAGCTATAGCTTCGACCTTATGAAAGACTTGCGCTGGCGTACCTCAGTGAACTATGCTTTCAACACCAACACCATCATCTCGACCTACAAAAATCGTAAGGACATCTATGTGTCTATCGGAGCTGGCGACCAGTTGCGTGTGCTCTTCCAGGAGGGTGGCTCGTATGGCGACATCTACGCGAAGGATTTCGCTCGCTACAACGAGGTGGATGCCCTCTATGAGCGTAAAAACTTTGTGGGTAAGCCTGTCGTAGAGGGAGAAATCCGCCTCAATCCAGACGGCTCACCATCGCTCGACTCAGAGAAGGGACACAGCCTCTATCTCGGCAATATGAACGCCAAGCACACCTTTGGCTGGAGCAATACGTTTAGCTACAAGGGCATTGACCTCTACTTCCTCATTGATGGTAAGCTCGGTGGCAAGGTGATTTCCTTCACCGAGGCGTATCTCGACCGTGAGGGCGTGTCTAGGCGTACGGGTGAGGCTCGTGATGGCGACCTGCGCATCGAGGTAGGTGGGCAGGAAGTTCCAGCTGTGCGTATGCCCGATGGCAACCTCGCCCCTGTAGAGGCGTACTACAGCACCCTTGGGGCTCAGCTCTTCGCCTCGCAATACGTGTATGATGCTACGAACCTGCGCCTCCGTGAAGTGTCGCTCGGCTATACCTTCCGTGACCTGCTCGGCCGTGGCAAGGATATGAGCCTCTCGCTCATCGGGCGTAACCTCTTCTTCCTTTACAGAAAGGCTCCCGTAGATCCCGATGTATCGCTCTCTACGGCCAACGCTTTGGGCGGTATTGATGTCTTCAACCTCCCGACATCACGCTCCGTGGGGCTTAACGTTAAGCTCTCATTCTAGTCACATTATTATATAACGACCAATATGATGTATAATAAGTTTGTAAAGATCTTTGGTGCTGCTGCCCTAGCGTTCGCCCTCGTGGGGTGTACCGATAAGGTAGGGGACAATGAGTTCAACATCACGAACAATGGTAGCAACTCGCAGGAGGCTACCACCATCGAGACGGCTGTGGGGCTGCTCAAGGGAGCAATGCCACTCATCCACGACAGCCGTGAGCATAAGTACCAGTACCAGTTCAACCTGCACATAGACAACTATGCTGGCTACCTCGTTGTCGCTAACAGCTTGCAGGGGCGTTTGCCACGCACCTACTCTCCCAATCCCGACTTTGAAACTGGCCCTCGTGCCAACTTCCTCTGGGTAGCTCAGCAAGTAGTGCCTGTGATGAATTCGGCAGAGAAGCTTGGTGTGCCCGAGATGGGGGCGATTGCTGCCATTATCTACAACTTCGCTGCCTCGGAGTACGTCGATGTACACGGCCCCATGCCCTACTCCGACCACCGTGTACTCAAGAGCGAGCCACCCCTCACCTACCAAAAGGTGCAGGACATCTATAAGCTCATCTTGGAGGACCTCGACAAGCAGCAGCAGATCTTGCGCGGGTTGCAGACGACAGCCGAGATGCAGGAGCGTCTCAATAGCTACGACCTTATCGCAGGCAAGAGGCTCGAGGGCTGGGTGAAGCTGGCCAACTCGCTGCGTATGCGCTTGGCTATGCGTATGGTTAAGGCTGCACCCGAGCAGGCACGCCAGCACTTCGAGGCGGCCTTCGCTGCACCTCACCTAACTACGAGTGACGAGGATATCAAGTTCAAGAGCGAAAATCGGCACCCCCTATTCGTTATTTCTAAGGACTGGGACGATGCACGCCTGAATGCCAACTTCCTCACGCTCCTCAAGCGTCTGAATCATCCTGGTCTAAGGGCATGGTTCACCGCCATCCCCAACGGCTTCAAGGATAAGAACGGCAATATCTCGGTCAATGCCGAGGGCGTGTACGCAGGTATGCGCGCAGGTATGCAGACCTACCCCAAGGAGCAGGAGATCTTTGGTAAGAGCTACAAGCTGTTCTCCATCGTCAATGGCGAGTATGCCGAGAAGCCTATTTATATCTTCAAGGCCAGCGAGGTGCAGTTCCTCCTAGCCGAGGCGGCTCTGCGTGGATGGGCCGTGGGTGGTACGGCTGGCAACTACTACGAGATGGGTATCGCCAAGTCTTTCGACAGCGAGGGCCTCTCGGGGCTGGTGGACTATCTGCCACAGAGAGCGGCAGACTGCCCCCCGATTGCCTACGTAGACTATTGGAATGATCAGTACTCTGTACCTGCCGAGGTAGCTTGCCCTGCGCCACTGGGCGTGGAGTGGGACGCTAGTCTGACGCAAGAACAGCAGCTCGAGATGATTATCACGCAAAAGTATATTGCCAACTATCCTCTCTCTCTTGAGGCGTGGAGCGACCATCGTCGTACGGGATATCCCCGTATGATGCCTAATGTGTCGGATGATGTGGGCGACAGCTCTATCCCTCCGCATGACTGGCGCGCGCCCGATGGCAAGCCTCAGCCTGACCTCTTCATCCACCGCATCCCCTTTGTGCGCTCCTCTTCGGTGTCGCTCGACGACATCCGCAATACGGCTCTGCCTGCCTTGGCTGCCGAGGATGGCTCGCTCTTTTCGGGCAAGGATTATCAAGCAGCGCACATTTGGTGGGACGTAGTCGGCAAAGGCAATTTCTAGTCGGCTTCTCTCAGCTTCGTAGCGTACGGTTCTCGTCACGCGAGCTTCGGCCTCGGGTGGGACTTTAGTACGCGTTCACCAAACTTAGCCTAGCTGTATTGAGATTGCTGCACGCTACAAAGCCGAGAGTATCGAGAGCATTACAATACTATTTATAACGTTCATAAAATCAATCGTATGAAAAAATCATTGTTGATCGCAGGGTTGGCCACCCTCATGGCCATGCCCATGACGGCGCAGAACTCGGGCAACTACTCACCCTCTGCCAGTCGCGACCTGTACAATTTCGAGAAGTACGACTTTTGGCAAGTACTTGACTACTTCAAAGAGCTCAATGATAATGGGAAGATGTTCCCAACCTCTGATGAGTTTAAGAAGAGGTTTGGCGTCGAGCCTGAGCGCATGCGTAGCCACGTGGCTAAGCGTATGGTACTCACGGGTGACGAAAACAAAAACCGCCTGCATCCACAGCGTCGTGAGGAGCGTGACCTGTGGATGAACCTCCCTGCGGGTTATGGTAAGGTCATCGGAGGCTATCCGAGTGGTAACTTCACCGATGAACCCTATACCATGTGGCAGTATACAGACCTGTGGGGCTCTTGGAACCATGGTCTCTTTCAGGCTCCAGGCTCATGGGCAGACGCTGCGCACAAGCACGGTACGGACCTGATGAGTGGTGTGATGTTTTTCGACACCACAGGCGGTCGTGGCCAGACCTCTACGGCCTATATGCAGAGGATCGCTCGTGTGCAGAATGGCAAGTACGTGTACGTTAAGCCCTACATTCACCTGCTGCTCTATCTAGGCCTTGATGGTATCAATTACAATTGGGAGGCTAGTGGTCTGTTGGATGTTAAGGGCTTCCATCTAGCTCTTAGAGACTATGCCGATGAGGTTGGGTTCACAAACTTCCGTCAGGGGGTGTATGGGCATCCTAACTCCTATAGTCAGAGCTATGCAGATGCTTGGCTATGGGATAGGAACAAGCAGAAGTTTATCGGAGATGTGATGCTCAACTATAGTGGTTCTATTGCTTCCAACTCTGAGGCTGCAAAGAACTATACGGGCAGCTATGAGCACTTATATCAAGGCTACTGGATCGTGAGCATGCGTCAGGGTTGGTCCGGCATGGAGAGCTCCAATGGTAATGTCTGCCTCTGGGGTGAGCATGGCGAGACGCGTTTCTATCAAAACAACTCTGGCGAGACCAGCATCAAGAAGATGGAGAATCTTCAGGGGCTCTACGAGCGCGCGTTCTCTGGAGGTAGTCGCAACCCTGGTATCGAGGATAGCTGGCAGGGTAATAGTGACTGGAATGATGGTCTCGAGACCTTCGGTGGGCTCTGTCGCCTTTTCACCGAGCGTACTACTATTAAACAGGACCTTCCTTTCCAGACCTTCTTCAACCTAGGTAACGGAGAGCGTTGGTATTACAAGGGTAAGACCGCAGCAGCCGAGTGGTACAATCTCTCTTCTCAGGACATGATGCCTACTTATCGCTGGCTACAGTACCAAATGGGCACGAAGACGGCAACCCAGCCTGTGATGGCTAGCTTCACCTATGACGATGCTTATATCGGAGGCTCTTCGTTACGTATTAGT
This sequence comes from Porphyromonadaceae bacterium, assembly GCA_030528555.1. GTDB lineage: Bacteria > Bacteroidota > Bacteroidia > Bacteroidales > Porphyromonadaceae > Porphyromonas. The sequence continues at coordinate 19,326 of JAUMYQ010000016.1, read as the reverse complement.
CGTAAGGAAGGTGCAGCAGCGGGACAAGACCTTATTCTCTATCGTGGTTTGATCTCCGTCAAGGGGCAGAATCCTAAGGCACGCATCGCTTTGAAGAGCTACACGGAGAGCAGTACTGCGGCCAACCTTAGCCTGATCCTTCACGTTCAGGGTGATGAAGAGACGAAGTACCGCTCTTTTGACTTTGCTGATCTCAAGGGTAAGACTTGGGAAGCTCAGGAGCTTGAGCTCGAAGGTATCGAGGCTGACGATGTGATCGACTTCATTGGGTTACGTCTGGGGGCCAATGCTCCAGATAATTATGAGATGCTCGTTGGCGAGATTACGCTCATGGACGATAGCCGCTCGACCATCATGCCTAAGGCTCCAACGAACCTGCGTGCCGAGATCAAGGCCGAGACACAAAAGAGCATGGTAGCCTTCCTTAGCTGGGATGGCGTTGCTCCCGATGGCGTTAAGGGTAGACGCGAGCAGTTTGGTATGCTTCAGAATGACGAGTTGGGCGTAGACCACTTCGAGGTATTCTACAAGGATGGTCAGGATGGCAAGCCTCGCGAGATCGGTCGTACAGCGTCTTGGAATGCCTATATCCCTACCCTAAAGTTTGAGAAGCTCAGGGGTGAGCAGGGCGCGGAGCAGCCATTTGTTGGCGTGCGTGCCGTGGGCCCGGACCTCAAGAGTATGTCCGACATTGTTTGGCTCGAGCTCAAGCGCGCCCCAAGTGCACTGCTGCCCAAGGAGCGTGACCTACGCTACTGTATTACAGAGCTAGACAAGGGTGCAGCAGGGGTGAAGACTGCTCAGCAGCACCGTTATCTCACTAAGGTGACGACTAATGGTGCACTTACCGACCTCAACTATACGAGCAACAGCCCCGACCCTGATGGAGATAACTATGTGGATGCTACGGATATGCCATTCACAGTGCAGCAGGGGCAGAACTTGCAGTTCTACTTTAAGGCGGCCAATACGGATAGGGATGGCTTGCAATTCTGCTGGGCGGCGACCTACATTGACTGGAACAACAACGGTATCTTCGAGCCAGAGCAGGGTGAGGCGATCGAGCAGCTAGCTCTTGGTAAGGAGCGTAAGTCCAGCCCAGAGTTCCAATCTCAAGGTGTTACTCGCCACTTCAAAGTACCAGTGGATGCTACGCCAGGCACGGTGCGTGTACGTATCATCTTTACGGATGCTTGGTTCCCCAGGCCCACGCCTTGTGCCAAGACGAACAAGGGCTTTTCTATCGATTTCAGTATGAAGGTTACTGGAGACAACGAGGGACGTGAAGTCGTAGATCACCACGACCAAGGTGACCCCGAGGCTCCAGAAATGCCTGTTGCACCAGACAATGGCGACAATAACGGTGGTGAAGACCCCAATAATGGTGGTAATAATGGCGGTGCTAACCCAGACTCTGTGGAGGGTGTAGAGGCTGAGCTGCCCTCGTTCTACCCCAACCCAGTGGAGAGCAAGCTTTACGTCAAGGCAGCTAGCCATGCTTGGATCTTCACGCTGGATGGTGTGCTTGTAAAGAATGTGGCCGACACTACTGCTCCTGTGGAGGTGTCCGACCTGCCCTCAGGTACGTACATCATCAAGCTAGAGCAAGATAGGGTAACGAGGTCTTACAAGCTCATCAAGCGTTAATACCGTTGATCTAGAATAGATTGACGCAATTGAAAGAAGGGGCGCGCCATTTACGTCGCGCCCCTTCTTTCAATTGCGCCTGTGGACGTTTACTCAGGGGTCGTACTTTAAATATAAATCAGTTGCTCAGGCGATCCGTTGTTCCAAATATGGATTTTTAATATGCTTATTTCCAATTATTTGTGATGCCTCCCGATTGGCTCAAAAAATCTTCGGGAACTTTCAAAAAAAACTTCCCGAACTTTTTGGAAAAAGATCGGGAACTCCGAGAAAAAAGATCGGGAACATTTTGGAGCAAAATGGGGATATCCCAAACAGCCCTAAATGAGGTCTTCAGAAATCTCCCACTGCTCCATCCTCATTGTTCCAGGCACCAAGCATACGGCTTGTACATATTATCTTTGTTCAGAAGATAATTTCTACTACTGTAACGATTAATAACTATGACGCTAAGAAAAACTATGTTGTGCGTTGGGGCTACGATTGGTCTCTCCATCATGGCTGTAGCACAAATCTCCGAGCCCCTCTGGCTGCGCTACCCCTGCATTTCGCCAGATGGGAGTGAGGTCGCCTTTACTTACAAAGGAGATATCTACAAGGTTGCCACAGCTGGGGGCAGGGCCACACGCCTAACCTCTACACACGCCTATGAGAGTAGGCCCATCTTCTCGCCCGATGGCAAGAGCATTGCTTTCACCAGCGACCGCTCTGGCCTAGGGACAAACATTTACATCATGTCCAGGGATGGGGGCAAGGCTCATATGCTCACAACCCACTCAGGGACAGAGACGCCCTACTCGTTTTCTCCCGATGGCAAATACATCCTTTTCAAGGCTCAGATACAAGATGATGCTCGATCTACCCTCTTTCCGAGCCGTAGCCGCACCGAGCTGTACCGTGTCCCTGTCGTGGGAGGGCGGCCAGAGCGTATCCTAGGCATCCCAGCAGAATATGCACACCTGAGTGCAGATGGCTCGCGCCTCATATTCCAAGACTACAAGGGCGCAGAAGATGAGTGGCGCAAGCACCACACCTCATCAATAGCACGCGACATCGTGGAGTACGACATCAAGAAAGACAGCTATCGCTACCTCACGCGTAACAAGGGCGAGGACCGCAACCCCGTCTTCAGCACTGATGGGCAGAGTATTTACTATCTGAGCGAGCAGGGAGGACGAACGATGAACGTGTACGTCAAAAGATTGAGCGACAGTGATGAGGGTATCGCATTGACTAGCCTCACGGGTGAACCTGTACGTTTCCTCTCTATTGCCGAGGGAGACAAACTATGCTTCACCCACGATGGGGGTATCTATACGATGAATAAAGGAGGTACTCCCGAGCGACTGAGGATAGAGATCCTCGATGAGGGAGACGAAGATACCATCGACCATCTATCTTTTAGTCGTGGACTTAGAGAAAGCACCCCATCACCCGATGGCAAACAAATAGCATTCGTGATGCGTGGGGAGGTCTTCGTTACATCGTCCGACTACGCTACTACCAAACGCATTACCACTACACCAGCCGAAGAGAAAGGACTAACGTTCTCCACAGATGGACGCTCCCTGGTCTATGCTAGCTCTCGAGAGGGGAGCTTCGACCTCTACAAGGCAACGATAGACCGAAAGGACGACCCTAACTTTTCCAATGCTACGCTCATCAGAGAGAGTAAACTCCTACCCAATATCTCGGGTGAGAAGAATAGTCCGAAGTACTCGCCCGATGGCAAAGAAATTGCTTTCGTACTAGATCGTAAAAAGCTCGTGGTCTATAATTTCGCCACCAAGCAGCTGCGTGAGCTAACGGACGGCAATACGATGCACGATGGCACAGGCGAGATAGACTACTCGTGGTCGCCCGATGGTAAATGGATCGCCCTAAGCTATGTAGCTCGTGCGCATGCCCCTTACTACGATGTGGGGCTCGTCAGCGCAAAAGGTGGCGAACCTGTGCATAACCTCACAAGTAGCGGATACTTCTGCTACAATCCTCGCTTCTCACACGATGGTAATATTTTGCTCTACTCAACCGACCGTTTCGGAATGCGCAACCATGCTTCTTGGGGTTCGATGAATGACGTGATGGCAATCTTCCTCAATCGTGCTGCTTATGAGCGATACAAGATGACCGAGGAGGAGTATGAGCTCTTCTCCGAAAGCGAAAAGAAAGCCAAAGACAAGGACGAGAAAACCACCAACAAGGCCAAGGGTAAAGGCAAGAAGAGTGGCAAGGGTGCAAAGCCTATGCCTAGCAAACCCAAAAGCAAAGACATCGAGATAGAGCTAGAGGGCATCGAGTACCGCGAAGTGCGCCTTACACCCAACTCCTCAGATCTAGGTGACTTTGTCCTTAGCTCAGACAACCAAAAGCTCTATTACTTCTCCAGTGTGGAGCAGAAATACGATCTCTGGGTGCACGACCTGCGCAAGAAGACCACCAAGCTTCTCAAGAAAGTAGATGCCTCTCGGGCAAGTATGTTTGCCGACAAGTCTGGCACCACTATCTACATCCTTGGAGACCAACCCATGAAGCTCGACACTAAAGGCGATACGTTCAAGACGCTAAGCTTCTCGGCCCAAATGGATCTAGACAAAAGTCGCGAGCGAGAAGCAATGTACGCCCACGTAGAGCGCGAGGAGGGGCTACGATTCTACCGAGCCGACATGCACGGTGTAGACTGGCCTGGACTAACTAAACACTACCGTCGCTATTTACCTCACATCAACAACAACGAAGACTTTGCAGAGATGCTCAGCGAGCTTCTGGGTGAGCTGAATGTTTCGCACACTGGCTCGGGATACCGCAGCCCTGTACCCAAGCACCCCACGGCAGAGCTTGGACTACTTTTCGCAGAGACCAAAGGCAAAGACGGCTTGATCATTGACGAAATCGTAGCAGGTGGCCCCCTAGACAACTCTCGTACTAAACTACGTCCTGGAGATACGCTACTGGCCATTGACGGCACAGAGATTGAGGATGGCATGGATTACTTCCCTCTGCTCAACGGCAAGGTCGGCAAGAATGTCCTCATCAGCTACCAATCCACCCGAGAGGGCAAGCGCATAGATGAGGTTGTCAAGGCCATTAGTAACAATGCTCTACGTGAACTGCTCTATCGCCGTTGGATCAAGCAGCGCGCCGATATGGTAGAGCGTCTTTCAGACGGACAGCTGGGATATGTGCATATCCCCTCGATGGGTGACCCCAGCTTCCGTAGCGTCTATGCCGATGCTCTAGGCAAGTACTACGGACGCAAGGGCATCGTCATCGACATTCGCCACAATGGAGGGGGCAGACTACACGAAGACATCGAAGTCTTCTTTAGTGGCAAGAAGTACCTCCAGCAAGAAATTCGTGGCAAAGACTACTGCGAGATGCCTAGTCGTAGGTGGAACCACGCCTCCATCATGCTCGTCTGTGAGGATGACTATAGCAATGCCCACGGTACGCCTTGGGTATATCAGAAGATGAAAATCGGCAAGGTCGTGGGGATGCCCGTCCCTGGTACGATGACAAGTGTGAATTGGGTGACTCTCCAAGATCCCAGCCTATACTTCGGGATCCCAGCCGTGGGCTATCGCACTGCCGAGGGAACCTATCTGGAAAATACCCAGCTTGAGCCAGATGTGCTTGTTCCTCTCGATCCTAGTAAGGCCCTCAAAGGTATAGATACCCAGCTAGAGGCTGCCGTATCCATCCTGATGCAAGATATCAAATAGGAGGCTGTATCATATAAACCAAGGGGTGGGGCAAAATTATTTTGCCCCACCCCTTGGTTTATATAAAAGATCTGAGAAAAGTATTCTCCGCCTATTATGGCAAGCTCATCCACTTACCACATCAAAGCGTGCCAAATAGAACTAAAGAAATCGGACACGAGGTCTCGATTTTTTGCAACGAAGTAAAGAGCCGCCAAGACAACAGGTCCAATGATGTGCCTCAATCGCCACCAATGCCCCATAGGATACTCCTCATCCGTGAAGTATAAAACCGTAGAGCAGATGGTGAATAACGAATATAACACGAGCAAAAGTGCTGTCTGCTCTGCATAGAATAGAACAGCTAGGCCTAACAGTATACCGACAAATAGACTGAGCCTCTTAATGATTGTATGCCTCATAAGTCTCATTTGTATCTATCTCTCCAATCCACCTTCCGTAAGTATCAAGTGGCTACACAAAGACACTACTACGAGATGCTGGCCATAGCTAGAAGCGGAAGCCAGCGCCAAGGAAGTAGGTCAGTCGCTTGCTATCAAGCCCACTACCCTTGATTTCGTTGAAAATAGTGCTGACACCCGCGCTCAATTGCGAAAGGTCGAGCTTATCAGACAGCGGATAGAGGACACCGCCACGCACATAGAAACCAGAAAACTCTACAGCTGCCGATGCATTCAGCCCATAAGTTAGCTTCTTATTATTAAAGCCCTTTAGTTCTTTGACCAGCTCGCCCAGCACCTCTCGCCCAGCGACCTCGGCCGAGCTGCTCAGCTCATAGCTCGCATGTGGTCCAACCTCGGCCGATATAGCCATGAAACCTAGCGGAAGGCGCACGCCAAGGTTCACAGGGATGGTTAGCTCGTTACGCACCAGGTCGGCTTTCTTCTTACCATAGCTAAGCGTCTCGGAGTGGCGATGGTAGGTCACTCCAGGAGCGATGTAGAAGAAGCCCAAAAACTTGAGCTCGACAGCAGCCCCTACTCGCAGCCCCGTGCTGGAGCTGAGACCGAGTTGATTGACAATAGAGTTGACATCTGGCTTGGTAGGCGTTTTACTCCTATCGAAGAGCCCAGAGCCCTCTAGACGAATAGAGAGCTGAGCCGATGCTACGCTGCCCAGAGCCAAGCATAGCAGCAGTGTAGATAAAATTCGTTTCATCGGGAAAAACATTTTTGTTAGCACTTACTTTTCTAATCACCTCGGCATAAAGATAATAATTACTTCACGAGTACAGAGTGAATGCATGCCAACCCCTCAGGCAGACGGCACCAAAGCTCACAGCCCTGCGCCCCATAGGGGGCGCAGGGCTGTGGTTAGGGATGCAATAGCTCGCCGTCAGGCTACATCATGCCACCCATACCGCCCATACCAGCTGGCATGGCTGGGGCTGGGTTGTCTTCCTTCTTCTCTGCCACGACGCATTCGGTAGTGAGGAACATACCTGCAATCGAAGCAGCATTCTCCAGGGCAACGCGAGTAACCTTGGCAGGGTCTATCACGCCAGACTCATAGAGCTTTTCGAAGCGGTCGGCACGAGCATTGTAACCGAAGTCGTCTGCTCCGTCCTTGACCTTCTGCACAATGACAGCGCCCTCCTTCCCGGCATTGGCCACGATCTGACGCAGGGGCTCTTCGATGGCGCGCTTAACGATCTCGATACCCGTAGTCTCATCTTCGTTCTCTCCCTGCAGGCCTTCAAGGGCTGCGATAGCACGGATGTAAGCCGTACCACCACCTGGTACTGTGCCCTCTTCTACAGCGGCACGCGTTGCGCTCAGAGCATCGTCCACACGGTCTTTCTTCTCCTTCATCTCCACCTCGCTAGCAGCACCTACGTAGAGAACGGCCACACCACCTGCGAGCTTAGCCAAGCGCTCTTGGAGCTTCTCACGATCATACTCGCTGGTAGTCTGCTCCATCTGAGCGCGGATCTGAGCCACGCGCTCGGCAATCTGAGCCTTGTCGCCCGAGCCATTGACAATAGTCGTGTTGTCCTTATTGACAGAGATCTTCTCGGCACGGCCAAGCATCTCTAGCGTTACGCCATCGAGCTTGAGACCAGTCTCTTCGCTGATCACCACTCCGCCTGTAAGGATGGCGATATCTTCGAGCATAGCCTTGCGGCGGTCGCCAAAGCCAGGGGCTTTCACAGCACAAACCTTGAGGCTACCACGCAGACGGTTCACCACGAGCGTTGTAAGAGCTTCGCTCTCGATATCCTCGGCAATGATGAGGAGCGGACGCCCCGTCTGTACAGTTTGCTCGAGAATGGGGAGTACCTCCTTGAGGACGCTGATTTTCTTGTCGTAGAGTAGGATGTAGGGGTTCTCGAGCTGAGCCTCCATCTTCTCGCTACTGGTCACGAAGTAGGGAGAGATATAGCCACGGTCAAACTGCATACCCTCAACAACCTCTACGGTCGTGTCCGTTCCCTTGGCCTCTTCTACGGTGATTACGCCCTCTTTCTTGACCTTGCGCATGGCCTCTGCGATGAGTGCTCCGATGTGTTCGTCACCATTGGCCGAAATCTTGGCTACATGCTCGATCTTGTCGAAGTCGTCTCCAACCTCCTGAGCCATGTTGCGAATGGCCTCTACCACCTTGGCCACGGCTTTGTCTATACCACGCTTAAGGTCCATTGGGTTGGCTCCTGCCGTTACGTTCTTGAGACCAACGCTGATGAGGGACTGAGCTAGGATAGTAGCCGTTGTTGTACCATCACCAGCGTCGTCGTTGGTTTTGCTAGCCACTTCTTTGACGAGCTGAGCACCCATGTTTTCAAATGGATCTTCTAGCTCCACCTCTTTAGCCACCGACACACCATCCTTGGTGATGTGGGGTGCGCCATAAGTCTTGCTCAAAATCACGTTGCGTCCCTTAGGGCCGAGTGTTACTTTCACTGCATTGGCCAGTGCATCTACACCGCGCTTGAGGAGGTCACGTGCCTCCATGTCGAACTTTATGTCCTTTGCCATTGTCTTTTATTTCTTTACTGTTAAATCTTGATTACTCGAGAAGTCCGAGGCTAGCTCTTAGAGCGTGGCCAGGATGTCGCTCTGACGCATGATGAGGTACTTCTCTCCCTCGTGCTCAATCTCTGTACCAGCATACTTGCCATAGAGGACGATGTCGCCTACCTTGACCTGAATAGCCTCGTCCTTGGTGCCTGCACCTACGGCGAGCACTTCACCCTTGGCTGGCTTCTCCTTGGCGGAGTCGGGGATGATGATACCCCCCACTGTCTTCTCTTCTGCCGCTACTGGACGTACCAGCACGCGGTCTGCTAATGGTTTGATGTTCATAAAATCCTTATTTGTTAGTAATAATTTGGTTCAAACTCACGCCTACTCCTAGGGCAATACCTATGCCAAAGCGACCACGACTGCCATATTGTCACGCTACTACACCCAAATACCTAGCCCCAAGCGTAGGGCGATGAGCAAAACAGTATAACGAAGCAGTACTGCTATGACGAGCGTTAGCCACTCCACACGCCTATTGATAGAGACCGCTCTCTGCATATCCTCGATTGTCAGGGGCCGCTCCACCTCTCCGATATAGGGCTTATAGACCTCCACCCCAAAGTAGTTGTGAGGCCCACCGAAGCGACAGCCGAGGATGCCTGCCAATGCGGCCTCTGGATAGCCAGAGTTTGGGCTAAGATGACATCTACCGTATTTATATACGAAGGGCAAGAGGTCTAGCCGCCCTACCGAGATAAGCATAAAGAGAGCCGTTAGGCGTGCAGGGACGAAGTTGACTAAGTCGTCCATCTTGGCGGAGAACCAGCCATAGAGGCGATAGCGGTTATTGAGGTAGCCCACCATGGAGTCTTGCGTATTAATCATTTTGTACATGAGTATCCCTGGCGTGCCGAGCAGCCCCCAAGAGAGCATCGGGGCCACAACGCCATCACTAAGGTTCTCGCTCAGGGTCTCGAGGGCAGCCAGGCGAATTTCTTGTGCACTCAGGCTCGCGGTATCTCGCCCCACTATGCGCCCCACTTGAGCTCGTCCCTCATCTACACTCCTCTCCACGGCCTGGAAAACCATCCTCACCTCTCGGATGAGCGTTGTACCCGAAATCATGAAGAAGAAGACCAGCATAGGAAGCAGTACCAAGAGCAGCAAGCTCAACCCTACATATATATATATAGGTGTATCGAGCATGGAGGGAACGAGGGCCAAGAAGACTAGGGCGGTAGGCAAATAGCCAAGTCCACCCATGAGGAGCACCAGACCGCCATTGTAGAGCGCACCCCAGAGCCTACGTAGCCTACCACGATTAAGCCTACGCTCACCCCAGCCCACGAGCTGCCCCATACCAACAATAGGATGAAAGCATCCAGGGTCTGCAAAGCGTCTATCAAGCAGATAGCCGAGAGCCGCTGGCAAAAGCGAAAGCAGTAGGAGGTCTGTCATATCATCGTTATATTAGACACCAAAGATACGATCTAGACTTCACTCTCAGGAGACTATGACGGCATGGAGCATCCGCCCTATATAAAATGGTGTAGACGCATCCAAATTGGGTAGCAAAGACAGCATTATCCTAGCCTATCACGCAAAAGACACAATATGTTCATTTCAAGTTGTTTACATTTTCTGTCGTTTTAGCAAAAAAAGATCGGGAATACTCAAAAAAATGTTCCCGAACTTTTTTCTCGGAGTTCCCGATCTTTTTCCAAAAAGTTCGGGAAGTTTTTTTTGAAAGTTCCCGAAGATTTTTTGAGCCAATCGGATGTGTTTGTAATAGTCTCGTAAACAGTGCAATATGTTTTATGCGAATCGGTAGCGTTATGGTTTAGTCGATTTCCGTTTGTGGCTCGATCTATTTGGAGAAAGCAGCAAGGCTGTAACGCATCTTATTACGCTACAGCCTTGGGATAGGAGGTAATGTTTTGGCTTATCTCGCCTCTTTGATCTCTTGTTCACTAACGAGCTCGAGGGTGCTACCGTCTTCGAGGCTTAGCACAAACCGCAGCTTTACCTTTGGCATCTTGGGAGCTTCTTTGAAGTCCAGCATGATATCTAGTGGGGTGGGGAGCTTACACTCCGAGATACCGTCCGAGAGCATCCTCTTATACCTTTTGGCTATTTGGTTTAAATTACCATTATCACTAGATATCAAGCGCTTGAAGCTAGCATCGAAAGATGCATAAGTTACCTCTACTATCGAACTAAGGTTGCTTCCAGTTCGATAGTTGGCGTTATAGTCCTCTACGGCCTCAACCTGTAGAGCTTCAATGCCTTGATGAAGAGCCTTGAAGCCACCTGGATAGGTGCCGAAATAATGATTGGTTCTAGGTCTATCGCCTATGCGCTCGCGGAATTTCTTGAGTGGCTCACGGGCACTGCCATCTATTTGCTTGCCATGGCTATCTCCTTCGATACGTAAGAATAGCTTCGTTCTCGGGGTGTTTAGCTCCTTGTCGTACGTGGGATGGGTAAAGGTTAGCAGCTTGAGTCTCCTGGGCACCAAGACAGCGTCGAAGATGTGATCGAAGTAATAGGTATGCTCGCCCTGCTGCTTGGAAGGGTCGTCCTGTTTGCTGCAGCTGTTTAGAGCGATGCTGGCCAGGATGGCGAGCATGGTTAGGATGAAGGTTCTTGTTTTCATCGTCTTAGTGTTGAGGGATATTTTACAGCTCGATGGCGGTTATATCTTGCGATTTTTAGGGTAGTATAGTTCGTTGTAGGAGAGTGATGTAAGATGTTGATAGATAGAGCTTCCTCAGGGCTTGAGCGATGTATGAGAGGTAGAGAAGACGTGGCCTAAGTCCGTGCATTGGTACTGTGCTGCGAGAGCGGAGCCCACAGGGGTTATTTCTTGGGAGTGTGGATACTGGCTCGGCGGATAATGATAGGTTTCTCGGGGCGATCGAGCTCGTCCGTCGCTATACGTTGCATTTTATCTACCACTCGCCAGCCCTCTATGAGCCGTCCGAAGACGGTGTAAGCCCCATCGAGACTAGGTGCTCCGCCCCGCAGCATATAGCCCTCTCGCTGCTCGGCGGTGTAGGTATGTCCATGAGTTTTTTCTATCTCGTTAAGGTCGTAGACAGTATGATACTTGCCTGTGACGATGTAAAACTGAGTTGCGGAGGAGAGTCGCCCAGGATTAACCTCATCGGCCTGTCTTGCTGCTGCCAATGCACCTCGCTCGTGGACGAATCGCTCAACCATAATCTCTGGTGGCAGCGTACCCTCATCGCTATCGTCGTCAAGGTCTGTTCCCTTGGGAAGGTTTTTGGAGCGGAGGTTGCCCCCCTGAACGACAAACTCTCGCACTATGCGATGAAATTGTACCCCATCGTACGCTCCACTACGTACCTTACTGAGGAAGTTGTCTCGATGGAGAGGCGTTTCGTTGTACAGCTCAATTACAATCTTGCCTTTATTGGTCTCGAGCAATACCTGTGTACGCTCGTCTTGTGCCCCAAGTCTTGTCGACAGGAGTGTTAGTAAGAGTAGAAGTATATAAGGTCTCATGATCAAAAGTTTTGTTGATGAGGATCTGAAGTTTTGCTAAATGAGTATAGGAGTAGAGTCGTTGCTGGCGTCTGCCGTTGTGATGAATGCTTTGGGGTCGAGGGAGAGGATATCTTGTTTGAGGCCCTGCAAGTGCCTTCGCTCGATGATGATGAAGATGACCTCTCGCTCTTGCCCCTGATACATGCCCTGTCCATGCAAGAGTGTCCCACGAAAGCCCTTGCCCACGAGCATATCTCGCAGCAGTTTGGGGTCGCTAGAGATGATGAAGACCGATTTATGAGGGTTGGCTGGCTGGAGGATATCTATGACCTTGCCGTAGATGAATATCGTTATCCAGGAGTATAGGGGGACGCGCCAGTCTCCAAAGGTGATTAGTCCTAGGAGGACGATGACCGAGTCGATGACTATGATAAGTGTACTTAGGCGGATGTTGACTCGTCGAGCCAAGACTCTAGCTAGAGTATCTGTCCCAGCACAAGTGCTCTGAGCAATGAAGATGAGGTAGACGCTGAAGCCCAAGATCGCTCCACCGTAGAAGCTGCACAGTAGTGGCTCACCCTCCACCAACGCTTTACCCCCACTTAGTCGAGTAATGACATCGGTGAAGAGGGCAATGAGCACGAAAGTGAGTACCGTCTTCATAGCCGAAAAACGCCCTAGTTTGCGCGCAGCTAGCAGGAAGAGGGGGATATTGAAGCATAGGGCGACTGTGCCGATCGGTAGCCCCTCGGGTAGCCCATCCCACATCCCCTTGCTCAGGTGGTTGATGATGATGCTTAGTCCATAAACTCCGCCTGGGACAATGGAGGCAGGAGCGATGAAGAGGGCATATGCCACGGCCATAATCAGTGAGCCGATGACAATGAAGAGAATATCCCTCAGATGGATACGCAGATAGGGCTTCATAGTCTTATTGGGGAGAAAGGGTTAGTCTTGTGCGGACATGAGGTAAGCTTTGATGAAGTCGTCGATAGCTCCGTCCATCACAGCCCCTACGTTGCTCGTTTGGTGGCCCGTGCGGTGGTCTTTGACTCGGCGGTCGTCGAAGACGTAGCTACGAATTTGTGCTCCCCACTCGATTTTTTTCTTTCCAGCCTCGATCTCGGTCTGCGCCCTACGCCTGCGCTCTAGCTCTTTATCATAGAGCTGAGAGCGAAGTAGCCGAAGGGCATTCTCACGGTTGTCCGTCTGCGAACGGGTTTCCGTGTTTTCGATGACAATCTCCTCCTCCTGACCTGTGTCTGGGTCGATATAGCGGTAGTGCAGGCGCACACCAGTCTCCACTTTATTGACGTTCTGCCCACCAGCACCACTGGATCGGAAGGTATCCCAGCTCAGATCAGCTGGGTTAATCTCTATCTCAATGCTGTCGTCTACTAGTGGTACAACGAAGACGGAGGCGAAGCTCGTCATCCGTTTGCCCTGAGCATTATAGGGGGAGATGCGCACCAGTCGGTGTACCCCATTCTCACTCTTGAGGTAGCCATAGGCCTGAGCTCCCTCTATTTGCATGGTCATTGTCTTGATGCCAGCCTCATCGCCATATTGCCAGTTAGTTATCGTAATGCTATAGCCCTGCTTTTCTGCCCAACGCTTGTACATCCTGGCGAGCATCTCTGCCCAGTCTTGGCTCTCGGTCCCCCCAGCGCCCGCGTTAATCTTGAGGACTGCCCCGAGCTGATCCTCCTCGGCTCGCAGCATATTGCGTAGCTCAAGGGCCTCAAGGGCCTCGATGGCCAGAGCATAGGCAGCCTCTACCTCTGCCTCGCTTACCATATCGTCTCGGTAAAACTCTAGCGAGAGGCATGCCTCCTCCACTAGGCGCTCCAAATGTTTGTACCCCTCCACCCAACGGCGCAGCTCGCCCACCAGGCGCATCTGAGCCTCGGCCTTGGCTCGGTCTTCCCATAGGGTAGGGTCTGCACTACGCAGCTCTTCCTCTTCTAGTTGGATAGTCTTGCTATCGAGGTCAAAGATACCTCCTCAGCGCCAGCTTGCGCTCCAACAGGATATTCAGTTGGTCTGTTGTTATCATGTCTGATAAAGTTTATGATTTTGTTGTTCTTTGGCTTAATCTCGAGGGTATGCTACTTCACTCTATATGAGTAAAAAGTGGAGATTTCTCGAGCTTTTTACTCAGACTTCCCGATCATTTTTTTGATGTTTGGAGAGGGCTATTTCCCCTCTCCTGGAAGTTTCGTGAGGCGATGCTTAGCTCTCAGATTTTAAGCCTATTATAGCTTCTCTCCATAGGCCAGGTCTCCAGCATCTCCTAGCCCAGGGACGATATAGGCCATCTCATTGAGCGTTGGGTCTATGGCGGCTACCCAAAGGTGTACATTGCTCTCAGGGAATTGCCCCTGTAGGTAATCTACGGCCTCTTGGCTTGCAATAATTGAGACGAGGTGCACCTCCTTGGGTGTTCCCTTGGTTTGCAACGCTCTGTAGGCGAGCTCCATCGAGCTGCCCGTGGCGAGCATGGGATCTACGAGGATGAGGGTCTTGTCCGTGAGGGCAGGTGAGGCGATGTACTCGATGAAGATATCGAAGTTTAGGCGGTCTTTATGCTTGCGGTAGGCCGAGACGAAAGCATTCTCCGCCTTGTCGAAATAGCTTAGGAAGCCTTGATGAAACGATAGCCCAGCCCTCAGAATAGTTCCTAGTACCACCCTATCTTCTATATGAGCACAGTCTGCTGTGCCGAGGGGAGTCTGCACAGGGCGCAGTGAGTAGGAGAGCGTCTTACTCAGTTCATAGGCCATAATCTCGCCTACACGCTCAATGTTGCGACGAAAGCGTAGCGAGTCGGTCTGAATGTTTACGTCTCGCATCTCGGCAACGAAGCGGCTCAGTAGCGAATGCTCCTCGATCAAATGTCTTACATCCATAGGTTTATTATGATAGTGCATGCCGTATCAGCGGCACGACAGGTTCGATGACGTGATAAAATTAGTCCAATTTCGACAAAATCGTGACAAATATGGTGAGGATATGGTGAGCTTGTCCTAGCTTTTTTCGGTCGATGTGCGCCACAAAGATCACTATCTTTGTCGGAGGGGAGGGCTTGCTTTATACCGTAATAATAATGTATAGGGAGGAGTAAGATTGACCCTTCGCTTATATTTCTCTGTTATGCTTATGATTGGGAAGAGATGGATGCTCCTGGGAGCATGGATGCTGGCAGCTACCCTTGGGGCTCAATCATCGTTTCAAAGGGGACGATGTGCTACGTGTGAATACTTGTCTGTCGTGGAGCCCTCCACGGCGAGGGCTCCACAGAGGGCTTCGGAAGAGGAGGCTAGGCCTGTGGTTATAGATCACCTCATCGTAGTGGATCGATCTGCGGCCCGATATGCTATAGAGCAGTTCGGGGGGATCGAAGCTATGGCGCGCCTTGCTGTCGAGACGACCAACAGAGCTATGATTAACTCTGGAGTGGCGGCAACCTTTCGTTTGGTTGGTATCTTGGAGTTGGATCAGGAGTTCCGCTCGATAGATGATGGAGATCATTTTTTGCAGAATAGCTCCCTCGTTAGGGAGAAGCGCCGGGAGCTGAAGGCCGATATAGTGACACTTTGTGTCCAAAATATTGGAGATGGCACTACGGGAGTAGCAGTGCAGGAGGCCAAGCGCCCCCATGCCTTCTCTACGGTGATGGCCTCCGCCATATCTGGCTATGTGGTGGCACATGAGGTGGCCCATATCTTTGGCTGTCAGCATTCTCGAGGAGAAGAGCGTGCCGATGGGGGGCAGCACCCTTATGCTGTGGGTACAGTACGCAGTCCATACTACACGATTATGGCCTATCCGTCCGATAGACAAAATGCTCACGAGCTAGCCCCAGTCTTCTCAGGGACGAATACTGTGTGGCAAGGTGTGCGCCTTGGCTCAGCTTCTGAGGATAATGTGCGCAAGCTTCGCGAGCGCATGTACGAGGTGTCGACCTTTGGAGACTACCTTGAGCCTCGTTATTATGCTGATAGGACGGAGTACTATCAGGGTAATAGTGGGGGCTCGCTAGAGGTGGAGGTCAAGACGAGTGAGTTTTTTGAGGTTCGGACCGATGCTTCGTGGATTGCGATTAGTCCTATGTTCGCTTTGGACGATGTCGCACTCACCGTTTCGCTTGCTCACAACCCCTCTCAGTCTCCACGTATCGGGCGCATCACGCTCTCTGGAGCGGATGGTTATGAGCCTCTGACCATCACCATACATCAGGGAGTAGAAGACCCCAAGGTTACGGCACTTGTGGGGGGCGTAGATCCAATACCCTACCTCTCGGCTCGAGGAGATGGGGGCTGCGCTTTGGAAGGAACCTCGATAGATGCTCTCGATATGTATGCCCTCACGGGAGAGCGTGTGCTTAGCTTGGGGATGACACCTGTAGGGACGAGGTTAGGAATGGGGCTCCCTCCGGGAGGCTATGTATGTCGTCTAATGCGTGCTGGGAGGGTATTCACCAATAAAATCGTGCTTTAGCGTGCTACTTAGACAGCTTCATATTATCAACTTCAAGAGTATTGAGGCAGCAAGCCTGGAGCTCTCGAGTAAGCTCAATTGTTTTATCGGGCTTAATGGTATGGGCAAGACCAACGTCCTCGATGCATTGCACTACCTCTCTTTCACGAAGAGCCACTTGGGCATTCATGATACCCTTGCAGTACGCTATGGCTCAGAGGTGGCAGTACTGGATGCTACTTATGAGAGTAGCCAAGGAGATGAGCGACAGTTGATCTTGCAGATCCGTCCTGGGCACCGCAAGATTCTTAGGCGCAATAAGAAGGAATATGACCGTCTGAGCGACCATATTGGGCAATTTCCCCTTGTTATTGTCTCGCCACAAGACTATCAAATCATTCTAGGGGGGAGTGAGGAGCGTAGACGTTTCCTCGATATTCAGCTATCGCAGCAGGATGCTGCCTATATGTCCGCCCTGAGCCAGTATACACGTCTCCTGCAGCAGCGCAATAGCCTACTTAAGTCTGCTACCTATGGAGAGGCACTCCTCGATGTGTTAGATGTACAGATGGATAGGTGCGCAGCCTTCATTTGGCAGAGACGTAGGGATTTTGTAGAGCAGTTTGTCCCACACTTCGCTAAGATCTATGCTGGCATTGCCCAGGAGACATATGCTGTGACCCTCCAGTATCAGAGCCAACTGATGCAGACGAGCGGTGCGTTGTATGACATGTTAGTGGCGAACCGAGAGCGCGATCGTCTACTAGGCTATACGACCAATGGAGTACATCGAGACGACCTCGCTATGCTGCTCGGTTCGGAGCTAATTCGCAAGGTTGGTAGCGAAGGGCAAAACAAGACTTTTCTCATTAGTCTCAAGCTAGCCCAGTACCGCCTTCTTAGTCAGAGTATCTCCGAGCGGCCGATGCTGCTGCTAGATGACATCTTTGACAAGCTCGATGCCGAGCGTGTACAGCGTATCATCCATCTTGTAGGGGGAGAGGATTTTGGACAAATCTTCATTACAGACACCAATCGCAAGTACCTCGATGAGATCGTCCACAGCTGGGGTGAGGACTATCGTCTCTTCTCGGTCGTAGGCGGACAAATAGAGCCACAGTTATGAAGCGGAATGAGACCATGCTACTCGGTGAAGTGATGCGTCAGTATTTTGACGAAGAACCAGACTTGCATGAGCATCTCTTGGAGATGCGTACTCTAGAGCTATTACCCTCCGTGCTGGGTAGTCTGTATAAATATGTAGGCAAGGCACATGTTCAAGATGCTGTACTCTATCTGCAGGTTTACTCAGCGAGTTTCAAGCACAGCCTCCACGAGGGGCGAGAGGTGCTGCGCCAGCGATTAAATGAAGAGCTTGGAATAGAACTACTGCGAGAGGTGCGCCTACGTTGAGTACACCCAATGTGGGGGAGCTTTGTAGTTAATTTTTTGTGCTCCTCCTTGTAGGAATGAAAAATATATGCTACCTTTGCAGGCGCAATTGAAGTTAAATCATTGATTGCTTATAACGTGGCTGGCCCATTCGTCTATCGGTTAGGACGCCAGATTTTCATTCTGGAAAGAGGGGTTCGATTCCCCTATGGGCTACAAAGAATTAAAAGAATAAAGTAGAATAAGCAGAAATGGCAAATCATAAGTCATCGATCAAAAGAATTCGTCAGACGAATGCTCGTCGTCTGCACAACCGTTACTACGCAAAGACTGCTCGCAATGCAGTGCGTAAGTTCCGTGCTCTTACAGATCGTGCTCAAGCTACGGAGATGCTGCCAAAGCTGGCCTCTATGCTTGACCGTCTGGCAGGAAAGAATATCATCCATAAGAACAAGGCTGCGAACCTCAAGTCTAAGCTTGCCAAGCAGCTTTTGAAGATGGCATAAGCGTGGTCTCTGTTTGAGATTTTAGGCTGGCCCATTCGTCTATCGGTTAGGACGCCAGATTTTCATTCTGGAAAGAGGGGTTCGATTCCCCTATGGGCTACAAAGAGAGGGTATGGTGGTTACACTGCGTCCCCTCGTTTTTATTACCTCCTGGGTTATCTTCTTCAAAATAAATCCATACTGATTTATAGTAGATTGTAACCACATGGTACAAATATGATTGCTGAAATTGATTACAAACAATCGGTGCCATTATTTCAGATTCTCTTGTAAGAACCTCAATATCAAATAAATCATCGTGGCAATATGTTGTATGTTAAGTATTACTTTTTACTTTCTTTTGGGGAACTAAGTGCTTTGCTTCTAGCCCATACATTCAGAGCAGCAGTTATCAGGATGAATAAAAAAAGAACTACGAGCATAGCTAATATCATTGTATGAATAACGCAGCTAGCATTGCCATTACGACTACTGAATAAGCTTATTGCACCAATGTAATGCACAATAAGTATCATAGTCCAGGTTATCATTAAAATTATTCCTATTAAAATATTGAGCTTTGAAACGGAATAACGGCCAGGCTTGGTTGTAAAGAGATTACTATCTAAGCTCCAAGGAGTACAATCTGCCCCCATCCGATTATCGGATGGGATATTTAAATTCTCTTCCTCTTCTATATCACAAATTCTCCTTTCATAAACTTCATACCATGCTTTAGAACCTTTGGCCATCATAATCCATATTATGGAAAAAGCAATGGCTAATAAAGCTATACCACAACAAAGCTCATGGATTATCAAGGCATTTTTAATCTCTTCTTCAAATAGCTTTGACACCAAAAAGCTATAACCCGAAAAAAATAAGACTAATAATGCTGATAAAAAGATTGACCTTTGCCATAAATGTGAAATCTCAAAGTCTCTCAATCTGTAAAATGTTTCTCTGATTTCTTTAAGAGAAATTCGATCGTCTTTCTTTTTGCAAAACATAAAACTATTTCTATTTGATTATTACCCACTTACCTGACTTTGTAGAGCCTTCGTACTTGATGTTTCCCGATTTGGTCATATTCTTAATATGATATTTAATGCCATCAAGAGTAATGCC
>JAUMYQ010000015.1 GCA_030528555.1 Porphyromonadaceae bacterium | reverse complement strand
TTTTTCCAAAAAGTTCGGGAAGTTTTTTTTGAAAGTTCCCGAAGATTTTTTTGCTTCATCGAGGATGTATTTCAATTTGCTTGTATATAGATAGTTATGATTTCTTGAGGGTTAGTATGAGAGGTCGCTTATCTTTGAGCTGGATTTAGAAGCCTTTCCTTGACGTATGTTAGGTTGGCAGAGAAGGAGTGAGATAAAATTCATACATTTGTTCATCACCGAGATAGACCTTTACAGACAACATTTTCAATAGATATTAGCATGAAACAGATTAATGCTGTATTTCTGGCAGAGACGGGTATTACTTCTACTTCGGCCAATCACCTGGCTAATATTGCTCAGGAAACGATTGTTGGACATGAAGCACAGCTGTCTCTCATCAATTTTGTCAGTTCTACGCTAGATATAGTAGGTTCTGAGGCTCACAGTGGCAAGCTTATAGCCCGAGGCTATACACAGGATAAGGTGCAGGATATCCCTCGACTTCTCGGTGAGATGGCGGAGATGAACTCTTTTTGTGCTTGGACGCGCGAGGCAATCAAGGCTAAGGAACAAGAGCAGCAAGCCATACTAGATACAACCTTTGAGCAGTGGTGCAAAAAAGAAGGCTATATTATCCCTGAGTATCCTTATGATGAAGAGGTAACAGAACAGGATATTGTGGCAGAGCTAAATATCAAAGAGCGTAATCGATACTTACGTTTGGAAGCCTTTGCTGCCACGATAGGTAAATTTATTCATTCGGGACGTGAGCTGTCTAAGGCTCGTGAGCAGCTCAAGCAGGCTATTAGTAAGCCCTATGCTACTCAGGGAGAGGGAGCTAGTACCCTTATCTACCATCATACACCTTCGGTCAGTGAGGCAGAGGTCGATCAGCTATTCTTCACTTTGCAGCAACTACATCGAGAGAAGGAGCGTGAGCTTAATCAGATGAAGTGGATGATTAAGCAGCGACTTAGTCAAGTTCGCTTAGAACGGATTGATGCTCAGAGAGCAAGACAAACGGCCGTTAACGAAGAAATGCAGCGGCTGCAGGCAGAGTTTGGTCGTTGGCAGACGAGAGAGCATGCTCGTGTGTCCAAACTTAAAATAGCAATTCCAGAGGAATTGCAACCAACACTTCACAAGCTCAGTGAGATAGCCGATAGGCAAGCGCATTAATGGGGTGAAAGAACTTGCATCCATTACGATGCTAATCGGACTTTATGCTCAGGGTAGGCAGCGTACTTTAAATCGAAGAAATGCTGACGAAGCATTCGCTCATCAATCATCTTTTGAGTTTATGACGGCGAGGGGTGCAGAAGCCATGTTGGTCTATGTCCTTCCCGGTCTTTGCTTTCGTCCTGGTCTTTGCCTTGGTCTTTTGGCTGTCAGCCCTGGGCAACCCATATCCTAAACTTTAAGAGAAATCTTGTATGCTCAACCGCATCATTCGTTACAGCATAGACCATAAGCTCATAGTGGGCATTTTGACACTCCTTCTCGTCCTTTGGGGAGTGTGGAGTCTTGGTAGGTTGCCGATAGATGCTGTACCAGATATTACGAACAATCAAGTACAGATCATTACCACTACGCCTAGCCTAGCTAGTCAAGAGGTAGAGCAGCTTGTCACTTTTCCTATAGAGCAGAGCCTAGCCAATTTGCCTAAGGTCGAGGAGATACGAAGCATCTCGCGCTTCGGTCTATCGGTAGTGACGGTGGTGTTTAACGAAGGTGTGGATGTTTATTTCGCTCGTCAGCTTATTGGAGAGCGGATCACTGAAGCCGTCGAGCAGATGCCACAGGGGGTAGGTACGCCAGAGCTTGCACCTGTGAGCACAGGGCTGGGTGAGGTTTATCAGTACGTTCTGCGTCCTAGACCAGAGGTAGAGGGTAAGTATAGCCTAGAGGAGCTTCGTACGATGCAGGACTGGATCGTGGCACGCCAGCTCAATGGCACGCCAGGAGTTGCGGAGGTCAATAGCTTTGGAGGCAAGGTGAAGCAGTATGAAGTGGCTGTAGATCCTAATAGACTTAGAGCCCTTGGTATAGGTATCAGAGATATATTCGAGGCTCTGGAGCAGAACAACCAAAACACAGGTGGAGCGTACATTGATAAACGCCCCAATGCTTACTTTATTCGTGGTATTGGTATGGCTACTAGCCTTGAGGATATTGGCAATATAAGCATCAAACATACAGAAGAGGGACAACAGTTGCTCATCCGTGACGTGGCTCGGGTACAAATTGGGCATGCTGTACGTTATGGTGCGCTTACTCTAGATGGAGAGAGGGAGACGGTTGGGGGGATCGTCATGATGCTCAAAGGGGAGAATAGTGCAGCGGTTGTGCAGCGTATCAAAGCAAAGCTCAATAGCGTACGGCGGGCTCTGCCAGATGATGTCGAGATCGTGCCATTTCTTGACCGTACTGAGCTGGTGGATCGTACCATCGCTACGGTGCGTGCCAATCTCATTGAGGGGGCATTGATCGTTATTCTGGTGCTTGTTCTTTTCCTTGGTAATCTAAGGGCAGGGCTTATTGTTGCTTCTGCAATACCGCTTTCGATGCTCTTTGCCCTTGGTATGATGCATCTTTTTGGCCTCAGTGCAAACCTTATGAGTCTTGGGGCTATAGATTTTGGACTGATCGTGGACGGCTCGGTCATTGTTGTTGAAGCAACGCTTCATCATATCGCTCAAAATAGGCTTGGTCGTAAGCGAACCCAACGAGAGATGGACGAAGAGGTTTATGCCTCTACTAAGCGTATCCGTGGCAGTGCGACCTTTGGTGAGGTCATCATCCTAATAGTTTATATTCCTATACTGACACTTGTTGGCGTGGAGGGTAAGATGTTTGCTCCGATGGCTATGACAGTCAGCTTCGCTATCATTGGTGCGCTTATCCTTTCGTTGACTTATATCCCGATGATGTGTGCTCTGTTTCTTGATAAAAGAGAGCGCACAAAACCAAGCTTTGCAGACCGTATGATGGCGAGATTGGGGCAGTGGTATGCTCCTCTTTTGGAGCGTTCTATGAGACTAAAATATTGGCTTATAGGAGCTGTGATACTCCTTTTCGGGGCTAGTACTTTGCTTTTCACCTCGCTGGGAGGAGAATTTATCCCTCAGTTGCAAGAGGGTGATTTTGCTTATCACTGTATCTTGCCCCAGGGGACATCGCTTAGCCAAAGTATCGAAACCTCAATGCAGGCCTCTCATATAATGAAGAGCTTCCCCGAGGTAAGAATGGTTGTTGGCAAGACAGGTTCGGCCGAGGTGCCGACAGATCCTATGCCACCCGAGGCAACGGATGTGATGGTTATTCTACAACCAAAGAGTGAGTGGCCAGATCCGAGTAAGACCTATGACAAACTTGGAGAAGAGATTAGTAAAGCACTGGAGGTGATCCCTGGGGTGTTCTTTGAAAAGAATCAGCCCATACAAATGCGTTTCAATGAGCTCATGACAGGTATTCGTCAGGATGTAGCTGTTAAGATCTTCGGTGAGAACCTTGATAGCCTTGTTCGGTATGCCAATCTTGTAGGTAGTATTATCGGTTCGGTGGAGGGGGTTACCGAGCCACAGGTAGAGCGTATCCAAGGGTTGCCCCAAATCAATGTGCATTACGATCGGTTGCGCCTAGCTACCTATGGTATTACGATCGAGATGGCTAATGAAGCTCTTAGTACAGCTTTTGCTGGTCAGGTTGCTGGTCAGGTGTTTGAGAACGAGCGTCGCTTCGACCTCGTGGTACGCCTCGATAGCACGTTCCGTACCGATATAGAGGATGTACGCAATTTGCCTATACCTAGCCATGATGGTCTTCTTATTCCTCTATCTCAATTGGCAGAGATAAGCTACAAGCCTGGGCCTGCACAGATTAGTCGTGAGGAGGGTCGGCGGCGTATCGTGGTGGGCTTCAACGTTGTTGGGCGCGATGTTCAGACCGTGGTGCAGGATATTCGTGCGCGCCTTGATGACATCAAGCTTCCTATGGGCTATTATCTTACCTATGGCGGTCAGTTCGAGAATCTACAGAAAGCAAGTCGCCGTCTGATGCTCGCAGTCCCTGTCTCTTTGTTTTTAATATTCATTCTACTATATCTAACCTTCGGCTCGGTGCGCTGGGCAACGCTTATTTTCACAGCTATTCCTATGAGTGCTATTGGTGGCGTTTGGGCTTTATGGTTCCGAGATATGCCTTTCAGCATTAGTGCAGGCATTGGTTTCATCGCTCTGTTTGGTGTGGCTGTGCTCAATGGAATTGTGCTTATTAGTACCTTCAATGAGCTGGAGCGCGCTGGAGTAGATCTATTGGAGCGAGTGCGCAGAGGCACACGAGAGCGCCTGCGTCCCGTTCTGATGACTGCTGCGGTAGCAAGTATAGGCTTCCTACCGATGGCACTGAGTACAGGCGCAGGTGCAGAAGTACAGCGTCCGCTTGCCACAGTTGTTATTGGAGGCTTGATTTCGGCCACCTTCCTAACCCTATTCGTATTACCGCTATTGTATATGTTGTTTAGTCGGACATTAGTAAGCAAAAACAGAGGGGTAGCCCTCGCAGTGCTATTGGCTCTCTTGCTCCTGCCACATAGAGCTGAAGCACAGACTCCTATTCCGTCTCTTGCCTCGGTTCAAGAGGTTCTAGATTTGGCGATGAGGTACAACGAGCAAATCCGCAGTGAGCGATTAATGCTTGAGGCAACAAAAGCATTGCGCCCTACGATCTATGCTTTGCCTCGATTGGAGGTCAAGGCCGAGTATGGCATGCGTGGTGAATTGTTGGGAGGTCTTAATCTAGAAGTGATGCAGAGCTTACCATTCCCTTCCGTTTTTGGTGCAAAGCGAGCCGTACAGTTGGCCGAAGAGATCCATCAGGAGCATCAAATGACGACTTCTATTAGAGATGTACTACAGGAGGTTCGGTCATCTTATGCTGCTGCGATTTATCTACAAGGGCAGCTAGAGCAGTATAAGATGCTCGATAGCATCTATGCTGATTTGGTACGTCTAAGCCGTGTACATATAGAGAGTGGAGCTCGTAGCCCTGTTGAGCTTAATACGATACTTGCTAAGCAAGGCAAGACTAAGCAGGATTTGCTCGAGGCTCGGGATAATCTAGACGAAGCTATTACACAGTTGCACAGTCTTGTCGGTACGGTCAACTTTGCTCTTGATCCAGATCTTGCTTACACGGTGCTGCCTGTTCCTGACCTCACGCTGACAGATAGTTTAGATGGCCATCCAGAACTGGCAAGTCTTGAGGCGGAGTCCAGGACCATAAGGCAGCAGAGGCGACTGGAGTTGCATGAAAGTCTACCCGAGCTAATGGTAGGATATTTAAGTGAGCGCAGTAGTGCTAGCGAACTATCCGTTCGAGGTGAGGCTCTTATCTTGGGGCTAACGGTGCCTCTTGGATGGGGTAGCAATCGAGCAAGGCTACGTTCTCTGCGTCTGAAGGAGGATGCGCTAAGCCTGGCCCGTTCACAACGACTTCGTCAGCTGCAGGCTCTACGCTCTCGTACGCTTACCGAGTATAAGATCAGGGAGCAAATGCATCGTTATTATCACACTGAGGCAGTTCCATTGGCAGATAAGAACCTAAGTGCTGCGCGTATGGCTTTTGCTTCGGGCGAGATTAGTTATCTAGAGTATCTCTATGCCGTAGAGACCTCAGCCGAGATACATCTCTCGGCACTTAAGAGTGTCTATGAGCTTAATACTGCCATCATACAGCTATATTCGTTTGAGAACTATCAATCCTAAGAGACTATGAAACGATTGTATCGTCTTCTGAGCATCTTTGTTTTCTTACTTGCGTGCTCATCTCAACCAAAGCACCTACAGGAAGACCAGCATGACCTAAATAAAGAGCATAGTGAAGCTGTAGCGCACATTACCAAGGAGCAATTGCGTGCTGCAGGCATTGTCTTGGGATATGTGGAGCGCAAAGAGCTATCCGCTACCATCCGTGCCAATGGTTCTCTCAAAGTGCCTCAAACTCACAAGGGCTATGTGACGACACTCTATGGAGGAAGTATTCAGAAGCTCTACACGACACCAGGACAGTTCGTCCGTAAAGGGCAGCTTATTGCCACGTTGGCCAATCCCGAGTTCGTACGCTTGCAGGAGGATTATCTGACCACTTCTAGCAGATTGCTCTATGCTCTTCAAGAGGCTGATCGGCAGCAGACGCTTGTAGCCTCAGAAGCAGGAGCGAGGAAGCAACTGCAGCTCGCCGAGTCAGAGTTATCTTCTCTCAAAGCAAGGCGAGCATCATTGGAGTATCAATTGCGCTTGGCTGGAGTAGATCCGAGCGGAATCAGTGCGGAGAATATCCGCCCGATCCTCGCTGTACTTAGTCCTATTAATGGCGTGATAGGTGAGGTGCTGGGGCAGATTGGGAGCTACATCGAGCCAGCCAAGCCTATTGCAGAGGTTATTGATAATGCTTCTCTGCATCTTGACCTAAACATTTATGAACAGGACTTGCCCAAGATAAGAGTAGGTCAAACCATACACTTTCGGCTAACTAACAATCCTAACAGGGAGTACGACGCTGTAGTACATACTATAGGTTCTACATTCGAGCCAGATAGCCGTACGATAGCCGTTCATTGTGACCTCATTGGCGCGAAAGAAGGTTTCATTGATGGGATGAATATCACAGGGATTATTAGTCTTGGAGAAGAGTTACTGCTAGCAGTTCCTGACGAAGCCATTGTTCACACAGATGGCAAGGACTACATCTATGTACAGCAAGATTCTGGCCATGATCATGAGGATACGTTCGAGTTCGTTCCCATAGAGGTGCTTCGAGGAACCTCCCAGCTTGGCTATACGGCCATTACTCCCATTGATGAATTAGCCAATGATGCTACTGTTGTCCTAAAGGGAGCTTTCTTTGTCAATGCTCAGCTTCGTACTAGCGATGCTGAGCACGCTCATGTGCACTAATTTAAGCCAATAGACATCTCTCTTGCTTAGCTTTGTAACAGGCTAGACAGAGAGGGAATAGGCCGACATCTAAGTTTAGGGACGGTAGGAGTCTCAAATACTTTCAGATATTCCAAGGGCTGTTGAGCTGATCTCAGGAAGGATTATTTGAGGATCAGGAGGGTACAAACTAGTATTGATAGGAAGAAGGTGTTACGTGCCGTCATGGCAAGGGTGCGGTTGAGTTGCTCGCCCTGGCTTGTTACTAGAGAGCTGTAGCCTTGAGTAAAGAGTAGTATATAGGGCATTAGCACTAGCATCCCCCAGCTGGAATATATAGGGTAGAGCAAACCAATGGAGAGCATCCCAAAACTCAGATATAGTTTCAGGGCGATATCGCGTCCGAGGCGTACAACGATGGTGCGCTTACCAGAGCGTAGATCCTCTTTATAGTCTCGATAATTATTTACGAGCAAGATATTAGCACTAGACAGCCCTATGGCTGTTGCCAAGTGCCAGAGTGTACTATCCCAGGCATTCCCTCCAAGAATGTAGTAGCTGACAACTACGGGTATCCATCCGAAGAAGACAATGACAGCCACCTCACCAAGTCCGTGATGAGAGAGAGGATAAGGTCCGCCCGAATATGCAAAGATACCAAGCAAAATCAGTAGGGCGATCATGCTCAATAGCCAAGAAGACAGTACAAGTAAGGCCACACCTGAGGCAAATACTACCACGAGGCTTATGGCGAGCGCGGCACGTACCTGCCCCTCGGTCATGAGACCCTTGCTCAGAGGGCGGAGGGGGCCTAGTCTCTGGTCGGTGTCAACTCCTCGCCGATAGTCTATGAGATCGTTCGCTATATTGCTTGATATTTGTGCACTACAGGCAAGCGAGGCAAGAAGTAGGGGGCGCATCCATCCAGTATCCAGACCAGTGAACAACGCATAGGCTATTGGCACAAGCACTGCCGATAGTCCAGAGAAGAGTGTCTTGGGGCGAAGTAGCCCTAGCCATAGGTCGGTTTTTCTAGCCTGCATTTAGAGCTCTGCAAATAAGTGACGGCTTAGAGTGAGCAACGCGCTGCGCTTCTCTTTTGCTTCGATGAGTACGGAGAGGTTATAGTCACTGCCACCATAGGAGATCATATATAGTGGGATCTCTCGGAGGGCATCGACTATTTGCGCCTCGAAGCCAATATTCTCCCATTCCATATCCCCCACAACGCAGATGATGGTTAGCTCTCGCTCTACCTCTACAGATCCAAGAGTTTCTAGGTCGGAGACTAGCTCGCTCGTGAGTTTGCTTGCCTCGATAGCAAGAGATACAGCGACCTCTGTCGATGCAATCATGTCGATAGGGATACGATGATGTTCAAAGCAAGCGAAGACCTTGCTGATGAAGCTCCAAGCCGAGAATAGTCCCGTGGAGCGAATGCGTATCATCGCTAAGTCATCCTTGGCAGCAACCGCCTTGATTTTGTCCTTGTCGGTGTCTGTAGAGATGAGTGTGCCAGGTGCCTCAGGTGTCATCGTATTGAGTAGTCGAACGGGTATGCCCATGACCTTGGCCGGCTGGATGCAGGTTGGGTGCAGGATCTTCGCTCCAAAGTAGGCGAGTTCTGATGCTTCTTCGAAGTGCAGGCGACGCACGGGCTGTGTTGTCTCCACAAACCTAGGGTCGTTGTTGTGCATCCCATCGATGTCCGTCCAGATCTGAATTTCGTCCGCTCCAATAGCTGCTCCAACAAGTGAAGCAGTGTAGTCACTTCCTCCTCGTTGGAGGTTGTCTACCTCTCCGAAGGCGTTACGGCAGATATAGCCCTCAGTAATGAAGAGCTGTGTCCCCTCGGGGGCTTTGTCCATGATTTGCTGTAGATGCGTGCGGATGTAGTCCAGATCTGGCTCTGCATTCTTGTCCGTACGCATATACTCAAGGGCGGGGAGACCGATGGCAGAGATCCCTCGATCGGCCAAATGTCCCAGCATCATTGCAGTGCTGAGGAGCTCCCCCCGAGCGAGGATTTTCTTTTCATCAAAGAGGGTGAAGTTCTCGAGGTAACAAACCTGCTCTAAGAAGAAGAAAGTCTCATTGACGATCGTCCAATTGCGGTCATAGCTCGCTGGCGCAGGAAAGAGAGCTTGTGTCTCTTGCTCGTACTTCTTCTTGAGTTTGGTAAGGAGTGTAAGTGCTTCGTGACGATGCTTCTCCATCAGCTGTCGTCCAATCTCCACTAAGGTATTGGTTGTGCCAGCCATAGCGGAGAGGACGACCAGCTTGGGTTCGGACGTGGAGGTAATCAGGTCTGCGACGTGGCGGATACGTTCGGCTGAGGCAACGGACGTGCCTCCAAACTTCATTACTTTCAAGGTCTAATACTATTGGAACGTTTATAATTATGTTTACTGTTTTAGGACTTAACTAGAAGTTTTCCCCTCTTAATCTCGTACTCCAGCGCAGGGAGCTCTGTGGTTACTATATGATTATGTGTAGCCATTAGCACGGTCGAGTTGTATTCTTTGCAGATGCGGTGCAGTAGTGCCGTAATTTCTAGCCCGCTCTCCAAGTCTAGGTTGGCTGTTGGTTCATCAGCAAGTATCATTTTGGGTTCGTTAAGGATGGAGCGGGCGATAGCCACTCGCTGCTGTTCACCCCCAGACAACTCGTGCGGATACCGATAGCCCTTGTTCTGTAGACCTACCAATTCTAGTACACGTTCGATGCGCTCACGGCGCTCATATTTGGATACAGAGGTAAGAGCACGTAAAACGATATCGAGGTTTTCGTAAGCTGTATGCTTGGGTAGTAGGAGAAAGTCCTGAAAGATGACACCGAGCTTACGACGCAGCTCTTGCACTTTACTGGGGCTGAGCTGGGGTAGGTCGTAGCCTAGTACACAAGCTATATCGCCCGATATCGGCTGCTCGGCATAGATGGTTTTCATTAGTACGCTCTTGCCCGCACCTACTTGGCCAGAGAGGTAGACGAACTGGCCTGCCTCGAGAGTAAGATCTAGGTTATCGAAGAGTATGTGTTCGTCTACTGCAATGCTCACGTTGCGATACTCTAGGATGGGTTGCGTGGTCTCTATTGTCATAATTGCTAGATGTCTAATGATGATGTTCTGGCTCGCCACAGCATTCCATTCCGCAGCTAGCTCCCTCGGGGTCGAACTCTATGGTAATATGCCCGATGCCTTTTTCGTGGGCGATGGCTCGTATCTGCTGCTTGAGCTCGCAGAGACTGTCACTATCCAGCCCCTTGGGATGAACGATATGGAGGGAGGCGATGTGCTGCTCGCCATCGAGCGTCCAGATGTGCGTGTCGTGAACATCTAGTACACCAGGAAGTCTCCCGATACGGTCCTCCAAATGCTGTTGACTTATCCCTTCAGGGATGCCCTGTAGCAGGATTTTGAAGTTGTCTCTTAGGGTAAAGTAGACATTATACAAGATCCACAGGGTAATGCCTAGGGAGAGTAGGGGATCGAGGATGGGAAGGTAAACAAAGTGCATTACGATGCTTACGACCAGGACAGCAGCCCAGCCTAGCACATCCTCCATCAGATGCAAGCGTATTGCCCGCTCACTTAGGGACTTTGCTCCATCCATCCGCCAGACAGCCGCACCATTGACGATAACACCAAAGATTGCTAACCATAACATGCCCGTAGCATTGGGCGCTATGGGGTTAAGGAGCCTGTCTATAGCTGTATAAATGACAAACACCGAGCCGACCAAAAGGATGATGGAGATGATGAGAGCCGAGAGGAGGGCAAAGCGTTTGTAGCCGTAGCTGAACTTGGCATCCTTGCCTCTTTTCGATAGTCTCTGTAGGTACCAAGCCAGAGCTAGCGAGAGAGAGTCTCCAAAGTCGTGTAGGGCATCCGAGAGGATAGCCACACTCCCAGTTAAGATACCACCTATCAGCTCAACGATGGAGAAAAGTAGGTTCATCAGGAAGGCAAATAGTATGTTGCTCTCAGCCTGATGTCCGTGATGGTGGTGTGCGCATCCGCTGTGGTGGTGATGGTGGTGTGCCATGCTGTAAGCCTACTTGTGGTACTGATTGTTGCCCCTCTGTAGCCAGTCTAGCGAAATGCGCGTAAAGTAGATGTCGTAGCCAGGGCGATCGTTTTCTTCCGAGATGATACCGATAGTACCGTCAGGTAGGATCGCGATTTCGCTGTAGGCGGCCTCCCCTCGACAGAGCGTTCTTGCCCGAGGCCATGTTTGGCCCTCATCTTGGCTCATATAGATTTTGAGGTTGGAGCGGTCGTTGGCCTCAAGGAGTGTGTGCAGGATGATGTTGTGGCTTGCCCCTGTGGCCTTGAGGCTGTAGCGAGTGAGGGCTGAGTTGCAGGCGTTGCCTTGTAGGTCCTCCCAGACTTTAGGCTCTGTCCATGTCTTACCTCCGTCATAGGAGCGGACGTAGGTACGAGGGGTCATCTTGTAGGCTCTATTTCGGCTGGAGATGAGGAGAGAGCTGTCTGCTAGCTCCAGCACCTTGGCTTCGTCACCATTGGTACGAGCCACGGGCGAGGAGTGCCAAGTAGCCCCGAAGTCGTCTGAGTAGACTAGGACATTGTCCATTTGTCCTCCCCACTTTTCGTCAACGCGCATGGCGGCTACGAAAGCTATTCGACCAGTGCTCGTTACTATACCATTGCCAGAGCCGAAGAATCCGCCATTGGGGTAGCGGTCGGTGTAGACCTCTTGGGTAATTTCTCTCACGGGGAGCCACGTGCGCCCCCCATCTGTGCTGCGGGTATAGTACATCTCTAGGGGTTTCTCAGCCGATGAGGGATAAAACCAAAGCCCCGAACCAGCTACCATGACCATATGTAGGGTCTTCCCATCCGTGGCAATAGCTGCATCTCCAAAGCCATGCTCGGGTGAGCCCTGAGCTACCGTAATAGGTTTACTCCAGCTAAGCCCATTGTCGTGGCTGAGCTTAACCTCTACATCAATGTCTTCTGGGAGGTCATATTCGCTGTTTTTTCGCTTGTCGATAGCGGCAACGAGGGTGCCGTTATCCAGGCGAACGAGTGCTGGGATGCGATAGTGGGCAGAGTTGTTCTCGCCAGGTGTCCAGATCAGGGTACGGCTTAGGACTATCTCATGGTCTGTAGCCTCTGGCATAATATCCTGGAGTATGCTGTTCTTCCCCCATTCTGTTGCAAACTCTAGGCTTTCTATTTTGCTTATGAGCTTATTGCCCTCCTTGGCCTTCGGGTTGATATCAGCCACTACCCAGAGCTTCGTTTGTCCCGATAGCTGACCTTCGTAGCCAGTGGGGGCTAGATTTACGAGCCCAGTAGTGGTGGGTTTGCCTGATAGTAGAAGGATGCCACGCTCGCGAGGGTCGAAGCGGTCAGCGTTATCCGTTTGATAGACCTTGATCTCTTGGATGTCTGATAAGTCGGTCGAGCCATCTAGACGGAGTGTTGCCTGCACTAAGCGTGCTTTTTGGGCGAGGCCTAGGTTGAGGCTAAGGAGAGCTTGATCTCTGTGTCTACCAATAAGATGGTTGTTGGTTGGGGTAGCCTTGAGGGTCTTAACGATTTTGTGAGGCAGGACTTGCCTCTGATGCTCGAAGTGTAGCCGATGTCGTCCTGTTTGATCTACGATGATGCTGTCCCCTGGCCGATAATCTTCAAAGTCGAAGGCTGCCACGAGGGTATTCTTGCGGTCTGATATGACCTCTGTGCAGAGGTCGGTCTGCACTTCCTGGGCCGATAGGGCCGACCGATAGAAGCGAATATTGTCTAGCTGTCCTCCGAAAAAAGCGTAGGGTTTGCCCTGGTCCGTACCGCAGCCGATGAGCGTCTGGGTACCCTCTGCCGTCTGCCAGTGAGGTTCACTAGGTAGAGGCTTCTCGGCTTGCATTTGACCATCGATGTAGATCTTGAGCCTCTTCTCTCTGCGGGTCAGTACCATGGCCACGTGGTGCCAGTCCCGAAGCTCCGATCGGTTGGGAGCTGCAGCCCAAAGACTAAGTCCTTTATTGGTTGAGCCTGTGGCATCGAGGAGGTCTACTCCTGCCAGATTTTTGGCCGTATTGCGCAGTACCATCACCTCATAGCCTGAACGATGAGTACTGTCCTTGGGGAGGGTAGAGCGGTGAGAGAGGATGCGCTGGCTAGGGGCATAGGTGATGGTCCGGTCTCCTCTGAACCAAAAGGTTAGTGTATAGTCATCTTTTTGCCCAATACCGAAGTCTCGATGGGCCGATAGCTTCAAATACTGACTCACTCCGTCTAGCTCTATCGTGCTTTTGTGAGAGATCTGGGCGGTGATGCTGCCGAGGCTTAGCCCGAGCAGGCTACCGATGAAAACTAGTCGCTTCATTATATTCTTCTAAATGGTTTCTTTAGTGGAAATTGAGGGTAAGGGCTATCATGCGTGTGCGCCCCCCTCGGAGTGCTTGTGTATAGTAGATACGCTTGTCATCCTCCAGGTCTTTGCGCTCTAGGTCAATGATGTTGGGTAGACCGTAGCCGAAGGTCAGTTCGGGAGATAGTGTGAAGTAACGAAGGTATAAGTCGCAACCGATAGAGAATAGCAGGCCATAGTCTAGCCCTCGTTCTCTGAGGACTTCGCCACGCTTGCCACCAAGGCTAAGCGAGCCATATAGACCAGTAGCTACGTAGGGGCGTAGGTTATTTAGTCGTAGAGATGCATATTTCAGTTGAAGGGGAACGGAGAGATAGGTAGAGCGCATCAAGAAGGCCGATTGCTCTGCTGTGCCATTGCTATAGGCTACGAGCTTGTCTCCAAAGTATAGCGTGGGCATAGCCCTAAGCTCCAACCCTGGGCGAAATACGCGTCCCAAGAGTACGCCTACATGGAAGCCTGGACGATACTCTGGCACCTCGGCAAATAGCGTCTCTCCACTAGGGAGCATTATGCCACTGTTGCTTAGGCGTAGATCTTGTGTGTGGATGCCTATCCCGAAGCCCAGGTAGTAGGGCTTGAGGTCTGCATAGGGGCGGTTCTTTACACGCTCTTTCTGTCCCGAGAGGGGGGAGTGCAGGAGGCTTATTAGCCCCAAGATGCCGATTATCCTGATGATCATCTCTCGATTTTGTCCCTACCCCTTTTTGGGGAAATGGGCTATAGTAATATCTTTCTAGTCAAGCAAATTTACAAAAACTGCCCGAATGCCTCGTGTGTCGGCTGATAAATGGAGAGAGGCTCTCTCGGACGTCTAATGGAGGCTGCTGAGTAAAGTTATGATTGTTCAGCAATAAAACTTTCGGTCTTGAGGATGAAAAATTGCGTTCGCCCTGAACAAAACTTCAAACCGTGATTGAATTTGTACAAATTCAATCACGATTTATATAAATCAAGGCTTGGTTTATACAAATTCAATCTTGGTTTGAAGTTTTGTGCTAGATGAGTTCAGTTTTTTATCCAAGCCTTTGAGACAAATATTGGGAGAGGTAGGAGAAGTGGCCTCGATGATTTTCTCTAGGGATGAAGGTGGAGACTAACGGCAATTGGCCAGTATCCCTAAAAACAACAGCGCCGAGTGATAAACTTCACTCGGCACTGTTGTGTATTTGTAGACTGTACTTATTCGTCTAAACCTTGCGTTGTAGTAGGGGAGCGAGGTAGCGCCCCGTCCAGCTGTCGGTGCAGGACGCGAGGGTTTCGGGTGTCCCCTCGCAGAGGATGCGACCGCCACCAGCTCCGCCCTCAGGGCCTAGGTCGATGACCCAGTCTGCATTCTTGATGATCTCGAGATTGTGCTCCACCACGATGAGTGAGTGCCCAGCATCTACCAGCGAATTGAATGCCAGGAGTAGAGTCTTGATGTCGTGGAGATGCAACCCAGTGGTAGGCTCATCGAAGATAAAGAGTGTAGGTTCTTTCTTGCCTCGGCCGAGGTAATAGGCGAGTTTGACGCGCTGGTTCTCCCCACCTGAGAGCGTGGAGCTGGATTGGCCGAGCTTGACATACCCAAGCCCCACGGTTTGTAACGGACGTAGCCTCTCGATGATGTGATCGGTTCGGCCATAATGCTGGCGGTGATGGTCGAAAAACTCGATAGCCTCGTCTACGCTCATCTCAAGGATTTGGTGGATATTGGCTCCGCAGTACTCTACGTCCAGCAGCTCTTTGCGGAAGCGTTTGCCTTCGCAGGCTTCGCAGGGAAAGGAGATGTCGGCCATAAACTGCATTTCGACTGTCGTTATGCCATCGCCTTTGCACTCCTCACATCGGCCTCCTTCCTTGTTGAAGCTGAAGAAGTAGGGCTTGTAGCCCATTTGCTTAGAGAGAGGTTGCTCGCTATACAGAGCCCGAATTTCGTCATAAGCTCCAATGTAGGTGCAGGGATTGGAGCGAGAGCTGCTCCCGATATTATTTTGGTCTACGTACTCGATGTGCTTGATGCGCGCAGTGTCTCCTCCTATTGTGCGGCAGGCTATGCCCTCTAGAGGCTCTTGAGCAAGTAGGCGTTTGAGGCCTTCGTAGAAGATTTCTCGGACCAAGGTACTCTTGCCCGAGCCACTAATCCCAGTTACTACGCTCAGGGTGTGGAGTGGGAAGCGGACATTGACCTCGCGGAGGTTGTGCTTGTGGGCCCCGAGAACCTCGATGTAGCTATTCCACCTGCGCCGAGAGGTGGGTACCTCAATACGCTCCCGATCTGTGAGAAAGGCTGCTGTATGCCCAGGTGTGGTTGAGTTTATTTTGGCGGTTGGTCCGGCATAGATAACCTCCCCACCTAGCCGACCAGCATTGGGGCCAATATCAACCAGCATATCGGAGGCACGCATGACCTCTTCGTCATGCTCTACCACGACCACCGTATTGCCGAGGTCGCGCAGCCGATGCACTACACCGATGAGGCGAGATGTGTCTCGCTGGTGTAGCCCGATGCTGGGCTCATCAAGCACATAGAGCGAGCCGACAAGATTGCTGCCAAGCTGTGTAGCCAGAGTTACACGCTGGCTCTCACCCCCAGAGAGGGTATTGGATAGGCGATCAAGGGTTAGGTAATCTAGCCCTACCTCTATGAGGAAGTTCAGGCGCGAGCGAATCTCTTCTAGCGGACGACTGCCGATGTGCCGTTCTTGCTCGCTTAGATCTAGACTGTCGAAAAACTTCTTTGCTTCCGAGAGGGTCATACTCACTACCTCGGCAATGTTCTTTCCTCCGAGACGCACACAGAGGGCATCGGGCTTGAGCCGTCCCCCTTGGCAGCTGGGACAAGTGGTTTTTCCCCTAAAGTGCGATAGGCGTACCCTATTTTGCACCTTGTGTATATCTCGCTGGAGTACTTGGAAATAAGAATTAATCCCTACAGTGCTTACATATCTGTCATCCGAGATGGGGATACCCTCCCATAGAAGCTTGCGTTCCGTTTCTGTTAGTTCGCAATAGGGGCGGTGAATAGGGAAGCCGAATGGCTCGGCTACCTGCAAGAACCATTGCTTCCATTCGCTGGAGACAGTCCCCTTCCAGCAAGCTACAGCATCTTCGTATACAGACAGGTATTTGTTGGGGATGACGAGGCTCTCATCTATCCCCATCACCATGCCGAAGCCCTCGCACTCGCTGCACGCACCGAGGGCGTTGTTGAAGCTGAACATCTCTGGCGTTGGCTCTTGGAATATCCGCCCATCGGCCTCGAAGACGTTGCTAAACTCTTGAGCGTAGGGCTCGCCCTCTCGTGGCTCGCAGCGTAGCATGCATTGCCCCCGCCCCTCGAAGAATGCCACCTCGGCACTCTCCGCCAGCTTACCGAGACTATCCACCCCAGAGTAAACGAGGCGATCTATCAATAGATATGGATTGCTGCTTGGGCAGCCCGAGGCCAGGTAGTCTTCGATACTGATGAGCTGCCCATCTACCCAAAGGCGAGTGTAGCCTTGCTGCATCTGCATGGCGAGGTGGTCGGTGAGCTCTCTGCCCTCTGGCGTGTGTAGGGGGACGAGTAGGTAGAGCCGTGTGCCTGCCTCCTGCTCGCTGGCCAAAGCGACTACGTCCGCTGCGGTGTGCTTCTTGACCTCCATGCCACTCTCGGGCGATATCATCCTGCCAACCCGAGCGTAAAGCATGCGCAGATATTCATAGATCTCAGTCGAGGTGGCCACTGTACTGCGTGGATTTCGGCTAATAACTCGCTGCTCAATCGCAACGGCTGGTGGCAGCCCCCGTATCCAATCTACCTCTGGTTTGGGCATACGTCCGAGAAATTGTCGGACGTATGCCGACAGGCTCTCTACGTATCGTCTCTGCCCCTCTGCATAAAGTGTATCAAAGGCTAGTGAACTTTTGCCCGAGCCACTGACCCCTGTTACAACGACAAACTGCCCTCGCTTGATCTCCAGGTCAATGCCTTTGAGGTTGTTTACTCTTGCTCCTTTGATGCTGATATAGTCCTGTCGTTCTAGGGTATGGTTTGTTTGTTTATCTGTTCGCTTTGACATTGTCGCTGATAGATTAAATCTGTGGAGATAGATATATAGTTTTAAAAAACAAAGCTTGGTTGTCTCCCGACAACCAAGCCTCTACGTTAACCTTAAATCTAATACCATGAAAAACACACGCCACAAAGGTAGTACATTTTTTTATTCATGCAATAGACCTTTGGGAAATGTAGCTAATAATCATCTCGAATATATAGTCTAATGATTTGGCTTGACCATCGTAATATGAGAGAATTCTTATTTGGATGTTTTTATTATAGTGGGGGAGTGTCATAATGTTTCCAGATCAAAGGCTTTGTAAGGTATGGTGATACTGCTTGTCTAGTAGGTGAGAGATTTTGAGGTAGTGGTTGAGTGGTTGTGAGAAAGTTGGTATTTTTCTGTAAATTTGGGCTGTATTCTTCGCTAGTTTTAGTTTCTCACAATGCTCTTGACCGTGTTGAGGTGCAATTTTTAGGACAACGAACTAGAAGACATTAATAAACATAAGCGTTTTACTATGTTTACCAATTATTATTGCGTTATCATGGGCGGAGGCATTGGCAGTCGCTTTTGGCCCGTTAGTCGCGAGAATAAGCCTAAGCAGTTTCTCGATATCTTCGGCACAGGCCGTTCTCTGCTACGCATGACGTTTGATAGGTTTGCTCGCTTCATTCCTAAGGAAAACATCCTTGTAGTGACCAATGAAGATTACCAGTCACAGGTGATGGAGCAGATTCCTGAGCTGCATCCTTCACAAGTACTGTTAGAGCCGATGCGTCGTAATACAGCTCCTTGTATTGCCTACGCTTGTCATCATATTCAAGCGAAGAATAAAAACGCCAATATAGTGGTTAGTCCATCAGATCATCTCATCCTTGATGAGGCGGCTTTTGAGCATGATGTGCGCACTGCGCTTGAGTACACTGAGCGACATCGAGAGCTCGTAACGCTCGGTATTCGTCCCTCACGACCAGAGACGGGCTATGGCTACATTCAGATGGATACTTGCGTGGAGCATACTCCAGCTTTCCATAGAGTGAAGACCTTTACGGAGAAGCCTAATCTAGAGATGGCCGAGATCTTCTATCGAAGTGGAGAGTTCCTTTGGAATAGTGGGATGTTTATCTGGCATCTGGAGACTATTATGCAGGCTTTTGAGCAGCATCTTCCCGAGCTTAACGCTATTCTATCTAGTGGTGCAGACTATTATGCTACAGAGCAGGAGCAGATGTTCATTCGTCAAACCTTCCCAAGCTGTCCTAGTATCTCTATAGACTATGGTGTGATGGAAAAGGCTGAGCATGTCACGGTTCTGCCTGTAAGTTTCGGTTGGGCGGATCTTGGTACATGGGGGTCGCTTTATGATCTTAAGGATAAGGACGAGCA
Source organism: Porphyromonadaceae bacterium (assembly GCA_030528555.1). Taxonomy (GTDB): domain Bacteria; phylum Bacteroidota; class Bacteroidia; order Bacteroidales; family Porphyromonadaceae; genus Porphyromonas. The sequence goes on along the minus strand of JAUMYQ010000015.1, from coordinate 14,865 downwards.
GGGTAATGTAGTTCTACATGCCAAGGCTCATTTTTATGAAGCCAAGGGTAATATCATCTCGATGGAAGACCCTGAAACACTAGTGGTTCTAGAGGGTATCAACGATTGTATCATCGCCCAGTCTGGTAAGGCTCTGCTTATTTGTCATCGAAAGGAAGAGCAGCGTATCAAGAAGTTTATGGCGGACATATCTGTGGCACACAATAAAAAATATGATTAGATACCACTATATCGATTAAGCTTGGGGGCGCGTTAGGGATATTCCTAGCGTGCCCCCATTTCACTTTGCTTTACTATAATGTCGGAGTAATGAAAGAAGCTCTCCTACAAATCGCTTGGATGCACCGCCTGTATGACGATTTGATATGTAGCCACGAGGTGGAGGTCATCGACCCTGGTACACACAATCCAAATGCTGGAGCAGATTTCTTCAGTGCTAAGATAAAGATAGATGGTATTCTCTGGGTTGGTGACGTGGAGCTACATCTGCATACTAGGGGTTGGCGAGCGCATCGCCACAATGAAGATGATGGCTATACATCTGTTATCCTACACGTTGCTATCGAGGGAGATGATGAGGTCTATGACTGTAGGGGGAGGCTTATACCGAGTGCACGGCTCGTACTGCCAGACTCTCTTGAGAATAAGGCAGCTAGGCTTACGGAGCATGCTTGTGGCTGTTACAGCCATCCGCAATTAGGAAAACTGCTTGGGCAAATAGACCATACTGAGCTTTTTCGTCGGATGCTGGATGAAAGGCTTGAAGCTCGCGTAGGAAACTGGGTTACATTGCTAGACGAGTGTCAGAGTGACTATGTAGAGGTTTTCCATCGGCTGCTATTTCGCTACTTTGGCTTTGGGCTAAACAATGATACGATGGAGCGACTAGCTCGCTCCATCCCTGCTAGAGCAATTATCAAGCAGGGAGACCGACTTTCGCAGATCGAGGCCATGCTCTTGGGGCAAGCGGGGATGCTTGAGGACTTGCCCCAGGGGGAAGCCTACGTTCGGGAGCTGAGGCGAGAGTATGAGCATCTGCAAGCCAAATATGAACTAAAGCCATTAGAAAGAAGCCTTTTCCGCACTTGCCGTACGAGGCCGAGCAGCTTCCCTATGCGGCGGCTTCTTCAGCTAGCTCTACTGCTCCATCGAACTCATTTGCTATCTAGCCGAGTGCTGGAGGTCAGCAATCGAGATGACCTCCTCCAGCTTTTCAGGCAGGAGGGAAAGGACAGCTTTTGGGCAGCATACTTTGGTTACTATCGTGGGGCAAGCCTTACCCTCTCGGCCGAAGCCTGTGTCTCGCTTGGTATCAATGTCGTAAGTGTCTATCAGCTGATTCTGGCGCGGTTGCGTCCAGATTTAGCTCACCTCTCGGGACGAGCTATGGCGTTGCTCTCAAGCCTCCCGGCCGAGAACAACGCCATTATTCGCAAGTTTCGCTCGCTGGGTTTCACTCCGCAGTCAGCCTCAGATAGCCAAGCCCTTCTAGAGCTGTATAAGAGCTACTGTCAGCGGCGTAAATGTCTCTACTGTCCGATCGGACGGCACATGCTCGCTGTTCCAGCTACCGAGAGAGGTTTTTAGAGATTCGTTCTTGGGTGGCTGCTCTGTACCGATTGGCTTTCTGCTCCGCCCGAGAGCCCTGCCCAAAGGCATTGAACTCAAATCTCTCTGGGATGCCGACTCCTAAATCTTCAACCTCATGGCAGGTTGCTTCTCGGCCAGCGTAATGTATCCGAAATTCGTCGTACAACTCCCCTGAATAGAGGTAAGATCGGTAACTCAGACTCTCGTGGCGGAGCTCAATGGTCTGATAGAGTTGTAGCCCTGAGCCCAGCTTGTCGTGCTTGTCGTCAAACTCGTTGCGATAGACCTTGGGAGAGCTCGTGCTGATGATGTAGACTGGTGTAGTTTTTTCCCCCGAAGTGGTCTTAGTGGTAATACGAGAATAGGCGTGGTCGTGTCCTTGCAAGACTAGGTCTGCCCCATATTCGTCTAGAATAGGTTTGTATACATAGCGCATAATGGGATTGTTACGCCCCTCTCGTACCGAGTGTACGGCATGGTGAAACATGACGATTTGCCATCTCTGGGACGATCCCTCAAGTACCCCCCTCAGCCAAGAGCGGTGACGGAGAATATCCGCTGGGCTGTTGATGCCGTTGCTGTCGAGGACTATGAAGCGCACAAGAGGGAAGTCCACGTAGTAAGTGCGCCCCTCGAAATCCTTTGGACCATTGGTTGGATAGTTGTACTGAGGTACCCAGCGAGGATCGAGCTCCCGACCGAAGCCACGCTTGAGGTACTCGTGGTTGCCAGTGGAGAGGATGAAGGGAGTTCTGGCCAAGAAGCCCTTGCTCCAAGAGCTATACCACACCTGCCAATACTTGTCACTAGGGCCTTCGAGTTGGTCTCCAGCTAGGGCAAAGAAGTGGGCTGCTGAGTCTGAGGCTTGAAGCTCATCGAAGGTGGGGAGTACTCTCTGACTGAGCTCACCGTTGGGGTCTTGGATGTCACCGAGGTAGACTAAGCGAGTGAGAGTGTCCAGTCCCGTGGGAATGGAGAATGTCCCAGAGAGGCTGTCCGCCCCTTGACGAATGATATACTGATATGTCCTTCCAGGTGTGAGCCTCGTTAGTCTCACGTGAAAGTAGTAGCCAGCTCCCGAGCGAGAGCGCGCTAGCGTTGTCTCGGGCTCTACCTTCGTCCAGCGCGTGCTATCGACAGAGTTGTTGTTTGTGAGGGGGGCATATTCAAATGATGACTCGGTGAGGACATCGCTATATCGCCAAGAGAGGGTACGCTCGCTGAGGAAGTTCGCTCCAGGCGTGAGGGTAAGTCGATCGATGATGGCCTCGGTCTCATACGGATCCTCCGGTTCGTTGCCAAACCAAGCCTGCCAACGAGCACGTAGGAGAAGGGTGGCCAAGACAAGAACCATGATTAGGAGGGTGAGGGCCAGCCAGCATTTGGTGGGACTTTTCATCGTTTAGGTTGTTAGTTTTGGTGATATTGAGGGAAGAGTGGGGTGGCCTTGCTCCTTTAATAGCTCCATGATGGCCAGAGCTACTCGGTTACTGGCTGGTTCATCGCCAAGCTTTACCCGCAGCTCAGCGAAGTCTTGAATCTGGGCGGCTCGGGTTTCGCTCTCGGTGAGAAGGTCGGCAAGCAGATCCGAGAGCTTCGTCTCAGAGACTTCTCCGCCAATGAGCTCGGGGACGGCGGATCTGTCGAGGATTAGATTGACTAGAGAGATGAAAGGCACGGAAAAAAAATACTTCCATGCCCAGCGTAGCCACCGTTGCCCTCCCATGCGGTAGCAGACTACCATAGGGCAGCCGATGAGGGCGGCTTCAAGGGTTGCTGTGCCAGAGGTGACTAGGGCAGCCTTACTCTCGGCAAGTATGTTATAGGTCTCACCGAAACGTAGCTCTACCTCTGGATATTCGGCTAAATAGGGTGCGTAATCCTCGGATGTGAGACTAGGTGCACCAGCGATGACAACCCGATATTGAGGGGCAAATAGGGTAGTTGCGCGGAGCATAACTGGGAGGTTACAGCTGAGTTCCTGATGACGGCTGCCCGAGAGTATGGCAATCTGAGGCTTAGGCTGAAGGTTATGATCATTGTTGACTTGAACGAAGGCGCGAGTAGCATCGATGCAGGGGTTTCCTACATACCGAGCTTTTATCCCATATCGAGTAAAAAATCTCTCCTCGAAAGGCAAGATGCAGAGTAGTCTATCGACTTGATTGCGCAGCTGCCGTATACGTCCCTTCTTCCATGCCCATAGCTTTGGAGCAATGTAGTAAGCTACAGGGATGCCGAGCTCTCGAGCCGTGGGGAGGACGTAACGGAGGTTGAAGCCAGCATAATCCACTGGAATGACAACATCTGGGGCAAAGCTTCGCATTGCTTCTTGTATAAGTCGTCCTGCCTGGCGAATAGTAGAGAGATTGCGCAGCACAGGGATTAATCCCATAAATGCTAGGTCCCGATAATGCATCAAGGGGGGAATACCTGTGACCTTGGTCATAAGCTCCCCTCCGATATAGGCAAACTCCGCCCTTGGGTCGCAGCCTTTGATAGCTTGGATGAGGTTAGAGGCGTGTAAATCTGCCGAAGCTTCTCCCACAACGAGCAAGTACCGCATCTGTACTTTCGTCTAGTTCACTACTTTCGTTCAAGACTACTCTCTACCTTAGCGAGCTTGGCAAGGGTAGCGTAATCCGTCTGATCAAGCATAAGAGGCGTGATCGTAGCATAGCCTTGGCGCAGCAGCTCCACATCTGTTGGCTGTTCTTGAGGCTTGGGCAGGTGTTGATAACCCTGCATCCAGTAGACATTATGCCCACGAGCATTTTTGCTTGGCATAAATTCATCCACGAAGCGACTCACCGCTTGTGGGCAAACCTTAAGTCCCAGTGGCTTAGATTTAGGGACATTGAGTGAGAGAAACTGGCCAGAGGGCATGCCTTGCTCTAGGATGTGGTGCACCACAGAGAGCGTGTAGGCGATAACCTCAGAAAAATTGGGTCTTTCGGCTGTATCATCTAGCGAAACCGCCAAGGCTGGCACACCCTGGATACAAGCCTCTCGAGCCGCACCTATCGTCCCCGAATAGTGAACACAAACGCCATCGTTGCTGCCGTGGTTGATACCTGAGATGACGATCGTAGGCAACTCTTCAGAAAAGATGGTGTAGAGGGCAAGCTTGACGCAGTCTACTGGTGTTCCCTCCACGCTATAGACTGTGAAACCCTCCTCTTGTACGCGAGGCTTGAGCCTTAGTGGGAGCGTGGTGCTGATAGCAGACGAATAGCCCGATCGAGGGCCTTCTGGGGCAACGATCGTTATCTCGCCCAATGGACGGAGCGCTTGTGCAAGCTCTTGGATGCCTGGGGCGCGAAAGCCATCATCGTTGCAGAGCAAAAAGTGAGGACGTTCTGCTATCTCAGTCATTGATGCCTAGTAGTTCTATTTGGTACAAGAGGGAAGAGTATATGGGGATTGTGACATTATTCTTGATCCCTCCCTTAGCTCCGAGGGCAAGATACCAAGGGATAGCGACCATGGCCACATCGCCCACTCTCATATTCTGAATGGCTATACGTACGCCTTCTAGTTCACCTTTGAGCTCCTGTGGCTTGGGGTTCTCCTCTGTGTAGTTGGTGTAGATGAGCCCTGAGCCAACGCCCTGCCATGCCGTGAGTTGATAGTAGCGATAGCGTAAGCGCACTTGATCGGTTTTCTTTGGGCGATCACCGACCTCGCTCCGCTTCATCCATTTGATATAAACATAGCCATCTCCAAAGAAGCCAGGTAGACTAACCTTCTCGTAGCTGGTGCTGTCAGCAAAGGCCAGGAAGGCACGCTCGTTATTTACACGATGTTCTCGTTCGTGGTCGATCTCTTTACCGCAGCTCTGTAAGCCCAGCCCGAGGGCTAGGAATAACAGTAGTCCTAGCATTCGTGGCGAAACATTCTTTAGTCTCATTGGAGTTAGTTTCATTACTTAGATTTTCTTAAGCAGTGTCTTCATTGCCACAGCCTCTCCGATGACGCGAGCGAGGTCAGCGATGGCGATGCGCTCCTGTTGCATACTATCACGATGACGGATTGTTACCGTTTGATCCTCAAGACTTTGGTGGTCTACCGTGATACAGAATGGAGTACCGATGGCGTCTTGACGGCGATAACGTTTACCGATAGAGTCCTTCTCATCGAGCTGACAGTTGAAGTCGAAGCGCAGGTCGCCCACAATCTGGCGTGCTAGATCGTCTAGCCCGTCCTTACGCACGAGGGGCAGCACAGCGAGCTTCACAGGAGCGAGGGCGTGAGGCAGGCGCAGTATCACACGAGTATCGCCACCCTCTAGTACCTCCTCATCGTATGATCCACACATGAGGCTTAGGAACATGCGATCCACTCCGATGGAGGTCTCCACTACATAGGGGACATAGCTCTGCCCGAGCTCGGGATCAAAGTACTGAAGTTTTTTGCCACTGTACTCCTCGTGTCGCTTAAGGTCGAAGTCCGTACGACTGTGGATGCCCTCTACTTCCTTGAAGCCGAAGGGCATTTGAAACTCGATATCGGTAGCAGCATTGGCATAGTGCGCCAGTTTCTCGTGATCGTGGTAGCGGTACTTGCTATCACCCAGGCCCAAGGCCTTATGCCAGCGTAGGCGCACCTGCTTCCAGTGCTCGAACCACTGCAGCTCCTCCCCAGGGCGCACGAAAAACTGTAGCTCCATCTGCTCAAACTCTCTCATACGGAAGATAAATTGGCGTGCTACTATCTCGTTACGAAACGCCTTGCCGATCTGTGCAATACCGAAGGGGATCTTCATGCGTCCCGTCTTCTGCACATTGAGGTAATTGACGAAGATACCCTGAGCCGTCTCGGGACGTAGGTACACCTTCATCGCACCATCAACCGTGGAGCCCATCTCGGTGGCGAACATGAGGTTGAACTGTCGCACCTCCGTCCAGTTGCGCGTACCGCTGATAGGGCAGACGATCTCGGTGTCGATGATGATCTGGCGCAGCTCCTCGAGGTTGCTATCGTTCAGGGCTGTGGCAAAGCGACTGTGTATTCCGTCATACTTAGCTTGATACTCAAGTACGCGAGCATTGTTAGATCGGAACTGTGCTTCGTCAAAGCTCTCTCCAAATCGCTTAGTGGCTTTGATAATCTCTTTCGTGATCTTCTCCTCGATTTTGGCTAGATGTTCCTCGATGAGGACATCAGCACGATAGCGTTTCTTGGAGTCCTTGTTGTCTATTAGGGGGTCATTGAAAGCATCTACGTGTCCTGAGGCTTTCCAGATCTTGGGGTGCATGAAGATGGCCGAGTCGATACCCACTACATTGTCCTGTAAGAGGGTCATGGCTTCCCACCAATAGCGTTTGATGTTGTTCTTGAGTTCGCTACCCAATTGTCCATAGTCATAGACAGCTCCGAGGCCATCATAGATTTCGGATGAGGGGAAGACGAAGCCATATTCTTTGCAGTGCGATACTACTTTCTTAAAAAGATCTTCCTGTTGTGCCATATTATTTTATTCTTGCGTGTTACGTTAAGTCAGCGTTTGTCGTAGGCAGTCAACCCATTTGAATTAGTAATGATGTGAAGCCTTACGACGGTTCATTCACTAAGCCACAAAGATACACATTTACATACAAGCATCATCCAGAATAGTCTCGTATTGGTGATCTCATGTGGCAAGTTTATATGCCGTGTTACGTATCACGCCCTTGAGTAATTTGGTGATATATACTCTGCCAGTTCAGGGTAATTCTCTCTTTGAAGTTGTGCTTAGTTTCCCTTGATCTCATTACAGTTCCATAGTTTATAAAACTTAAGGAAAATAGGCGGTAAAGGTCCTCCTGCTTTGCTGCCTCGGTCTCAATATTACTGAACTAGAGGCTTCGCCAAATTATATTTATCTTCGCAGGCATGTGAATAGAATATGTTAATTATAAATATGTAATGTATGAAACTACTTAAAGTGACTACGAGGTTTTGGGCCTACCTGCTGATCTGTAGCTTTGGCCTTGCTCAGACAGTTTTGGCGCAGATGCCACTTCCAGCCGATACAGCTGTGCGTGTTGGTGTATTGGACAATGGGCTTACCTATTTCATTCGGAAGAATACGCTGCCACAAAACCGTGCAGACTTTTATATTGCTCAAAGAGTAGGTTCGATGCAGGAAGAGGACAACCAAAAAGGACTTGCTCACTTTCTTGAGCACATTGCTTTTAATGGTACCAAACACTTTCCTGGTAAAGCGATGATCAATTGGTTGGAGACACTCGGGGCGCGCTTTGGTAGTAACATCAATGCTTATACAGGTTTCGATGAAACTGTCTACACGCTCAAGGATATCCCTGTAGAGCGTACGGGAGTGGTGGATTCTTGCCTTCTCATTCTGCATGATTGGAGCTGTGCGATATCTCTTGAAGATAAGGAGATTGACGCGGAGCGGGGGGTGATACAAGAAGAATGGCGTTCGGGCGAGAGTGGTGATAGGAGGGTTATAGAGCGTGTGCTCAAGGATATATTCCCTGGTCATCGCTATGGTGAGCGTATTCCTATTGGTAGTATGGAAGTTGTACGTAACTTCAAGGACAAAGAGTTGCGTGATTACTACAAGAAATGGTATCGTCCTGATTTACAAGCTCTCATTGTTGTAGGTGATATAGATGTAGAGCATGTGGAAAGGACGATAAAGGCTCAGTTTCGAGATGTTCCTAAGCCCGAGAATCCTGCTCAGCGTGAGTATCTGCCTGTGGAAGATCATGACGGTATCATTACTTCAATACAGACCGACCCTGAGAAAATTGGCACGCAGGTAAGTATTCTTTTCAAGTCGGAAGCTATGCCGAGAGAATTGATGGCTTCGGAGATAGGGTTGCAGTACGAATTTCTTAAGTCCGTCTTCTCCATGATGCTCGGGGAGCGATTTGCTGAGATTACGAAGAAACCTAGTGCTCCATTTATCGGAGCCAGCGCAGGCATCATGCCCTACGGTTATGTAGCTCGTACGAAAGACGCTTTTAGCTTTATGGCTATGGTTGCAGATGGTAGAGCAGAGGAGGGGTTAAAAGCCCTGATGACAGAGATAGAGCGTGTGCGTCGGTATGGCTTCACAGATAGTGAATACAAGCGTGCTAGCAAGAACTTTATGGCCAACTTAAAGAAGGCATACAACGAACGAGATAAGCGCAAAAACAACGTCTTCACTACTGCCTACGTGGACTACTTCACCAAAGGAGGAACTCTTGCGGATATCACCACCCAGTACGGTATCTACGAGGTGCTTGTTAGTCAAATGCCAGTAGATGCGGTTAATGGTTTTGTTCGTAATGCCTTAGCAACAGATTCTAGCATTACGATCTCGGTGTCAGGGCCTGAGAAGTCAGAGTTTAGTTATCCTAATAAGGATGCTTTGGCAGAGATTTTTCGCAATGCTCGTGGGCAAGAGATCGAGGCATACAAGGAGGAGGTAAGTAGCGAAACGCTCATTGATAAGCCCCTTAAGTCTGGACGGATTGTCAAGGAAGATAAGGCAGGCAAGTTTGGTAGCACCATCTGGACGCTTTCCAATGGCGTTCAGGTGATCTTTCTGCCGACTAAGCATAAAGAGGATCAAATTTTGCTTAATGCAACACGCCCTGGGGGTATCTATTCTTTCGATGGTGCCAACGCTGCAGAGCTGCGTATCATGGGTGAAGTTAATGCCCTAGGAGGTCTAGGCAAGTTCGATGAAACTGCTCTCGCTAAGGTGCTGACAGGTCGAGTAGCTGAGGTAACGGCCGAGATATCTCAAGTAACGGATGAGATTTCTGGTAGCTCTAGCAGAGAGGACCTTGAGACGATGCTACAGTTGGTTTATCTCAATCTTACTGCTCCTCGTGTAGATAAAGAGGCTTTTGAGGCGTACAAGGAAAAGAAGCTCAATATGATTGCAACGATGCAGAGCAATCCAATGGCATCAGTGAGTGATAGCATTATGAGTATCCTCTATCCAGGAGATAGACTCTATCAGTCGCTCTCGGCTGATGAGGTCAAAAGCGTAGACTATGAGCGAGTGATGCAGCTCTACCGAAGTCGTATGACGAATGCTAAGGACTTCAAATTCTTCTTGGTAGGCAATATCGATGCAGATGTGCTACGTCCTCTAGTAGAGCGATATATTGCCTCGCTACCTGTGAGTAAAAAGCTTAATACCAAGGCTCAGGATAGCCGTGTTCCTCGTTACGCTTTGGATGAGCAGATCAAGATCTATCGTAAGCCAATGGCTACGCCTATGAGCCTTGTAGTAAATGTGTTTTCTGGTAAATTGGACTATATTCAATCGAATATGCTCAAGCTCCGTATTGCATCGGAGGTGCTGACGCAGATCTATACGAAGACGCTCCGTGAAGAGGAAGGTGGTACTTATGGTGCACAGGTCTCGGGTAATATTAGCAGAGTACCTGATGGACAGGCAGGTCTACAGGTTGTCTATCAGACAGATCCTGCTAAGGTGGAGCACCTAAACGAGATTGTTCTTAAGGAATTAAACAAAGTAATCAGCGATGGGGTAGAGAGTGAATACTTTGATAAAGTAATTTCTAACCTACATAAGTCTCATAAGGTCCGTCTTGAGGAGAATAACTATTGGCTTAGTCAACTTGCTGTCTGTTATACTCATGGACAAGACTACGTGACTAACTATGAAAAGATTTTGGATAGTATCACGAGAGAAGATGTAAGGTTACTCCTCTCTCAGCTCATCGGTCAGAAAAATAAGGCACTCATGGTGCTTAAGCCTGAGTAGCCTTAGCTGCGTGCGCATCATTTTTGGACAGTCCCTCCTGAATATTCATGGAGGGGCTGTTCTTTTATGCAGTTTTTGGGGAGTTTGGAGCAAGGGGAAGAGGGAAAAATCTATCTGCCTGATTAACATTTATTTCGTTTTCGTGCTTTGGCTTGCACCACGGAAAAAGGCAAAAAAAGGCGGTTTTTGGAGCGAATTTAGTTTCTTATCCGTTCCCTTTTTGGGCTTCGGCAGGCGAAAGCAAAATTAGGTAACTAAAACGAGGTTTACTCTCTTGTTTTCAGCGTTTTGCATCGACAAAACTTCCCTTGTAGTGTATCCATTTTTCAAGCAAAAAACGATGAAAGAACAGAATTTGAAGTTACTTTTTTACCTCAAAAAAGGGGCAAAAAGTAAGGAGAGTAGAAGCCCGATTATGGCTCGTTTGACTGTCGGCAGGACGATGTCACAGTTTAGTTGTAAGGTAGTTTGCTCCCCTAAGCTATGGGATAGCCGTAAGAACAGACTCTTGGGTAAGAGTGCCGAAGCGGTGGCAATCAATGCCGAACTTGACCGCCTGCAGTTGAGCGTTCACCAGACCTTTGAGGCTTTACGACAAAAGCAAGGAGCTGTCGTTACAGCCAAGGCGGTCAAGCACCTTGTCTTGGGGCTGAATAGTGATAGCCAAGGCTTGCTCTATCATTTGGAAGAATACCTCGCACGCTTTCGTGAGCGTGTGGGCATAGACCGCAGTGAGCGAAGGTATAAGTGCCTTTTGCAATTCCGTAACCATCTCGAAGCCTTTATCAAACACCGCAACCGAATGGGCGATGTATCTGCACCCAAAGCCGACAGAACCTTTATAGAGGATTTCGAGGGCTATTTCTCTCATGAGCTGGGCTACAAACTCAATACCACGGCTGGCTACCTTACAATGCTGGCATCGCTACTGAAAGACCTACACAAACGGCACATCATCGACTCTTATCCTTTCTTGGGCTATTCTATCCGTTGGGATGTTGGCTCGCCACGCTACATTACAAAGGAAGAACTCCTGCGTATCGTAGCCTTAGACGAGAAGCAGTTAGGAGAATATGAGTTGGTATCAAGGGATATGTTCGTCTTCTCTTGCTATACGGGCTCGTCTTACACGGATATTTACCACCTCACAGCAGAACATCTTATCGAAGAGGGAGGTATGACTTGGATACGCAAGCCTCGAGTAAAGACTGGCAATATACCGCTCTTGCCCGAGGCATCTGCCCTTATTGAGCAATACAGAGGTATTCACAGCCGAGCCTTTCGGTACGAACCACCTAAGGGCTATCTTCTGCCCATTCCTGGGGCTGATACCGTCAATATCCACCTCAAGAAGATTGCCAAGCTCTGCAAAATCTCTAAACGACTAACCTTCCATATGGCAAGGCATAGGAAATTTTATAAACATCAAATAATCAACAGATTATATTGTTTATGAATAAAGGGAGGTAACGATAAGGAAACCAGCGAGCTTCTATACTCTACCTTGTTTTGCCATTTCAAAGAACCACTTTGTTTGTTGCAAAGATAATCGGATATCGTGAGAAAAAAGAATTTTCTCGCTTATTTTTACGTAGAGCCGTCCGTTTGGAATGGCTTTTTGTTTTCCGTGTATTCTATTCTTCTGATGAAATGCAGTCCTTAAAGACTGCGTTTTTTGTTTTCGCCCTGCTTCTCTCCTTACACATCCTCCACTTATGCCTGTGTATCATGTCGGGATCGATTGTTCGTTGTCAGTGGCAAAGGTAGTTCCAGGCTTTTACGGACAAAAAAGGTCGGGGCGGCAAGCCGTTTAATAAAATTGCTTTGATTTCTGTAAATCACTTACATAAATCCAACAGGCGTATATCTTTCTTGGTTTCATTCTTTTGATATTATTGATGTTTGATTTTGAGCAGACCGAAAAACGGGGTTATTTCTTGAACCTCCACAAGCTTCAAACGAACTTTCCTCAATGTCGCTTTCAAATCTTCGATAGAGTGGAACCAATATTCAGGAGGCGTATTCTCTTTCATGTCCTGCCAAGTATAGATATGTCCCTCTTGCAGATATGGCTTGATATGATTTTCATACACTTCTTTCGGGGTGGTATATTCCAACAGATAGCGATAGACTTCATTGAACTTTTCGGGAGATGCGTCCGGATTGAACAAGATGATTTCATCTGCCATTACCATTTCACCCTCTGCTTTCAGCACCTGCTTCACAGTTTCAAACAGTCTTTCCTGCTCATTCCATTCCACTTGATGCAGAACGAGCGAGGAAATGATTAAATCTACGCTTTCAGCCGACAGTTCCAAATTTTAAATGCTACCACACTGAAACGAAACATTATCATAGTGCTTATAAGCATCCTTTGCCTGTGCAATATTCTCTTGGCTCGTATCTATTCCGAGAGCGGATATAAAATGAGGAACGAATGGCTGCAAAGATTTTCCCCAACCACATCCCAAATCCATCACCTTGTTCCCTTTCTTGACCGTCGCAAATTCAAACATCTGTTCACTCAATGCTTGTGTGGACTCAAACGTGTCTCTTCCGTCAGGACTAATCGTTCTTTCGATATATACGGATAAGTTCTTCTCCCAGTTCTTTTCCACATGAAATTATTTATTACCTCACAAATCCGTTTTTATAGAAATCATACCATGAAGCAATGTTTTCGGGAGTATTAGCTTCCAACAATAGAAGCATCTCACGAGTGAATTCTAAATGTCCTACACCGTTTGCCGTAACGATGTTCTTATCACTGATGGCTTGTGCTTCCACATAATTCTCTGCGTTAATGTAACTAGTACCGCCCCATTTTTTGAGTTGGTCAAGACCGTTGCCTGTATGTTTTACTTTGTTCAGAAAACCATGCGAACATAGGAACGAAGCTCCATTGCATATCGCTCCGACGATTTTACCTTTATCCAAAGCTTCTTGTACCAAAGGGACGACAAGTTTTGCTTCGGGTGTGTCCCAACAATTGCCACCGATAAGCACTAAGGCTGCATAATCTTTCGGCATATTCTCGAAAGAATAATCGGGTAAGGTCTTAAAACCACCGATAGAACGGACAGCATCCAAGGTCGGAGCAACGGTATGCACTTCGTATTTTATTTCGCCACCCGGTATCACGCCGACATGAAGAGCCGTGGAGAGAAATGCCCCTTCCCAATCTGTGTATTCATTCAGTATGATAAATAAAACTTTCTGTTTCATCATCAGTTCATTTATTTTGTTTTCTATCTGCCGTTACTTTCGCCACGGTTTGCCATTCGTTATTCTCATTCATTCGTTCTTTTCTCCACAAAAAAGAAGAAAATCGTAATATCGGAGAATACATACCTCATTTTTTCTGTCGTATTTTCGGTTAGGATAATTTCTTCGCCGACCTTTCGGGCTGTCAATTGGATAGCCTCTCCCATACAACCGTAGAATATATCCCAAGCCATAGTCTTAGGGTTGAAAATGCGAAGCGTCGTTCCATATTCTGCATCGGGTTGTTTGTTTCGTAGGCGTTCCTCACGAGAGGGAACGATAAAGAGGTCTTGTACTGCCATACCATCCAAAACTCGGGAGAATATCCACTCACCCTTTACTCGTCTCGGTTCGGCTTCTTCCAAATGGTCGTTCCAAATAATGTCCCATTCGCCTATCAGACCTCCGAAGAAATCATATTCTTCGGGGATTCGTCCATTCCTTGCATTACTACACAATGCTGTTATAAATTCATTCATATCATTTTTATTTCTTGTTCTTCGGAAGTTTTTGCGAAGCTTGTTCTATTTTCTTCTCATCTCGAGTAACCTTGCGTTCCAACTTCTTTATATCTTCTGCAGCAGGCAATTCTTCTGGTTTGATACCACGGTTTCCCAACATGGCACGCACACTTTGATTGTTTTGAATATGCTCTCGAGTGATGGACGGTTCTCCGTAAAGGTCTTTGTTTTCTACATTGTAATTGGTCATTTCCGTGGCGAGATTTTTAGCAGCAATGGTAAGAGTGGGCAGAAAGTCTGCCAGCGGTCTATTGGATTTCACGCCCAACCGTTTTTTCATATCTTCCGTAGTGTGCCCCCCGAAAAGAGCCGTGTCACCTTTGGAGCGTATTCGTCCAAAACCTTTATCGTCCACACCGCGTTCATATATATTTTGCGACAATTGTTTTTCTGCTGCTCTCAATTTGTCCCGTGTTTCCAAGCGAGAAAGCAAGTTTAGTCGCTCTTCTATCAGCTCAGCCTTCCGTGTTTGAACAGCAAAATAACTTTGGGCAAAGGCAATCTCTTCTTTCTTTGGATCTCCGTTTTGAGCAATGAGATAACAAGCGTAACGAGTAAGCATAAAATCAGAAACTTCACGCTTGGCACCACTACCCAAATCTACCATTTTCGTGACTTCACGAAAATGGTCATCTACATTGATGTCCTGTGACTTGCACGAGGCGACTGCCCGATGTATGGCAACGAGAAAATTCTCCCAGCGAGCATAGCCCAATATCGTTTGCAGTTCCCGTGCAAACCAAACCTCGA
>JAUMYQ010000039.1 GCA_030528555.1 Porphyromonadaceae bacterium | reverse complement strand
CCGAACTTTTTGGAAAAAGATCGGGAACTCCGAGAAAAAAGTTCGGGAACTTTTTGAGCAAAGATGGGGTACTCTCATAATCCATTCGAATTAAGTGAATTAGGAGTATTCGAGCACAACCTGCCTAATAAGGGGTAATATTTCTTCTTAAAGGCGTCATTTTACCACTTCGAGACCAATTCTTAGACAATGCCATCAAGAAGAAACATCGCCCTCTGAAGCCAATAAATACAAAACTTCGCTTTTTCATTTTGTATTATCTTTGTGAGCTATAGATACATTACGACAGTACGCTAATGAAACGGATACTGATACGCCTACTTTGGCTGGGCATAATCTTGGGCTGGATAGGATCGGCCATCATATTTTTCGCCATATCTCGGGGCTGGATAGGCTACCTCCCTCCGATCGAGCAACTACAAAATCCCATAGACAAATATGCCTCGCAGCTCCTCTCGGCCGAAGAGAAGCTTATCGGGTCGTATGCTCATAGCGGAGACAACCGCATCTTCGTCCCTTTTGACTCCATCTCACCGCACGTCATCAACGCCCTCGTGGCAACAGAGGATGTACGCTTCTACGAGCACTCAGGCGTAGACTTTCGTGGCCTAGGGCGTGCCATCATCAAAACAGGCCTATTGAGACAGAGGGAGGCTGGCGGTGGCAGTACCATTACCCAACAGCTAGCCAAGCTACTCTACAGCAAGCAGGCTCCCACTCGTCTGGCACGCATCATGCAAAAGCCTATCGAGTGGGTTATCGCTGTCAAGCTAGAGCGCTTCTACACGAAAGAAGAGATCCTGACGATGTATCTCAATCAATTTGACTTCCTCTACAATGCCGTAGGAATACAGTCGGCAGCGCAAACTTATTTCTCCAAAAAGCCCAACGAACTGAACCTGGAGGAGGCTGCTATGCTCGTAGGGATGTGCAAAAATCCCTCGTACTACAACCCCATACTCTATAAAGAAACGGATCGGCCGATGGCTCGGCGCAATGTCGTCTTTCAACAAATGTATAAGGACGATATGCTCACAAGTGCTGAGCTAGACTCGCTCTCGGCACTACCCATCGTCACACGCTTCAAGCGAATGGACCACAAACAGGGCGTTGCCCCCTACCTGAGAGAGCACCTCCGTCGCATCATGATGGCGCGCAAACCCGACCGAGACGACTATGCCTCCTGGCAGCAAGACCAATACTCGGCAGACAGCCTCGCCTGGGAGAGCGACCCGCTCTATGGCTGGTGCCATAAAAATAAGAAGAGCGATGGCTCGTACTACAATATATATACGGATGGCCTGCGCATTCACTCTACCCTATCGCTCAAAATGCAAGAGTATGCCGAGGCCTCGGTACGAGAGCACATGGCGGGAACACTACAGCCAGCTTTCGATCGAGAGAAAAAAGGCAGCAAGACAGCCCCCTTTGCCCCCAATCTTACCGAAGAGCAGCGCAGAGGCATATTGGATAGAGCCATGAAGCAGAGCGAACGCTGGCGAGCATCCAAAGAGCAGGGCATGTCGGAAGATGAGATCCGCAAGAGCTTCGCTCGCCCCACCAAGATGCAGCTATGGTCCTGGCAAGGCCTGCGCGATACGGTACTTAGCCCTAGAGACTCTATCCTACACGTCAAGAGCTTGCTACGCACAGGCTTTGTAGCCATGAACCCTCGCTCGGGCGATGTGCTCGCCTATGTTGGCGGTATAGACTTTGGCCACTTCCAGTACGACATGGTGAGTGCAGGACGCAGGCAGGTAGGCTCTACCATCAAGCCCTATCTCTATTCGCTCTCAATGCAGGACGGCTACTCACCCTGCGATGAGGTCTACCACGCTCAGCCCGAAATACGCCTGGAAAGCGGACAAATCTGGCGACCTCGTAATGCCAACAGAAGACGTATCGGAGAGTATGTATCGATCCAATGGGGGTTGCAGCACTCCGACAACTGGGTGACGGCCGAGCTAATGAACCGCACTACACCGATCACCTTCCTGCGTCTCCTACGTAGCTATGGGCTAGTAGGAGCCATCGAGCCTCTGCCCTCGATGTGTCTTGGCACGCCCGAGGCAACCGTGGGCGAGATGGTCTCGGGCTATACCACCTTTGTCAATAAGGGGGTACGCGTCTCACCCCGCTTGGTAACCCACATCGAAGATCAGGACGGCAATGTGGTGGCGACATTCCCTCCCACCATGCACGAAGTACTTTCCGAAGACACGGCCGACAAAATGCTCTATATGCTACAAAACGTAGTCAAGGGCGGTACAGGCTCTGGCCTAAGGAGCAAGTTTGGCCTCACGATGCCACTCGGGGGCAAGACAGGGACGACCAATCGCAACAGCGATGCCTGGTTTATGGGCTTCACACCTGATATCGTGGCTGGCTGCTGGGTCGGGGGTGAAGACCCCTCGGTACGCTTTAGCTCGATGGCCTTCGGACAGGGAGCAAGGGCTGCAATGCCTATCTTCGGCCTCTTCATCAAGAAAGTCTATGCCGATGCTAAGCTCGGCTACAATGTGCATACAGACTTTGAACTGCCCTCCAACTTCTCGCCCTGTAGCGATGCCTCGGACTATACGAACCCATTCGCCATACCTAGCTTTGAGGGTGGTGGAGACGATGAAGAGGGCAACTATACCCCGTAGCGAACAGAGGCAATGACAATAAACGAAAACAAATAACGAACATAACGTATGAGTGAACAGACAGCGCAGGAGATGGAGGGAAAGAAAAGCCTCAACTTCATCGAACAAATAGTAGAAAACGACCTTCGTGAGGGAAAAAATAACGGACGCTTACAGACCAGATTCCCACCCGAGCCAAACGGTTACCTGCACATCGGACATGCCAAGGCCATTTGTATGGACTTTGGGATTGCCCAGAAGTATGGCGGTGTGTGTAACCTTCGCTTCGATGATACAAACCCCGCCAAAGAAGATGTAGAGTATGTAGACGCTATTCGCGAAGACATCGAGTGGCTAGGCTTCAAGTGGGGAGACATTTATTACGCCTCCGACTACTTTCAGCAGCTCTACGACTTTGCCGAGCGACTCATCCTAGAGGGGCATGCCTATGTCGATGAACAAACAGCCGAAGAGATAGCACACCAAAAGGGTACGCCCACCACACCTGGAGTAAACAGCCCCTACCGTGATCGTCCTAGGGAGGAGAGCCTCGACCTCTTCAGACGAATGAACTCTGGCGAGTTTGACGAGGGAGCAATGATCCTACGCGCCAAGATAGATATGGCGCACAGTAATATGCACTTCCGCGACCCTATCATCTACCGCATCATCAAGCATCCACACCACCGTACGGGCAACGACTGGTACGTCTATCCGATGTACGACTTCGCCCATGGGCAGAGCGATTACTTCGAGGGCGTAACGCACTCCATTTGTACGCTGGAGTTCGAGGTGCATCGCCCACTATATGACTATTTCATCGACCTCCTCAAACCCTCGGATAGCGACTATCGTCCCCGACAGTTCGAGTTTAACCGCCTCAACCTCACCTACACGATGATGAGCAAACGCAAGCTGCTCCAGCTCGTGCAGGAAGGACTGGTACGAGGCTGGGACGACCCTCGTATGCCGACCATATGTGGCTTCCGTCGTCGTGGCTACACACCTGCCTCCATCCGCAGCTTTATCGACAAGATCGGCTACACCAAATACGATGGTATCATCGATGTAGCCCTCCTAGAGCATGCCGTGCGTGAGGATCTCAACAAGCACGCCCTGCGTGGCTCGGCAGTCCTCGACCCCGTAAAGCTCGTGATTACGAACTACCCTGAGGACAAAGTAGAAGAAATGGATTTCCAAAACAATCCTGAGGACGAAACGGCTGGCTCCCACAAGATTGCCTTCCGTAGGGAGCTCTATATCGAGCGAGAGGACTTCATGGAAGACGCTCCGAAAAAGTACTTCCGTATGACCCCAGGGCAGGAGGTACGCCTCAAAAGTGCCTACATCGT
>JAUMYQ010000014.1 GCA_030528555.1 Porphyromonadaceae bacterium | reverse complement strand
AATTACTTCTTACGTCTTTCGATGATGTACTTAGAAGAATGCTTCTTCGGAGCACGCGTCTTCAGACCCTTAGCGTATAGGCCCTTACGAGAGCGTGGGTGTCCTCCAGAGGCGCGACCTTCACCACCACCCATGGGGTGATCGACTGGGTTCATTACTACACCTCGGTTGTGAGGACGACGACCAAGCCAACGTGAGCGACCTGCCTTACCGCTACGCTCGAGAGCGTGGTCGCTGTTGCTTACGCTACCGATGGTAGCCTTACAAGCAGAGAGGATACGGCGAGTTTCGCCCGAAGGCATCTTAATCACAACATACGTTCCTTCACGTGAAGTCAGCTGAGCAAATACACCTGCCGAGCGTACCATCTTGGCACCTTGACCAGGGCGCAGCTCGATATTGTGGATGATAGAACCAACTGGGATATTAGCTAGAGGAAGGCAGTTACCCACCTCGGGCTGAGCATCTGCGCCAGACATCACAGTCTGACCAACCTGCAAGCCATCAGGAGCAAGGATGTAAGCCTTAGCACCGTCTACATAGTATAGTAGGGCGATGCGAGCCGTACGATTGGGGTCGTACTCGATGCTCTTAACTGTCGCAGGAATGCCATCTTTACTTCTCTTGAAGTCGATAAGACGAAGTTTCTGCTTGTGACCGCCACCGATATAGCGCATAGTCATCTTACCAGTGTTGTTACGTCCACCTGTCTTCTTCTTACCTACTACGAGAGACTTCTCTGGTGTGCTTGTCGTGATGGTATCAAACGCACCAATAATCTTGTGTCTCTGCCCCGGCGTTGTGGGCTTTAGTTTACGTATAGCCATTGTTCAGTTTAGATATTTGCGTAAAAGTCGATAGTCTGACCCTTCTGAAGTGTAACCACTGCCTTCTTGAACGCAGCCACCTTGCCACGTAGCAAACCACTCTTCGTATAGCGAGCCTTACGCTTACCGCTATAATTCATCGTGTTTACACTCTCGACCTTTACATTATACATAGCTTCGATAGCCTTCTTAATCTCAATCTTGTTGGCATCAGGAGCAACGCGGAAAGCGTAACGCTCAGGCATCTTCTCCGTGATAGCACTCATTTTCTCCGTAATGATCGGCTTGATGATAATTCTCATGATGGATACCTTGTTAATTATGCCTTGAATTGTTCGTTAATCACAGCCACAGAAGCCTCCGTCAGGATCAGCTGCTTGCAGTTAAGCACTGCATACGTGCTGAGCTGGCGTGCGCTGAGCAGCAGAGCCGAAGGAATATTGCGAGCAGAGAGCGCAACGTTTTCGCTGATCACGTCAGCTACAAACAGAGCCTTCTGTCCTTCTACCTTCAGAGCCTTGGTTAGCTCAACGAAGTTCTTTGTCTTTGGAGCTTCGAAGTCGAAGTTTTCAACCACCGTAATAGCACCAGCGGCTAGCTTGTGTGTCAGAGCCGAGCGGCGCGCCACACCCTTGAGCTTCTTGTTGAGCTTGAAGCTGTAGTTGCGAGGCGTAGGACCGAATACACGACCACCACCTACAAGCAGAGGAGAGTTGATATCACCACGACGTGCGCCACCGCCACCCTTCTGACGGATGAGCTTGCGCGTACTACCAGAGATTTCACTACGCTCCTTAGACTTGTGGGTACCCTGACGTTGGTTAGCAAGATACTGCTTTACATCCAAGTAAATAGCGTGATCATTGGGTTCGATGCCGAATACAGCATCATCGAGAACGATCTTACGACCAGTATCTTCACCCTTTATGTTTAATACACTTAGTTCCATTTACTTTTCGATTACGACGATTGAACCTTTTGCGCCTGGCACACTACCCTTGACGAGAAGGAGGTTATGCTCGGGCATTACCTTAATCACTTCGAGGTTCTGAACCGTTACACGCTCATTACCTGTCTGACCGGCCATACGTGTTCCCTTAAACACCTTGGCAGGATACGAACACGCACCTACCGAACCGGGAGCACGAAGACGATTGTGCTGACCGTGGGTAGCCTGACCTACACCACCGAAACCATGACGCTTCACTACGCCCTGGAATCCCTTACCCTTTGAAGTACCAACAACGTCTACAAAGACGCTACCCTCAAAGAATGTCACATCAATCACATCGCCTAGATTGTACTTTGCACAATCAAAACCTTTGAACTCGGCCAAGTGTCTCTTGGGGCTCGTACCAGCCTTGGCAAAGTGACCCTGTAGGGGCTTGCTCGTATTCTTCTCCTTTGCATCAGAGAAACCGAGCTGTAGCGCCTCGTAGCCATCTTTCTCCAAGGTCTTGATCTGCGTCACCACGCAAGGACCTACTTCGATAACAGTGCATGGAAGATTCTTTCCCTCGGCACTGAAAACGGATGTCATTCCGATTTTTTTTCCTAACAAACCTGGCATTTCAGTTTCTAATTATTAAAACAAACTCTCGTTTTACGCTTTGATCTCTACCTCTACACCGCTGGGAAGCTCGAGCTTCATCAGCGCATCCACAGTGCTTGCGTTTGAGTTGTGGATGTCGATGAGTCTCTTGTGTGAGCTTAGCTCAAACTGCTCACGAGACTTCTTGTTTACGAATGTTGAGCGGTTCACCGTGAAGATGCGCTTGTGCGTGGGGAGTGGAATTGGACCACTCACCACAGCACCTGTAGCCTTCACAGTCTTTACGATCTTCTCGGCAGACTTATCCACGAGCATGTGATCGTAAGACTTCAACTTGATTCTAATCTTTTGGCTCATATATTTAGTACTAGGTGTTTACTACTTAATCAAATCTACACGACCACCTACTTCCTCTAGGACTGTACGAGCGATACCGCTGGCCACCTCTGCATAGTGCGAGAAGGTCATAGAGTTCGTAGCACGACCCGAAGTAATCGTACGCAGCTGCGTTACATAGCCGAACATCTCCGAGAGGGGCACCTTAGCCTTAACGAGCGTAGCACCACCTGGCGTAGCATCCTGTCCCTCGGGCAGACCACGACGCTTGTTGAGGTCACCGATCACAGCTCCGATGTAGTCGTCTGGCGTCTCTACCTCGAGGTGCATGATAGGCTCGAGTAGCACGGGACCAGCCTGTGCGCAAGCACTCTTGAAGGCCTCACGAGCTACGATCTCAAATGACAGCTGGTCAGAGTCCACAGGGTGGAAGCTTCCATCAATGAGTGTAACCTTAAGCTTGTCTAGGGCATAGCCAGCGAGCACACCGTTTTTCATAGCATTCTGGAAACCTTTCTGTACAGATGGGATGAACTCCTTAGGCACGTTACCACCCTTCACCTCATCGACGAACTGCAGCTCGCCCTCGAAGTCTTCGTCGGCTGGCTCGATGCGCACGATAATATCGGCGAACTTACCACGACCACCAGTCTGCTTCTTGTACACCTCACGCAGCTCCACTGGCTTCGTGATGGCTTCCTTGTAAGACACCTGTGGCTTACCTTGGTTAGCCTCTACCTTAAACTCGCGCTTGAGACGGTCAATAATGATCTCTAGGTGAAGCTCACCCATACCGCTGATCACCGTCTGACCAGTGTCTTCGTTGGTCTGTACACGGAAGGTTGGGTCTTCTTCGGCTAGCTTAGCTAGACCAACGCTCATCTTGTCGAGGTCCTTCTGCGTCTTAGGCTCTACAGCGATACCGATCACAGGGTCGGGGAATGTCATAGACTCGAGCGTGATGGGGTGGTTCTCGTCACAGAGCGTGTCACCCGTACGAATATCCTTGAAGCCTACACCGGCACCGATATCACCAGTACCGATTACTTCCATAGGATTCTGCTTATTGGAGTGCATCTGGAAGAGACGTGAGATACGCTCCTTCTTACCGCTGCGCGAGTTGAATACATAAGAGCCTGCATGCAGCTCACCAGAATATACACGGAAGAAGCACAGACGACCTACATAGGGGTCTGTAGCGATCTTAAATGCAAGAGCCGTAAGAGGAGCCTCTGGACTAACCTCACGCTCAATAACCTCATTCTCATCATCTGGGCTGGTACCCTTAACAACAGGGTAGTCCATCGGACTAGGAAGGTAAGAGCAAACAGCGTCAAGCAATGGCTGCACGCCCTTATTCTTGAACGAAGAACCGCAAAGAACGGGATTGATCTTCATATCGATCGTACCCTTGCGCAGAGCTACGCGGATTTCATCTTCCGTAATCGTTGACGGATCCTCGAAGAACTTCTCCATCAGCACATCATCGCATTCGGCAAGTGCCTCAAGCATCTTCTCACGCCACTCCTCGGCTTCAGCTAGAACCTCTGCAGGAATATCAGTAACGCGATAGTCCTGACCCTGCTCGTCTCCATCCCAAACAAGGCCCTTCATCGTCACAAGGTCTACCACACCCTGAAACTTCTCTTCCTGACCAATAGGAATTTGAATGGGCACAGGATTAGCACCAAGCACCACACGTATCTGACGTACCACCTCAAGGAAGTTAGCACCTGAGCGGTCCATCTTGTTTACATAGCAAATACGGGGCACACCATATTTCGTAGCCTGGCGCCACACCGTCTCACTCTGAGGCTGCACACCACCCACAGAACAGTACGTAGCAATCACACCATCAAGGATACGCAGCGAACGCTCTACCTCCACAGTAAAGTCTACGTGCCCTGGGGTATCTATCAAATTGATCTTATACTTCGTATCGTTATAATTCCAGAATGTCGTAGTCGCTGCTGACGTAATAGTAATACCTCGCTCCTGCTCCTGCTCCATCCAGTCCATAGTAGCACCACCATCATGCACCTCACCTATCTTGTGAGTTAGACCTGTATAGAAGAGGATACGCTCAGATGTCGTCGTCTTACCCGCGTCAATGTGCGCAGAGATACCAATATTTCTGGTAAGCTCTAGATGTTTATCGTTTGCCATTGTGTCGTCTACGGTATTAGAATCTGAAGTGAGCAAACGCACGATTAGCCTCTGCCATACGGTGCATATCTTCCTTACGCTTGAAAGCTGCACCCTGGCTATTGTAAGCATCCATAATCTCTGCTGCGAGCTTATCGGCCATAGTCTTACCGCCACGCTTGCGAGCGAAGAGGATAAGGTTCTTCATTGACACAGACTCCTTACGCTCAGCACGAATCTCCGTAGGCACCTGGTACGTAGCTCCACCGATACGGCGGCTCTTCACCTCCACCTGGGGCGTAATGTTATCCAGGGCTGCCTTCCACACCTCTAGCGCAGTCTTGTCTTCCTGCTGCGTCTTACCCTCTACGATCTTGAGAGCAGTATAGAAGATATCGAAAGCTATACTCTTCTTGCCATCATACATCAGGTGATTAACGAACTTAGTCACCTTCACATCACCAAATACGGGATCAGGTAGCACCTGTCTCTTTTTGGGCTTTGCTTTTCTCATTGTTTAGTCAAAATTTCGTTTGTCGTTTGGTTGCTTGCCTATTTCGTCTTCAACGCTCACGCTTGAGCATTTACTCAACCCATTTAGCCTCTTGCCAACGAACTCAAACTGGTTCTAAAATCCTATTTAATTTACTAGCGGCCACACCGCTTGTAGCTTGGGGTCCAACCCCTAACTGGCGAAGCTTTACTTCTTCTTGCCCTTAGCTGGCGCAGCTGCTTGCCCTGGCTTAGGACGCTTAGCACCATACTTAGAACGACGCTGCGTACGACCATTCACACCAGCCGTATCGAGCGTACCACGCACGATATGATAGCGCACCCCAGGAAGGTCCTTCACACGACCACCACGCACTAGCACGATGCTGTGCTCTTGCAGGTTGTGCCCCTCACCTGGAATATAGGCATTCACCTCCTTAGAGTTTGTCAAACGCACACGCGCCACCTTGCGCATAGCAGAGTTTGGCTTCTTTGGCGTAGTCGTGTACACACGCACACAAACGCCACGACGCTGAGGGCAGGAATCGAGAGCTGGGCTCTTACCCTTCTCCACGATTGTCTCACGGCCCTTTCTAACCAATTGTTGAATTGTAGGCATCTTAATTTATAAAATATTATAACACTGTTAGTTAGCTCTATAAAACATGCGAATACAGTGAGCAAAGCACACTCTACCCGGCCTGCAAAGATACGCATATTTCCCGAAATAGCAAGGCGTTACGCCAAGAAAACACCCCTCCTCCCCTATCCAATCTGTGGAGAATCAGGCACGGCACAGACGAAGGTCTGAGGAGCGCTCTCCATCATACAAACGACACCTCCAGAGGAGCAAAAAAATGCTCGGGAATACTCGAAAAAATGTTCCCGAACTTTTTTCTCAGAGTTCCCGAACTTTTTCCAAAAAGATCGGGAAGAAATTTTCAAAAGTTCCCGAAGATTTTTTGGCCAATCCCAGAGATTACTTAATCATTTAATTATAAGACTATTAGAAAACCTCTCATCAAAGGCTGTAAACCACCAGAATGGAGAGGATGAAGTTCTATATGGCCACCCCGAAGTAGGACACAATTTGATTGAGACCACCTCATGGCCTTACGAAGGCTCTCTCTCGATACTCTATACTCAAAGGGACATAAGTGACAAAATCAACAAGGCTGCGCCAGAGACAATCTCCGACACAGCCCCGATAGCCTTCAACGAAGGCCTCATAAGCATCCCCTTCCCTCAGAGAAGAAAACGAGTAGAGGGGAGCAGCTATCAAGCTATCTTAGTCTTCGCTAGAGATACCGCAAGACCTAAGCATACGCCCTAGAAACAGATAGCCAGCAAGACCTGAGATGATCGTCCCAGCGAATATACCAAGCTTAGCTTGATTGAGTAGTTCCTCCATCCCAACGCCATACGACAAGCTCGCGATGAAGAGAGACACAGTGAAGCCAATACCACCAAACATAGCCAGAGGGACAAGCGTCTGTGATGTCATACTCTTGGGCCATGGGCTGATACCAAGCTTGACAGCAGCCCAAGTAAAGAGACTAATGCCAATCGTTTTACCCAAAAACAACCCGCAGAAGATAGCCAAAGGTAGACCGAGCAGACCATCGGACGAGATGCCATCAAAAGACACTCCTGCATTGACGAAAGCAAACACGGGAAGGATGAAGTAGCTCACAATAGGCGAGAGGGCATGCTCCATCGTCTGTACTGGGCTAACAGTATAACTGAGCGTACGGCGCAGCTCACTCGTGACATTGAGCTGCTCGTGTGAGAGCACCAATGCACCACGAGCCTCTTTGTGCGCACTGGGATTGAGCTGAGTAAACTCTTCTCGCATACGCAGCTGAAGATCCTCGGGGCGTACCCTCGTCGTCAGGGGCATCGCCAAGGCCACAAGCACACCCGCAATAGTCGTATGTACACCAGACTGCAAGAAGAGTAGCCAGACTATAAGGAAAACAGCATAGTAAAATAGCGAACTGCGCATACCAAGCTTACCGATGAAGGCCACGAGCAGTACCACACCAAGGGCTACAATGAGAGGAGCCCAAGCCACGTGCGTACTGTAAAATAGGGCGATGATAATGATACCACCAATGTCGTCCGCTACGGCTAAAGCCATCAAGAAGACACGAAACGAAGGTGGTACATGCCTGCCAAGCGCACCCAGTAGAGCAAGAGCAAAAGCAATATCCGTTGCCATCGGGATAGCCATGCCACGCATAGCGTCACCCTCTGGTGAGATAAGCCAGAATAGCAGCACAGGGATTATTATCCCTCCCAAGGCTGCTATCACGGGTAGGATGGACTTCTTGACCGAAGATAGCTCCCCCACCGTCATCTCCTGCTTGATCTCCAGCCCAACAACAAAGAAGAAAATGGCCATGAGCCCATCGTTGACAAACTGAGCAAAGGTCATCGTCTGACCGTGATGTTGAAAAATCTCATAGCCAAAGATCTTGACCTCATAGGGGAAGTTTAACAGTGCCATATAGGCCTCCGAGAGGGAAGAGTTGGCTATAGCCACTGCGGCAAGAGCAGCTAGGAAAAGAAGTACAGACGCATTCGGCTTCGGAATGGAGATTTTACGAAGCGGAGATAGCATTTGATTGAGTTTACTCATAAGCGAAATCTATAATTTGAAATTGATGTATACGATTAGTAAATCGAGACTTCCCATCTAACCTATGCGACTAATCCGCTCTAGCTCATTGGAGTTAATAATACGTATGCGCCTCCCCTCGAGAGAGACAATGCGCTCCGAGGCAAAAAGCGACAGCGTACGGATAACGTTGCTCGTGGTCATATTGCTGAGCGTACCAAGGTCTCTGCGACTGAGATAAATCGAGAGTGTAATGCCGTCCGCCTCATAGCCATAGTGCTTGGCCAGCGAAAGGAGGGTATCGGCCAG
The DNA here is from genome assembly GCA_030528555.1 of Porphyromonadaceae bacterium. Taxonomy (GTDB): domain Bacteria; phylum Bacteroidota; class Bacteroidia; order Bacteroidales; family Porphyromonadaceae; genus Porphyromonas. The sequence goes on along the minus strand of JAUMYQ010000014.1, from coordinate 26,247 downwards.
ACGACCACGGATATGCTTCTGAGTAAGCGTTATCATCCGTTCCTCTATCCGCTCCAGCTCGGTCGATAGTGTCTCAAGGAAATAGCGACAAATGCGTGTATTACGCTCGAGCAATGTCCCTATAGCGGTAGTACAAATACGTAAGAGAGCAGCCTCCTGCCCGAAGACCGTTGCCGTACTTTGGGCAGACTTACCTGCAAAGTAGGGACGAATGCCAAAGAACTGTCCCGAGCGTACAAGGCGCGTGATGTGACTGCGCCCATTTACTCCCGATCGGCTCATCACCACCTGACCCGAGCACAGATAGCAGAGATTCCCCATCGAGTCGCCCTCAGAAAAGATCCGCTCGCCCGAAGTCAGGATCTCCAAGCTAGAGCCTTGACGCAGCAGCTTCCGCTCCTCTTCATCGGAGATCAAGCACCACAGATGCAGGCTCTGCAAAGCTAGGTCGAGCTCTTCCATACGTGCTGGGTTAATCCTACGAGGGGCCGAGACATTAATCTTGCAGCGTAAGGCTTATGGAGTGGGCATTACCGTCCAGCTTGTCTCGTCGATACGAACCGAGCGCACAGCAGTGGAGCCCCACTGCTTGTGCATGGCCCAGGCAGCCACGGCCTGCTGTACATACCCTAGCAACTGAAGCTCTGTAATACCAAGCGTAGCCCAAGCCTCGTTGTAGCCATCGAGCCTCACGTCTACCATGAGGCGATAAACCTGATTAGGCACTTCCATGCCCTCGCCTCCAGCAAGGGGCGTAAGCGTGTAGCTTGCTCTGCTATCGCCCTCCCAAGAGAGCATCATGAGCAAACTATTCATTTGGGTAAACTGAGCATAGGCCAGCTCGCCAGCCATCACCACCTCTGGGTAGGGCATCGGATACTTGAGATCTGCAAACACCTCCGTCCAGGGCATATGTGCCCCAAGCTGCCCAAGGTCTACGGCTTGCTCTATAGTATTGGTTGTCATAGTGATTTATATTTTGCGCATACCAAGCCTTATCCCTCAGCATGCTGCAACTGATGTAGGCGTGCATAATGTCCTCCAAGGGCAAGCAACTCCTCATGTCGCCCACACTCAACGAGACGCCCCTCATGCAGTACACAGATAAGGTCCGCCCCAATGATGGTCGAGAGACGGTGAGCAATAATGATAGTCGTACGGTCATGCATCAAGGCATCAAGTGCATTCTGTACCAGACGTTCGCTTGTGGTATCAAGCGCAGAGGTCGCCTCATCGAGAATGAGTATAGGAGGATTTTTGAAGATAGCTCGGGCAATGCTAAGCCTTTGCCTTTGGCCTCCCGAAAGCTTAGAGCCACGGTCACCGATATTCGCCTCGTAGCCCTCGGGCATTTGGTCCACAAATTCACTCACGTGAGCAATATCGGCTGCATGCTGCACGGCAGCCAGGCTAGCTCCTTCCTCACCAAAGGCGATATTATTGAAGATAGTATCGTTAAAAAGGATGGGGTCCTGATTGACATTGCCCATTAACCGCCGCAAATCGGTGAGAGCGACCTGCCGAATATCCACCCCATCGATGAGGATACTCCCCTCAGTAGGGTCATAAAATCGGGGAATGAGGTCCACGAGGGTACTCTTACCCGAGCCACTCTGCCCCACGAGGGCTACAGTCTGCCCCTTGCGAATGGTGAGATTCACATCACGTAGCACCCACTCCTGGGCATAACGAAACGATACACCGCGTAGCTCAATTGCCTCATCGAAGGTTATCGCCCGAGGCTCGGCAACCTCTCGGATGCTGCTCTCGGCCGAAAGTATCCTATCTATGCGCATCATAGACCCCATCCCCTTGCGAATGGCGTAGACACCTTTACTCAAATCCTTGAGCGGATTGATGAGGCTGTAGAAGATAACAAGGTAATAGATGAACGTAGAGGCATCAATATCTCCCCTACCCTCTAAGATAAGCCGACCACCGTACCACAACACAACGGCGATAGTAGCGGTACCAAGGAGTTCGCTCATCGGGTGCGCCAACTGTTGTCTACGAAAGAGTGCCGTCACAGCGGAGCGGAAGCGAGCCGTAGCTGTGGCAAATCGGGTATTCATATATGCCTCGCTCGTAAACGCCTTGACGATACGCAGTCCCCCCAGCGTCTCCTCTATCATGCTCAGCACATCGCCCCACTGCGTCTGGACCTCGAGGCTGTCACGTTTGAGAGCCTTCCCCACCCGACCCATCACAAGCCCAGCGATAGGCAATAAGACAAAGACGAAGAGAGTCAGCTGCCAACTAATAAGGAGCATTGTCCCGAGGTAGGTAATGATGAGGATAGGGTTCTTAAGGATGAGATCAAGCGAACTCATAATCGAATGCTCCACTTCCGACACATCGCCCGAAATACGCGCCAGCACATCGCCCTTGCGCTCGTCACTGAAAAAGCCGAGAGGCAGGGTCAGAACTTTCCGATATAGCTCTAGACGCATATCGCGCACAATACCCGTACGTATCGGGATCATACAAAAGAGGCCAAGGTAGGTGGCCCCAACTTTGAGGGCCGTCATCAGCACGAGATATGCCCCCAAAAGAATGAGCGTATCGGATGGACCATATAGATCCATCACCTCACCAACGTAATAGGCGAAGTTGTTGTTCAAAGCCGCCCCCAGCTCGCCCCAGGCACTGGGAGAAGTCAACGAAATACCCTCCAAAGGCACGAGGCTCTCCACCCGATCTTCGATGCGAAAAAGGATGCGCAAAATGGGCATAACGAGGGAGAATGCCACCAGATTGAGCAGTGCACTGAAGATATTGGCAACGATGCTCAGGACGAGATACCACCGATATGGTGGTAGATAGTGGCGTATGAGCCTGTAGAGGTCCCTCATCGTTTAGCTCGTAGCACGAGGCTCTTTGTAGCGGAATAGCACTGCAAAGAGCAGCATGATGATGAGGGCATAGCTCGCAAAGGTGAACCATACTGGGCTCCACTCGGTCTGCCCCATCCCGTTCTTAAAGAAGTCCACCACATAGCCACTGCCAAGCCCACCAAGAATAGCCCCCACGCCATTGGTCATCATCATGAACAGCCCTTGAGCTGAGCCACGCATGCTTGGGTCTACCTCACGGTCTACGAACATCGAGCCCGACACGTTGAAGAAGTCAAAGGCCATCCCATATACGATCATCGACAGGACGAGGAAGACGAAGCCATCCCCAGGATTGCCAATACCGAAAAGACCGAAGCGTAGCACCCACGCCAGCATACTCATGAGCATGACCATCTTGATACCGAAGCGATTGAGAAAGAAAGGTATCGAGAGAATAAAAAGCGTCTCGGAGATCTGCGAGAGTGATAGTAGAATGGTCGGATAGCGCACCGCTAGGCTATCGGCATACTCCGCCGAGAAGCTGGAGAGGAAAGGAGTTCCAAATGTATTAGTAATCTGCAGGGCAGCACCCAGGAGCATCGAGAAGACGAAGAAAATGCTCATATTGTAGTTCTTAAACAGCACCAAAGCGTCTAGGCCGAGCATCGAAGAGAGGCTCTTCTTACCCTCCGAACGACTGGGGGGAGATGGTGGTAGCGTAATGGCGAGCACCGAGAGCACCAAACTAAGCACTGCCGAGACATAGAGCTGCACTGGCGAAGCTGCCCAACCACACAACCCCACCGTCCACATGGCAGCAATGAAGCCCACCGTACCCCACACTCGTATCTTGGGGAAGGTAGAGGCGATATCCAACCGACTGCGAGACATCAGACTATAGCAAATCGTATTGGTCAAAGCGATGGTTGGCATATAGAATAAATTCGCCCCGAGGAAGAGCAAATAGGCCGTCCCGTAGTCTGCCGTCATCGACATACCTACAAGAAAGGCAGCGCTGAGCATGTGGCAGAGTGCAAGTAGGCGCTCGGCATTGACATACTTGTCGGCTATAATACCCACTAGTGCTGGCATAAAGAGCGAGGCGATGCCCATCGTCCCATACATGGCCCCCACCTCTAGCCCCGAATAGCCGAGAGAACTCATCAAATAGCCTCCGAGCGAGATAAGGTAGCAGCCCCAAACGGCGAACTGCAAAAAGTTGAGAAGCGTTAGTCGTAGTCGCAGATTGCTCATATTCGTTTCCCTTAGATCTTTAGTTTTATTGTACAAAGGTTAGCCCCAAAGGATAGGGTGCGCCGTTAGGTAGTCTCTTGCTACCTCAGACACACCCTTATAGATCGTTACCCCTCATCAGCCTATCGGCTCAGTAGAGATGATATCACCTCAATCTCTAGCCCCTTGGTCTTGTCGATACGCACGAAGCTAGGGAAGAGATATTCGTCGATACTGGTCGTCACCACGTTGTTCTCCCCTACTATATCTACCGTACGCTCCACAGGCAGCATGCGCAGCTCGAGAGGAGCCGTCACGCGCCATGCGCCAGCCTCATAGCGTGCATGTCGCTTGAGGTGCTCGGCTATCAGGCGCGAGATGTTGGAGAAGTTATAGTAACGCGTCTCCACCGTATAGTGCGAGGACAAATAGCTCGTGGCTGCTCTGGTACGCTCAGTTTGCTGCTTGTGGAAGAATGTCGCCACAGAGTCTTTGGGCATGAGCATCATATAGGCTGGAGGGTTGAGGAGCATGTCATCGGGCTTGTCTACAGTGAGGTAAAACTGTGCATCCGCCAATGCCCAGCCCGTGCCTATCTTCACATCCTTACGTCCATCCAGAAGGCGAGTAAGCTGATCCGCCCCGAGGGTAAATGCTGCCACCACACCAGCAGGCTGCTTGATATAAAGGTATCGATCGCTGGGAGCAAGCAAATTGTCTATATAAGTATTGCTCAGACCTCTGAGGTGCACCGTCTGCTTGGTGTCGATAAATCGCTCTCGCCCTACCTTCTTCTCGCCCGAGGCATTGAGGTAAGTATAGTAGATGGACAGCTCGATACCCGTCACCTGCACCACAGCACCACTACCTGCGAGCGGTGTGATGAGCAGGCCTCCCAGCACTTTGTCCTGAAAGCTGCGCTGCGTCTGGAAATACTCGGGATGCTCCTTACTTGCTCGATAGATGCGCTCACCCACGCCTAAATCTAGTGGCAGCGTAATGAGCCGAACAACATCGTGCTCCGACACGCGCTTAGTGCTGCTGTACTGCTTGACGTTACCCGCCACCTGCCCCAAGAGCTGCGCAGATTGGCGCAGATGATCCAGGCTCTCGCTACTCTCCAGGTCGGAGTGCTCAATCCCCTTAATCTCATATACACCTATCTTCATCAGGGCATTCTCGTTGCCCTCTAGCCTAGGGCTAGTGAGGATAAGACGCACAGAGTCTATTTTACCTCCTATCGGCTCATGCAGAAACCGAAAGCCACGCCCCGAGCGCACCTGGCTAACAAACTCGGCCGAGAAGTCGCCATACACGGGATCGGCAATACGTCCCAAAAGACTAGTCGTACTACCAGAGGTATGGACCTTAGAAGCACGGACGGTAGAGGCTTCAAAGTGCAAGCGATGCAGCTGGCTCTCGACCTTATCCTCAGGAGCTTGGATACTCTCCCCGATACGAGAGAGCGCCTCCCCTTCGGAGCAGCCAGAGAGCAGCATCAAACTGCCAGCAAGCCCCAGGAGCTTAGCTATGATTGCCTTCATACTACTTTATCATAAAACTCATTGTAGGCATCAGCATAGTCCTCCGCACCCTGATAAGGGAGGAAGTACTTCGTGTTGCCCTGGATATACTCCAGTATCTCGGGGTCTATCTGCTCGCTACCCTGCACTACGGCGTGAGCATGATGTATGGCAAGCTTCATGAGTGCCTTATAGTCTGTCTGAACATCCATCATAGCGACAGAAGCTCCCTTGATACCATCGAACTTAAGTTTCTCAAAAAGCGTCTCAGGCATATCCACCAGCTCGGCATCGTCATAGACCGAATAGATGAGCTTGGCCTTCTTGAGGCAAGGGTCATCGTGATAAACCTTTTTGAGGTAGACCATAGCTAAAACGGAGAACCAGCCATGGCAGTGAATCACATCGGGTATCCAGCGTAACTTCTTGACCGTCTCGAGCGCACCTCGAACGAAGAAGATAGAGCGCTCATCATTGTCGTTACCTCGTTTGGAGTCATAACCAAAAAGAGATTTGCGCTTAAAAAAGTCATCATTGTCGATAAAGTACACCTGCATGCGAGCAGACTGGATAGAGGCAACCTTGATAACGAGCGGATGATCCTGATTGTTAATAATCATATTGATACCCGAGAGACGCTTGACCTCGTGAAGCTGATTCCGTCGCTCATTGACCACTCCATAGCGTGGCATGAATAAGCGGACCTCATTGCCACGCTCTTGAATGTACTGTGGCAGGTATCTGGATTTATTGGCCACTTCCGACTCGGGCAGGTACGGCACGACCTCCTGAGATATATATAATACTCGCTTCGACTTCATCTATGTATAACTTGATTACACCACTAATAAACCATATGTATAGTTCGGAGCAAAATTACAAAAATTCCATCATTGGTCAGAACGAGCTAGATCTGAGCGCCTTAATTCGCTATCTCTGAATTGTATTTTGGCCTACTCATTCGAAGGACCGGCGTGATAAAATCAACCACAAAAGACCCATAGAACCCTCGAACCAACAAGAATTCATAATACACTCATTATAGGACACTTAAGAGATACCCCCATCTTTCAAAAAAAACTTCGGGAACTTTCAAAAATTTCTTCCCGATCTTTTTGGAAAAAGTTCGGGAACTCTGAGAAAAAAGTTCGGGAACATTTTTTTGAGTTTTCCCGAGCATTTTTTTGGCATCTCTAGAGCTCCTTGGAGTAGGGTAGGAGAACTTCGTTCTTTGATGACAAACCTAAAGGTTACAAAGGGTGAAGCAAGACACAAAAGGGGCTTGGAGAAATATCCCCAAGCCCCTGACTATTATTAATAAGATTTCTAAGCTTTCAGATTAGACACATTAGAACCAAATACCATCCTTTTCTCTACCTCTATCTCCGTTGTAGAGGTAGATTAAGCTCGTAACCAGCTCTTCTCGACCAGAGATATTAAGCATACTGATGAGTAGGTCCGCCATAGCTTTCTGCTCTTCCGAAAGATTATCCCAAGTATCTCCTGGTTCTAAGCTAGCAAAACTCTCAACCTCATTAACCCGATAGGGAACATAGACTGGAATACTTACCTTGAGCATAACTTCTCCATCATTTGGCTCGTGGTAGGGTGTTGCAGAGCCTCCCTTACGCAGCTCAATATTGAGGCGCGCCTTGAAGCCTGTAGAGATGAAGTTGAAGTACCCCTTTAGTCCCAGAGGCTCGGCGGTATACTTCGCCTTGCGTTTATAGGCAGACTTATCCCAAGGCGTAGTGTCTTTGTACTTATAGATCATCAGCTCGGATGTCTGGCTCTTCTCCAATTTTGGCTTAGCAAGAGCTTCTACCTCGGTGAGGGTAAAGAAGTGCTGATAAGCCCCAGGGGCAACAAACTCGGTGTTGATCTTCTTATTCTCGGCATCGTAGTACTCTATCCAGCAACCATAGACAGGGTTCGGAAGCCCTTTAAAAACTTTCGAGCCTTTGAAAAACAAGCGATCTAGATGTAAGGTCTTGGGTCCACGAGAGAGCACGACCTCATCATCCTCGTCCTTAGTTTCCACTACGGCATAGGTAGTATTCTCTGCCGAGCGCCATACGCCATCTTTATAGAGAAGTACCATCTCTTGCTCCATACGAAGGTTGGGCGTGGGCATGACTGGGCCTGACACATGATGATAGTTATCGGGCTCATGCAAGTGACCCTCGTATAGCTTGATAACCATCTTGACTGCCTTGGTAATATTAAGCTTACCAAACTCTCCCTCAGCTAGCTTATCATCCAATGGGTCAGAGGGCGTTGGCGTGGGAGAAGGTATCTCTGCACCACCATTATTGGGGTTATCACCAGTGTTGTCGCCAGCATTACCACCCTCCTCTTGACCTATCTCTATAGGAAGCTTGACAGACACGTCTTGGTCACTCTTACCTCTAAGCCCAGAGCTAGGAGCGTAGAAAGGACTCGTAGAGCCATCTGGCTCGTACTTCGTCTCGAAAGCATGTACCAGATCGGCATTCAAAAGGAACGACTTCTCTCCTAAGAAACGGATCAGCCCCTTGAAACCAATAGGGTTTCGGTCCCCTGTATGGGCCCCCATCGTGCTATTCCACGGTGTGGTGTCGGCATAGCGATAGTCGTGAGGAAGCTTTTCTTTGTCCTTCACAATGAGGCCTCTCTTGTCATAGTAGGAGAAGAAGTGCTGGTGTATCTTGTCCTGCCCATTGTCGATAAACTGATCATTCATCGGCTCTCCCTTAGCATTGAAATATTCGATAGAGAGGATATAGACCGTATTAGGGCTATCCTGCATGGTCTTTACCTTAAACGCCTTGGAGGGACTGCTCTCTGGAATATGCCAGCCCTTGTCCTCAGTAAGAATAAAGTTGATCTTCTGGACCGAGCCTGTAGGCTTGGCATTCTGCAGAGTAGGATTTTGATCAAACACCTCGGGGCTAGATAGCTCTGCCTCGGCTAGAGTATAGGTAGCCGCAAAGGGCGCTTCGTGTAGTTTGTTCTTTGTTTCATCGGTGGGCTTCACTGGCTCGTCGTTACCGCACGAGGCAAGCAGCCCGATCGCTCCGATCATAGACAGAGCGAGCGTCATGAATTGTTTCTTCATTGTGCTTTGTTTAGTTAAGTGATCATGTAAGATGAGCAAATTTTGCTCCGAGCACACCATACCAAAGGGGTAGGGGATGCAGCCAAAGGCATTCGCTTGTCGCAATAGTCTGTAGGACAAGAAAAAGTACGCACTCTGACGATTGTATAGTTAAGCTTGGGGTGGTCCCCTGCCATGGCGCAGGGTAGGGGAGCGTAAGATAGGAGCCTCAGCCCCCTCTACATGGTATATTGGTCGATAAATGGTCTGCCGAGGAAGCGTGTAGCAGACAACGCCCGAGTAGAGCGTAGGCAAAGCTATATGACAGACCGAGCAGTTCTCTTCGTCGTGAGGCTCCTCGCCCTCCACATGCTGGTGAAAGGCAGGAGCGAGCTCGCGGTGTGTGTAGCTATGGACGAGCATACCGCCCCACAATGAGACGAAGAGCAGCAAAAACCCGAGGGCATACCGCTCTCGCCATGCAGGAGAGTGTTGGAGGTGATGTCTTCGTCCCGTAAGCATAATCGCTATAGCTCGATGTCTCTGTGGTCTAATTGCTCTGGGCTACCCAGCCTTGGTCTCTGAGCTCTATCTCCGTGCCGTCACGCCCCACAATGCATGCCCCGAGGTCAGATGAGGTGACATGACCAATGAAGCGGATACCATCAATGTCTTTAACCTGGTCCATCTGCCCCAAGGGTATAGTGAAAACGAACTCATAGTCCTCACCACCGCTCAAGGCAACCGAGAGGAGGTTCATATTGAGCTCTTCGGCCATCTTGGCCGTCTCGTAGTCTATTGGCAAGCGCTCCTCGTATATGCGCACGCCTACCGAGCTCTGTTTGCAAAGGTGTAGCAGCTGGCTAGCCAACCCATCCGAGAGGACGGTAAGGCTCGTGGGGCGAACGCCCTTGGCCGCAAGGTTACCTAGCACCCCCAGGGGCAGATCTGGGCGTAGCTGACGCTCTAGAATATACTCATGACCAGCGAAATCGGGGTCAAAATCGCCCGTCTGACCAGCAAAGACACGCTTCTCTCGCTCCAAAAGCTGTAGCCCCATATAGGCCGAGCCGAGGTCACCTGTACAGCAAATCAGGTCGGTGGGCTTGGCTCCCGAGCGGAGAGCCAGCTCCTGCTCCTCAGCCTCACCCAAAACGCTAAGGCCAATAGCAAGCCCCGTAAGGCTCGAGGTAACATCGTTGCTCACAAGATCTACATGATACTTTTGGCACGCAAGTCGCATCCCTGCATAGAGCTCCTCAAGATCCTCTAGAGCAAATCGCCCCGAGACCCCAAGATTAACCATAAGCTGCCGTGGGCGTGCATTCATAGCACAGACATTCGCCACAGCCCCTACCACAGCCTTATAGCCAAGATGTCGCAAAGGAGTGTAGGTCAAGTCGAAGTGGATACCCTCGAGGTAGAGCTTGCTGGCAGCTACGGTACGGAGCCCAGCAGCATAGGCCACGACAGTGGCATCGTCCCTATGAGCCATAAGCGAGCTATCATGCTCTAGAGAGAATGCCTCGGCCAGGCGATCCAGAAGGGCAAATTTGCCGAGACTTGCTATTTCGGTTCGTTGCTTAGTCATAATCTATCGAGAGATGGGGACGTACTATTAGCCTCCTGCCAATCGGCCAATAAGGTGGATGAAATCCTTCTCCTTGTCCAATATTTGGATACTAATAGGGAGATAATAAATACGTGTAAGGAGTTCTTGGGGGATGGTAGATGCTATATCGAGCAAGCGCATAGCATCCTTTTCTGTACAGACCACGGTCCAGCTGGCGCAGTCCTTGGATAAATCTCGAGCCTGCTCGCTCCACTGCCGAACATCGGAGGGGGCGAAAGGATAGTGGTCCCGATACACCCACTTGTCTATAACCCGATACTGCTTGCCCAGATAAGCCTCCAAGGGCTCGGGGTTGGCTATGCCTGTAAGCTGTATCACCGGCGCGCCTGGCTGCGGTGGAGGAGAGGCCTCTAACCCTACCCCCTCAGTCAATAAACCTATGAGGGGGCGTAGTGGCTGATACTTGATGCGAGAGAAGTAAATGCGCTGATGCGGAAACAGCTTGAGGCTGCGCTTGATAATACGCTGTCCGATGGGTGGCATATCGGTTGGGCACTTCGTAGCGATAACGCAGTCGGCGCGGTCAAGTGCCGTGAGAGGCTCGCGCAGATGTCCACAAGGAAGTAACCTCTCCTCCCACACAGGTTGCGTAGCGTCTACCAGTACAATGCTATAGCTCGGACGGATATAGCGGTGCTGAAACCCATCGTCCATAACAACCACCTGTGGTCTCTCTGCCTCGGATAGCCCCATCAGGTAGTCCATAGCACGGCAACGATTGCCATCTACTATCACCATTACATGAGGGTACTTGCGCTTAATCTGCCTGGGCTCATCACCCACTTCCTCGACAGACGAAGAAGCCTCGGCTACAACCAGCCCTTTGGTCCTACGCCCATAGCCACGAGTAAGCACAGCCATCCGATAGCGTTCGCCCAATAACGTGAGGAGATACTCCACATGAGGGGTCTTACCAGTACCTCCAGCAGTAATGTTGCCCACGCAGATGACTGGAATGGGATAGCTCCTACTCCTGAGCCAACCCTGGTCGAAGCAAAAGTTGCGCAAACGCACGCCCCAGCCGTAGAGACAACCTAGGGGATAAAAACATTTTGGAGATAGGTGACTGATCTGAGGCATCGGTGTCTAGGGCAACCAGACCCACTAGTAAGGATTAATCTCGTATGGGAGACGCGCCTTGAGATCGAAAGGCGTACTATGCCGCTCAAGGAGCCTGAGAAGCTGCTGCTCCGTAGGAGAGAGGAAGAGATAGCGCAAACCTGCTACAAACTCACCAGTAGAGGTCGACTGCTCCAGAAGTTGCTCCAGGACGTTCTGCACCGTTGTTCCATGATCAATGCTATAGTCGGCAAGATTTGCCAGCTCGGCAGCCTTAGCGATGGCCGTCTGCAGGCCACCAAGCTCATCGACCAGTCCAAGCTCCAGGGCTCTAGCTCCGAGCCACACGCGCCCCTGACCAACAGCATCTACCTGCTCGTCAGTCATTCCACGCCCCTGCGCTACTCGGCTGAGGAAGATGTCGTAACCTCTCTCGACTTGCCTCTGTATCTGTGCCCGCTGCTCGGGGCCAATGGGCTGGAGGAGCATACTCATCGAGCCATAATCGGCATACTTATTGGTCTTGACCACATCAAGCGTCACCCCAGCTCTACGAGCCAGTTCGGTAGCATTCTGCAGCAGGCCGAAGATGCCGATGGAGCCAGTGAGCGTATTTCTCCCCGAGACAATATAATTACTAGCCGAGGCGATGTAATAGCCTCCCGAGGCCACCACATCGCCCATAGACGTTACTACGGGCTTCTGGGCACTTAGCTGACGCACGGCCTCATAGATTTGTTCAGAAATAAAGGCACTACCTCCAGGCGAGTTGATGCGTAGCACCACAGCCTTGACGGCATCATCCTCGGCAAGCTCCTTGATCTTATCCACATAACTATAGCCAATGACCTGTGTCGATGGGCCAAACTGCGTATACTCCTCGGGCATAATCTCCCCCTCGAGCGTAAGGACAGCAATGATATCCCTACCGCTTGGCTCATGATTGGAAGGAACGCCAAGCATATCGCTGAGCGTAACCATCCGCAGGTCCTTCTGGCTTAGCTCAGGGTCAATGAGGTCAGCAACGAACTCGCCCACATCACTACGATAGATGAGCGAGTCTACAAGCCCCACCTCTCGCATACGCTCGGAGGTATCGAAGGCTATCCCCTGGCTGACCATACTATCAAGGACCTCGGGGGAGATACCCCTTGCCTGGGCAATGGCATGCGTCATACTACCCCACAGCCCCCCAATATAGCTCTCTATCTGCTCGCGATTGGCTTCACTAATATGCTGAAGGACGAAAGGCTCTACTGCGGCCTTGTACGTTCCCACTTTGAAGACCTCAGACTTAACGCCCAAGTTATCGAGTAGCCCCTTAAACATCAGGTTCGTCGAGGCAATCCCCACCAGGGCAACCTCACCGACGGGATTGAGCAGCACATGGTCGGCAACCGTAGAGAGATAATAATCTTTCTGGCCATAGGTATCGGCATAGGCCACGACAAACTTGCCTGACTGTTTGAAGTCGTCAATCGCCTCTCGCACCTCATCTACCGAAGCCATCCCTGCTGACATATGCTCTACCGAGAGGTAGATACCTACCACGTTGGGGTTATTCTTGGCCTTACGTATAGCACGCAAAGCATTACTCAACGACACGGGGGTCTTGCTCTCACCACCCAAGAAGCGCTGAAAAGGGTTCTCCTCCACAACCTCCGAGATTGTCGAGAGGTCTACCTTGAGCACAGTATTGCTCTCTATGGAGGTCAGAGGCTGATTATTGGGGGCAAATAGAGCTGCTACACTGGCTATAAGTATAGGCACTAGGATAAACAGTAAGCAACCCATACCTGCTACTACGCCCAAGATGGAAGCCAACAGCATTTTCAAGAAGCTCTTCATAGGCTAAGCGTTCGATAGTTTCAGTAGATAATCTCGACAATCTCAATTCGAGAGAAAGCAAACATATCTCATGCTATGTGCTAGTCTCTCAGAGACAAATATAACTATTTTATTCGTATCAGGCTAAGCCCATCTCTTAGAGGCAAAATAAGGTTATCCACCCTGGGGTCTTCCTGTACCATTTGGTTAAACTCCAGGATGCGCCTTGTCTGTATATCGCTCTGGCGAACGGGCTGCACCACCTTGCCATCCCAAAGAGTATTGTCTGCAAGAATAAGGGCACCACTCCTGAGGTGGGGGACAATAAGACGATAATAGTCTGGATACTGCCGTTTGTTGGCATCAATGTAGACAAGATCAAAGACCTCGCTCTTGACGAGTGGGGGCACTATCTCCAGAGCGTCACCTATATGCAGACGCATCTTATATCCATGAGGCGATTGGTCTATGTAATGACGAATGAAGTCCTCCATCTCATCATCGCACTCCACAGTATGTACCACGCCACTCTCAGGAAGTGCCTCGGCCATACAGTGGGCAGCATAGCCCGTGTAGGTACCTAACTCGAGCACACGGCTCGCCCCTGTCATCTGCACGATCATGCGCAACAGATTACCCTGTAAATGCCCCGAAAGCATTCGGGGACGAATGAGGCGCACATGTGCAGCGCGGTCTATCTCTCGCCTTAGGTCGCTCTCGGGCGAGGTATGCGCAAGGATATAGCTCTCTAGCAGCTCATCGTGCGTAGCACTTAGGGGTAGAGACATAGGTCTAGAACGTTACGCTCGTACGGATGCGCACAGCGTGCCTATCTGATGCAGGGATATGAGGATCTGTCAGGCGGTAGAAATACTCTACCCGAAAGAGGTTGAAAATATTGTCTATCCCTGCCCCAACCTCGAGGTGCAGCCTACCAGCCATCGGGATCGAAGTCGAAGGTAAATAGGGCATCCCCTCGCGAGGCAGTCTATTGCGCTCGGAGATGTGCCCCCAATAGCCATGCAGACTAAGCACCTCCCTCAGACGCATATGCTTGATGAGGGGAATACGATTGAGTATCAGCCCACGCATGTGGTACGTACCCTGAAAACGTAAATATTTGTCCGCCACATACTCCAGCGGACGCAGGGTCTGAAAAGTACGGTTACGCAGCACCCAGCCCGATGAGGCGTTGGGGTTGAAGAGCGAGGTCTGTGGCGCATCGCCCCACACAGCCCCAGCCTCCAGCTCCGCATCAAGACGCCCCCAGATGGAGAGCTGCAAACGCTGGCTATACGATGCCGAGGTAAGGGCATAAGTCGTCGGATTGCCCAGCACACCCTTGGGGTAGACCCTGACGGTAGCCTCGAGCTTGGGGCGATAGCGTGTGAGGTCTAATCCTTTACCCTCACGCACTGTGCGCAGTCTGGCTCTGCCAAAAATCCAAGACAGCTCCGCCCCAATGTGAGCCTGATCTACATAGTCGATCTCATAGGGCTGAAGGTGGCTGTCGTACTGATAGAAGTGCAGATCGCCAGCCCCTCGCTTGCGTAAATACTCGGCCCAAACACTCGTGGAGAACGTACTGCTCCAGTCTCGCTCATACTCCACACGATACTTATCGCCATAGTAACGCATACGATTTTGGAAGCTCCCAAGGAAGGAGGTGATATCGTCCTTAAACATCCAGCTCTTCTCTTCATCGGGGTTAAATACCTCACGCGTAGCCATAAGAGAGAGGTTGTTGCGTGGCCCCTCGCTCACTTGGTAGACGCACTTACGAGGAGTAAAGGTCAGCTTGCCGTAGTACTTCCACTTTTGATCCCCTAAGGCATAGCCTGCATATCCCTCTAGAAAAACATGCTGCATGAGGTTGGCAGTCGTCATCGCCCCGAAGCGAAACCTCCAACCCTCGACAGCATTGTAGCCCACCATGGTCTCATAAGGGCCAAGGTCAAGTTTGACGCGCTCCTTCCTCTGCAAATCGAAGGGTACGGGCAGATAGCCCGTAGCAAATAGCCGACCAAGCGAGGTGACGAGCTGAAAACCCTTGTGCTTATATATATAGGTACGGAAGTCCACCGCCTTTTGCTCTTTGAGGGAGAGGGGAGAGGGACGATCCACAATACCATAAGTACCAGCTCGGTCCACCATAGCACCCTCACGCTCATCCTCAGGAAGCAGCACACGAGGGTCGAGATATTCGGCTCGCAGAGCTTCGGGACCGAAGCGGTAACTATGTAGCTCGCGCTCGACCTGCACCTCCACTCCCTGAGCAAAGAGGTCGCTTGGCTTGACGATCATCGCCAGGCTCTTCTTCGTTGGCAGCCAAAACTCTCCCTTTGGCGTAGGCATTGGGGCAAAATCTACGCCCATCGTCATCTTCGTCACCCAGTTGATACCTGCCAGCCTCGGCATCTCCATCTCTACATGGCGCAAAGAGAGCTGTACGGTATCTATCCAAACATGGCCCATAAGCCCTACATTTCGAGGGTTCATCGGACGAAAGTGCATCAGGAAGCAAGGTGCTCCTTGATAATCTACCGTGTCCTTGATGTAGTATTTATAGAAAGAGGTCGCCCAATGCCTATTCATCGGGCTGGGAAACTCAGTCATCAGCAACTTGATATTATTGGCATACACATCTATATCGCCACCTATCAGCTCCTCGATACCATTGGTCACCGTCCCCTCATCTATGGCCTCCTCGATACCATGGATGCGTCGACCCGTAATGACGGGCTCTAGCTTGGTCCCTCCACGAGCTGCATATATGGTCTGCTTCTCACGCAGAGAGAGAGGCATCGTATGCGTCCCCACGAGGGTGGAGGTGTCTTTGTACACATCCGCTACACTGGCCGAGAGGCCAAAGTACTTCTTCCCTTTGGTCACCCCAACCTGGGAGAACAGTATCTTTTCGTACTCCTGAAAAGAATAGTCGGCAAACTGCTTAAGTTGATTACTATCCTTGACAGCAATAGCCCGCTCGATGAGCATCACAGCAGGGTTATTCTTCCTACGATATCGCTCTTTGGTAGGGCGTACCACCACAGGGTCCAACTCATTGGAGGCTTCTTTGAGGGCAATTGTACCGAGCTGAGAGGGGCTATCCTGCACCCAAACATAGTCTCTCGCCTCGTAGCCGATGGAGGAGAGATGCAGCGTGACGCGCCTATTTCGGATGGCCTCTCGAGGAATAGATAGAGTAAAATTGCCGTCAAGGTCGCACGATGTGCCAATACCCTTGATAGGGCCACCTAGCACTACCGTCCCAAGAGGAATACCCTCTTTCGTCGCAGCATCGATGAGCCGTCCCTGAAGCGTCTGAGCACGAAGGCCAGCCCCCTGAGATACCCCCAGAAATATGAGGAACGTAATGGCGAACGGACGTAAGCAGCGTATTATATCTGATCGAATACCGATTGTCATTGCTTATTCTTAGCTATAATTCGGCCCAAAGATAGTATAAAAGACCAACTTAGCTCCTCGACAATTAAAGGACAAAAGTTTACGTCCAGCAGCCCCAATGGCCACCATCGAAGCAACAAACCCTCTATCCTCTTCAAGAAATTTATATCAAACTGTCTTTGAGCAAATTAGAAACACTCTCAAATGAACGAAAAAATCTTCGGGAACTCCGAAAAAAATGTTCCCGAACTTTTCGAAAAAAGATCGGGAAGAAATTTTCAAAAGTTCCCGATCTTTTTTTTCAAAAATGGGGTACCCTTGTAACAAGCTAGACACAAGCAAAATAGAAGCTCTTTATTACGGCTCCAACCAAGTCTCAACATGACCTCACCTTACCCAGCCTTCATCGGCTCTCCTATCCATCCCATCGTTTAGGGTCAACTCAATACAATCTATTCGCCTACAGGCTTATCTCGCTCTTGGAGAAGAATAGTAGCGAGACTTACCGCCACTTGGGGGTATTTCTCTACGAGATTAGTCCGCTCGCTGGGGTCTAGCTCGAGATCATAGAGCTGCCCCTTGGGAGCATATCCAGTCTCGATAGCAGGGTCGGGGCCCCAGGGGATGAATTGCGGTCCCTGGCTCGGCTCAATATACTTCCACCTCCCTAAACGCACGGCAAGAGTTTTATCGGCCGCCTGAGTGATTACATAGGGACGAGTCGTCCTCAGCCCCAAGAGCCAAGCTCCTACATCGCTCCTACTATCGGGAGCTATATCTATACCCTTGGGGAGCTTCGCTCCAATAAGCGTGGCAAACGTAGCCAGCCAGTCGATTTGGCTAACAATTTCATTGGAAACCTGTCCACGCCCAGCATGTCCCGCCCAATACACAATGGCTGGCACACGGCTACCACCCTCAAAAGCACTGTACTTGTAGCTCCGTAACCCGAGAGAGGGACGGTGTGCCCCGAGCCGCTCCTTCGCCTCATCAAGATAACCATCATCCACAACCGCTCCATTATCGCTAGAGATAACGATGATGGTACGCTCCATCAGCCCAAGCCTACGCAACGTACTAACGACCTGCCCCACCGTCCAGTCCAGCTGAAGAATAGCCTCACCCCGAAGGCCAAGCTTACTCTTACCTCGAAATCTCTCGTGAGGATATCGCGGCACATGGACATCGTTGGGAGCTAGATACAGGAAGAAGGGGCGATCTCTATTACGCTCAATAAACTCGGTTCCCTTGCGCACTATCGAGTCCGCAATATCCTCATCACGCCAAAGCGCGCTACCTCCGCCACGCATATAGCCAATACGTCCAATGCCGTTGACTATAGCCATATCATGCCCATGACTATGCTTGAGCTTGGTCAGCCTCTCGGGGTGCGTAGCCCCGAGAGGTTCTCCCTCGAATGGGGCAGTATAGCTCACCTCTATCGGATGCTCAAGGTCCCAATCTACTACACATCCGTCTTCGATGAAGACACAAGGCACACGATCGGCAGTGGCCGCCATAATATAGCTGTAGTCGAAACCTATATCACGAGGGTCGCACGATAGGGGAGCATTCCAGTCTTGCTGCCCCGTCTTGTCTCCCAAGCCTAGATGCCATTTCCCCACAACAGCCGTACGGTAGCCAGTATTGCGAAACATATCGGCCAGCGTATATCGCTCAGGGCGGATAATCATCGCAGCATCTCCTGCAGCTACATCGGTGCCTGCTCTACGCCAAGCGTATTCGCCAGTGAGCATACCATAGCGTGAGGGTGTACTAGTAGCTGCTGGAGCATAAGCACTGGTAAAGCGAATGCCCTCGGCACTCAGACTATCTATATGTGGCGTTCGTATCTCAATGGCACCATAGCACGAGAGATCGCCTACGCCCAGATCATCGGCATAGATAAGGACAACATTGGGACGAGCTGCACCTTGAGCTCCTAGAGCCTCAGGTAGCAACATTAAGGGTAGAATAATTTTGTAAGACATATGGATCAGCATGTTACGTAGTGTACAAAGATACGTCTACTCTCGCTTTCGTAGGGTCATCATAGAGACATAGCCTAGATCGCCGACCGAAGCTCACACTGCTTCGCTGGCCAACGAGTACATAAAGCCTCCCATAAGCTCCCTCCCAGATACTCCCAGCTTTGTCCAAAGACGCAGAAACGACAATAAATACTCGCAAGCTTCAAGAAATCTTCGAGGATATTCTGGGGTGGGCTCCCGATACTTTTCCTCGTCTTCCCAAGCAAAGAAATCTAGAGATGCATAGCCCCCGCCTCCAAAGGCCTAGCACAAATGACCAGCAGCTTCGCCTACAAACTAGAAGTAGAGGGATACACCTATGAGAAATACGCAAGGGCTACCGGGAAAATCCCAGCAGCCCTCACAACCCAAGTATCTTTTGAAGAAAAATTATTCGGCAGAAGTCGCCTCTACAGCATTAGCCTCTTCCTTGGCTTTGCCCGAAGAGCGACGAGAACGGCGCGTCTTAGTAGCCTTCTTCTCTTCACCCTTGAGCATATTTTCATTGAAGTCTACCAGCTCGATGAAGCACATCGCAGCATTGTCACCAAGACGATGCCCCGTCTTGAGGATACGCGTATATCCGCCTGGACGGTCTGAGATCTTAGCAGCTACAGGGCCAAAAAGCTCTTTGATGGCATACTTGTTTTGTAGCTCGGCAAAGACAACACGGCGCGCGTGCGTTGTGTCTTCTTTGGCACGAGTGAGCATTGGCTCTACATACACACGCAAGGCCTTAGCCTTGGCAAGCGTAGTGAAGATGCGCTTATGCATGATCAGCGAAGTGGCCATGTTTGAGAGCATTGCCTCACGATGAGCCTTCTTACGCCCCAGGTGGTTGAATTTCTTATTATGTCTCATCTGTTTACTTACTCTTTATCTAGTTTATACTTACTAACATCCATTCCGAACTCTAGATTCAAACGCTCAAGTAGCTCATCCAGCTCGGTAAGAGACTTCTTACCAAAGTTGCGGAACTTCATCAGCTCGGTTCTCTGATACCCCACTAGTTGACCCAAAGTCGTCACCTCAGCTGCATGCAAGCAGTTAATGGCACGAACCGAAAGGTCAAAGGCCGTAAGCTCCTCTCTAAGTAGCTCGCGAAGCTGCTGCGTCTCGGCATCAAACTCCTCCAACACTACGATGGGCTTAACGCTCTCCGTCTCAATGTTCTCATCGGAGAATAGGCGGAAGTGATCGATCAGAATATGAGCCGCCTCCTTGAGTGCCTGCTGAGGATGAATGCTGCCATCGGTGGTAATCTCAAGGAGTAGCTTTTCGTAGTCCGTCTTCTGCTCTACACGATACATCTCATCATGGAACTCAACCTTGCGGATAGGCGTATAGGTCGAGTCAATAGGTATCATCTGAAGCTCCATTTGCTGAGCGGCATACTTTTCATCCGCCGAGACATAGCCACGCCCCTTGTTTACTACAATGTCGATCGAGAAGCTATAAGCCTCATCAATGCTGCAAATCACGAGGTCAGGGTTAAGTACTTGAAACGAGGAGAGCTTCTCGTTCATATCGCCAGCGCGAAACTTGTCACGACCAGAAATAACGAGCGAGATAGTTTCCTCCGTAGCGTCCTTAACAGTGGGCTTGAAACGAACTTGCTTTAGGTTAAGAATGATATTAGTAACATCCTCCAACACACCCGGAATAGTAGCAAATTCATGATTTACGCCTTCGATCCTGATGGCCGAAACGGCATAGCCTTCGAGTGAAGAAAGGAGAATACGACGCAGAGCATTGCCAATAGTGGTGGCATAGCCTGGCTCTAGGGGGCGAAACTCAAACTTAGCGTAAGAGTCCGTCGCCTCCATCATGATTACATTTTCGGGCTTCTGAAATGCTAATATTGCCATGTGAATATCTAGGATTAAGATTACTTAGAATACAATTCTACGATCAACTGCTCCTTAATTTCTTCTGGAATATCAGCACGCTCGGGCGTATGAAGGAACTTACCGCTCTTAGATGCCGCATCCCACTCTAGCCAAGGATACTTGCTGTGGCTGAAACCAGTGAGTGAGGTTTCAATCACCTCGAGGCTCTTGCTACGCTCACGTACACCAACTACCTGACCAGGCTTGAGGGTATACGAAGGGATATTTACTACTTGGTCATCTACTACGATGTGACGATGCGACACGAGCTGACGAGCACCAGCACGGCTGCGAGCCAAACCGAGGCGGAATACCACGTTGTCCAAACGACTCTCTAGAAGCTGGAGGAGCACCTCACCAGTTACGCCCTTAGTACGCTGAGCCTTGTCAAAGAGATTGCGGAACTGCTTCTCAAGCACGCCATAGGTGTACTTAGCCTTCTGCTTTTCCTTGAGCTGAATACCATATTCGCTCGTCTTACGACGGCGGTTGTTTCCGTGCTGTCCAGGAGGATAATTCTTCTTCGTCAGCACCTTATCAGCACCAAAGATGGGCGCACCCAGCTTACGTGCAATCTTCGATTTTGGGCCTGTATATCTTGCCATTGTTATTCGTTTTTGTTTAGCGCATCCAAGATTCTAGACTCCGTATATTACGCTACCTCGGCGTGGAGTGGTGCAGCCGCGATCGGATATGAGGAGAGGATATGAAAGTATAGCCAATCTAAAATTACCATATCTCCAGCTTGGTATCGGCAGCGTCTTGACCTTGAGCCTATTTACTTGGTTGCAAAATGAATGATATAATACGTCTGAGCCTCGTGTGAATTACACCTTTCTTCTCTTTGGAGGACGGCAGCCGTTGTGTGGCATTGGCGTTACGTCGATGATCTCCAGCACCTCGATGCCAGCACCGTGGATCGTACGGATAGCAGACTCACGTCCGTTACCTGGACCCTTGACGTACACCTTAACCTTACGAAGCCCTAGGTCGTAAGCAACCTTAGCACAGTCCTGTGCTGCCATCTGAGCAGCATAAGGCGTGTTCTTCTTAGAGCTACGGAAACCCATCTTACCTGCACTAGACCAGCTGATCACCTGACCATCGCTGTTGGCAAGAGATATGATGATGTTGTTGAAAGAAGAGTGGATGTGAGCCTGGCCCACTGCGTCTACGCGTACTACCTTCTTCTTTGTTACTGTTTTCTTAGCCATATTAACCTAATTATTACTTAGTAGCCTTCTTCTTATTTGCAACTGTCTTCTTCTTACCCTTGCGTGTACGAGCATTATTTTTCGTGCTCTGACCACGTAGTGGCAAGCCGATACGGTGGCGTACGCCACGGTAGCAACCGATATCCATCAGACGCTTGATGTTCAATGAGATCTCACTACGAAGATCACCCTCCACCTTATAGCCAGCACCAATGGTCTCACGGATCGCAGCCGCTTGATCGTCCGTCCAATCCTTTACCTTAATGTTGCGATCTACACCTGCCTGATCAAGAATCTTGGCAGCACTACTACGGCCAATGCCGAAAATGTAGGTCAAGGCAATTTCTCCTCGTTTGTTTTGTGGCAGGTCAACGCCGACAATTCTTATAGCCATACTTATCTTTTAATTTGTGTAATGACGATTTACTAACCCTGACGCTGCTTGAACTTAGGGTTCTTCTTGTTGATCACGTACAAGCGACCCTTCCGACGTACGATCTTACAGTCTGGGGTGCGCTTCTTCAAAGATGCTCTTACTTTCATATCTATAATTGTTATTTGTACCTAAATGATATTCTGCCCTTGGTTAGGTCATAGGGAGACATCTCCACCTTAACCTTATCTCCTGGGAGGATCTTGATGTAGTGCATCCTCATCTTGCCCGAGATATGGGCAGTAATGAGGTGACCATTCTCTAGCTCCACCTTAAACATAGCGTTGGACAAGGCTTCAAGGATCACTCCGTCTAGCTCTATTGCAGCTTGCTTGGCCATAGTCTTTTTCTTAAAATTCTCTTGCTCCTAATGCTTCACTTACAAACTCAAACGAAGAGAGTATATCTGCCTTGCCCTCACGGATAGCCACACAATGCTCGAAGTGCGCCGAGGGGCGACCAGTCTTGGTACGCACCGTCCAACCGTCACGGTCAAAAACAACGTTTTTCGACCCCATATTGATCATAGGCTCAATACAGATACACATACCCTTGCGCAGCTCTACACCTGTGCCACGCTTGCCATAGTTTGGCACCTCGGGGGCTTCGTGCATATTCTGCCCGATACCATGCCCTACGAGGTCACGCACCACGTGGAAGCCTCGCTGCTCGCAGTACTGCTGCACAGCTACCCCGATGTCGCCCACGCGCCTACCGCTCACCGCCTGCTCTATACCGATGTAGAGCGACTCCTTGGTAGTACGAAGCAAAGACAGCACATCTTCGGCCACCTCACCCACGGCAAAGGTATAGGCAGAGTCGCCCGTATAACCAGCGAGCTTCGTACCGCAGTCTACCGAAACGATGTCACCATCACGCAGTACCACCTTGTCAGAGGGGATGCCGTGGACTACATGGTCATTGACAGAAGTACATAGACTGCCCGGGAAACCGTGATAGCCAAGGAATGCAGGCGTAGCCCCATTATCCCGAATAAACTCCTCGGCACGCTTATCCAGCTGCCGTGTCGTCACCCCTGGAGCAATGAGCTTTGCCACCTCAGCAAGCGTACGCCCAACCAGCAGGTTAGCAGCACGCATCAGCTCGATCTCCTCGTCCGTCTTTAAGTAAATCATCGCCTTAGTAAGCAGACACAGAGCCTGTTCTTCCCTTGATACGACCAGTCTTCAAGAGACCGTCATAGTGACGCATAAGCAGATGGCTCTCAACCTGCTGCAGAGTATCTAGCACTACACCCACCAAGATGATAAGGGATGTACCACCGAAGAACTGCGCAAACTCTGGCTGAATGCCTAGTAGCTGAGCAAAAGCAGGCAGTACAGCCACAAGTGCAAGGAATAAAGCCCCTGGCAGAGTGATGCGCTCCATAATAGTAGAAAGGAAGCTCTCTGTAGGCTTACCTGGCTTAATGCCTGGGATGAAGCCTCCATTCTGCTTGAGATCCTTGGCCATATTGACGGGGTTAATCGTAATAGCCGTATAGAGGTAGGTAAATGCTATAATCAAAAGAGCGAAAATAACATTGTACCAAACACCGGTCATATTGCTCATAGCACTAACAAAAGCACTGTTGCGCCCCCACTCTGTAAGTCCTAGCACAGACACCGGGATGAACATAATGGCCTGAGCAAAGATAATAGGCATCACATTGGCTGAGTTCACCTTCAGAGGGATGTACTGGCGTGCGCCACCATACTGCTTGTTACCCACAATGCGCTTGGCATACTGCACGGGCACACGGCGTGCGCCCTGCACGAGCATAATAGCTCCAGCGATCACGAAGAGCAGGAAAACAATCTCGAAGAGCAGCATCACCATCCCTCCAGCCGAGGCACTCAAACGAGAGCTTATCTCGGCCATAAAAGAGTGAGGCAGACGAGCGATGATACCAATCATAATTATAAGCGACACCCCATTGCCAAGCCCTTTATCCGTAATACGCTCACCAAGCCAAAGCACAAACATGCTTCCTGCAGCCATAATGAGAGTAGCATACACAGAGAACCAAATACCAGCTGGCAGCGATGCGCCCACCGCATGCAACTGCATATTTAGGTTGATGAGATATGTAGGTCCTTGGATAAGAAGTATGAGCACCGTTAAGTAGCGCGTCCACTGCTCGATCTTCTTACGTCCGCTCTCATCACGCTGTAGCTTCTGCATAGAAGGTACAACGATACCAGCCAACTGCATCACGATCGAAGCCGAGATGTAAGGCATAATACCGAGAGCAAAGATAGAGGCGTTGGAGAATGCACCTCCCGAGAACATGTCCATCAAAGCTAGCAGACCCGACGAAGTCTGTGACTTCAGTGCCGTCAGCGTAGCAGGGTCAATACCGGGGAGGACTACGAAAGACCCCAACCGATATATGATCACAAAAAACACTGTGGTGAGGATTCGCTTGCGCAATTCCTCAACCGCCCAGATGTTTTTTAATGTCTCGATGAACCGCATAAGACTAGAGTTTTACAACAGAGCCACCAGCTGCAATGATTGCAGCCTCGGCGCTCTTAGAGAAAGCATCTGCCTTAACTTCCAACTTAGCCTTTAGCTCTCCATTACCAAGGATCTTGATAAGCTTCTTTGCAGAGATAAGCCCAGCCTCAGCTAGCTCTTCCTTACCAATAACCTGAAGCCCCTTGCGCTCTGCTAGCTCCTGAAGGGTAGAGAGGTTGATGGGAGAGTACTCAACACGATTGATATTCTTAAAGCCGAACTTAGGCAAACGACGCTGGATAGGCATCTGACCACCCTCGAAGCCAACCTTCTTGGAGTAACCAGAACGGCTCTTAGCACCCTTGTGACCACGCGTAGACGTGCCACCCATACCAGAGCCTGGTCCGCGACCAATTCTCTTACGCGTCTTGATAGAGCCCTCAGCAGGCTTCAAACTTGATAGATTCATATCTGAAGTTTTTCTTTAGCGTTATTATTCTACGACACGAACTAGATGCTTCACAGCGTTTATCATCCCAAGGATCTGGGGGGTAGCTTCGTGCTCTACGATCTGGTTCATCTTCTTAAGGCCAAGTGCATTGAGCGTCAGCTTCTGTACCTTAGGACACTTGATGCGGCTGCGAACCTGTTGGATCTTAATCTTTGCCATTGTTTGATCTCCTTTCCTAATAAGTTACTAACCCTTAAACACCTTCTCTACCGATACACCACGGTGGCGAGCCACTGTCAGCGGATCACGCATTTCGCTAAGTGCCTCAATCGTGGCCTTCACAAGGTTGTGAGGGTTAGACGATCCCTTGCTCTTGGCAAGCACATCGTGTACACCTACGCTCTCAAGCACAGCACGCATAGCACCACCGGCCTTCACTCCAGTACCCGCACTAGCAGGCTTGAGGAATACGCGTGCGCCACCGAAAGATGCACTCTGCTCGTGAGGGATAGTACCCTTGTGCACAGGCACACGCACTAGGTTCTTCTTAGCAGCCTCTACGCCCTTGGCGATGGCAGCGGTTACTTCGCCAGCCTTACCGAGCCCCCAACCTACTACGCCATCTTCGTTACCAACCACTACGATAGCCGAAAACGTGAACGTACGTCCACCCTTCGTCACCTTAGTTACGCGGTTGATGGCAACCAATCTATCCTTTAGTTCTAAGTCATTAGTAGACTTAACGCGATTTTCTATTCTTGCCATGTGCGATTAAAATTTAAGACCTGCGGCACGAGCAGCTTCAGCCAGTTCCTTTACACGACCGTGATAGAGATACCCATTACGGTCAAACACTACAGACTCTACACCAGCAGCGATAGCAGCCTTAGCCACCTCTGTGCCTACTAGAGCAGCAATCTCCTTCTTCGTTCCCGTAGCCTCAAGCTTGAGAGATGATGCGCTTGCTAGCGTATGGCCAGCCTCGTCGTCGATCACCTGTGCATAGATCTGCTTATTACTACGGAAAACTGTTAGGCGTGGACGCTCTGCCGTTCCGCTTACCTTACCGCGGATGCGCGCCTTAATCTTTAGTCTTCTATTTTCTTTCTTAATCATGATTATTTGAGTTTTTGAGCTTACTTACCAGCTGACTTACCAGACTTACGACGGATAACCT
>JAUMYQ010000004.1:116816-123704 GCA_030528555.1 Porphyromonadaceae bacterium | reverse complement strand
ACTGAATAGAGCATCTGACTACGGATCAGAAGGTTACAGGTTTGAATCCTGTCGGGGTCACAGAATAGATTCCTAGCAATCGGTAGAGGTTGCTAGGAATTTTCGTTATATTTCGTTGTGTAATAAGCCATCTTGCCTTTGAAGATGGCGATCCGTGGTTCCCGAGAAATAGAAACAGTTATGAATAAGCTTTATCTCCTCATCGTATTTATTTCCTCCTTTGGCGTTGCCCTCCCTCAGCAGGGGATGGTGCATGGGCGAGTATACAACGCTAAAGATAATCAGCCTCTTGAGTTCGCTACGGTAAAGATAGAGGGGACTAACCTTGGAGCGATTACGGATATGCAGGGGGACTTTGTTATCTCGGATATACGGCCAGGCTTTGTCCATTTGCTTGTTAGCATGGTTGGCTTTGAACCTGTACGGTCCGTGGAGCTGCAGATACAGGGTAACCAAACAACCTTTGTTGACATTGCTCTAAAGGAAGCAACGACTAATCTCTCAGAGGTTTTGGTGCGCCCAAATCTCCTCTCCAAGCGTAACGAGAGCCCTCTCTCGTTACAAACCCTCGGTGTACAGCAGATAGAGAAGAGTGCTGGAGCTAACCGCGATGTATCTAAGCTTGTGCAGACGCTCCCTGGTGTGGGGGCTACTGATCCCAACCGCAACGATCTTATTGTGCGTGGTGGTGGTCCGTCCGAGAATGTCTTCTACCTTGATGGTGTAGAAATACCTATCATTAATCACTTTACAACGCAAGGGGCCTCAGGTGGAGTGGTAGGGATAATTAATCCAGACTTTGTACGTGAGATAAGCTTCTACACAGGAGCTTTCCCTGCAAGTCGTTCCAATGCATTAAGCTCCGTGATGGAGATTAAGCAGAGAGATGGAGCTAGCGATAGGCTTCATGCTAAGCTGTCTGTTGGGGCTTCTGATGCTGCTCTAACTCTTGAGGGGCCTATAGGCAATCGATCCTCGGTCATTGTTTCGGCGCGTCAATCTTACTTGCAGTGGCTCTTTCGGCTCATTCGTCTTCCTTTTCTGCCGACCTATAACGATTTTCAAATAAAGTATAAATATAAGCTGGGTACAAGGCATGAGCTTTCGTTCATAGGTTTAGGGGCAATAGATGATATGAGTCTCAATCGTGCCTTACAGAACAGTGGTACAGAGGCTCAGCGATATATCCTCAGCTACCTGCCAGAGTACAGACAATGGAACTACACTATTGGCGCGGTGTACAAATATTACGGCAAAGGACACTACGATAGCTGGGTACTGAGTCACAATATGCTGCGTAATGGCAGTATCAAATATCGTGATAATGATTTAAAAGGAGAGCGACTCTCGGAGTATCAGTCCGATGAGCTAGAGTATAAATTACGCTACGAACGTACCTATACCTTGCTACCGTTTAGGCTGACTTTTGGCGTAGGACTTAAGCATGCAACCTATATCAACGATGTCTATCGTTATGCGCTGGTGCATGGCAAGTCATCGAAAGAGGCCTATATTGCCGATATGTCATTGTTGGCATACTCTGCTTTTGTACAGGCCTCGGACGAGTATCTAGGCAATCGTCTGAAGGTCTCTTTGGGGATGGGGCTTGCTGGCAATACACTCAACGCAGCTATGAGCAATCTGTTCTGTCAGGCAACGCCTCGCCTCTCAATTTCTTATGCTCTGACCAAAGGTATGGACTTGAGTGCGAGCCTTGGGAGATATACAATGCTGCCCTCCTATACAACTATAGGCTATCGAGATGGCAATGGGAGCTACGTCAATAAGGACAAGCTCCGCTACATCACTTCTAGCCAGGCTGCTTTAGGAGTGGAGTATCGGCCTGGGGAGCATCTTCTTATTTCTGCGGAGGGCTTTTATAAGAGTTATACTCACTATCCGATTTCGGTGTCAGAGGGTGTCAGTCTAGCAAGTAAGGGAGCGGATTATGGGCAGGTGGGGGATGAGGCAGTACTGCCCAATGGGCTGGGGCGAGCTTATGGCGTGGAGCTACTAGCACGGCTTCTCTCTTGGCGTCAACTTTCGGCTACAGCGACCTATACTCTCTTTAGGAGCGAATTTTCCGATAGTCAAGGTGTTTATCGTCCATCTTCATGGGATACACGTCATATGATCAACCTTCTTATAAGCTATCACTTCGGGCAGAGCTGGTATGTTTCGGCTCGCTGGCGATATGTTGGAGGAGCACCCTATACTCCTATAGATATGGATCTGTCAACGAGCAAGGAGGCCTGGCGTGTTCGTTATAAGGCATATCCAGACTACGAGCGTTTCAATAGCTTACGCCTACCAGCTCAGCATCAGTTGGACTTGCGCTTCGACAAAGAGTTTTATTTCCGCCATTGGCTTTTGAATCTCTATGTTGATATTCAGAATGCGTATCTGAGTAGTCGTTCGAGCGCACCGATATACACCAACCTAGATACTTCGGGGCGAGTGATGGATGACCCTCAATCTCCCCAAGATAGACAGAGAGTGCGGGTACTCGACTACTACTCTAGGACGATCTTGCCAACGATCGGTATCATTGTCAAGCTTTAGCGATGCTGATGTTTACTATGCTTCATGGTAGACAGTTTGCCGATAGACTAGTCTCGGAGGAATAGTCTAAGTGGCAAGTTTTTGTTAAGTTTGTGACCGATATCTAGAGTGTTATATAAAATAAAAGAAGAATTTATGGTTCTTAATCCAATCAGTAAAACCATTATTTTGCCCGATGGTCGGGAGATTGTCATTGAAACAGGCAAGCTCGCCAAGCAGGCCGATGGCTCTGTAACCGTGCGTATGGGCAATACCGTGCTGCTGGCTACGGTAACGGCTGCCAAAGATGCTAATCCCGGGGTGGACTTTATGCCCCTACAGGTAGAATACAAAGAGAAATATGCTTCGATTGGTCGCTTCCCAGGCGGATTTACTCGTCGTGAGGGTAAGGCTTCCGACTACGAAATACTTACTTGTCGCCTCGTCGATAGGGCTTTGCGTCCTCTTTTTCCAGACGATTATCATGCAGAGGTGTTTGTAAACGTTATCCTGTACTCTAGCGATGGCGTAGATATGCCCGATGCCCTTGCAGGTCTTGCCGCTTCGGCTGCCCTAGCTGTGTCGGACATCCCTTTTAATGGTCCTATTAGTGAGGTGCGAGTGGCTCGTGTAGATGGCGCGTTTGTCATCAATCCAACCTTCGAGCAGCTCGAACGAGCCGATATCGATATGATGGTGGGCGCTACCCTCGACAACATCATGATGGTAGAGGGCGAGATGCAGGAAGTACAGGAGAGCGAGATGCTCGAGGCTATTAAGGTGGCTCACGAAGCCATCAAGGTGCAGTGCCAGGCGCAGCTTGAGCTCAGCGAGGCTTGCGGTAAGCTTACGAAGCGCACCTACTGCCATGAGGAGCATGACGAAGACCTTCGTCGTGATGTACACGACAAGTGCTACGCCAAGGCTTATGCCGTGGCTCTATCTGGTACGGACAAGCACGCTCGTGCCGAAGCCTTTGCTGCCATCGTAGAGGAATACAAGGCAGGACTTAGCGAGGAAGAGCTAGAGGCAAAGGCAGGGATGATTGGCCGCTACTACCACGATGTGGAGAAGGAGGCGATGCGCCGTGCCATCCTAGACGATGGTAAGCGACTAGACGGACGTAAGACTACGGAGATTCGTCCTATTTGGATCGAAACGGACTACCTACCTGGTCCTCACGGCTCGGCTGTCTTCACTCGTGGTGAGACGCAGTCGCTCACGACCGTAACGCTCGGTACGAAGAACGATGAGAAGCTCGTGGACGATGTGCTGAACTATAGCAAGGAGCGTTTCCTGCTGCACTACAACTTCCCTCCTTTCTCTACGGGCGATGCTCGCCCACAGCGTGCCGTTGGTCGCCGTGAGATCGGTCATGGGAACCTCGCCCACCGTGCGCTCAAGCGTATGATCCCCGAGAACTATCCCTATGCCCTGCGTGTCGTGAGCGACATACTTGAGTCCAACGGCTCATCATCTATGGCGACTGTGTGCGCTGGTACGCTCGCTCTGCGTGACGCTGGTGTGCCCATCACACGCCCAGTGTCGGGTATCGCTATGGGACTAATTAGCGAAAACGAGGGACAGAACTATGCCATCCTCTCCGACATCCTTGGGGACGAAGACCACCTAGGCGATATGGACTTCAAGGTAACTGGTACGGAGCGTGGTATTACAGCTACGCAGATGGACATCAAGGTCGATGGGCTTAGCTACGAGATCCTCGAGCGTGCTTTGGCACAGGCTCGTGAGGGTCGCCTGCACATCCTCGGCAAGATCCTAGAGGCTCAGCCCGATGTGCGCCCAGACCTCAAGCCTCACGCACCACGCATTGAGACCCTACGCATAGGCAAGGAGTTTATCGGTGCTGTGATTGGCCCAGGCGGTAAGATTATTCAAGGCATGCAGGAGAAGAGCGGAGCTACCATCTCTATCGAGGAGGTAGACGGCCAGGGTATCATCGAGGTGAGCGCAACGAGCAAGGAGTCTATCGATATTGCCATTGGGCTAATCAAAGCCATCGTGGCGATGCCAGAGGTTGGCGAGGTATACTCAGGTAAGATTAGCTCGGTAATGCCTTATGGCTGCTTCGTAGAGTTCTTGCCTGGCAAGGATGGTCTGCTACACATCTCGGAGATCGATTGGAGGCGGTTCGAGACGATCGAGCAGACGGGCCTTGCAGAGGGACAGAAGTTGGATGTGAAGCTCATCGACATCGACCCCAAGACGGGTAAGTTTAAGCTCAGCCGTAAGGCTCTACTTCCTAAGCCCGAGGGCTATGTAGAGCCAGAGCGCAGGCCACGCCCCGAGCGTCGCTATCGCGACTAAGCCGTCCGTTTGTAGTTGCATTGCAGGGCTCGCCCTGCAGCTTTTTCTCCTTACAGTATCTTAGTTGATAGAGGTGGGGGGCTCAGCCACTTTGGGGGAATTAGCTATCTTTGCACAGAAATAAAAGTATTGTGCAGGTTTTGAGAGATGAGGTTTGGGTAGGTCTTGCCATCAGGCTTCGCCTCGCTGCGGATGTGTATAACGTAATACAGAATGATCGATAAGAACTTCATTTCGCTCTACGAGGAGGGCTTCACTACCTACTGGGATAGCCCTGCTCTATCCAACTACGAGGGCGTAACCTACAGCTATGCCGATGTAGCTGGCCGAGTGGCTCGCTGGCATATCCTCTTCGAGCAACTAGGCTTAGAGCGTGGCGATAAGATTGCCCTCATGGGTAAGGACTCGGCCGAGTGGTGCATCATCTTCCTTGCTTCTATTACCTATGGGGCGGTCATTGTGCCCGTGCTGCAAGACTTCTCCCCTATGGATGCTATGGCCATCATTGAGCACTCCGAGAGCCGTCTGCTCTTCATTGCTCGGGACCTTTGGGCAGTGATGCAGCCCGAGCATATGCCTCTGGTAGAGCACGTGGTGGAGCTACAGAGCGGAGAGGCCCTCTATAGCCAGCAGCCCTCCGAGCTGAAAGAGCGTATCGAGGGGTTAGAAGCGAGCTTTGCAGACCGATATCCCAAGGGCTTTGCTAGGGAGGATGTACGCTACTACCATACGCCCAACTCGGAGCTATTGCTGCTCAATTACACCTCTGGTACAACGGGCTTTAGTAAGGGTGTGATGGTTACGGGCAATAATATGGCAGGCAATGTGCTTTTCTGTAAGGAGAAGAATATCGTTCGTCCTAAGGAGCAATTGCTCTGCTTCCTGCCTTTGGCGCATACCTATAGCTGCATGGTACACCTCTTGTTGGCGATGAATATTGGCGTGCACGTTACGGTGCTAGGGCGTGTGCCAAGTCCCAAGGTGCTTGTGCAGGCACTTAAGAAGATACAGCCGGAGAAGGTTGTGGCCGTCCCCCTCGTACTAGAGAAAATCTACCAGAGCTCTATCTTGCCCATCCTGGGGCAGCCCAAGATGAAACTCTTCATGAAGTTGCCCATTATCAAGGGACTTATCCAAAAGAAGATTAGACAAAAGCTCATTGATGGCTTAGGGGGTAGGGTAACTCAGGTCATTGTGGGTGGTGCAGCCCTCAACCACGAGGTCGGCACCTTTCTCAAGCAGATTGGCTTCCCCATCACGGTAGGCTATGGCATGACGGAGTGCGCTCCACTGATTAGCTATGCCTATCCGAGCCAATGGCGTATCGGTTCGTGTGGCAAGGTGCTCGAGGGCTATATGCAGGCGCGTATTGCTACCGAAAGTGAGGGATCCGATATCGGGGAGATACAAGTTCGAGGAGAGAACGTATGCCTTGGTTACTATAAAAATCCCGAGCAGACCGAGCAGTTATTTACCGAAGACGGCTGGCTACGCACGGGCGACCTCGGCACGATGGACGAGGACAACTTTCTCTATATCAAAGGTCGTAGTAAGACGATGCTCCTAGGCCCTAGTGGGCAGAATATTTATCCCGAGGAGATTGAGGCCAAGATTAGCCTCATCCCCTACGTGCAGGAGAGCCTTGTGGTGATGCGCTCGGGCAAGCTGGAGGCCATCATCGTACCCAATGCTGCCCAAATAGAGGCTGCTGGTATCTCGGAGCGCGAGGCATGGGAGAGCATCAAGAGCCATAGGGTGCAGCTCAATGAGCGGCTTGGTAGCTATGAAAAAATTCAGCGCTTCGAGCAGCGCCAGGATCCGTTTGAGAAGACGCCCAAGCAGAGCATTAAACGCTTCCTCTATAGCTAGCACTATCTTTGGGGCTATATGCTTTAGGTTATCTGGGCTATTTAGGGAATAGACAGCTATCCCGATACGTATAAGGTTTAGTAATCGTGGGGGGGGGGGGGTAAAAAACTTTTTTTGGCCACCCACCAACCAAAAATACGAGTTGTTGGG
>JAUMYQ010000004.1:0-116806 GCA_030528555.1 Porphyromonadaceae bacterium | reverse complement strand
CTTACACCCCTCTCCCCAGAATATTAATTGTTATTTCGGGGGGGGGGGGGTAAAAAAACTGTTGTCCCCCCCCCCCCCACGAAGCTATAGGGACATGTGTGGCATAATCGTCTGGTTTGTGGCCCATGACCGAGTGTCCCTAAGTTGCTTATGTCGAGTAGATTATAAGGGTACCCCATTTTTGAGAAAAAAGTTCGGGAACTTTCAAAAAAATCTTCCCGAACTTTTTCTAAAATGTTCCCGAAGTTTTTTTCAAAAGATCGGGAGCATTTTTTCGAGGTTCTTGAGGGAGGATTTAGAGACTGCACATGAGCCTTTGGAGAGGGGGCGATCTTAGCACATATTTTTAAAGATAAAGAGATAGATCCGACTAGGCTTCATGGTCAGATTAAATGCTAGATCATCTAGGCTTTGAAGCATAAGAATTGGGTCATTCTAGGGGCAAAAATCCTCAACTGAGCGAAGATTTTCTTGTTTACATAATAAAATAAATGGGGATCAATCTGTAAAATTTTAAAAAATTCCCTGTTTTATGGGAATTCTAGCTAACCTCGCATCTCGCCTTTCATAATCGGAATGTACTTAGACTAGGCTATCTACCGCCTCAAGTGTAAGTTCCCGAGCCGATGACGGTAACAAGCTGAGAGGGCCAAGGATACGATTAACTATATAAATAAGTACAAAATGAGATTACGAACCATTGTTGTGGCCTTGTGCCTTAGCCTCATGGCTGGATCAAGTGCTACGGCACAGCGGCTCGATCGAGGGTCGCACTCCGATGCTGGCCAATGGCGTTTTTGGCTCACGGGGCGTGGTTATATGGGTCGTCGGTCTCTTGTCTTCTGGACGATGCCACGCAAGCAGGCTCCAACTAAGCCCTTTACCTACCTCTGGGTGGGGATATATCCTGCCACGTATTCGCAGCTAGAGGGCTTTGACCCTCGTGCCAAGATCGGTAGTGCCGTAGTGAGCAAGCTCAATGACTATCGCAAGGAGCTGCGTGCCCTTGAGCACCAGCGTTATATTAAGGAACAGCAGGGTGAACCAACAGCGGAGTTAGAGGAGCTTATCCGGTCCAAGATGATAGCTTACCGACCAGCCTTTGTACGCTATTCGGATGACAGTGCACGCTACTATGGCAGACTACAATCTCAGTTCGTGGAGGAGAAGTCCTCTGGCGTGCAGCCGATGCTCGTGTTGCACCAGACGAACCAAACCTTCGATGGCGCACGTCTGGGGCGTACACACCACATCCGCAGCCTACTCTCTACAGATCTTATGCTTACAGAGCAACTCTACCATTCGGAGGACGGTCGCAACTATGCTCTTGTGGAGCTCTATAACCCTACGACCAGGCCTCTAGACCTCAACCAATATGCTCTGGTACGTCTAACTCCCTCTGGTAGTAAATATGCCTATCGTCTCTCTGATGGTTCAACGAGTGAGAGCCTTGAGGGCTGTATCGCTGGGGGAGGCCTACTCGAGCTCAAGAGCATCGTACGTGACCAGGTCTTCATCGGGCAGCCTACGAGTGTGCGTAGCTATACGGTCAATCGTGGCACATTCAATGGTCAGAAGTGGTACACCGACCTATGGGCAGCGAGCCAGGAGGAAGAGAAGCCCCTCCTCCCCGAGCAGACCTGTATCTTGGCTTCGGATAGCTACCGAGAGTTAATGTTAACGGTGGGCGAGGCATCTAAACCTGCCTGGTGGTTGCTGCTGAGAGATCGTTTGGCACGTCTGACCTCGGGTCCTACCCAACGCTTTGGCCAGGCCGATGCCCTGCGCGGTGTGGCGTATACCTCCTCTCACGTGCTTCAAATATCGGCTACTGATGGTTGGGCCCTACTGCGTAGGTATGGTAGCAAGTGGCAGGTTATTGATGCTACTGCTCTTATTGGTTCGGAGCACCTCGCCATGGCGAGCACCTTTGCCGAGCATCAGGCCAAGTTGCGTAGCCTCGGGGCAACGTACAGTCTACGCCGTTCTGATGGGGTGAACTTCCCCTTCATTCCTCCTTACCGCAACCATCGCTATAGTGCGACGGACTGGGCGGACGATTGGCAGGCTTCTAGTGGTTGGGCTATGCACACTCTTGGCCTGAGAACGGCCGATCGAGGAGCTTATGAGACATCTATGGGTGAGCTGCAGATCTACTACCCAACATGGCTCAAAGAGCGTACACCATTGGATGAGAGCTATCAGACCTACTGGATCAATCGTCCCCACTCAGGCAGCGCCAAGCCTGCATTCTCTCCTATTTCACTCAGCAAGCCTACCCCAGTGAAGTAAGCATTTAAAGGACCTTTGCTTTTCGTTTAGCCTTTGTCTAGCGAGAGGTGAGTAAGGAGTATTTGGCAGCGTTGGATATTAAGTCTAACGCTGCCAACTTGATTTTATCATTTTAGTTCTTGTACTACAGGGGCTCCTGACTATATCAAAGGGAGGCGAGAGGCTACTTGTCCTCTTCTCGTACCTGTAAAGTTAAGGATGAAGTAGCTCAGAGAGTAGGACAGCGAATTCTCCCACTTGCCGTTCTCGTGTGTATAGCTTTATAAGTTGTGCGTTGGGTCTAGGAGCATGGGTTGTACCTCCCTCTAGCCATTGGGAGAAGAGATTGAGTAGGTAGTCTTCCAGCTCAGAGGGGGAATTGGTAGCTATGCCGAGACCGCTCTGGCGGACGAGCTGCGCTGCTTCACTAGTGGCATCGGGTAGTAGGACAAGGGGGCGGTGCATCGCCATCGCTTCGAAGAGCTTGGTGGAGATCATGCCATGAGGGCCATCTGCTCTCTCTTCATTGCCCAAGAGAAGTATTAGGCTGGCCTTGGCTAGGAGATCGGGCACATGTCGTGAGGAGACCATGGGGAGAGTTTTTAGCTGTGGGTAACCCTCGCCATCCGTCCAAAGAGAGCGTATTAGGCTGGCCGAGTAATCGTCTGTGTAAAAGATAAGGTCGATGGGTAAGTGTTGTAGTCGCTCGCTCTTAAGCACCTCCAGAAGTAGGCGTGGATTGCGCATCTCAAGGCTTAGTAGCCTTCCCGTGTAGACGATACGAAACCGAGATGTGGGCTGAGGGTTCCGTGGTTGGAACAGGCTAGCATCATAGCCATTATAAATAGTCTGCACATTGGGATGAATAGTCTTGAGGGTCTCTTGGTGCCATTGAGATACAGTGCAAACAGTATGGGCCGAGGCTATGGCTAGATTGCGCTGTCGGATAAATCTTGCCCCGATCCATCGCTCAACCTTGGAGAACCTCATGCCAAAAAGTTTGAGGGGACGAGGGAGAAAGTCTCCACGGCTGTATTGCTCAACGATGTCACGGCAGTCCGCTATCCACGATACGCCCCATTTGCTAGCCAGATGAGCCCCTGCTCGGAAGGGAAACTTACGGTACGATAGGGCGAGTATCACATCTGGCGGTGAGAGGTTTTCCTTCTCGATGATATGCTCAATTGCCTTGGCTATCCTTCGGTCCTTCCACTCGGCGAGCAGTTCTAGGGTGGTCATCAGGGCGGAGGGCATCCATCTAGGCTTGAGGTTTATGCTATAGACGGGACAAGGAGGTGAGAAGTCGTCAAATAATTGATGACTTCTCACCTCCTCGCAGAAAACTATTGCCTGCCAGCCGTATGCCTTTAGGTGCTGCGTCAGATACGCCACCCGAGGTGCCCATGCTGGAGGATAGAGGTCACAGATGATATAGACGACCATGCCAAGCGACTTATTTGACCTCCCAGTAAGCGTCTGATAGGAGCAAATCCTTGAACGTTCGCTGAGGCTTCTGTTTTCGCACCTCGGCTATTTGGTGATGAACCGCCCAATCGTATGCCACGGAAGGAACATCGCGGATAACCCCTAGGGCGATGGGCAACTCGTTTCTCATCATCGCGAGCATATTGTGTAGTGTTGGGTCCTCCTCATGGGCATCGTGGGTGAGGATGTCGTCTAGGGTGTAGCCATCCTCACCGATGGTTACGGCTCGTAGCTTGAGACCCTCGAGGACGATACCTCGGTTCTTTTCCTTACCAAATATCATTTTTTCGCCATGCCGTAAGGTGATAGTGCGGTCGTCCCGCACATCCCTCATGGCGTAGCTCTTGTGGATACCATCATTGAAGATGACACAGTTGACCAGCACCTCTAGGACGGACGCTCCCTGATGCTTGGAGCTCTGTACCATACAGTCTTGTAGGGTCTTCATATCAACATCAATGGCGCGGGCGAAGAACCGACCTCGTGCCCCCAGGCATAGCTCGGCAGGGATGAAAGGGTCCTCGACTGTGCCATAAGGTGAGCTTTTGGATACGAAACCTCGGTCGCTGGTGGGGGAGTATTGCCCCTTGGTCAGGCCGTAAATTCTATTGTTAAAAAGGATAATGTTGATGTCGACATTTCGTCTGATAGCGTGGATGAAGTGGTTACCCCCGATAGCTAGGCTGTCGCCATCGCCAGATATCATCCAGACGCTCAATCCAGGGTTGGCCGTCTTGACCCCAGTAGCGATAGCTGCTGCTCGCCCATGAATGGTGTGAAATCCGTAGGTATTCATATAGTAGGGCAGGCGCGAAGAGCAGCCAATACCTGAGACCACGGCTGTGCGGTGGGGCTCGATACCTACCTCGGCCATGGCTTTGTGTAGGACGGCTAGGACAGCGTGGTCGCCACAGCCAGGGCACCAACGCACATATTGTTCACTTTTGAAGTCCTTGGCCTCGTAGGCCTTGGGGCAGTTATTTGTATCCATCGCTTTACTTTTCTATGATTTGGCTGAATGCCTTCGTTAGCTCTTCGACTACGAAGGGCTGACCAGTGACTCTGTTGTACTGGAGTGGGCTAAAGCCCGGGAAGAGCCCCCGAAGGTAGCTCGCGAATTGTCCGCTGTTTTGCTCAGCCACTATGACCTTTTTGTGCCGACGGAGCACCTCCTCGGTGTTGTGGGGTAGGGGATTGATGAACCTGAATTGAGCCAAGGCTACACGTAGACCCCGAGCACGCATGGCCTCCATCGTTTCATACAGATGGCCATAGGTGCCACCCCAGCCAACGATGAGGAGCTCTGGATCAGAGTCTCCTTCGATCTCTAGTGGGGGGAGTTTGTTGGCAATCTTGGCAATTTTCTCGGCACGTACTCGTACCATGAGCTCGTGGTTATCGGGGTCTGTGCTGATGACGCTGGTGTGGTAATCCTTCTCCAGCCCACCAAGCCTATGGGCATAGCCTTCTGTGCCAGGGATAGCCCAGTAGCGAGCTAGCGAAGTCTCATCACGCTCATAGGCTTTCCACGCGCGGTCTTGCTCTGGGCGCAGGTCGATGGTGTGGGGCTTAATAGGAAGTAGCTCGGTGTCTTCGGGGATCCGCCAGACGGATGAGCCATTGGCGATGAAGGAGTCGGTCAGTAGGATGACAGGTGTTAGGTGCTCTAGCGCAATCTTAGCCGCCCAATAGGCCATGTCGAAGCAGTCAGCTGGCGTGGTCGCTGCCAAGACTGGCATGGGGCTCTCGCCATTACGTCCGTAGAGAGCCTGTAGGAGGTCGGTCTGCTCGCTCTTGGTGGGCATGCCAGTCGAGGGGCCAGCGCGCTGCACATCCACAATTACGAGGGGTAGCTCAGCGATGACGGTGAGCCCCATAGCTTCACTCTTTAGGGCGAGGCCAGGGCCAGAGGTCGTTGTCACAGCGAGGTCGCCAGCGAAGGCCGCCCCAATAGCCGTACAGATACCAGCTATTTCGTCTTCGGCCTGCACGGTCTTCACCCCGAGAGCTTTGTGCTTGGCTAGCTCGTGGAGGATGTCCGTGGCTGGTGTGATGGGATAGCTGCCAAGGAATAGGTCTAGTCCTGCCTGCTCAGCCGCAGCGATCAGACCGTATGCTGTGGCCTTGTTGCCGTTGATGTCGAGATATTTGCCAGGCTTGGGTGTCTGAGTCTCGATGCGGTAGACGGTTGTCGAAGCATGGGTATTCGCTCCAAAGTTGAAGCCGTCATTTAGAGCCTTGACATTGGCATCACGGATGGCTGGCTTCTTGCCAAATTTTCGGTCTAGAAATGCCTCAGCGTGCTGGAGTGGGCGGTCGAAGAGCCAGCAGATGAGCCCCAAGGCGAACATGTTTTTACAGCGAACGGCACTTTTGTTGTCTAACCCAAACTCAGTGAGCCTATCCTTAACCATGGTCGTGATAGGAGCGGAGAGGACTTGCTGGGTCGTGAACCCGAGTTCCTCAAATGGATTGTCCGTCTCGTACTCTGCTTTCTTGAGGTCAGAGGTTCCGAAGGAGTCGCTGTCGATGATGATGACCGAGTCACGACGCAGATGCCGTTGGTTGGCCTTTAGGGCAGCGGCATTCATCGCTACGAGCACATCGGCATAGTCACCAGGGGCGCGTACGCTCTCTGATCCGATGTGTACTTGGTAGCCCGATACACCGCTGAGTGTACCCTGTGGGGCACGGATTTCAGCGGGGAAGTCAGGAAAGGTGGAGATGGTGTTACCGAGCATGGCAGAGAGGTCGGAGAAGATCGTCCCAGTCAGCTGCATCCCATCGCCCGAGTCTCCAGAGAAGCGGATGACAACGTCTTGCAAAGTCTTGACAGTAGTTCGTTCGTCCATAACGTTAGTTTATAAAACAGACCTGTAGACTGGTCTAAGTCTTGCCCATCGTTCTCGTAGTTTGTAATCTGTCTGCCCAATCAATGTCGTATTTACGTAATCCGTGGAGGAGAAGTTTACATATCTATCGAGTAGTAGCTCCACAAAGCTATGTATTTAAGGGTGTATCATCAATAGGAGGTTCTAGTTTTTTACAAAATCATCCGTGGCTATGGATACTATACTCAAATATTCAGCAATCTGCCCCTGGAGAGTTTCTGAAAACACGAGAATGCACGCTGAACTATTTCCAGAGATGAAAAGGAGAGACAGGTCCCTATCGTGATGTATTTATGGGGAAGAGCGAGAGAGGGAGGCGAAACTGACTCATGGTTATTGGTATCTGAGCCACGGGCTTTGGGACGGATAATTATGTATCTTTGTGACAAAATGTCAGCAATCCATTGTTGGATATGTACAGAGTAACACAAAGATGAGTATCGATATACAGCAGATCAAACAACGCTTTGGCATCATCGGGTCTAGCCCTCTCTTGATGCGTGCCATAGAGGTCGCTGTGCAGGTAGCGCCGACCGATATGTCCGTCCTCATTATGGGGGAGAGCGGTGTGGGTAAAGAGAACTTTCCGCGTATTATCCACCAGAATAGTCGCCGTAGGCACGCCCCATATATAGCTGTAAACTGTGGGGCGATTCCCGAGGGGACGATAGATTCGGAGCTGTTTGGGCATCTCAAAGGCTCATTTACTGGTGCGGTAAGCGATCGTAAGGGCTATTTTCAAGAGGCCGATGGGGGGACGATCTTCCTTGATGAAGTAGGTGAGTTGCCCCTCTCTACCCAAGCGCGTCTCTTGCGTGTACTTGAGGTAGGAGAGTTTATACCAGTTGGGGCAAGCCAGCCGATGAAGACCGATGTCCGTATCGTGGCTGCTACGAACGTACAGCTTAGGGAGGCTGTGGAGCGTGGTCGCTTCCGGGAAGATCTTCTCTTTCGCCTCAACACAGTCCCTATCGAGATACCGCCTCTTAGGAGGCGCACAGAGGATATTCCGCTCCTCTTTCGTTTTTTCGCCTCCCAAGCAGCGGATAAATATCATATGCCCTCTCTGCGCTTAGAGCCAGAGGCAGCACATCTCTTACAACAATACTATTGGCCAGGCAATATCCGAGAGTTGCGTAATCTCTCTGAGCGTATTAGTGTGTTGGAGGAGGAGCGACTTATCTCTGCAGATATCCTGCGTACTTACCTGCCTTCGGGAGGGCAGATAGATTATCGTCCAGCTCTTCGTTCTGTGGTAGGGAGCGAAGATTATGGTGCATCGCACTACGAAGCGTTACTTGCCTCGGTCAAGGGATTGAGAGAGGAGGTTAATGAGCTAAAGGCGATCATACACAATCTCCTACAGGGGCGTATGCCTATGGGGACATATGCCGAAACACTTGCGCCAGGAGCTAGGGAGGTCATGAGTTTGCCTGGGGGCGTTGGCCTGCCACAGATGGGTTCGTCTGACAAGCTTCCCTATCCCAGCTATACTGGCTCTGCCGATGTCACTCAGGCGGTAGAGGTACAGTTCGTTGATGCACCAGTACATACTGCCGATACATCTCGCTCTCTCGAGGATGTAGAGCGCGATATGATTGCTGCTGCCCTTGTGCGCTATGGCGGTAGGCGTAAGCAGGCCGCTCAAGAGCTAGGTATCTCGGAGCGAACGCTGTATAGAAAAATCAAAGAATATGGTTTGGAAAGCTAAGAAATTCGTTTTGGGGCTATTGCTATGTGTCCTTGGGATCGTCTCGGGTTGTAGCATCAGCTATAAATTTAATGGAGGCTCTCTAGACTATACGCGTATCAAGTCTATTTCTATTGCCGATGTGCAAAATCGTGCTCCCATTATTTATCCAACGCTTGCACCAGACTTTACGGAGGAGCTCAAGACATTCTATACGCGTCGTACTCGGCTCGAGCAGATACCTCGCTCGGGAGATTTAGAGCTGGAGTGTACGTTTACGGGTTATGACCTTGCTCCCATGGCCGTGCGTGAGGACAACTATGCTAGTCGTACGGTGCTGACCGTGACGCTACAGGTCAAGTATGTGAATAATGTAGATGAGAAGGAGAGTTTTGATCGTAGCTTTAAGGCCTTCCGAGACTTTGACCGCGATACTCCTTTTGTCAATGTTCAGGACCAACTCTTGGAGGAGATTAAGGAGGATCTCATCAAACAAATATACAATGCTACGGTAGAAAATTGGTAGATATGACGCGTGACGAACTATATCGCTATATCCAAAGCCCAGACACTCTGAGCGAAGTTACCTTGCCTGAGCTGCGTTCGCTCACAGAGGCCTATCCCTACTGCGCTACATTTATATATCTGTATCTGTATAACCTGGCTCTTATCAAGGATTTGCGCTATAGCCAAGAGCTACGTCGCCTGGCCATCTTCCTTCCCGATAGGCAGAGGCTGTATAGGGAGGTAGAGGTAACTGCTGGTAAGAGTATCCCACAGAGTTTGAATCCGAGAGAGGAGGATCCGTTTTCGCTCATCGATAGCTTCCTCTCTGATGCCAAGGCCCAGGGGATAGATCTCCCCCAAGAGCTCCTTTGGGGCGTAGGTGTGGATAGAGACGATTATTTTGCTGGTGAGAGAGCAGAGGGGGCGATATTTGAGGGAGGTCTTTCCTCTACTCTCCGGCTCAAGGGAGATGAGTTGCCAGCCGAGAGGGGAGGGACACCACTGATGGCCGAAGAGGCTGCTGATCTCGATGAGGCTCTCTTTACAGAAACGCTTGCAGGTATCTATATTAAACAGGGACGGTACGACAAAGCCTTGCGCATGATTCATTCAATAAGTTTGAATTATCCAAAAAAAAATCGTTTCTTTGTACAGCAAATTCGCTTCTTGGAGCGACTGATTATTAATAAGTAACGTAAAATATAATCGAACTAAGAGATGTATACATTCATTACTGTGCTCATTGTGCTGGCATCCCTTGCCTTGGTTTTTGTGGTCATCATCCAAAAGTCCAAGGGGGGTGGTTTGGCAGCTAGTTTCTCTTCTAGTAACAGCATTATGGGCGTGCGTAAGACTACCGATGTGCTTGAGAAAGCCACTTGGTACCTTATGGGTACACTTATGGTATTGTGTATAGCCTCTACAGCTCTTGTCTCTCAAGGTGAGAAGAGCGATAGCGATATGGTACAGCAGGGTATCGAAGAGCAGGCCGCTAGACAGATCGTACCACAGGGGATCACAGGTTTTGGCGCTAATGAGAACACGTTGCCAGCAAGCCCTAGTGCAGAAGCCCCATCTGCTACAGATGCACCTGTACAAGCAGAGTAGCTTTTAGCTTTTGCGCGAAGGCTACTGAGATAAATGAGAAATGTCCCCTATGAGTTTAGCTCATAGGGGACATTTGCTTGATGATTCCCTGAGCTTAGACCTAAGTGAGGATGGTAAACATTTGGAATGTTAAATAATTATCTCTAAATTTGCAGTCCATTATAGCTCGTTTTGTTACGGTTACCAAGCAGTATTTAGTAGTATATAGATATTAAACTCAAAGACAATCATAATGAAAAAAGGTATTCACCCTGAGAACTATCGTCCAGTAGTATTCAAGGACATGTCCAACGAGGACATCTTCATTACTCGCTCTACGATGCCTGCTAAGGAGACCATTGAGGTTGATGGTGTGACTTATCCGCTGATTAAGGTCGAGATCTCTAGTACATCTCATCCATTCTTCACGGGTAAGGCTAAGCTGGTGGACACCGCTGGACGTGTAGACAAGTTTATGAGTCGCTACGGTAACCGTAAGAAGTAAGCGTTACTTGTGGTATCTTCAAAAGCCGAGGGGCGAGCCAATTGGGCTCGCCCCTCGGCTTTTGAAGTAAGATACCCTATTAGGGTTTGGGCCGACTATATCTCTCTTTTGTTTAGACTGTCTTCTTTTAAAATTTATTGGTTATGAGGTAGTTATAATGTATCCCGATTTATCCAAAAAATCTTCGGGAACTTTTGGAAAAAACTTCCCGATCTTTTTCCAAAAAGTTCGGGAACTCTGAGAAAAAAGTTCGGGAACATTTTGCGCAAAAATGGGGGGGTATGTCTAATTATTTCAGGATAAGGTGATTATCTGATTTTTGAGGTGGAGATAGATTTTACCGAAAGATGAGCTCGATTTTGATACGTTTGCCCAATGTGTCTAGGGAGAGTTTTAGGTTGTTTCTTAAAAAAGAATATCTTTGCTTCTGTTAAACTAATTATAGGTTTATCTGCTAAATAGAAAAAATATGAAGAAAATGATTGTAACTGCCCTAGTATTGGCAGCAGGTGTGCTTGGTGTAAGTGCTCAGTCTGTGACACCTCGTGTAGAAGTTGGTGCTGCTTTTAGTAACATGTCTTTTGAGAAGCAGAGTGCGAGTACTAAGACTGGTCTGCGTGCTGGTGCGGCCGTAGAGGTTGGTCTCACAGCCCCTGGCGCGGTGAGCGTGTACCTTGCTCCAGGTGTTACCTACAAAATGGGAGGCTATAAGACTACTTCTCAGGCTGTAAGCAATGCTCTTGGAGATCTGGCTTCTGCTTTCGGCGGTTTTCCTGGTGTAGAGGTCATTGATGCTATCAAGGGGCTTGCCTCGGGTCAGGTTACAACGCACAACATTAGCGTGCCTGTAAACTTCGGCATGCGTGCGGCATTTGCTAGTGCTTTTGCAGCTTCTGTAGAGGTTGGTCCATACTTCAGCTATGCCCTTGCGGCTAAGCTCGGGGAGCAGAACCTCTATGATTTGAATAAGGACGCTAAGCGTTTCGATGCAGGTCTCGGTATTTCTGCTGCTATTGAGTACAATAAGTTCTATCTCCGCCTCGGTACTGAGTTCGGTTTCGTAAACCAGTTTGGTAAGGATCAAGCCAGCGATGGTAAGAACAAGAATTTCTATACTACGCTTGGCTTCCGCTTCTAGTTTAGGTGAATTAGGTAAAGAACAATGAAGCATAAGGGACTGGGGGCATAATGTAGCCCCCATTTCTTTTACTTGAGTAGA
This sequence comes from Porphyromonadaceae bacterium, assembly GCA_030528555.1. GTDB lineage: Bacteria > Bacteroidota > Bacteroidia > Bacteroidales > Porphyromonadaceae > Porphyromonas. Next base: position 105,152 of record JAUMYQ010000004.1, on the reverse strand, counting down.
CGGGCTCATGGCACCCATCAGAAGTTAAGGCAATATATGGGTTTTGGAGGAGGAGGGGAGATGGCGTACTTTTGTCTACTACAACAAGGTAATAATGTAGAGTAAAGCAATGAATACAAAGACATATCTCGCCTATTGGGCTGAGCGGTACAAGAGCGACCTTGAGAACAACATCCTTCCCTTTTGGCTCAAGCATGGACTAGATCGCCAGCACGGTGGCATATATACCTGCCTCGATCGTGAGGGGCGACTGATGGATACGACCAAGAGCGTGTGGTTTCAGGGGCGTGCTGGCTACATCTTCGCCAGTGCTTACAACAGCATTAGCCCCAAGAGCCAGTACCTCGAAGCCTCGAAGAGCTGCATCGACTTCCTCACGAAACACTGCTTCCGTGAGGACGGACGTATGTACTTTGAGGTGATGGGCGATGGCACTCCTCTGCGCCTACGACGCTACGTCTTCTCCGAAACCTTTGCTATCATCGCGATGGCGGAGTATAGCATCGCCTCGGGCGAGAGGAGCTATGCCGAGCGTGCCTTGGAGCTATTCTGCAAGGTACAGGGCTGGCTCACCACGCCCGGAGCATTGCCCAGTAAGTACGAGGCGCATGTACGGGGGCGTTCGCACTCGATCGTGATGATTATGCTCAACGTAGCGGCACGCCTTCGTGCAGCCATCGCAGACCCTAGGCTCGACAAGCAAATCGCAGACTCCATCTACGAACTAAAAACCTACTTCATGAAGCCCGAGTACAAGGCGCTCCTCGAGGGCGTGGGCGAAAATGGCGAGTTCGTTGATACCATCAACGGACGGCTAATTAATCCAGGGCATTGCATCGAGACAGCTTGGTTTCTCCTTGACGAGGTGAAGTATCGTGGGGGAGATAAGGAATTGCAGGAGATGGCTCTGACTATCCTTGACTGGTCTTGGGACTGGGGTTGGGATGAGGAGTATGGAGGCATCATCAACTTCCGCGACTGCAAGGGCTTCCCAGCGCAGGACTACTCGCAGGATATGAAGTTTTGGTGGCCACAGACCGAGTCGGTCATCGCCACGCTCCACGCCTACAGCCTCACAGGCGACGAGAAGTACCTCAAGATGCACCGCGAGATTAGCGACTGGACCTACGCCCACTTCCCCGACCACAAGTATGGCGAGTGGTACGGCTACCTTCATCGTGACGGCTCTGTGGCGCAGCCTGCCAAGGGGAACATCTTCAAAGGTCCGTTTCATATCCCTCGCATGATGATCAAGAGCTACCAGCTCTGTGAGGAAATCCTAGCTACCCTCTAGTGATACAGACAGCGACCTCGTGCTTCGCCCTGCTGGCTATGCTCTTCAGCGTAGCCTGTGGGGCGAAGCCTCATTTAGCTTCTTCCCTCAAGTCAGGGGGGCAGTATGAGCAAGCCCAGCTGGGCGAGGGCGACCCGCTCGCCCTCCCAACCCCAGCCCTCGATGATCAATACGCTCAAGGCGTCTCGGGGCATAGCGCTGGCGTGGTGCGCTTAGAGAGGGAGGCAAGCCCCATCATCTGGATGATGGGCGGCTGTAACTTCCCCGAGGTGTCCGCTGCCGATGGGGGCAAGAAGCGTTTTTATAGCGACATCTATACTGGGCAGCTCGTGGAGGATAGCATCCGCTGGAGGCTCGTGGGGCGGCTTCCCCACGCCTTAGCTTATTCTGCTACGCTCACTACGCCCACTGGTGCGCTCATTGCTGGGGGGCAAGATGGGGCCGGCACGCGCTCGGAGGTCTATATGCTGGAAGTCATTAGCCCGGATAGCGTGGTGGTGCGCCTGCATAGCTGCCTGCCCGAGGGACGCAGTGGTGCAAGTCTTGTGGCTCATCGGGGGGCGTATTACCTCATCGGGGGTAGTAGCGCCAAGGGACTGACGGCAGAGGTCTACCGCAGCCCTATGGAGGGCGAGGGGGCGAAGAGCTGGGAGGCGGTGCACGCCTACCCCAGTCCTACGCTCCTCAAGACGCTTGCTTGGGCTACACCGAGCTACATCTATATGCTCGGCAGCATTGCCCATTCGGAGCAGGAGGCGATACCAGCCGAGGCTATGCTTAGCCTCATGCGCTACGATGCCGACAAAGACGAGTGGCAAGACACTGGCGGCTTCCCCAAAGAGATGCGTGACCTGGGCGTGACGCTGGGCGGTGGTGCACTGTGTCAGGTGAACGAGCGCAGCGTCCTTTTCGCAGGGGGCGTACATCTGGACAAGTTCCTTCCTGCCATCCAGCGAGGGCAGCGACTGCGCCTGGCTTCGTGGCAGGGCGATACTGCCGAGGTGGAGCGACTAAAGCGTGAAAGCCGTGAGTACCTCCTGCACCCCGAGGCGTGGTACAAGTTCTCCCCCCACGCTTGGCTGTGGCAGGAAGACCTAGCCGTACCCGAGGGACGGTGGACGAAGCTCCCGATGGGCCTCCCCCCGAGAGCCGATGCTGTCCTCGCGGAGTACGCGCCCAATATGCACTTACTTATTGGCGGTGAGCGCAAGCCAGGCATACGCTCCAGCCAGCTTTACCTCCTGCCTCATCTCATAGATTTAGAAAGTGAAGAATAAACTATGATAAAGTCTCCCCAACGTCTGTTCTTACTAGACGCTTATGCCTTGATCTTTCGGGCTTACTATGCTTTCATTCGCTCGCCACGCATCAATAGTCGTGGCGAAAATACTAGTGCCATCTTTGGCTTTGCCCTGATGCTCGATGAGATACTCGACAGTGAAACGCCCGACATGATCGCCGTGGCGTTCGACCCTCCTGGGGGGACGTTTCGGCATGAAGCTTACCCCGACTACAAGGCGCACAGGGACGAAACGCCCGAGGCGATACGCTTTGCTGTGCCGTACATAAAGAGGCTACTGGAGGCGTACCGCATTCCCATCCTAGAGGTCGCGGGCTATGAGGCGGACGATGTGATCGGCACGCTCGCCAGACGTGCCGAAGCCTCGGGACAAGACCTCGAGGTGCTGATGGTCACGCCCGACAAGGACTATGGACAGCTCGTTAGTCCTCGCGTGCGTATGTATCGCCCCATGCAGGGGGGAGGCTACGAGACCTGGGGGGAGGCAGAGATCTGTGCCAAGTTTGGGCTAAGCCACACGGGGCAAGTACTCGACTACCTCGCCCTCGTGGGCGACTCTGCAGACAATTTGCCTGGCTGCCCACGTATCGGTGACAAGACCGCCCAAAAGCTCCTCGGGCAATATGGTAGTATTGAGGGGATCTACGCTCACCTTGCCGAGATTAAGGGCAAGGCGAAGGAATATCTTGAGGCTGGGCGTGCCTCAACCGAGATGACTCGAGAGCTGGCGACTATCTGTACGAGCGTGCCAATCGAGTTTTCGCCCGAGCTCTACGTTCGTCAAGATCTCGATGTCGAGGCACTGAAAGTGCTGTACACGGAGCTGGAGTTTCGGACGCTGATGGGGCGCATAGCCACACGCACTGGGCGGACGGCAGCCGAGGGAGCAGCAAGTACCTCCACGAGCGACAAGGGCACAGTCGCAGGGCTGCAAGGCGCAGTATGTGGTGGCGAGAGGGCTACGACACGAGGCGCAGGAGCAGCTAGAAAAGGCGTTGCCGAACGTGGCGATGAGACAAGCGCAGCGCAGGCGCAGGGAGGTGAGGCACAGGGTGAAACGACCGAGGTAGGTGCAGCTTTGGGCGATCTCTTCGACCAGAGCTACACGCCCGATGGCGAGGTGGTGGCTGCCCCTACAAGCGAACCGCTCGACCTAAACATTACCGAGCTACATAGCGTAGCGGATGTTCAGGCTTTGGCAGAGAAGATTCGCTCCTGTGGCATTGTTGCCTTCGACACCGAGACCACAGGCGTAGACCCTCTTGTAGCAAACCTTGTGGCTATGAGCTTTGCCCTCGGCAAGGACGACACCTACTTCCTGCTCCTCCCCGAGGATAGGGTTCGGACGCTGGAGTTGCTCGCTCCCCTCAAAGATGTCTTCGCCTCGCACGAGATCCTTAAAGTGGGGCAAAACATTAAGTACGACCTTATGGTGCTGGCACGCTATGGCGTGACCGTGGGGCTACCGCTCTTTGATACTATGGTGGCGCACTACTTGCTCTACCCCGATATGAGGCATGGGCTGGACGAGCTGAGCGAAAGGCATCTCGGCATCATCCCCATGAGCTTTGAGCAAATGATTGCGCCACAAAGCACCAAGCAGCCCAACCTCCGTGCCGTACCCCACGAGCGGCTACGCTACTACGCTGCCGAAGACGCTGCTCTCACCTTTCGCCTCTATAAGCTCTTCGCTCCAATTCTCGAGGAGCGTGGGCAGACCTCCCTCTTCCGTGAGATCGAGATGCCGCTCATCCCTGTACTGGCATCGATGGAGCAGGAGGGCGTACGCCTAGATACCGAGGTGCTGAGTAGGATCTCGAGAGACCTCAACGCCAAGCTCCTTAGCGTAGAGGAGGAGATATTTACGCTCTCTGGGCATCCCTTCAACGTCAATAGTAGCAAGCAAGTGGGCGAGTTGCTCTACGATGAACTAAAGATTGTCGATAAGCCCAAGAAGACGAAGTCGGGTGGCTATACCACGAGTGAAGAGGTGCTGGAGAAGCTGCGTGGCAAGCACCCCATTGTGGGCAAGATCCTAGACTATCGAGGCCTCAAGAAGCTACTCTCGACCTACGTGGATGCGCTCCCCGAGCTGCTCTATCCCGATGGTCGCCTGCACACGAGCTTCAATCAAACCGTGGCAGCCACAGGGCGGCTCTCCAGCACCAACCCCAATATACAGAACATCCCCATCCGTACCGATGAGGGGCGTGCCATCCGTGCGGCCTTTGTGCCGCACTCAGAGGGCGATGTCTTCGTCAGTGCGGACTATTCGCAGATAGAGCTGCGGCTGATGGCGCACATCAGTGGGGACGAGGGGCTAATAGAGGCGTTCCGATCGGGGCAGGACATCCACGAGGCGACGGCAGCCAAGATCCACGGCATCAACATCAGTGAGGTGACGAGCCTGCAGCGACGAGAGGCGAAGACGGCGAACTTCGGCATCATCTACGGCATTAGCGCCTTTGGACTGGCCGATAGGCTTGGCATTAGTCGCACGGAGGCCAAGAAGCTCATTGAGGGTTACTTCGCCACCTATCCAGGGGTGCAGCGGTATATGGAACAGATTGTTCTACAAGCCAGAGAGGAGGGCTATGTAAGTACCATACTTGGACGCAGGCGATATCTGCCAGACATCAGTAGTGGCAATGCCATTGTGCGAGGCTATGCTGAGCGTAACGCCATCAATGCTCCCCTGCAAGGTACGGCAGCGGACATCATTAAGATAGCGATGATACACATCTATCGAGAGATACGGCGACGCAAACTTCGCAGTCGTATGATACTTCAGGTGCATGACGAGCTGAATTTTAATGTTCCTAAAGACGAAGTTGAGGTAGTCGTCCCCCTTATTAGACAGACGATGCAGGATGCCCTTGCGGCCCTATCCATTCCCTTGGAGGTAGCAGTAGGTATTGGGGCAAGTTGGCTAGAGGCACACTGATGTCTCGGTCTCGAAATTCCCCAATAAAATGGGCAATTTGCGTACTTTTGCGCCCGACAAATACAATTACTCGATGCAGAATATAAGAAATATAGCGATCATTGCTCACGTAGACCATGGTAAGACTACGCTTGTGGATAAGTTACTTTTGGCTGGTAAGCTATTTCGTGATGACAAGGTCGCCGAGGTAGACACCTATCTAGATAACAATGATCTAGAGCGAGAGCGCGGTATCACCATCCTATCCAAGAATGTAAGTATCCGCTACAAGGATGTCAAGATCAATATCATCGACACCCCAGGGCATGCCGACTTTGGGGGCGAGGTGGAGCGTGTGCTCAATCTTGCCGATGGCTGCCTGTTGCTGGTGGATGCTTTCGAAGGGCCGATGCCACAGACACGCTTCGTTCTTCAAAAGGCGATCGAGATGGGGCTAAAGCCCATTGTGGTTATTAATAAGGTTGATAAGCCGAACTGCCGCCCCAGTGAGGTGCAAGATATGGTCTTCGACCTGATGTTTAGCCTCGGGGCTAGCGAAGATCAGCTGGACTTTGAGACCATCTACGGCTCTGCCAAGCAGGGATGGATGAGTAAGGACTACAACGAGCCTACGGAGGATATTACCATCCTCTTGGACACTATCCTCGAGCAAATCCCCGCCCCTGAGCAGATCGAGGGCCCTGGGCAGATGCTTATTACCTCGCTCGACTACTCGAGCTATGTAGGGCGTATCGCTGTGGGGCGTGTACATCGTGGTACGCTCATCGAGGGGCAGGACGTGATGCTCTGCAAGCGTGACGGCACAATGGCTAAGATGCGCATCAAGGAGGTAAATATCTTCGAGGGGCTGGGACGAACGAAAGTTCCCTCAGTGTCTTCGGGCGACATCTGCGCCCTTGTCGGTATTGAGGGCTTTGAGATTGGTGAGACCATCGCTGATGTGTCTTGCCCCGAGGCGCTTGACACAATTGCCGTCGATGAGCCTACGATGAGTATGCTCTTTACGATCAACAACTCCCCTTTCTATGGCAAGGAGGGCAAGTTCGTCACGAGCCGCCACATCCACGAGCGTCTGATGCGTGAGCTGGATAGGAATCTCGCTCTCCGTGTAGAGCCTGCCGAGACGGCGGATAGTTGGCTCGTCTATGGGCGTGGCGTGCTGCACCTCTCGGTTCTTATCGAGACGATGCGCCGTGAGGGCTACGAGCTACAGGTGGGGCAGCCACAGGTGATTATCCGTGAGATTGATGGCGTGAAGCACGAGCCTGTGGAGCATCTGACGGTCAATCTGCCCGAGGAGTGCGCTAGCAAAATTATCGATCTTGTGACCAGGCGCAAGGGCGAGATGACGATGATGGAAACGAAGGGCGATAGGACCTTCCTCGAGTTCAACATCCCCTCGCGTGGTATCATTGGGCTGAACAACTCCGTGCTAACGGCCTCGGCTGGAGAGGCGGTGATGGCGCATCGCTTCTTAGAGTATCAGCCTTGGAAGGGAGAGATAGATAGGCGAACGAATGGATCTATTATTGCACTCGAGACGGGGACGGCCTTTGCTTATGCGCTGAATAACCTCCAGAGCCGTGGGCGCTTCTTCATCTCGCCTCAGGATGAGGTCTACGCGGGGCAGGTCATTGGAGAGCATAGCAAAGAGGGGGACCTCGTGGTGAATGTCTGCAAGAGTAAGAAGCTTACCAATATGCGCGCCTCGGGTAGTGACGATAAGGTCGCTTTGGCCCCTCCAGTGGTCTTTAGCTTAGAGGACGCTCTTGAGTACATCAAGCCAGACGAATATGTAGAGATAACACCTGAGAGCCAGCGTATGCGCAAGATTATCCTAGATGAAACTGAGCGCAAGCGCCAGAGTCGCTGAGCTCTGGATGTTGATACCTGAGGGGCCTACCGAAGTTTTCTTTGGTAGGCCCCTCAGGTTTTAGGTTGTTTTTGTTTCCTATTATATCTTAAGATAGCCAGCTTTGGTCCAAGCTTTTGGCCTTTCAGCAGGCCAAAAGCTTGGAATCGCAGGTTAAGCCATTGGTAGCTTCTTGAGGTGGTTTTGCAATGTGTTTATTCTTAGTCAATTACAGATGTTCCTGATTAGTCAAAAAAATCTTCGGGAACTTTTGAAAAAAACTTCCCGATCTTTTTAGAAAAAGTTCGGGAACTCCGAGAAAAAAGTTCGGGAACATTTTTTGGGGTATTCCCGAGCATTTTTGGAGCACATCTCGGGCATATGTGAGATTTGCTCCGGATTTCATTTATCTAACTGAAATACAGTTGATTGCTGTTTGTGTTTGTTTTGGCTGTTTCGAGCCGAGAGGTAGCGAGAGCCCATGAAGAAGATTTAGTGACTACTGTCCTAAATCTTAGTAATAAGGCAGTGCTGTTTCGTTGCTTTTATTAACTTTAGAGCCTAATAGTACTTTTAATCAGATATAGATGAGCAAACGAATAGGTTTACGTTCTGTGATATTTTACATAATCCTTCTGTTGAGCTTCGTGGGGGCCATTGGAGTTACCTTCTATCATGGGGGTGAGCTGTTTTCCTTGTCGGGAGAGGGCGATGCTATCGGAGGAATGTCGTGGGGTGATGCCTTCGATGTGTTTACGCAGAGCGTGGTTCATCATCTGAGTGCTCCTATTGGTCTATTACTCCTACAAATACTTATTATCCTTGTGGCTGCGCGTCTTATGGGCGCACTCTTCCGTAAAATTCGTCAGCCAGCCGTTATCGGGGAGATAGTGGCTGGTATCTTGCTTGGCCCATCACTCTTTGGACGCGTGGCTCCCGATCTCTTTGCTCGTGTTTTCCCAGCCGAGAGCCTTGGCAATATCGAGATATTAAGCAGCTTCGGACTGGTACTCTTCATGTTTGTTGTGGGGATGGAGCTTCGTCTCTCCGACATCAAACGGCGGTTACGTGCCAGCCTTGTCATTAGTCACGCTGGCATCATTATCCCCTTTGTCCTGTCTCTGCCGTTGAGCCTCTATATCTACCCCGATTATGTGGGGAGCTATACGCCTTTCTTGCCTTTTGCGCTTTTTGTGGGCATTGCTATGAGTATCACAGCCTTTCCTGTACTCGCACGTATTATTCAAGAGAATAATATGATGCGAACCTCGCTCGGTAAGTTGAGCCTTTCGACGGCTGCAGCTGGCGATATCACGGCTTGGTTGATGCTCGCTGGTATCATCGCCATCAGTCAGAGCGGAAGCCTCTTGAGTACGGTCTATAATCTGTTCTTTTTGTTAGCGTATTTGTGGATTATCTTCGGAATTATTCGTCCGCTCTTTTCTATTGCTGGTAAAGTTTACAACACGACTGAAGTGATCGGCCATACGCTTGTGGGCGTTATTTTCGTCTTGTTGCTCTCCTCCTCTTTTGTGACAGAGCTACTCAGCATGCATGCTCTCTTCGGGGCATTTATGCTTGGGCTTGTCATGCCTGAGGACCTGTCTTTCCGCAAAATCATTTCGGACAAGGTCGAGGATGTGGCTTTGATGCTCTTCCTTCCCCTCTTCTTCGTCTCTAGTGGCTTGCAAACTGAGCTCGGGTTGGTAGATGGGTTAGATACTTGGGCTTTGCTGGCTGTCTTTGTCTTCATAGCCGTTGTCGGAAAAGTAGGGGGGAGCTATGTTGCAGCACGTGTGTGTGGGCAGAAACCTAAGGATAGTCTCTATCTGGGTGCCTTTATGAATACTCGAGGGCTAATGGAGCTTGTGGTGCTAGCAATCGGTTATCAGATGCACATTCTGCCACCTAAAATCTATGCTGTTCTGGTACTGATGACGGTTATTACTACGGTTATGACCATGCCTCTGGTTCATTTCATTAATGTCGCCTCGGCAGCCCTAGAGCGTAGGCGGCTCAAACGCTTGTCTAGCCCAGGGGTGCAGCTTGTCAAGAATGGCACCTATAGCGTGCTTTTGCCCTTCGGCCGTCCTCGATCGGGGGCGAAGCTGCTTCGCCTCGGTGATCTGCTGCTACGCCGTGGTGAGACTGTGCCTCGAGTAACGGCTTTGCACATCACCACGGACAAGGATATCAATCCCATCGATGCTGACAAATACTTTGAGGATAGTTTTGTGCCCATTAGTCAGGAAGCCGATCGGCTAGGCCAAGCTATAGAGATGGATTATCAGGTCTCGGACAATATTGAGCAGACCATCATTGGTAAACTCAAAGGTCAGCAGTACAATATGCTACTTGTAGGGGCTGGTATCAAATACTCTGCCGAAGTGCAAGATCAAGAGGCAGCTCACATTCGCGCACGTCTAAGCGGTATGGTCGGTAGTCTGTCGGTAGCCACTACCGAGCGCCTTTTGGCCATTGGACATTTGGTGCGTGATAAGATGAACTACTTTGTCCACCATGCTCCCTGCTCGGTAGGGATTTTTCTGGAGCGTGATTTCGATAGGCCACAGAGGATCTTACTTGACCTGCGTGACGAGAGCGACCTTCGCTTGGTTTCTTATGCTCGTACGCTGATGGAGAATAGCTCCGGAGCTAAGCTATACATCCATGCCTCGGGGGTCGATGGAGCGCAGATACAATTGGGTGCTGCTGCCGAGCGTACTACTTTGCTTGGTAAAGATGAGCCTATTGTGGTATCACCCCGCGAGCGGTATGACCTCTTACTCCTAAGCTATCAAGCATGGATGAAGTACTACGATGGGGATCCCGATCGGCTCGCTATGCTGCCCTCTACGCTTATTCTTAGTCTCAAGACGGCAGCGCACTAATAAGGTATGGACGAACGTAAACTACAAACTAAATGATATATCTCTATTAGCTTATGATCAGATTAGCAGAAAACGACCCATGGCTCAAGCCATATGAAACTCGGATCGAGAAGCGTAATGAATACACGCAGGCACGTAAGCGTGCGCTTACCGAGGGCGGAAAAATTAGTCTAGTAGAGTTTGCTAGTGGGCATCTGTACTATGGCCTGCATCGTAAGGAAAAGGGTGGCTGGGTGCTGCGTGAGCTGCTACCAGCGGCTACGGAGGTTTACCTCATAGGCTCATTCAACGATTGGCAGGTGATGCCTGTATATCAGCTGCAGCGCATCGATGACTACGGCAATTGGGAGATACATCTGGCCGATGCTGCCCTAACGCACGGAGACCACTACCGCCTGTTTGTAGTCTGGGGCTATGGTAGGGGGGAGCGTATCCCAGCCTGGGCCACTCGTGTGGTTCAAGATGCTTCGACAGGTATCTTTAGTGCTCAAGTCTGGGCTCCCGAGGCGTACAAATGGCAGTACAAACGTCCAGAGAAGAGTGATTCACCTTTGATGATCTATGAGTGCCACGTGGGTATGGCCGGAGAGGAGGGCAAGGTGAGCACCTATACCGAGTTTAAGGACAACATCTTGCCTCGTGTCGCATCGCTCGGCTACAATGCTATTCAACTTATGGCCGTGCAGGAGCATCCGTACTATGGCTCGTTCGGTTATCATGTCTCCAACTTTTTTGCTCCAAGCAGTCGTTTCGGTACACCCGAGGAGCTTAAGAGCCTCATTGATGAGGCACATCGCCTCGGTATACGAGTGATTATGGACCTAGTGCATAGTCACGCTGTGAAGAATGAGGTCGAGGGGCTTGCGTGCTATGATGGTTCGCGTACACTCTTCTTTCATGAAGGGCATAGGGGAGAGCACCCAGCTTGGGACTCTCTCTGCTTCGACTATGGTCGGCCCAACGTGGTGCATTTCTTGCTCTCCAACTGTAAGTATTGGCTCGAAGAGTACAACTTTGATGGCTTCCGCTTCGATGGGGTCTCAAGTATGCTGTACTACAATCATGGGCTTGGAGAGGTTTTTACTTGTTATGCCGACTATTTCAACGGCCACCAAGACGCCGATGCTATGGCCTATCTGGCTATTGCCAATGAGCTCATTCATGCAGTGCGTCCCGAGGCGATTACTATCGCTGAAGAAGTTAGTGGCATGCCTGGACTAGCCTATCCGATACGAGATGGAGGTTTTGGCTTCGATTATCGGCTTTCGATGAATATTCCTGACTTCTGGACCCGTATTGCCAAGGAGCAGGCGGACGAGCAATGGAGCCCTGGTGAGATTTGGTATCAGCTAACCAATAGGCGTAGCGATGAGCGTACTATCAGCTATGTGGAGAGCCATGATCAAGCCTTGGTAGGTGATAAGACATTCATCTTCCGTCTAGCTGATGCCGAGATGTATGGTCATATGGGTAAGGACTACCGTAATATAGGCGTAGATCGTGCCGTAGCTCTGCACAAAATGGTGCGCCTGGCAACGGCAGCAACGCTTAATGGGGGTTATCTCAATTTTATGGGCAATGAGTTTGGCCATCCCGAGTGGATTGATTTTCCTCGAGAAGGCAACGGATGGTCTTATCACTACGCTCGGCGTCAGTGGAGTTTGGCGGACAATAAGGACCTGCTCTACCATGATCTCAACGAATTTGACAAGGCTATGGTCAGCCTCCTCTCAGCTCAGCCCAATCTTGCCGATCAGCCACTTGTGCAGCATTGGATACACGAGGAGGATCAAGTACTATGCTTCAGCCGTGGTAGCCTAGTCTTTGTCTTCAATTTCTCTCCTACGAATTCGCATGTAGACTACGACCTGCTGCTGCCCAAGGGGGCATATCGCATGGTGCTGGATACAGATGCAAAGGCGTTTGGAGGCTTTGGCAACAACGATGCTACCATTGAGCACGAGACGGAGTGTGCTGCTTGTGAGCAGCCCAATGGGGATTGTAGTATCAGGCTCTACTTGCCTGCACGCTCTGCTATAGTTCTTAAGAAAAACTAAGCGCATCATGTCTCTAGGGACGAGGGGAAGGAGGTGTTATGTCGGAGCCCTCCTTCCCCTCGTCTTTAGTCTTTGGTATCGTAGTAAGAGGATACTCTCTTATAGGCTCTAGGCCTGCGCCCCCAAAATCCTATTTATTTGTATCTTTGCTTGGCTGGTAACTTCGTCTGAGGTACCCAATCAATCTTGGCGAAGTAATAAAAGACTTGACACAACCCATGCAAGAGAAAATACTGATTCTAGACTTTGGTTCTCAGACGACGCAGCTTATAGGTCGTCGCTTGAGGGAACTGAATACCTATTGCGAGATTGTCCCATACAATAAGGTGCCAGAGAGTCTCGAGGGCATTGCTGGGGTTATCCTCTCAGGTAGCCCTTACTCTGTTTATCACCCCGATGCTTTTCGTGCTGAGCTCTCGAGCCTAAGAGGCAGACTTCCTCTACTAGGTATTTGCTACGGTGCGCAGAGCCTTGTGCATCAAGCAGGAGGTAAGGTGGAGCCCTGCGATAGTCGTGAGTATGGCAGGGCACAGCTTCATTTGCGCCATGCTCATGATGCGCTCCTTGAGGGTGTGAAGGAGGGTGGCATTGTGTGGATGTCTCATGGGGATACGATTACGGATTTGCCCGAAGGTTTCCGTATCATAGCAAGTACGGAGGATGTAGCTGCAGCCGCTTTTCGAGTAGATGGAGAACAGACTTGGGGGGTACAGTTCCACCCTGAGGCGTTTCACAGTGAGGAGGGGATGCAGGTTCTAAGCAATTTCTTGGACATAACGGGTATCAAGGGTAATTGGTCCCCCGCTTCCTTTATCGAAAGTACGGTAGCAGAGCTGAAGAAAAAGCTTGGCGATGATAAGGTTATTCTTGCTCTCTCGGGAGGGGTAGACTCGTCCGTCACGGCTGTTCTATTGCATCGAGCTATTGGTAAGAATCTGACTTGTATCTTCGTTGACCATGGTCTACTACGCAAGCATGAGTTTGAGCATGTTCTCAGAGATTACGAGCATCTTGGGCTCAACGTTATTGGGGTGAATGCTAAGGATCAGTTCCTCGCAGCACTCAGAGGAGTGACCGATCCCGAGCAGAAGCGTAAGATCATTGGCAAGGGATTCATTGATGTTTTCGATGCAGAGGCTAAGAAGCTCACAGATATTAAGTGGCTTGGGCAGGGGACTATTTATCCCGATGTGATCGAGTCTCTCAGCATTACGGGCACGGTCATTAAGAGCCACCACAATGTGGGTGGGCTGCCCGAGCGAATGAACCTTAAGCTCGTTGAGCCATTGCGCCTCCTATTCAAAGATGAAGTGCGTCGTGTGGGGCTAGAGCTGGGCATGCAGCCACACCTCATTAAGCGTCAGCCATTCCCTGGGCCTGGGTTAGGTATCCGCATCATAGGCGAGTTAACTGAAGACAAAATCGAGATCCTACAGAATGCCGATGACATCTATATGTCTATGCTCCGTGAGTGGGATCTGTATGACGATGTTTGGCAGGCTGGAGCAATTCTTCTTCCCATCAAGAGCGTGGGCGTGATGGGTGATGAGCGCACTTACGAGTACACTATTGCCTTGAGGGCTGTGACCTCGACCGATGCGATGAGTGCCGACTGGGCGCACTTACCTTACGATTTCCTCGCCAAAGTATCGAATGAAATTATCAACAAGGTGCGCGGTGTAAATCGAGTGGTCTATGACATCTCGTCCAAGCCACCCAGCACCATTGAGTGGGAGTAATTGAGAGGGTTCGGAAAGGTTAGTCGCTCTAGTGCCTAGTGTTTGGGCGTGGCCTTACACGAGAGAGCAGGCTTTGTGCGATTGACCTCTGTGTCTTTGGGTTGTAGCGATCGATAAAGTCTTATGACCCATATAATATAGCTAAGCCGATCGCGCTTAGCATCTCAAGGTCCCCGAGCGTATGCTAGGCGTTCGGGGGTTGTTTTATCCATAATTAAGCATTATGTCCAAGCATCAATCCGATATTAAGAAGGTAACGACCAAGCAGCTGCGAGCTATGAAAGTAGCAGGTGAGCCAATAGCTATGCTCACAGCCTACGATTACACGATGGCACGCCTCGTAGATTCGGCTGGCGTAGATATGATACTTGTAGGGGATTCAGCCGCCAATGTTATGGCTGGCTACGCTACTACGTTACCTATCACCCTTGATCAAATGATTTATCATGGGGCCGCTGTGGTCCGTGCTACGAACCGTGCCCTGGTCGTTGTAGATATGCCTTTTGGAAGCTATCAGACAAGTCGCGAGGAGGCCGTACGTTCTGCTGTCCGCATTATGAAAGAGACAGGAGCCGATGCCGTTAAACTTGAGGGTGGAGCCTCGGTTTATGCGGCTATTGAGCTGATTGTTCAGGCTGGTATCCCCGTGGTAGGTCACTTAGGTCTGACGCCTCAGTCGGTGCATCAGCTCGGAGGTTATGGTTTACAAGCTAAAGCTGAGGCTGAGGCTGAGACGCTTCTTCAGGAGGCCCGAGAGCTTGAAGCTTTGGGCTGCTGTGCTCTTGTCTTGGAGAAGATACCTAGGGAGTTAGGCTCTCGGGTAGCTCAAGCGCTTTCGATACCGGTCATTGGTATTGGAGCTGGGATGAATGTAGACGGACAGGTGCTGGTCTTGCAGGATATGTTGGGGTTGGACGAAAGCTTTAGCCCGAAGTTTATGCGTCGTTTTGCTTGTCTTGGCAGGGAAGTTATTTCGGCTATTGGGAGCTATGTGGGGGCAGTTAAGGAGCGGTCGTTCCCTAGTTTAGAAGAGTCTTATTAATCGTTATGATAGCTGTACGCCAAGTATTTAATGGAGTTCTGCTGTGTGTGCTCTTATTACTTCTGGGAGCATGCAAGAGTAGGCAAGAGGCAGATAAGCCCCTTGTCGCCGTTACCATAGCCCCAACTGCTAGTCTTGTCAATGAGCTCTCGGCAGGTAGTCTTGAGGTTCTTACCTTACTTCCTCGGGGCAGTGCCCCAGAGTTGTATGAGCCCGTATCACAAGAGCTCGTTGCTCTCGCTCAGGCTCGGGCATATCTATATGTAGGGGAGCTGGGCTTTGAGTTGACATGGCTTGAGCGCCTCGAGCAGCTCTATCCCAATCTCAGGCTTGTTCGCTTGGGGAAGGATTGTTACTCTTCTTCAGGTGAGCCCCATCGACATGAAGTTGGTGTGCGACATGATCCGCACTACTGGACGAGTATTCGGGGTATTCGCCTCATGGCTCGCAATACGTATGAGGCTCTTCGGGAGACCTTCCCCGAGTCCGACAGCCTCTACACTGTGCGCTATCGAGCCCTCGAGGCCGAGCTTATTGCTCTCGAGCACGACCTTAAGCGACAGATCTCACAGAGTGGTACACGTGGTTTTGTTATCTATCATCCTGCTCTCACGGACTTTGCCGATGAGTTTGCTCTCGAACAGCTCGCCATAGAGCAGGATGGAAAAGACCCCGGCCCGATACAGCTGCGTGCTCTTGTCGAGCGTGCCAGGGAGTTGGGTGTGCGGACGGTCTTCGTTCAGCAGGAGTTCGACCAAAAACTTGCTCGAAGTATCGCCGAGGATCTGGGAGCTCAGGTCGTTCTCATCAATCCTTTGGGTGAAGATTGGCGAGGGGAATTGGTCAAGATAGTAGATGCTCTAATCTAAAGAGCGCATGCAATGAGTGCAGGGAGAGGAGAGGTTCTATTTCGCCTTGAGGGAGTGGCTCTCGGTTATCGGGATAAAATAGTTGTTTCAAGCCTAGAGTGGGAAGTGCGCCGTGGGGAGCATTGGGCCATTGTGGGCCCTAATGGAGCGGGCAAAACCACTCTGGTGCGTACTCTCTTGGGGCTGCTACCTCTACGTGGAGGCTTACTTATCTACTGTGATGAGGGGGGACAGCCTACCTCTCTTCCTCCGAGTATCGGCTATCTGCCTCAGATTAATCACATCGACAAGGCCTTTCCAATTCGTGTTGTAGAGGTTATCGCCTCGGGCCTCTATGGTTTGAGCCTTACTAGAGGCGAACGAGAGGAACGCTCTCTTGCTATCCTTGGCAAAGTGGGACTTCTAGACTATGTGCATGTCCCTATTGGGCAGCTCAGTGGGGGGCAATTGCAGCGTGTGTTGCTGGCTCGTGCTCTAGTTTCCTGCCCCAGTCTTCTGGTACTGGATGAGCCTATGAGCTTCCTCGATAGGGTTTACAAAGAGGGCTTTGAGACCTTGTTGTATAGCCTAACCGAGGCTGACACGACCATCTTGATGGTGACGCATGATCTCCCTCGAGAGAGTGAGGGACAGTGGCAGAAGCTTTCCCTGGGAAAGTGGTAATAGTGAGATAAAGATTAGGAAGATAACTTAATTAAACTCGAAAGACTATGAAGTACAACATCATTGCCCTGCTTATGGGTATCTTCTTGCTCGTGAGTAGCTCGTCTTGCATAGGAGGTAAGAAGGTTTCGGTGCAGGCTAACCCTGCTCCTGAAGTGTTGGCCCACAATTGGTGTCTTGTCGGTATTGATGGCTCATTGATTGACGTTAAGGAGGGAGAAGCTCCTACGTTGGAGGTCGATCTTACCGAGCAGCGTATCTCGGGTTACAATGGCTGTAACCGATATTTCGGCTCGATATTTCGGCTTGATAGTGGTGTGCTGGAGCTTGCACCCCTCGCTTCTACGCGAATGGGCTGTCCAGAGGGTTCGTTCGAGCCAGCTTTTATGGAGCGCATGGAGCAAGTGCGTCGCTTTTCTCTTGATGAGGAGGGGAGACTAAATTTCGTCAGCCAGGAGGGTACAGCTCTGCTTACATTCGTTAGGGCTGTGGTTCTTGAGGGGGAGCCTGACGCTCGTCTGGCAACGAATGACGATAGCTACTGGGAAGTAACGCATATACTCGGAACACCTATTGAGGGAGGTCGCCCCTATTTAATGTTTGATTTACTGGAGCGACAAGCTGGTGGTTACGATAGCTGCAATCATTTCTCGGGTTCGATCTCGAGGTTGACGGGCAAGGCACTACAACTGGAGCTCGCTACCACCTTGCGTATGTGTCCCGACATGAAGACAGCGGATGCTTTTCGTAGTGCGATATCTCGCGTGCGTACCTATGAGATAGAGGGTAAGGAGTTACGTTTAATGGACGAGGGAGGCACAGAGTTACTTCGTCTCCGTAGCGAGCCGATCCAGATTGCAGATTGCTAAGGATAGGACAAACTTAAATCGGTGGATTACCTTATCTGAATAGGCCTTTTATATGGTCTAAAAAGTCTTCGGGAACATTCAAAAAAATGTTCCCGAACTTTTTTCTCGGAGTTCCCGAACTTTTTCCAAAAAGATCGGGAAGTTTTTTTCAAAAGTTCCCGAAGATTTTTTGGAAAGAAAGGGGGTAGGTTTAATTTGTTAGTAACAAGATAGTTGTGTAGTGTGTGTGTGAAATGCCAGAGGGTAGTGGACTTGGGGCTAGATTTCCGTGCAGTTATCTGGCTTCTGACCCCGAGGCAGGGTAGGCGGAGAATGTCTATATTTGCTCTGTTTGACAAATCTGATTTCTGAAACAATGACGACAAGTATAAAGAAGCTTTGGGGGCTTACTCTCGCACTGGGGGTACTCCTTGGGGGTAGTTGTGCTAAGACCCAGAGTAAGTTCGTGGCCGAAGGGATAATTTCAGGTGCCGATGGTCAGGTCATCTACCTTGAGGAGGTCGGTACGGGTGACATCTTCGCCCTAGACTCGGTACGCCTCGATGCGCGTGGTGCGTTCCGCTTCGAATATCCTGGTAGGCATTACCCCATGTTTTATCGTCTGCGTCTCGGGGATAGTAGTATTCCCTTTGCTGCGGATTCAGCGACCTATATTCAGGTTAAGAGCGATGCCTCCAGCTTCTTTTTCGGCTATGAGTTGGTCGAGGCGGATCAGTATAATAGGCAAATTCGAGAGATTAGTCTTTATCGTCATCAGGTAGATAGGCAGATAGATAGTATACTCGGCCTCTATACTCGTGGCACTCTAGGGCTGGAGGAGGCACAGCAGGAGGTGGAGCGTAGGGCGGATGCGCTCAAGGCACAGTTTACCAATCGCTATATATATGTAGATCCGAAGAGCCCATCGGCCTATTTTGCCCTCTTTCAGCGTAAAGGCAACGCGTCCTATTTCTCGACCCAGGAGAGCGAAGATGCTCGAGCTTTTGCTGCCGTTGCCACGGCCTACGATACCTATTATAAGGATGCACCCTACGCACCTTTCCTTAAGGAAATGGCCCTAAAGGCTATTGCGTTGGAGCGAGCACAGAGACAGCGGTCGGAGGCTCTAGCCGACACCACGGCACGCACGGCACTTCGTATGCTTGACTTCCCCGAGATTAAGCTCAAGGACAGGTTTGGAGATGAGCAGAGTCTGACCGAGATTGCCCAGCGAGGCCCCGTGCTCGTGAGCTTTACGACCTATTCGGCTCAGTGGTCCCCCCTCCTCGTAGCATCGCTTCGAGCGGCCCAAGAGCGCAACCCCCAGCTACAGATCTACGAGGTATCGGTCGATGCCGACAGATATTACTGGGAGAATGCCGTGCGTACACTGCCGTGGATTTGTGTGAGCGACCCCGATGGTATTAGCCTTAAGAGCTATAACGTGAGTGAGGTACCGACATTCTTTTATATCAAGAATGGAGAGCTCAAGCGAATTGCTAAGCCTGAGGAGGCTCTCTAAGCGAAAAAGCAAACAATAAGACGAAATATGAATAAGACATTCAAGCGAACGCTCATTACCACCGCCCTGCCCTATGCCAATGGTCCCGTGCATATTGGTCACTTGGCGGGCGTATATATCCCAGCCGATATCTACGCTCGTTACTTGCGCCTAAGGGGGCAGGAGGTGCTCATGATTGGGGGTAGTGATGAGCATGGTGTGCCCATCGCCATCAAGGCACAGAAGGAGGGAGTTACGCCCCAAGATATCGTGGACCGTTATCATGGCATCATCAAACAGTCGTTTGAGGAGCTTGGTATTACTTTCGACATCTACAGTCGTACTACCAGCTTAACGCATCGAGAGCTGGCCTCCGACTTCTTCCGTAAGCTCTACGAAAAGGGTGAGTTTGTCGAGCAAACATCCATGCAGTATTACGACGAAGCGGTAGGGCAATTCCTCGCTGACCGCTACATTACTGGCACTTGCCCTCATTGCTCGAGTGAGGGGGCCTATGGCGATCAATGTGAAGCCTGTGGTACATCGCTCTCGGCTACTGACCTAAAGAACCCCAAGAGTGCCATCAGCGGCTCGGCACCCATCCTCAAGGAGACCAAGCACTGGTACCTGCCCCTCGACAAGCACGAGGGGGCTCTCAAGGAATGGATCTTGGAGGGACACAAGGAGTGGAAAAGTAACGTCTATGGGCAGTGTAAGAGCTGGCTCGATATGGGTTTGCAGCCTCGTGCCGTAAGCCGTGACCTCGACTGGGGCATCCCCGTACCCGTAGAGGGTGCAGAGGGCAAAGTGCTGTATGTTTGGTTTGATGCCCCCATCGGTTATATATCCAATACCAAGGAGCTGCTGCCCGACAGCTGGGAGACTTGGTGGAAGGACGAGGAGACTAAGCTTGTGCACTTCATTGGCAAGGATAATATTGTCTTCCACTGTATCGTCTTCCCCGCGATGCTTCGTGCCGAGGGGTCGTATATCCTGCCCGAGAATGTGCCTGCCAATGAGTTTCTTAACCTCGAGGGTGATAAGATCTCCACGAGCCGCAACTGGGCGGTGTGGCTGCACGAATATCTTGTGGACTTCCCAGGCAAGCAGGATGTCCTGCGCTACGTCCTCACGGCCAACGCTCCAGAAACGAAGGACAATGACTTTACTTGGCGCGACTTCCAAGCACGCAACAACAATGAGCTGGTGGCGGTCTATGGCAACTTCGTCAATCGTGCCCTCGTACTGACCCAGAAGTACTTCGATGGCAAGGTGCCTGCTCGTGGTGCGCTCACAGAGTATGATGAAGCGACCATTGCAGAGCTGGCTACCATCCGAGGCAGGCTGGAGCAAGAGCTGGAGCACTACCACTTCCGTGAGGCACTCAAGGAGGCGATGAACCTGGCTCGCATCGGTAATAAGTATCTAGCCGATACCGAGCCGTGGAAGCTCGCTAAGACCGACCTAGAGCGTGTGGAGACTATCCTCAACATTGCCCTACAAATCACCGCCAACCTTACGATTGTTTTCGAACCATTCTTGCCAATGAGCTCGGCAAAGCTCCTCACGATGCTAGAGAGCAAGCCTTTCGGCTGGGAGCAGATTGGCTCTATCGACCTCTTGCTCTCGGGACATCAGATCGGGCAGGCGGAGCTGCTCTTTGAGAAGATCGAGGACGAAGCTATCGAGGCACAAATCAAGAAGTTACAAGATAGCAAGGCAGCCAACGAGGCCGCTAACCGCAAGGCTGCGCCTATCGCGGAGGACATCGCCTTTGAAGACTTCCTTAAGCTGGATATCCGTGTCGGTACGGTGCTAGAATGCAGCAAAGTCCCCAAGGCGGATAAGCTCCTCCAGTTCCGCATCGACGATGGGTTGGGCGGACGCACCATCATCTCGGGCATTGCACAGCACTATGCTCCCGAGGAGTTAGTGGGCAAGCAGGTTTGCTTCATCGCTAACCTCCCCCCACGCAAGCTGCGTGGCATCGAGAGCGCTGGGATGATCCTCTCGGCCGAAGATGAAGATGGTCGCCTGCGTATCATCCAGCCAGCCGAGCTAGTCGCCCCCGGCAGCCAAGTGAAGTAGCTACTATGCGCATACCTATGGCAGATCCTGCACGGCAGTATCAGCTCCTCTCGGGGGAGCTTGATGCTGCCGTGTGTCGCTTACTCGCCTCGGGCCAGTATATTGGAGGCGAGGCGGTAGAGGCATTCGAAGCGGAGCTAGCGGAGTTTTTGGAGTTGAGCCCCGCCTCGGTCGTTAGCTGTGCCAACGGTACAGATGCCCTCGAACTGGCTTATGAGGCGGTGGGGCTGGGCTCGGGCGATGAGGTCATCGTCCCTACGCACAACTATGTAGCCGCAGCCGAGGCTGCTCTGCGCCTTGGGCTTGTGCCTGTATGGGCGGACTGCGCAGGCGTGCAGGGTGCAGAGCAATGCTACAACCTAGATGTTGATGCCCTGCCTTCGCTGCTTAGCCCCCGAACTCGTGCCGTCGTGGCGGTCAATCTATATGGTATGCCCATCGATGCCCCACGGCTCAGAGCCTTTTGTAGGGCGCACGACCTCATCCTCATCGAGGATAATGCACAGGGGATGGGAGGTTATGCACATATTGCTGGCGAACTTATCCCCATGGGGCGCCTAGGAGACATCAGCACTACGAGCTTCTTCCCGACCAAGCCCCTCGGCTGTGCTGGTGATGGTGGGGCCATCATTACCGAGCGGTTGGACTGGGCAGCTCGGGCGCGCTGCCTAGCTCGCCATGGGCAGGGTGAGAAGTACGACTATCGTATGGTGGGGCGCAATAGTAGGCTCGATGCTGTGCAGGCGGAGATCTTGCGCATCAAGCTGCATCACCTGCCCGAGTTTGTAGAGCAAACGAGGCGTATTGCCCAGCGATACACCGAGGCTTTGAGGGATATGGAGGGGCTAGGTCTTCCCACGAGTGTCGGCCGCCTACCCACCTACCACCAATATACGCTCCTGCTAGACGAGGGGAAAAGCAGAGAGACGGTGCGCTCGGGGCTTATCGAGGCAGGCATCGCCTCGGGGCTGTACTACCCCAAACCTTTACATCAGTACGAAGTCTATGCTACTCGGTCGGTTGTGAGAGGTGAACTGCACCGCAGCGAAGACGTGAGCTGCCGTATGCTGTCGCTCCCGATCTTCCCTCTCATGCAGGATGATGAGGTCGGCTATGTGGCTCAACGGCTCCGTAAGCTTCTCCGCTTCGAGTAGTTTGAGGTATACATTTTACTCATTAAGGATAGGTGGTTTGCCTTCGTGAGCTAGAAATATTATAGGTGTTGCCATGGGCGAAAGAGCATACATTGGGCAGGTCTTCTCTGGTATTGAGAGGTGTATCGTAATGTCGTGAGGCAGCCCATTAGGGGAGAGGCAATCTGGATGAGAGACGAAGCGAAGCCATCAATGGGGGCTTCGCTTCTTTGTACGACAGACATTGGTGGCTCTCAAGGTAAAAGCCCCAAAGCTCTAGCTAGGAAGTCTCTAGAATCATACTAGTCACTCCTAGAGCTCCGAAAACTACCCAAGCTAAAGTTCCCTTATGTGTGCCGAAATGTACGGGCCATTCTATCGTCTGGTAAGGTGAAAATCAAGATTATTTCCAATAAGAAAACGAGAGGTCTCTAAAAGAAACCTCTCGTTCTGTGCGGTTGAAGGGACTCGAACCCCCACGCCTCTCGGCATCAGATCCTAAGTCTGACGTGGCTACCAATTACACCACAACCGCAGGATCATGCATCTGGACTACTACCTCATCTGCTCTGCAAAGGTAAGGTAAAGGATTGAATTGGCCAAATCTTCGGGATGAAATTCTCGACAATCGGTTTCTTCGTCTCCACGCTCTCTCTTGAGGTTGTCTCAAGTGATACAAGGCCTTTCTTCCTGAGTGCCCAAAGAGAGGGTGCTCAGGAAGAAAGGCCTCATCGGACATCCTGCTGGGAGGCTAGATCATATCCTCAAGATACCAAGCATAGAGCCGATTTAGCCCTTCGGGGACCTCGATGGTATGTCGCCATCCCAGGGCGTTGATACGGCTGGGGTCGGTGAGCTTGCGCATCGTTCCATCGGGTTTCGTGGGGTCGAAGGTTATTTTGCCCTCAAAACCAATCGTCCGAGCGGCGGCCTCGGCCAAGTCTGCAATGCTGATTTCGAGCCCTGTGCCGATGTTTAGGTGGGTATTGCGCACCTCTCCCTCCTTGGGGCGCAGGTCATCGAAGTCCACTTTGTTCATCACATGGATGCAGGCTGCAGCCATATCTTCGCTCCAGAGGAACTCTCTCATAGGCTTACCGCTACCCCAGAGCTCGAGCCTATCGGCATAGATGCCGTAGTGGGCCAGAGTAGAGGTGAGCTCCGCCTCGCTGGCCTTGGTAGTATCGGCTATTTGGCTCACGGGACGGTGAGCCAAATCTCTACGAATGGTGGCAAAGTCTCCGCCTGACAGCGCCTTGGCTAGGTGAAACTTGCGTAGCATAGCGGGCAGGACATGGCTGTTCTCCAGGTGGAAGTTGTCGCCAGGGCCGTAGAGGTTCGTTGGCATCACGGCAATGAAGTTCGTGCCGTACTGGAGGTTGAAGCTCTC
Source organism: Porphyromonadaceae bacterium (assembly GCA_030528555.1). Taxonomy (GTDB): domain Bacteria; phylum Bacteroidota; class Bacteroidia; order Bacteroidales; family Porphyromonadaceae; genus Porphyromonas. Next base: position 81,541 of record JAUMYQ010000004.1, on the reverse strand, counting down.
GCACAGCTTAAGCCCTGCAATCTTGGCGATGGCGTACGGCTCGTTGGTGTACTCCAGGGGGGAAGTTAGCAGAGCATCCTCTCGCATAGGCTGAGGGGCCTGACGAGGATAGATGCAGGTGCTGCCGAGGAAGAGGAGCTTTTTGACCCCTGTGCGGTAGCTCTCACCGATGACGTTCTGCTGGATGGCCAGGTTGTTGTAGATGAAGTCCGCCCGATAGGTATTGTTCGCCATAATACCGCCTACATAGGCAGCAGCGAGGAACACATAGTCGGGGCGTTCGTCCTCGAAGAACGTACGTACCGATGCGGCATCCATGAGGTCGAGCTCGGCATGGGTGCGCCCGATGAGGTTGCTATAGCCCTGCTGCTCGAGGGTGCGCCAGATAGCCGAGCCGACAAGCCCTCGATGCCCTGCAACGTAGATCTTAGCCTCGTGCCTCATCCTACTCAAAATAGTTTGGAGCTACGAAGCCTCCCTCCTTGAGGTAGGTGTCACGCTTGGCATCGATCACATCGCTGCGCATCATATCGGCTACGATGTCTGCGAGCTCGTACTGTGGCTTCCAGCCTAGCTGCGTCTGGGCCTTCGTGGGGTCGCCGAGTAGCAGCTCCACTTCTGTGGGGCGATAGTAGGCAGGGTCTACTGCTACCACCACATCCTCTAGGCGTGTCTTGATCTTGGGTAGATACTCCACGCCCACAGCCTTAGCGAATAGCTCTTCATCAATGCCGACCAGTATGCCGACCTCCTGCTCCTCCGTGCCTCGGAACTCCACCTTGAGCCCTAGCTCGGCAAAGGCGAGGCGAGCGAACTCTCGTACCTCTGTAGTCTTGCCCGTTGCCACAACGTAGTCGCTGGGCGTAGGTTGCTGTAGGATGAGGTGCATAGAGCGCACATAGTCCTTGGCATGCCCCCAGTCACGCTGTGCCGAGAGGTTGCCGAGGTAGAGCCTGTCTGATAGCCCAAGGGCGATGCGGCTTACGTTGCGAGTAATCTTGCGCGTCACGAAGGTCTCGCCACGCAAGGGCGACTCGTGGTTGAAGAGAATACCGTTGTTGGCATGCATGCCGTAGGCCTCACGATAGTTTACCGTGATCCAGTAGCCGTAGAGCTTGGCACAAGCGTAGGGGCTGCGAGGGTAGAATGGCGTTGTTTCGCGCTGGGGCACTTCCTGCACCAGCCCATAGAGCTCACTTGTAGAGGCCTGATAGATGCGCGTCTTCTCGGTTAGTCCCAAGAGGCGTACGGCCTCCAGCACACGAAGCGTGCCGATAGCGTCTACGTCCGCCGTGTACTCTGGGCTGTCGAAGCTCACCTTGACGTGGCTCATTGCCCCCAGATTGTAGATCTCATCGGGCTGTACTTCCTGCACGATGCGGGTAATGTTCATCGAGTCCGACAGATCTCCGTAGTGGAGGAAGAAGTTTCGGTTCTCTACATGTGGGTCTTGATAGATGTGGTCGATACGCTGCGTATTGAAGAGCGAGCTACGACGCTTGATGCCGTGGACCTCGTATCCTAGACCAAGGAGATACTCCGAGAGATACGCGCCATCCTGGCCCGTTACCCCTGTGATGAGTGCTACTTTTTTGCTCATTGCTTTAGTTATTTGATAAGTTGATTAGTCGTTTTTCTAGCTCTTGCAGGCAGGCCCAGATGCGCTCTGCTGCTCCCTCTTTGAAAGGCGGAGTGGCGATAAACGCCTCATAAGCCTCTCGATCGTTCTCTAGCTCTCGCACTTGCTCCAGGAGGGCTTGAGGCTTGCTCGCGTCATATCTTAAGAATGCTCGCTCGTCGATAATATCCGCCTCATTGAGTATTTCTTGGGTATATCCTTGAGTTTTAGATATATCCCATACCCCCCCCCCAATAGATTGGTATACAGCCAGATATAATAGCCTCGAAGAGCTTCTCGGTTATGTAGCCGAGGGTGATGGAGTTCTCGGGGCAGATGTTGAATCGAAAGTTGCGCAAGTACTTTTTCTTGTTGTCATTGTACTTGGTCTTGAGCTCATCGGTGTTGTTTCTGAACTTACCTGGGTAGGTAATCGGGGCAACCTGCCCCAAAAGATCGCCAAGCTGGGAGCGGATGCCTGAGCCATCGTGCCGAGCCATAATGCAGGCGAACTTTGTCCGCTCGGGGTTCGTGCGGTTGGCTATATCGTTGATGCGTGCGATCTTAGCCCGAATGTCCTCTAGACTGTCCTCTGGAGCAACAAGATATTGTATCCATAGTGGGAAGCGCATATGACGGCTGTCGCCTAGAGGGTCGAAGCCTAGTACCAAGTCGTACAGATGCTCATTTCTGCGAAAGTGATTGTACTTGCCCCACAGTCCATGCAGGTTCTCTCCTGAGAAGAAGACTTTGCGCCCCGAGATGAAGTGAGCCAGTATCGGATGACCGAAGACCGCGAAGAATTTGAGGGGCCCCTCAATGCCTCGGTGCGTACAGAAGCGATAAAACCAGTTATTCTCTGGGGCCTCTTCTAGCCAGTTGTGAAACTTGAGCCCTCCAGTATAGACTTTCCTAAGCCGAAACTCTTTGCCGATGTCGAGCAGTAAATCTCGCTTGTCCCTCAGGGGCTGTAATATGTGGTCGATATGCATACCTGGATCTACTTGTACTTTACCCAAAGGCGAATAAGCCTAGCAGAGAGAGCGGGACAGAGCGCCATAAACTTGTAGCGCAGACTAGACATGGTTGTATTGGGTAACGATCGCATCGATGCTATCCGCCGAATGTAAGGGATAATGACCTTAAGCACTTCGGGAGCTATATATTGGCGACCAAGAATACCGTCCAGCTGCCTTTGTGCCCTAGTGCCTGAGTAAGGAATTAAGCGTTCATCCATACTCTTGCATGTTTCGTATATGCGACAAACATTAATCAAAGCGTCCTCTACATCGAGCTTTAGGGTGTGTGAGATAGAGGTGGTATTCATTTGATTGTAATAATATCCTACATATTGATGCTCTTCGTCTAGAACGGCGTAATGCCTCACCCTGCACGTTGCAAAGAATGTGTAGTCCACATCCTCATAGTTCAGGCCCTCAACAAATTTAATATCCTTAATCAATTCGTAGCGATACACCTTGCTCCAAACGCTAGGGGAGATATAGTCTCTAGCGAAGGACTCCAAGAGAGCATTGTTTTTTTGCGAATTTTCACAATGGGGGGGGGTAACGTGTTGGTTATAAGATCCTTGTGGCATCTCGAATCTGTAATCCATATAGACAACATCCAGCTTTGGATCATCTGTAAATTTCTCTACTACTCTGCGGTAGAGGTCTAGATCCACCCAATCATCGCTATCTACATAAGCTATATAGTCCCCCCTAACCGCTTCTAGGCCTCGATTGCGAGCTGAAGAAAGCCCTCCATTTTCCTTATGAAATACGCGCACCCGAGGATCCCGTGCTGCATACTCGTCACAGATAGCCCCTGAGTTGTCGGTGCTGCCGTCATTGACAACGATAATCTCTAAATTCTTGTACGTCTGATAGATCAAACTATCCAGGCACTTATGCAGATACTTCTCTACATTATATACTGGGACGATGACAGATATCAACGGCTCATTGGGGTGCATACCACAAAACTTTAATTCTAAAATTAGCTATAAGCCAAACTATAAATCACACTCAGCAAATATACTAAATCCTCTCCAACCCCTAGTTGCTGACTCCAAGGGAGGCACGAGGCAATTTTCGTACGCGAGTTAGGTTGCTTGACCTGGTTTTTAGCTTGCCACCTTAGGTTTTTTATAACTGATTGTTTTTTAGATATTTGTATTTATTCCCGATTGGCCGAAAAAATCTTCGGGAACTTTTGAAAAAAACTTCCCGAACTTTTTCCAAAAAGATCGGGAACTCCGAAAAAAAACTTGGGGAACATTTTTCGAAAAGATGGGGTATGTTTCTAACGATATAAGAATAAGTGAGTTAGAAGAGTTTCGAGACAGAGGAGGATTAACGTCATAGATGCTCCCGATTTTGATGAAGTTGCCTTGCCCCATGAGGGGGCTGATGCGACAGGGCTAGCTAGCAGGTCAGGCGAGGTCAGCCCCTGCGAAGATAAGAGCCCAACCATCTACTTTAAGCCTATTAGACGCTCACTCAATGAGGCAGAAAGTATCCGAACTGAGGCTGGCTTGGCAGGGGCGTGGTATCTTAGTATCTTTGCTCGCGAAAGTAAATTTGTTCAGAAATAAGATATGGCATTACAATGTGGTATCGTTGGGCTTCCCAATGTGGGGAAGTCTACACTATTCAACTGTCTGTCCAACGCCAAAGCGCAGTCGGCCAACTTCCCCTTTTGTACCATTGAGCCCAATGTGGGGGTTATTACTGTGCCAGATGAGCGGCTCAACCGTCTAGCCGAGATCATCCATCCCCAGCGCATCGTCCCCACTACGGTGGAGATTGTGGACATCGCAGGGCTGGTCAAGGGGGCAAGTCAGGGCGAGGGCCTGGGTAATAAGTTTCTGGCCAATATCAGGGAGACCGATGCCATCCTACATGTCTTGCGCTGCTTCGATGATGACAACATTACTCATGTGGATGGTACGGTAGATCCCATTCGAGATAAGGAGATTATAGATACCGAACTGCAGCTCAAGGACCTCGAGACTGTCGAGGCACGCATCCAAAAGGTTGCCAAGCAGGCTCAGACTGGGGGCGATAAGGTCGCCAAGCAAACCTACGAAGTGCTTCTACGCTATAGGGAGGCTCTCGAGCAGGGGTGCAATGCTCGGACGGTGAGCTTCGAGACCAAAGACGAACAGAAGATAGCCCGTGAGCTGTATCTACTCACGAGTAAGCCAGTGCTCTACGTATGTAATGTAGATGAAGCGAGCGCCTCTACGGGCAATGCCTATGTTGAGGCCGTGCGTGAGGCCGTACAGAGCGAGGGAGCGGAGCTCCTGATCGTGGCAGCCAAGATAGAGAGCGAGATCGCCGAGCTAGAGACCTACGAGGAGCGTCAGATGTTCCTCGCCGAGATCGGGCTGGAGCAGAGTGGTGTGGCGCGCCTCATTAAGGCAGCCTATAGCCTCCTTGGGCTGCAAACTTACTTTACAGCGGGAGTGCAGGAAGTGCGTGCCTGGACTTTTGTGCGTGGCAGCAAAGCGCCACAGGCCGCAGGTGTCATTCACACGGACTTTGAGAAGGGGTTCATCCGTGCCGAGGTCATTAAGTTTGAAGATTTCGTCCACTATGGCGGTGAGACGGCTGTCAAGGAAGCAGGCAAGATGGCGGTAGAGGGTAAAGACTATGTGGTGCAGGATGGAGATGTGATGCATTTCCGCTTCAACGTTTAGTCCCCCTCCTTCCCTAGAAGCCATGAGGCATATCTATCTCTGGATAGTGGAATAAGCCTATCGGTTGCGGGATGATTAATGTAATCGCAAAGAACAGCGCAGACGAATGTTTATCCGTCTGCGCTGTTCTTTGCGATCTTGGTCATCGTGCCGGCCTAAGAATTGTCCTTATTTCGTGCAAATCGACCGTGTGAGATGCACCATGTAACTCCATTTGTCCGAGTAGGCCAGAGACTTTTCGAAAACATTGTACCTTTGTTGGTTAGGAACCAATCAGATTATTGTATGAAGCATCCATTCTATATCTACAATACGCTCACTAGGGGTAAAGAGCTTTTTGAGCCGAAGGCTGCACCACACGTTGGACTGTACGTTTGTGGACCAACAGTCTATGGCGATGGTCATCTAGGGCATGCGCGCCCAGCCATTACTTTCGACCTCCTATTTCGCTACCTTTCTCACCTCGGATACAAGGTGCGCTATGTGCGTAACATAACGGATGTGGGGCATCTTGAGCATGATGCCGATGAGGGCGAAGACAAGGTGGCCAAGAAGGCTCGCCTAGAGCAGCTCGAACCCATGGAAGTGGTGCAGCACTACCTACTGCGCTACCACCGGGCGATGGATGAGCTAGGCGTGCTACCCCCAAGCATAGAGCCAATGGCTTCGGGGCATATCATCGAGCAGATTGATCTGACCAAGCGTATCCTTGAGGCAGGCTTTGCCTATGAAAGTAGAGGATCGGTCTACTTCGATGTGCGTAAATATGACGAAGTCTATGGCTACGGCAAGCTCAGTGGGCGTAATATTGACGACATGCTCCATACTACACGCGAGCTGGATGGGCAGGGAGAGAAGCGTTTTCCTCTAGATTTTGCTCTATGGAAGAACGCTCAGCCTCAGCACATCATGCGTTGGCCTAGCCCTTGGGGCGAAGGCTTCCCTGGCTGGCACTGTGAGTGTACCGCCATGGGGCGTAAATACCTTGGCGAGAGCTTCGATATTCACGGTGGAGGGATGGACCTTGTCTTCCCTCATCACGAGTGCGAAATAGCTCAGGCTGTGGCTTCGCAAGCAGGGCAATCCATGGTGCGCTACTGGATGCACAACAATATGGTCACCATCGAGGGTAAGAAGATGGGCAAGAGCCTCGGTAACTTCATCACACTGGAGGAGTTTTTTACGGGCGGGCATCCGCTACTTGAGCAAGCTTTTAGCCCGATGACAATACGCTTTTTTATCCTCGGGGCGCATTATCGCAGCACCCTCGACTTCAGCAATGCCGCCCTTCAGGCAGCAGAGAAGGGGCTTACCAGACTTCTAGACGCTGCCGCCCTGCTCGATGGGCTGAAAGCAGCCGAGACTACGACTGCCAATGTCGCAGGCCTAGCTGAGCGATGCCATGCAGCTCTCTCAGATGACCTTAATAGTCCGATGGTAATTGCCGAGCTCTTCGAGGCTAGCCGAGCTATCAATAGCATCCACTCGGGGCTTGCAACGATCACGGCTACCGACCTCGAGGAGCTGAGAACGACATTCCGCCTCTTCCTCTATGACCTTCTCGGACTGAGGGACGAACGCCAGGGTACAGACAGCTCGCACGAAGCATTTAGCGGTGCGGTAGACTTGCTCCTGAGCCTACGAGCCACGGCCAAGGCAAACAAGGACTGGACAACGAGCGATCGCATTCGTGACGAACTCACAGCCCTAGGCTTCGTCATCAAAGACACCAAGGATGGGGCAGAGTGGCAGCTGAAGTAGGATCGCCCTGCACGCTTTTGCTTTTGTCGGTATTGAAGCATTAGATAATTACTGTACGATGCTCCTCTCTATCATTGTTCCTGTTTACAATCGTCCCGACGAGGTACGAGAGTTGATTGTGAGCCTTACTCGCCAGGCGATGCACGACTACGAGTTAATCATTGTCGAGGACGGCTCTAGCCTCCCCTGTCGTGCCGAAGTAGAGCACTACGCTCCTTTACTTCCTAGCTATACATATATATCAATCTCCAACGGAGGGCCGAGCAAGGCACGCAATGCTGGCGCGAGGATAGCCACTGGCGATTATCTTCTCATCCTCGACTCGGATGTAGTACTGCCAGGAGGCTTTCTCCTGACCGTGGAGTCTAGCCTCAGGCGTACTGGGGCAGATGCTTGGGGTGGTCCCGATGCCGCTGCTCCAGACTTTAGTCCCATGCAAAAGGCTGTCAGTTATGCCATGACCTCTTTCTGGACAACTGGTGGTATCCGTGGGGGGCGAGCCTCGGGAATGGAGCGGTTTAAGCCCCGAACGTTCAACATGGGCTGTCGGCGTGACCTCTTCCTTTCACTTGGTGGCTTTAGCGAGGATATGCGCTATGGTGAGGATATAGAGTTTAGCTTGAGGCTCGTCGCCTCGGGAGCGAGGGTCTTACTCTTTGCCGATGCCTATGTCTATCATAAGCGCCGGGTAGACTTGCGTCAGTTCTTCATGCAAGTCTATCGCTCTGGCCAGGCGCGCATCGAGCTACAGCGGAGACATCCTGGCAGCTTGCGCCTGGTACACACGCTACCAGTGGCATTTACTTTCTTCTCACTCCTGTGCTTCTTGTCGGTAGTGGGCAGTGCTCCGCTCATCTTCTACGCAGCTTTGATCTTTGTAGACGCTCTACGACAGAACGGTCTCGATTGGGCAGTCGCCCTTAGGGCAGTGCCTGCGAGCTTCGTCCAGCTATGGGGCTATGGCTTAGGTTTCATTCGAGCAACCCTCCTCCCTTCCTCACCTCTATACACTGTATGAACAATCTTTTTGCCCAATTGCGTTGCTCAGGCAATGGCAAGCTCATTGCTGTCCTTGCCCTACGTCTTTTACTCGTGTTCCTAATGTACAGCTTAGTGCGCTGTGCATTTTTCGTTTATAACCGTGATCTCCTCGGGATGGAGACCTGGGGGCAATTGGCTAATGCCCTGCGTGGCGGTCTCCTTTTTGATGCATCGGCCATTGCCTATACCAATGCTTTGGTCATCCTGCTGCATATCTTGCCGATGAGGGCTCGCCATAGTGTGGGTTACCAGCGTGCTATCGGCTGGGTATATTGGCTGAGCAATGTCCCGATGTTCGTCTTCAACCTCGCGGATGTAGTCTACGTTCGCTTTACGGGTAGGCGTACGACGCTCGATGTCTTAGAGGAGTTTAGCAATGAAAATCCCTTTAATTTCCTCAGTTTCTTCTTGAGCTACTGGGGAGTAACGCTCTTTGGATTAATTTGTATTGCTCTATGGGTGTGGCTCTATCGGCGAATTAGGGTCGTATCTCTCCTAAGGACTGAGGCGACTAAGAGGTACTATCTTGCCTCTATCCTCTCGATGGTTCTCATCGCTTGGCTAACCGTGGCTGCCATGCGTGGTGGATTTACAGCTGCTACTCGGCCTATTGCCGCTGCTAATGCCGTGGCTTTTGTGGATAAGGTGCAGCAGAGAGAGTTAGTACTCAATACGCCTTTCGTTCTCATCCGCTTCATCGGCAAAGCCCCTCTACCCGAGTATCGCTATATGAGTAACGATGAGGCGCGCCAGATCTTCGACCCCATCTATCGAGCAGGAGAGCATCCCTCGCCACATGCAGCCACATTGCAAGGCCGTAACGTAGTGCTGATTATCTGGGAGAGCATGGCACGCGAGTGGGTAGGGGCGTTGAACCGCGATATAGAGGGCTACGAGGGCTATACACCCTTCATCGATTCTTTGATACAGCACAGCTATTGCTTTGAGAACGCCTATGCTGGGGGGCTCAAGTCTATTGACGCAATGCCCAACCTGCTGGCCTCTCTTCCGAAGCCTGGGGTACCTTTCGTCGTCTCGCTCTACTCGGGCAATGAGCTTGGCTCCATCGTCCGCGTCCTCAGCGAGGAGGAGGGCTATACCTCGGCATACTTTCACAACGCCGACAATGGCTTGATGGGCTTCGATGCGATGGCCAAGCAGCTTGGTTTTCAGCATTATTATGGAAAGAATGAGTTTGGCGATGATCGGGAGCACGATGGCCGTTGGGGCATCTGGGACGAACCATTTTTGCAGTTCTTCGGACGAACGATTAGTACCCTCAAAGAGCCCTTCTTTGTTACCGAATTTACCACTACGTCTCATCACCCTTTCAATATTCCGAGCAAGTATCGAGATGTCTTTCTAGAAGGGCCAATGCCTATCCATAAGTGCATCCGCTATACGGACTATGCCATCAAGAGGTTCTTCGACTATGCTCGCACGCAACCTTGGTATATGAATACCCTTTTCGTCATCACGGCCGACCATGCTGTGGCAGGGGCGTTGCCCGAGTATGCCGATGTTCGAGGTATTTACCGCATCCCGATGATTTTCTTCGACCCCCAGGGGGAGTTGGTTGGGCGGAGCTTGGAGGCCGTCCAGCAGGCCGACCTCATGCCTACCCTCCTCGATCTCATGGGGCTGGAGCGTCCGATGGTCGCTTTCGGCAAAAGCATGTTTATGACGGAAGGCAAGCATTGGGCAGTAAGTGCGATTAACTCGGGCTATCAGCTGGTTATGGGCGACCTGCTGATGCAGTACGATGGGGCGAATGTGCTGGCCGTCTACAACCTTAAGGACGACCCACGACTTACTAAGAATATTAAGAACGAACCCTTGCCCGAAATCACCGAGATGCTTCGCTTCCTGAAGGCTTACCTTCAGCAGTACAGTGAGCGCATGCGCCACAATCGCCTGGTAGTCTCAGATTAGCAGTCCCCTCATGGGGCAAGGCAACTTCATCAAAATTGGGAGCATCTATGACGTTAATCCTCCTCTGTCTCGAAAGTCTTCTAACTCGCTTATTATTATATCGTTAGAAACATACCCCATCTTTTCGAAAAATGTTCCCGAACTTTTTTTTCGGAGTTCCCGAACTTTTTCCAAAAAGTTCGGGAAGTTTTTTTCAAAAGTTCCCGAAGGTTTTTCGGGATATTCCCGATAGTCTTATGAGAGATTGGAGTGCTCTATTTCTGAGCATCTTATGAAGTCATCTGAAAGTTCGGGATAAATAATAGAAAAAAATCTCTATTTGCACAGAATTAATTATATTTGTGCAGTGCTCAGAGTGGGCCTGAGGTGCTATCTCAGCGGAGTAAGCTGCCGTCATTTACCAGAACCTAACCAACTTATTCACTCAAAACGATAATATTATGCTACAAGAGTTCACCCTAAATCGAGGTAGAGCCATCATCAACTTCACCTCCAAGTACTGCGACAATAGGCGTAAAATCCTCAGCAGCTATGCTTTTGCTCGCGTTGTAGAGTCTTTCATCCTACGTCTCAAAAAGGACAACCCTGTTATCTATGATGCCTTTATCGCAGACTTCCACACGGACGACAATCTGTGCAATGCTCTAATGGAGGTCATTCGCTTCTTGAGCGTCTGTGAGGTCGAGGAGCTTCTGGAGGTAAACAATAAGTACGCCCCTCTCTTCAAAGACCGAGGGCTACTCATTGAGCTTATCGAGCTCTTGTACGACTACTGGCGCAGGCTAGAGCGTGTAGCCATCGTGCACAACAACCGCCCAAGTGAGGGCGTACAGAATGTACGCTTCATCCAGGCCTATGAGCTATTCAACGAGCTGTTACTCTCCATCTACAGGCGTACTAAGCGCGTTATCAACGGCTTCAATACCAACGTCTATCTCCAAACTAAGGCAGGGGCCAATGCTGGACTTATCCTCAATGATGTTCCCTGGAACTGTCCCATCGAGTATCGAGGCTTGGCATCTATCCCCTTCATCAGTACGGTCATCGTCAATCCCCCCTACATCTCTTACACGAAAAAGAATACGCGCGATGGGCTCTTTAGCGAACACAAAAACAACCCCCTATCACATATTGTCCTGAGCGAAGACGACTGGTTTCTCTATCCAGCCAAGGTAGGCAATCTGATGGCCTTTGTATACTTCCATAAAGACTTTATGTCTCACGGGCTTGCTTTGGCGAACCTCTTTGAGTTAGCCAAGACGAACGAATATGTAGGCAAGAAACCTGACATGATTTATGTCTTCGGCTATGAGGATGGGCACGAAGAGAAGCGGACGTTCTACTACAAAGACACCAAGAACGACATCATGATTGGCTATGCCAACTACAGTGATGAGATAGACTACTTTGGCTACATGAAAAAGATGCTCCTAACACTGCACAATATCAAACAGATGGAGCGTGGCAACCTACCTATACACGGAGCAATGGTCAATATTGTGCTAAAGAATGGGCGTGAGGCCAACATCGTTATCATGGGCGACAGTGGGGCAGGTAAGTCGGAGAGCCTCGAGGCCTTCCGTACACTCAATGAGAAGTATATCCGCCATATGCGTATCATCTTCGACGATATGGGTTATTTGGAGCTAGATCAAGAGGGTAAAATCAAGGCTTATGGTACCGAGATCGGAGCTTTTGTTCGCACAGATGATCTCGACCCTACATACGCCTTTGCTCAGCTTGACAAGGGGTTCTATACCAACCCCGACAAGGTGAATGCCCGAGTAACCATCCCTGTATCGACTTACGAAGTAATCTCCAAAGGCTATAGCGTAGACTACTTCCTCTACGCCAATAATTATGACGAGGCAGAGCAGAAGATCCAACTCTTCTCCGCTCTGGATGAAGCTATCACTGTCTTTGAGGCTGGCGCAAGACGAGCCAAAGGGACAACGACAGAGCAGGGGCTTGTGACTTCATACTTCGCCAATCCATTCGGCCCCGTGCAGGAGCGAGAGCGAGCAGAGGGGCTTGTGCGTAAGTACTTTGCTGCCCTCTTTGACGAGGGTGTTAGGGTTGGGCAGATGCATACCTCGCTTGCTATCGAGGGGCGTACCAAGGATGGTCCTAGGGCTGCAGCCGAGGAGCTGTTCAGTCGCATCAACGAGCAGTAGACTGCCTATCTATAATAATCCCGAGGGGGGCTACGTAATGCTCAAGCATTGCGTAGCCCCCCTCGGGCATGTGGATAGATTTTAAGCCTCAGTCGTCAAGATCTGTGACAAGTTGCTCAATGATACTGCGGACATCATCATAGGCGTACCCTTTGTAGAGCGCGTAGCGCATCAGTCGCTCGTGTCGCTTACGTGCCTCTAATCCCTCTGGTAGACTAGAGAGTTTACGCTCCAAAAGCTTAGTGAGCTGATCTGCCATTGGATACTCCTCCTCCAGAGCGGTAAGAGCCATTTGAATATCCTCTGAGGGTATGCGCCTGGCTCGCAACTCGTCCGCAATGCGATGTAGCCCCCAGGCCGAGAAGCGGTGCTTGTCTCGCGCAAAGGCCTCGGCATATCGTCTCTCATCTATATAGTCATTGTCCGTCAGATAGCGGAGTACCTCGTCATGATGCTCTTCTGCCAGCTTCCATTGCCAAAGTTTTTGGCGTACCTCATACAAGCAATGCTCCGAACGAGCACAATAGGTGGTCGCCTTGGCCAGAGCTTTTTCTTTAGTTATCTGATTCATGTTTAGGTGGTCTTCAGGTGAATGAATCTCTCCTTCCCACTCAGGTCAGTGACGATCCGTGCCGACCCTAGCTCCTCTCCCACGATGTGGCTCATCCGCTCTAACGTCTCAAGAGCATAGAGGGGGTTAATCTCCACATACATCTGCCCATTGGGGGCGAGATAGCCCTTTGTGATAAGAGATGCAAGGGCATCATAGTAAGCGATAGGATCGGTCTCTGGGGCAAAGAGTGCAAGGTGTGGCTCATACTCCAGCACATTCGGGGCCATCTCTGTCGCCTCACTCGGATGAATGTACGGTGGATTGCTCACAATGATATCGAAGGGCTCATATCTCCATGGGGAGGGAGCTGCGAAAAGGTCCATCAGCTGAGCTTCTAGCTTCGCACCAGTTCGCTGGGCAAACGTGGCAAAGTTATCTTTGGCTACGCCCAGAGCTTCCTCAGATATGTCCCAAGCTTCGGCCCTAAGTCGCTCACCCCATGCTACAGCTAGGGAGCAGGGTATGCAGCCACTACCCGTCCCTACATCCAATACCTGCACTGTGGCAGAAGACGTAGTAGGTATGCTTGCTACTATCATCTCCACAAGCTCTTCAGTCTCGGGGCGAGGAATGAGTACTCCAGGGACAACACATATAGGCTCACCATAGAAATGCGTATAGCCCAGCACATACTGGAGCGGCTCGCCCAAGGCCAGTCGCTCCAGCCACTGCATAAGCTGCGTTCGATGCTCGGGTATCAGCCTCCTCTCCCCGTCGAGTAGAAGTACCTCGGTGTCACAAAGGTCGAGAGCCTCAGCGAGGAGCTGTCGTAGTATCAGGCGTACTTCATCAAGTGAATAAGTGGGGCAGAGGAGCCTTTGTCCATAAGCATAGTACTGAGCGATGGAGGAGGGATGGTCGTTCATCGGATTTATTAAAATATCGGTAGGGCTAGGTTACGCGACTTGCCCTGCGAGCAGCTGTGACCTCGCTAAGGAAGCTCAGCAGATATCGGTTGCCAGCCTCAGTCATCAGACTCTCAGGATGAAACTGTAGGCCATAGATGGGCAACTCTCTATGACGAATGGCCATGATCTCCGTTGGCGAGAGGTCGGACACTCCCAACACTTGTAGGCAAGATGGGAGGGTATGTTCATCTATAACCCAGCTGTGATAGCGACCTATCGAGGTCAGAGAGTTGAGCCCTCGCAAGAGCCCTTCTCCCCCGTGCCTGAGTATATCTGTATGTCCATGTAGCGGACGCACAAGCTGCCTCAGCTGTGCTCCAAAGTGTAGCCCAATGGCCTGATGACCGAGGCAGATGCCCAGGATGTGGTGCGTCCGCTCACAGAGCTGAAGTACCTGCATGAGTAGTGGTAGTTCCGTAGGTACGCCAGGTCCTGGCGAGAGTAATAGGGCATCATAAGTAGATAGATCGGAGAGTTCGATGGCATCGGCTGGGACAATATCATAAGTGCAGAGCCCCGATTCGTCGAGGATCTGCACCAAATTGTAGACAAATGAGTCGAAGCAGTCGATGACTAATATTTGCACCATAGACCTAATAGCCAATCCCCAAGCGGATGATACCAACATCCGCCACAGAAGGGTCGAAGACATTACGCCCATCAATGAGCAGAGGCGTTCGCATGGTGCGTCTAATAACTTCCCAAGCAGGCATTCGAAACTCCTTCCACTCCGTCACATGAAAGACAGCATCGGCATCAAGTACACAGTCATAAATATCTTTAGCATAGCGTACACTATTGCCCAACCTGCGGCACGCCTCATCCATAGCCACAGGGTCATAGACAGAGACCTGACAGCCTGCGGAGAGGAGCTGAGAGATGAGGACGAGAGATGGGGCCTCGCGCATATCATCCGTCCCAGGTTTAAATGCCAACCCCCATACGGCCACACGTTTACCAGCAGTCTGTCCCGAATAAAAGTGGCTAAACTTATCGAAAAGGACACGCTTCTGCGCCTCATTGACGTGCTCCACAGCTCTAAGTATCTGCATCGGCATACCATTCTGCTCGGCAGTGTGGATAAGAGCCTTAACGTCTTTGGGGAAGCATGAGCCTCCGAAGCCACAACCTGAGTAGAGAAATTTGCTGCCAATACGGCTGTCGCTACCGATACCACGCCGCACCATCTGCACATCAGCCCCCACACGCTCGCAGAGATTAGCAATTTCATTCATGAAACTGATTCGAGTAGCCAACATGGCGTTGGCCGCATACTTGGTCATCTCGGCCGAGGGAATATCCATAAATAGGACCCGAAAGTTATTCAGTAGGATAGGGCGGTAGAGCCGTGTCATCAACTCTTGAGCACGATCGCTATCCACACCTACAACTACTCGGTCGGGCTTCATGAAGTCCTCGATAGCGCTACCCTCCTTAAGGAACTCAGGATTGGAGGCTACGTCAAAGGCTAAACTAAGTCCCCTGATGTCTAGCTCTTCTTGGAGGCAAGCTCGCACAAGGGAGGCTGTACCTACTGGTACGGTACTCTTTGTTACAACGAGGCAATAGCCCGTGAGATGACGCCCAATCTCGCGAGCTACAGCGAGGACGTAACGTAGATCTGCCGATCCGTCTTCGTCCGATGGAGTACCTACAGCGATGAAGACAATCTCTACATGGGGGAGAACCTCGGCTATAGAGGTGGAGAAATGCAGACGGCCTGCCTGACTGCCACGTCGTACGATGGGTTCTAATCCTGGCTCATAGATAGGAATCTGTCCAAGTCTCAGGCTCTCAATCTTGGTGACATCTACATCTATACAATAGACTTCCGCGCCCAGCTCGGCGAAGCAAGCCGCACTGACTAAACCCACATAGCCTACTCCTACGACAGCTATCTTCATGGTTCAGTTTGATTTTATTGAAGCTCTTTGGGCACGAAAGCTCGAATGCGCTCCGCCACCTTGGCCAACTCATCGGCCGAGGGCGAAGTCTTGTTCTCAGGGTACATATCTCTCATACCATTGATAGGGATGAGGTGTAGATGAGCATGAGGCACTTCCAACCCCATGACAGAGAGACCAACTCTTTGGCACCCCATAGCCTGACGAATAGCCCCTGCTACGGCCTTGGCGAAAGCCATCAATCTGCCTAGTTCGTCGGCGGAGAGATCAAAAAAATAGTCTTCCTCTCTCTTAGGAATAACGAGCGTATGTCCCATCTGAGTGGGATTAATATCCAGAAAGGCGTAAAACTCCTCGTTCTCCGCAATACGGTGTGAAGATATTTCGCCCTGCACTATCCGGCTAAATAGTGTTGACATACGGCTTAACCTAGAGAGATGTCAAGTATCTCGAGGCTTAAGAGCCCTCCAGGGGTCTGTACCTCCACGACCTCACCTACCTTGTGCCCGAGTAGACCTTGGGCGATAGGTGTCTCTACGGAGATCTTTTTTTCCTTGAGGTTGGCCTCGGCATTGGGTACGAGTGTATAGGTTACTTCTTTGCCACTCGTGTGATTCATCAGACGTACCGTGGTGAGGATTTGCACCTCATCGGCTGATATCTTGCTTTCATCGAGGATACGAGCTGTTGAGAGCAGCTCCTTGAGCTTGGAGATCTTGGCCTCGAGCAGCCCTTGCGCCTCTTTGGCGGCATCGTACTCGGCATTTTCCGAGAGGTCTCCCTTGTCTCGTGCCTCAGCTATTTGCCGAGATATCTCTGGTCGCTCCACCGACTCTAGATGGTTGATCTCCGCTACGAGCTTGTCGTAGCCCGATTGGGTCATATAGTTATAGCCCATGATTACGATATTTCTTGTTATTAAACAAATTAACCTGTCACACAGATCCGAAAAAAAGAAGTGTCCGAAACACCAAACTGACCATATCAAGACCGATATGTAGGCCAATTCGAATACTTCGGAACACACCTTTTCAGACTTATGAATCCCCTCCTAATCAGGATAGGTCTCCGTAGCAAAGATAGCAATTATTCATTCTCCTCCAATCTTTCTGCTCTTTAAGGCAACTCCTCGCCTCGCTACTCCTTAGCGAAGAGCCATCATCTGTTATCTGGAGAGAGCTGTCTCTTCTTCAAAAACTCTGGTTTTCAAGAAAAGATCTAATGGGGTTTCTCAAAGAAGCTCGGGAATTCTTGGTTAAACGCTTCTGAGGGCTTACTCTCGCTCTTCCTCGGAGAGCTCTGAGGTACTCTGCTGGAGGTTCAGGATAATGGGATAGTGGTCGCTATACCCTCCTGTGTAGTGCGTGCCTCGGTAGGTAGACCACGGAGCGAGGTAGCCTGCACACTTCGGGCGGTGCCCTAGGTAGGGCGGAGCATAGTTGCGTGCCGAGCCTAAGACATAGCGCAGTTTGCCTGGCCCTAAAATCAAGCTCTCCGAGACGATGAACTGATCGATTTGCTCCCACCGTCCGCGATAGTAGTAGCTCCCTGGGGGTGTCCCTTCGGGCGATGTGGCCGAGAGGTTGTAGAGCCGGAGTTCTCTAGCCGAGAGGTCCGAGAGGTCATTGGGTAGCTCAAGGGCGGCAGCGAGGTCTAGAGCCGTGGCCGCGTCATGTGGCAGGCCGTTGAAGTCGCCCATCACTAGAATATGTGCCAATGGGTCTGCCGTATAGAGGCTATCGCAAATCTGTCGCATCCGTCTAGCTACAGCGCGCCTGTATGGCTCGGTGCGCCTAGCCCCCTCTCGCCTAGAGGGCAGGTGGCAGAGCAATATATGTAGAGCCTCACTCCCTACACGCCCCGTGGCGAGCAGTAGATGACGGACATGTCTCTCGGGCTCTCGCTCCAAACGTACATTATACTCTCGCCAGCTCTCCAGAGAGAATGCATCTGGGCGATACAGTAGAGCTACATCTATCCCACGAGGGTCGCGACCACTCGTCACCACATAGCGGTAGCCTGCCTTACTCAGAGGTGTATGGGTAACTAAATCCTTAATGACAGCCTCATTTTCTACCTCCACTAGGCCCACAAGTGCAGGAAAGCGATAGAGCCCCGAGCGTGAGATCACCTCAGCAATGCGCCCGAGTTTACGCCAATAGCGACGTGGCGTCCAGTGATACGCCCCTCTAGGTAAAAAGGCGTTGTCGTCTGTGCGTGGGTCATCTATCGTATCGAATAGGTTCTCCACATTGTAGCACAGTACACTTAGCTCCTGTCTCTTAGGATTGTCCGTAGCCATGGTTCTGTAGATTGCTCCGAGAAAGATCAGTACGATACCGATAGCTCTCATCTCTCTGTGGATAATAACAAGCCCAGCAACAGAGCATACCAAAGGGCGGTAAGCTCTATCGCTGGGCAATGATGGTGGTTGAAGGCTAGAGGTTGGGATTGACCATCTTCCAGTCTTCCACGGCTGGGATAACACCCATGCCGATCACTTCGTCACGCATCTTCACCAAATGCTGATAGCTTACCTTGAGTGCTTCACGCTCATCGTCTGTCCCCTTAATTTCGTTGCTGTAGCGCACACCATCTTTGTCGATGACTGTCTCCATACCCATGACCACTTTGTCTAGCCCAGGAAGATCTACATAGCAGCCTGCAGGCCAAACAAAAGGTTTAGTTCCCATGGCAGCAGCTATCATCTCGATAGATACATAGGCAGGGCTCTGGAACGAAGAGCGACCACGTAGCTTGATGATGTTTGCACCTCCCTGCGTTACACGCTTTTTGAGTGCCTCCCAGTCTTGAGTGGTTAGCTTATCCGAACCAATAAGCTGGGTTAAAGGCTTACCAGCGATCTGAGCCGTGCTGGCAAAGACAGCCATGGCTTCACCGTGCCCTCCATAGGTACGAGCTCCTACTACCTCGCTCTGCTGTAAGCCAAAATGCTTGGCCAGCTCGCTCTGCAAGCGCGTAGAGTCGAGGGCAGCAAGCGTGGTGAGCTGGCTTGGCTTCAGGCCAGAGTGGATAAGAGTTACAAGCCCTGTAATATCTGCAGGGTTAAAGATAATGACTACATGCTTGACATCAGGGCAGTACGTCTTGATATCCTTACCAAGCTGAGCGGCAATCTCGCAGTTGCCTTTGAGCAGGTCTTCGCGCGTCATGCCCTCTTTGCGTGGAGCTCCTCCCGAAGAGACGATATACTTCGCTCCAGTGAGAGCCTCCTTGATGCTGTCGGTAAAGGTCAAGCGCAGGCCTTCAAAGCCACAGTGACGGATTTCTTCTGCCACGCCCTCGAGCCCTTGTAAGAAGGGGTCGTAGAGACAGATGTTTGGAGTTAGGCGCATCATGGCAGCCGTCTGTGCCATATTCGAGCCAATCATACCACCAGCCCCGATGATGGTCAGCTTGTCTTGAGATAGAAAACTCATAGCCTTTGTCAGTTTGATAATTGTTGATAATACTAAGTTCTATATCCAACACTTACATCCCTCGATGTAAGCACCCAGACAAATGTAACTATTTATCCACAATCTCCACCCTATTGAACTCTTTCGAGGCACCTCAAAACATCCCTTTTCTTGCCCGAAAAAAATGCTCGGGAATACCCGAAAAAATGTTCCCGAACTTTTTTCTCGGAGTTCCCGAACTTTTTCCAAAAAGATCGGGAAGTTTTTTTCAAAAGTTCGGGAACATTTTTTGAGTAAATCGGGAGGTTGTATAACTTGTTATTAATAAGCATATTAAGATTTCTCTTTCAGAGGTGCAATAGTGTGGGAGAATTTGAGTCGAACTTCGAGGCAAGTGATCTCGTCGGATGAAGATGCGTGGTAGTGTATATCTATTTATCTTTATATTTGTCCGCTTGGGTGTGGCGGCAGTGTTCGCACCTGGCACTGAGACGAAGTATAAACTAAATTAAAACCAAAGAAAACAATGAAGAAGATTTTGGGTGCATTAGCACTGGCTCTCGCCCTCGTAGGGACGAGTGTGTCTGCTCAGACTGATAGCCAAGCTTGTGGAAAAGACAAGAAAGAGTGTTGTAAGGGACAGAAGGTTGCTTGCTCGGATAGCTGTACCAATGACTGCAAGCTCAAAGGTGAGGTTTGCAAATGTGGCTCTGCTTGCGCTGCGGAGATGAAGGTTTGTGACAAGAAGGAGGCTAAGTCCTGCGACAAGAGCAAGAAGTGTGAGAGAAAAGAAGCCAAGGCTTGCGACAAGAGCAAGAAGTGCGAGAGAAAAGAAGCTAAGGCCTGCGACAAGAGCAAGAAGTCTTGCAGCAAGAAATAATTTAGCTACTGGAGGACGAGGCGTTGAGATATCCGTCCCAGTCCTCATCGTGGTATAAAGGTCAGGAGGGAAGCTACAGAAGTAGCTTCCCTCCTGCTGTGTTTAGACCCTAATTAGGCAAGAGGAAAGAGACCCAGTTAGTCGCAAAAATTTATTTAGCCTTACCCCCTCATTCATTACATACTTGTATGTAATTTTGCTTGCAAGGACGGTGGATATGTTGACCTGCCGTCAGCTTAGACCACAGATGAAGAGGGTTTAGGCTCATTTGTATTACTATTATTTATTATTTCTATGACGCACAAAGACAAGTACAATCAGTTCGCCGATCTACGGGTCGGTATCCTTAAGGAATTTCGGGTCTATTCGGTTAAAGAGGTCGCAGTGGTTTACTATCCCAAGGTTAAGGTCGAGACCGCTTGTCGCAGCTTTCGTAAGCTTATTCGTGGTGATAGTTTGCTTTACAATGGATTGTGTGAGCGCGGCTTCAGACCTTATGCTCGCACCCTCTCGCCTGCACAGGTTTGTTTCTTGATGGAACATTTGGGTACGCCAACGGAGTTTCACTCCATCAATCTGACATAGCATGCTGCTCACGAAATGGCTCTCGGCTCTTTTCTGGCTTTACAGCTAAATAGTCGGCTGCTTCGTCTGGCCCGTACGGTTTAGTCAAGTGGCGGCCTTGTGAGGATATTCGGCACGCTGGGCGTATATGACATATATAAGAGGGGCCTCATCGGAACAATTTCCGATGAGGCCCCTCTAGTATTTTGGGTAGCCTTGATGCACGCTACGCTAGGTCGGGCTGCATAGCCGAGAGCCACGTCTGTATGCGTGTCTCCGTCTCATCTGCTTGGTTTACCTCATCTACGCAGAGACCAATGAGCTTGCCGTCCTCTTCGCTACGTGTAGCATCGTAGGTATAGCCATCGGGCGCATAAGCTCCGATGAATTTACATCCAGTACCAGCCAAAGCATCCTTGATCTCGGCAAGGGCTTCGCAGAAAGAGTCGGGGTAGCTGTCGGCATCTCCGCAGCCAAAGAGGCCAACACTCTTGCCTGAGAGATTTTCCTTGGCTAGGTCGGGCAGGAAGCCAGCCCAATCGTCCTGTAGCTCACCGATGCCCCAGGTAGAGCAGCCCAATAGTAACACTTCGTAAGGGGCAACATCGCTGGCCGATGCGCTAGCTACGTCAAAGCAATGTGCCTCTGCGCCTACAGCCTTGGCTACACGCTGAGCAAGCTCGGAGGTCGTGCCAGTAGACGATCCATAGAATACTCCAATTTTCTTCATTAGTTTGAGAGATTTATTGTGTTATACTAACTCTAATTGATTGTAAACGAAGCAAAGGTATAAGTTCTTCTTGGGCCTTGGCATCCCTATTTGTTGGTATTTTGATCTAGGAATATTTATGCAATGCCGAGAGCTTCGTAAAGAGCATATGCGCTGGTCGACTAATAGGTCAAGAACCCTCTTTGTCACGCATAGAGGGAATATGCCGTTTATGTCATTTGAAGCCTTGGAGAGAGGCGAGCAACGAGCTGCTTAGTCCGAGATTTATGGCACATTTGGAGCAATAAATAGCCTGAAAATTTGGAAGTTATATATATATATATATATTCGCGCGAGAATTGCAAGAAAGTAAGGATTAAAAGACAAAGAAAAAATGAGAAATCTAATGATTGCCGTGCTGTTGTTTTTCGCAGTATCGGCTATTTCGGCACAGAACGAGCGTACACATGCGATGCGTGTAAACATTGGTATGAACGCCAATGTCCCCACAGCTAGCGGTGTGGATGTTAAGGCGAAAGGAGGCTTCCGCCTAGATCTTGGAAGGGAGTACTTCGTGAATCCCAATGCTCGTCTAGACCTCTATATGGCATCTTCGCTAGCCTACAGCTACGAGAGGTTTGAAGTTGGGTCTGGATACAATACAATGACTACACGTCATAAGCTTATCGTGCCCGTAGGTATCGGACTTCGTCTGAACATTACGAACAAGATTGGTGTATTCTTGGAGGCTGGTCCGAACGCTTCGTTTGTATTTGCTCGCAAATCGAACTTTGAAACGAGGCGCCTCTTATTTGGTGGACACTCCAATCTCGGTGTAAACATTGGTGCGTTCAGCGCAATGCTTGGCACTGAGATCGCTGGTGGAAGCAAGGATATTACGCTCCCAGGAGGCAAGGGGCTGACGGATAGAACGGCTTATTTCACTTTAGGGATGAGGTTTTAGGTAATTAGCTTCCCTTGCAATTCCATCGCGAGCGCAGTGCAATAGGCACTGCGCTCGCTTCGTTTGGAGAGATTTGGTGGCTCAAGCCAAGGCGCGAGCTCAGAGAGGTAGACCCACACAAGGGATTATTTAATGCCAAATATCCCAGGCAGCGAGAGCTTGCCCGTGCAGCATGGCCAGCCCATTCATTGTTTGTGCTCCCCTTAGTCGAGCCTCAAGGAGAAATGGTGTCTCGGTGGGGTTATAAATGAGGTCGTAGCACAGATGTCTCGCCTCGATTAAGTCGTAGGGCAGCTTTAGCCTCTGGCCCTCATGCAACCCAATAGGCGTGGCGTTGACGAGGAGGCGCGCCAGTGGTAACAGGTTGCGAAGATCTTTGTAGGGGACAACGCCCTCTGCGCGCGCGCCACGGCTCACTAGTAATACGCACAAGCCTAGCTGCATCAGAGCATAGCGCACAGCCAGAGCTGCCCCACCAGTGCCAAGCACGAGGGCGAGATCATTTTGCCTTACAAGTGAATGTACAGTCTCGGAGAAGCCCACAACATCAGTATTGAAGGCCTTGATGTGCACGATCTTCCCACTCGTGTTTCGGTCTATACGTAGTACGTTCGCTGCCCCTATGGCCTCGACCTCGGGCGACAGCTCAGTAGCATAGCGCAGTACCTCTTGTTTGTAAGGCGCAGTGACGTTCAGCCCCTGGAGAGGTACTCGGGTAAGTAGCTCCTCTAGCTCCTTGATATGTCCTAGTTCGTAAGGCGCGTAATAGGCATCTATTCCCTCACGGACGAAGAGGTTATTGAAAAAATCCGCCGAGAACGAGTGTTTCAGCGGATTTCCTATAAGACCATATTGCTTCATCGCTGGGGGAAGATCTACTTAATGGCTACGTAAATCGTGCAAGTCCCAGGGGCAATGCTGCGGTAGTAAGCCTCGCGGAAGCCAGTCTCCAATAGTATCTGTACCATGGACTCGTGCTGGGGCATCGCTTCGATGGAGCGAGGCAGGTATTTGTAGGCTTCGGCGTCGCCCGAGTAGATACGTCCAAGTAGAGGAATAATTACCCCTGCATAGGCTTTATAGCCTAGGCGCATGATGAGATTTTTCGGTTCGCTTAGCTCGAGGATAATGAGGGGCTTGCCGTCACGAAGCACTCGGTGAAGCTCCCGTGCAGCGGCAGGGATGTCGGGGAAGTTGCGAATACCGAAGGCTACTGTCGCAGCATCGAAGCTCTCCGACCCAAGGCTTAGAGCCGTGCAGTCCTCTTGAGCAAAGCTGATCTTACTGTCAAGGCCAAGGCTATGAACCTTGTTCTCTCCGATACGCATCATCTCTTCGGAGATGTCTACTCCGAGGATCTGTTCTATACTTGGTATTGAGCGGATCAGCTCGATGGCTAGATCGCCCGTCCCAGTGGCGACATCCAGTACCTCCCGTGGCTCATAGGGGCGCAGGAGCTCAATAGCTTTAGCTCGCCAAGACTGATCTAGCCCGAGGGAAATCATTCGATTGAGCCGATCATAAGTCGGGGCAATACGGTTAAACATCCGTTGCACCTGGCTTACCTTCGGCTCGTTATTGTTGTAGGGAGTAACCATCTATCGGAGGGCCTCCTCGAGGTTCTTTTGAATGCGAGCATGGAGGTCTGCTCCCCCCTCGGCCTTGACGAACTTGCTACCAGTCACGTGTTCGTAGAGCTCTATATACCGCTCGGAGACACCCTGGCAATACTCCTCCGTTATTTCGGGAATCTGCTCACCGTCTCTTCCCTGAAATCCGTTTTGGATAAGCCACTGGCGAACGAACTCTTTGGATAGCTGCCTCTGTGCCTCGCCACGCTCAAACCGCTCGGCGTAGCCATCGGCATAGAAGTAGCGAGAGGAGTCTGGCGTGTGGATCTCATCGATGAGGTAGATCTTGCCATCCTTCTTGCCGAATTCGTACTTGGTATCTACGAGGATTAGCCCACGCTCTCGAGCCATCTCTTGTCCACGAGCAAAAAGGGCTCGCGTATAGGCCTCGAGCTGTTTGTAGTCCTCTTCCGAAACCAAGCCTTGAGCTATGATCTCCTCTCGAGAGATATTTTCGTCGTGCCCCTCATCGGCCTTCGTTGTAGGTGTAATAATAGGCTCTGAGAATGCCTCATCTTCTCTCATACCCTCGGGTAGCGTAATACCGCAGATGGTGCGCTCGCCAGCTTTGTATGACCGCCACGCACTGCCTGTCAGGTAACCACGGATCACCATCTCCACCTTAAATGGCTCGCACTTATGCCCCAAAGAGACCATGGGGTCGGGGGTAGAGATGAGCCAGTTGGGAACGATGTCTTTGGTAGCTTCGAGAAAGTAGGTAGCGATTTGGTTGAGCACTTGTCCCTTGTAGGGGATCCCCTTAGGGAGCACTACGTCAAAGGCGGAGATGCGGTCGCTGGCAACTATTGCCACGAGATCGCCCTCTAGGAAGTATACATCACGCACTTTGCCACGATATATCCCAATCTGTCCGGGCAGCTGTAGCTCCGTTTTTGTCAAAGTTTTCATTGCTTTTGCTTATTGATTAGCTTCGTTGTTTTCATTGTCTTTGGCTGTCGCCTCAGCCTTGTCGTAGACCTCCACGATACGCTCAACAAGAGGATGGCGAACGATGTCGCTCCGCCCGAAGCGTACTGTGTTGATACCCTCCACACCATCGAGCTTCTCAAGTGCATCTCTCAAACCAGAGCGCACACCTCGGGGTAGGTCTACCTGAGTCATGTCACCTGTGACGATCATCTTAGCATTCATCCCAAGGCGGGTAAGGAACATCTTCATTTGCTGAGGCGTGGTGTTTTGTGCTTCGTCCAGCACCACGACGGCATCGCTGAGGGTGCGCCCTCGCATGAAAGCCAGAGGGGCAATTTGTATTACCCCAGTGTCGATGAGATCTTTGAGCTTGGGGGCTGGGATGAGCTCCCCGAGGGCATCGTAGAGTGGCTGAAGGTAAGGGTCGAGCTTATCCTTCATCTCACCAGGGAGGAAGCCGAGCTTCTCGCCAGCCTCCACCGCAGGGCGTGAGAGAATGATGCGTCGCACTTGTTTTGCCTTAAGCGCTTTGACGGCAAGGCAAATGGCGATAAAGGTCTTGCCCGAGCCTGCTGGGCCGATGGCGAAGGTCAAATCGCAGCTTGCATTCTCACGTACCATCTGTTGTTGTCGTTCGCCTCGCGCCACTATGGGCTTGCCATGCAGCCCATAGATGATGGTATGGCTCGGTGTGGTGGGCTCGGTGTAGCTTTCGCCACGAGCGACCTCTATGACTTGCGCTTCGGTTAGCTGATTGTACTGCACGCACAGGGCCTCGAGCCGCTCCAAGGCTGCCAGTACATGCTCTGCAGTGGCTTGCTCTGCCAGGACTTTGATGACATTGCCGTGCAGCACGAGGCGACAGCGAGGGAAGAGGTTCCCTAGGGTTATTAAGTTGATCTTATTGATGCCTACGAGTTGTTGAACATCGGCATCCGTCACTACGTATATTCTCTCTATCATAGTAGACTTAGTCTCGTCCGTATGCTTGGAGCATAGTCCTAAGGTTCTCGCTCCAGTCGGGGTAGTCGCTCTGTAAGCGTTCTAAGCTAAGGGGCATACGCCATTCCCAACGCTGGTATGGGTCTTCGGGGTGATTGATTTGCTCATCCTCAGCGCGCTGCAAATGTAGTCGTTTGTCCATAGACATTAGGTCTGCAAGCGGAATAATGCTGAGTAGAGCCTCGGAGCTGAGGTGTGCGCCTACTATAGCTCGGCAAACCTCCTCGTCTGATGGATGGGGTGGCAAAGCCTTGCCTCGGAGTTGGGTCGCAAGATAACGCTGCTGCTCTACCTCTCCCAAAGATTGCCACCAGAGGCGCAAGGGAGGCATGTCGTGCGTGGAGGTGGTGCAGACCGAGGTGTAGGGGATGCTACTCATAGGTGTCCAGCCTGTGGGGGTCGTCTCCTTGGGCATGCGTTCCAGGTCGAGCGTAAGTATCTGCAACCCACCGAGGACCTCGGGAACTACAGCAGGTATCATCCCGAGGTCCTCGGCACAGACGAGCATATCTGTGCTCTCGAGTAGGGGCAATAACCTCTTCATAGCCGTCTGTCGCCAGTAGTCGTTGTGGCGGTGATAGAAGTAATCTTCATTTATTCGATCCCAGCGAGCTTGCTGTTCTCTAGTCCAACGACTGTACAGCTGGGTAGTCTGTAGGGCGATGCGTGGGTGGTATAGCCCAGGCGTGTGATTGTCCTCTATGAGGGCTACATCGTGGCAAAGCGCGATGATGGGGCTAATGTCGGCAGCTTGCCCTAGCAACTCTCGCGCCATATGCTCTGCCTCTCTCTGGCTTGTGGTACTGAGGCGGTAGTAAGGCGTATCAGCGATGCGAAGGAGCAGACCAGCCTCACGGCATCGTTGCCAGAGAGAAGCGGCCTCACCCTCGAGATCGTTCTCGTGTAGGCAGGGATAGATCAGGTGCTCCAGCATGTCTCCCTCGGTCAGCCCAAGCTGCTGTCGCCATTCGTTGAGCGAATAGGGTAAGGCAGGGGAGAAGTGCCCCAATAGCCCAGAGTATTGATGCCGAGGGATCTCCCAAATACGGAAGAAGCCAAGGATATGGTCTATACGGAAAGCCTTGAAATAGTTAGACATGCGCTCGAAACGCCTGCGCCACCATAGCATACCATCTCTCTGCATGACTTGCCAGTTGTAGGTTGGGAAGCCCCAGTTTTGTCCATCTATGGCAAAGTCGTCAGGTGGTGCTCCAGCCGAGAGATTGAGATGAAATAGTTCGGGATGCACCCACACCTCAACGCTCTGGGGAGATACTCCAATAGGGATGTCCCCCTTGAGTAGAATACCTCGTTCCTCGGCATAGGTGCGCACTGAGAGGAGCTGCTCATGCAAGACGAACTGTACATATTTATAATAGTTCGCTCTATCTCTATTGTCGGGATGTTCTAGCAGTCGGGTCACTTGCTGAGGGTCGTAACTTGCGTACTCGCCCCAAGCCTCCAGCCCTAGCCCTGGGTGCTTGTCTCTAAGTAGACAAAAAGCCGTATAGGGCATTAGCCACTCTGCCTCGTAGAGTGCAAATTGCTTGTAAGGACGCTTCTTCATCGTCGCACCTCCATGCTCCAAGTAGTGCAGCCATAGGTAGTCTTCTTTGAGCTGCTGCACCTCGGGATAGAGGACGGTGGGGCTAAGGCGCAGAGCTTCGGCACGTTGTAGGAGCTTCGCTCCCTCGGGAGCTTTGAGTGGAGGCAAAGCCTTAAGGTCTGCGAATATGGGGCTTAGGGCATCGACCGAGATGGCATTGTAGGGATAGCTATCTCGCCAATCTCGGTAGTATGTGGTATCGTTGATGGGTAGAAGCTGGAGGGCACGTAGTCCAGAGCTTGCGGCCCAATCCACTGCCTTTTTGAGTACCCCAAAGTCTCCGATGCCACAGTCCTCCTCACTCCTTAAGGAAAAGAGTGGGGCTACCATGCCTGCGAAGCGTGGACGGTAGTGCTCATCTGAGAAGCTCATACCTGCCACGTAAATGGCATCGTATGCTCCTTGGGGGGGGAGGATGAAGTGTCTATTCTGACCTTCCTCCCAGCGTATCGCCTCTCGCTTCTCGTCCGAGATGAGGAATTTAAATTCTACCCTTAGCCCCTCGAAGAGGCTTCTGTCCATATCTATATAGGTTGTCCACTCTCCTTTGCCGAGGTAGTCCATCGGGATAGCGCGCTGCACATCCCACATCCCGAGCTTAGGTGTAGATCCACTTAGGTAAAGGCGTGATCCACTCGGTACGGTCGGGGCATAGATCTGTAGGACTACACGCTCTAGATCAAGGCTGCGCACTACGCCCATGCTCTCGAATAGGTGCTCGGTCTGCCTATAGATGACGTCATAGAAAGCAGAGCTGTAGAAGGGCGCATTCTTGGGTCTATCTATCCATCTGTCGTCCATGTAGATGGAGCGAAAGGGAGCCTTGATACTCAAGCGATGCATGCGCTTCCACTCTCGGCGTAGTACCTTGCCCTCCGCGTCTTTGACGAGGTAGTAGTAGGCAAACTCCTTACGCCTGCCATCGACCCTAACCGTGCATACCCAGCGATCTTCGCTCTCTTGGCTCAGGTCTATGGCGTGCTCCTCGTCCCATCCACCTAGCTCACGTACCGAGCCACAGATACATAGCCTGTGGCCATGCTCGGCTCTGTATGTAATGGAGCAAGTAATATCCATGTTGTGATCTATCTATTGTCATGATATGAGGCTCAAAGATAATGAAAAGCGTACAGCTTGCGAAAAGGCTATCGGGGCGTGAAAGCTCCCTCCAGAGGAGCTTGAAGAGCTTGCCCCATTAAGGGCTGTAAACATGAGATATTGTCCTCCGAATAGAGCCCAGGCTGGGTTCAAAATAGAGGCGCTACCCCTCGCTTCTAGCCTTGTGGTCCGCTCATTGCTTGACTTGAACTAGCGAGAGAGAGCAAGCTATTCAATTTAAGTGCATTACGTTCTCTCTCTGAATATACCCCATCTTTTATCAAAATGTTCCCGAACTTTCAAAAAAAACTTCCCGATCTTTTTCCAAAAAGAT
Organism: Porphyromonadaceae bacterium; assembly: GCA_030528555.1. GTDB lineage: Bacteria > Bacteroidota > Bacteroidia > Bacteroidales > Porphyromonadaceae > Porphyromonas. The sequence continues at coordinate 52,750 of JAUMYQ010000004.1, read as the reverse complement.
CGGGAAGTTTTTTTTGAAAGTTCGGGAACATTTTTTCGATGAACCGAGAGGATTCTTAATAAGCTATATATCAGTGTATTGAGAGTCCTCTGGAAAATCCGAAGATTGCAGGCCCGATGGCTCTGGACCTTGGTGTGCTTGCCCTGATTAGGATACTAGCCTTACTAGCTTGGTTCTCAAGGTGATGTCTGTACTACCTAGTAAAGAACAAGAGAGCACCAAGACACATACAGTGGATGATGCACTCTGGAAAAGTCTTACTGAGGTATGGGCTACCTCCAGTAGTGGATCTAATGAATGACGAACTTGCTACTTGCCGAGCCTATGGCTCCTCCTGGAGCCGAGAGAGATAGGTGAAGCAAGTATGTACCTCTGGGCCATAGTCCAAGAGCAGGAAGATCTCCCTCGGACAGCCTTAGAGTGTAGCTCGCACTCTTCGAGGCTACGATTTTGGTATGCTTGCGCTCCCAGATCAGTTTGCCGTCCATGTTATAGATAGAGAGGTGAGCGATGAGATCACTGCCAGCAAGATTATGAGTGACCAATACACTAGCACTCTGCCCTCGTCTCAGAGGAGAAGGGTGTAGCTCTAGTCGTTCTATAGAGGGAGCGATCCGTTCCTCTACAACGAAGCTAAAATCTGTTTGTGTGGCATTGTTGTGGATATCCCATACCTCGAGCCGTGCTCTGTGTACGCCCTCTCGCAGCTCCTGAATGAGGTAGCTGATGCGACCCCACCCTTTGCGGTCGGGTAGTGGGCTATAGTATTTAGAGAGGTCGTAAGCTTTGTCTATGCTGTTGTCTATCGTTAGGCGCATGCGGTGCCCGAGGCCTGCTGTAGAGAGGTTGATCGCACTTTCATCGCTTAGCTCGACCTCAAGCAAGGTTGAGCCAGCTACGCGAGGCTTCGAGAGAGCATTTCGTCCCGAGAGCTTTATCGAATGGATAAGTGGGCCATCAGTGTCTGTAACGCTGCCTCCCCGAGAGCCAGGCACGATAACAAAGGCATTGGATAGCCCAATGACCTCACGCCTACGAAGAGGGTCAATGGCGTAGAGACTGATGCGCCCCTGACGCTCCGAGTAGGCAACATCTTTGGGGATGTCGAAGTGGGTGGCGAACCGACCATTCTGCACATCGGCATAGCCCGCATAGATAACGTTGCGGTAGGTACGATATTTGGTGGGGCTTACCTCGCTATCACTGCGACCAAAGTTGTCGATGGTCTCTAGCTCCTCCTCCCCATCGTAGATGGTGAGGGCTACGCGTCCTGAGAAGTCGCCATCAATATCGCCCGAGGCTGTTTGGATGTAGCCCTCCAGAGGTATGCGCTCCAGGGCATGCAGCCGAATGGGTTGAGGGGTGTTGGTCGGGGTGCTGGCCAGCGAACTAACCTGTGCCAAGCTAGGTGGTAGAGGCAGGCGTAATAGAGGCGAGCCTAAGAGGACAAAGTTGAGCCTATTCTCAGGAATACTGCGCGTACGCAGGGAGTTTTTGGCGTCACGGATAACTAGACCCAGAGGGCGATATCTACCATCTTCTTCTGGGATGAATAGTTCTTTGAGGATAGCCATATTGAGCAGCTGATTGGGAATATCCCAGACGACCCTCGTCGTGGAGAGCAGGGCTATGCCTCCGCTTGTAGGGTGTAGAAGAATTTCTTCGCCAGCCGAGGTCGCAGGGGCATCGAAGCCTCCAAAGTCACACGTGGCCGTAATCCATAGGGGCAGGTGCTCATGGGTGAAGTTTTGGATGTCGTTGATGGTAAGTACCTGTTCATCAGCCCAGGTTTTGGGACTACCGTGGCCGTTGTAATTGGCGATGAGCACGCCTTCGTTGAGGGCCTCTAGGAAGGCTCGATGGGCACCTGGGACGCTCGTCATACCACCGATGCTTACGCGTGGATAGGCTGACATATATATTTTGTTGAGTTCAAGGGTTGGGACCTGGGCTTCGAGGCGGTTACTGATCTCGATGCTCTGGCGAGTATGGCTGTTACCGTCACCGTTGTCTGCAAGGAAGACGGTGCGCATCTTCCAAGCCCCGCTTGGAGGCATCGTCTCGTAGCGAATGATCTTATTGATGACGCTACGCGCCTCCTGAGGAGAGCGCACAGGTAGTCGTCCTACACCGATATCCATGGGTAGGTCCTTTAGCTCGGGATAGCGAGGCTGTCCATTCTGATCTGAGCCTCGGCTCTCTTCGTCACGCAGTACACCGAAATAATCGTCCGAAGTATAGCTGCTAAGGTCTAGCGAGGCTGTGGACTGATAGCTCAGTAATAGCTCCGTGTTTTTTAATGGCAGTATTTGCCAGTCTTGAGTGAGTTTCCTGTTATCATAGGCAGCATCGCCTATGAGGAGGAGCTGTAGGCGACAGTCTTTGCCTGGAGCTTGTTTTTGATGCAGGTCGTAGTGGTGACGTGCCCAGAGGCGATAGGCTGTGGCATCGGGTGTGCCACCGTTAAATTCGTTGAAAACCTCCTCTTGTGTGGCTAACTCCACACGATAGCCCTGTTTATCGTAGTGAGTGGCTAGACGTGTAGCCTCAGCTTTGAGTGCGTTTGTAGTGATGATAAGCAGGTCAGCAGGCGATGAGCTGCCGAGTAGATTTTGATTGCCAATGGGGCCATGTAGCTGTGGTGTGTGGGCAGCCTCCAGGGTCGTAGCTAGGTAATGCTGTGGTGCGCCAGCCTCGTCTGAGGCTCTTAGCCGAAGGCTCACCGCATCACTGGCGATGCTGTGAGCCACTATCGAGGCTTGGCTGCCTCCATCAAGTCGCAAGAGTATTGCGCCACGCATACCTTCGAGCCGATAGGGCTGCATCTGGCTAGGCGTGCTGTGGCTTAGCTTGCGACTAAAGCGTAGCTGTTCTCCACGTAGACGAAGCTGTTGACGTACGTTTAGTTCGTAGTAGTCGAAGTGGGCTGGAAAGCCCGTTGCCGAGAGCTCGAAGTCAAGGCTCAACTTACCGCCCGAGATGCTAGTTTCTTGTGAGGCAAGCTCTACGCGTTCTGTGCCGTAGACCTTATAGCTACCTCCTGTATGAGCTATGCGTTGCATCTCCGCCAATGTGATAGTTGCTATGGCGACCTCTCTGCCTTCTATACTTGCCCTTAGCGTAGCGTCTTGGACTGTAGGGAATGCCATATAGGCAAAGCGTAGATGTACTGCCTCTGCATCTGGAAGCGTGTGGGTCACGCTTAGTCTGGGGCGTGTCTGTAGGCTCTGACCATAAAGCTTACGTCCCGATTTGGAGAGCGAGTGGTTATCCTCCTCGCCAACTATGAAGCTGATCCCCTGGCCAGCCTCCTCGCTATCCGATCGGAGCTCTTCGGCAGGAATAGATGGCATGCGCTTAGGGTTATCTCCCTCGCTGAGGAGGTAGTAACCCTTTGTGGTGTAGTGGTTGGTCAGGTGGATGAAGTATTGGCTTGCCGCCTGATAGTGCCAGGAGGTAGTCCCCTCACCGTAGAAATAGAGACTATTGTCCTCAAGGAGGGTAGGGACCTCACGCAGTCCATCCTTCCTCGAGAGGACAATCTGCTCGGGAAGAAGCCTACCACCATAGCCCCAGATGCGCACGCGCTCGGGATGTTCAAAGCCTAGCCCCCTGAGATCTCTGGCCGTCAGTCGATGTAGCCCAGTCGTGGTAACGGATATTTTGGCCCACCGTCCCTGAGCCATGGGGCTAAGTCGCTGTGCTGTGCCCCAAGAGGATGGGATGAGCATTAGGATAAGCACCACATATATATATAGGTTGCGTCTCATTGTCTTTGATCTTGTTTCGGTTGTCTAAGGTATATATTTTGTCTCACTTTGGATTTATACCCCTCTGTCTCTCATGCTTATCGTTTATGAATAGTCTAGCTCTAAGGGAGTGGACGAAGGGAGCACGCATGGAGCAATTTTGGAGAACGGTGTTTTTCCTCTATATTTGACCTATGGTGGTGCGGTATGTTCGGCTCGGAGGGCTGACTTGCCAAGCTCGCCGGTGTTTACATAATAATTGTGTTGTACATTATGATGCAAGAACAGCATTATCACGAGGCGGCTTCGTTCCTAGCCTCTCGCCTACCCAAGGAGACCAAGACGGCCATTGTTTTGGGGAGCGGTCTTGGAGACCTGGCAAATTCAATTAAGGATGCTACAGTCATCCCCTATACTCAGATACCTCACTTTGCTCACTCTACGGCCATTGGACACAAGGGCAACTTCATTGTGGGGCTACTTAGTGGCATTCCTGTTATAGCGATGCAGGGACGCTTCCACTATTATGAGGGATATCCGATGGACCAGGTGACCTTCCCCATCCGAGTGATGAAGCTCCTCGGTATCGAAAACCTTTTGGTATCCAATGCTGCAGGAGGTGTCAATACGACATTTAAGGTGGGCGACTTGATGATTATCAAGGATCACATCAACAATATGCCCAATCCACTTGTGGGGGCAAATATGGAGATGTTCGGCCCTCGCTTCCCTGATATGACCCGCGCCTATGACCGAGAGCTCATTACCAAAGCGAAGGCCATCACGCAGGAGCTAGGCATCCCAGTGAAGGAAGGAGTTTATGTAGGGCTAACGGGCCCATCGTATGAGACACCAGCCGAGTATGCCTTTTGGGGCAAGGTGGGTGGCGATGCCATTGGTATGAGCACCGTTCCCGAGGTCATTGTGGCACGACATGCAGGGATGAGAGTCTTTGGTATGAGTGTGATTACGAATGAAGGCTATCACTTTGCCGATGACTTTGTCAATGATGCTCAAGATGTAATAGATGCAGCCAATGCAGCCAGTGAGCGTATGGGACGCATCTTTGCCGAGCTTGTGAGACAATTATAGCTGAGAGGCTAAGATTTAGTAGAAATATAAGTATTGTTTTAAAAAGCTATTTTATGAAGTTTAAGCTAACTCTACTCTCTCTCATGGGGGTAATGACGCTGAGCGTAAGTGCTCAATCGGACGGTGCTAAGGCTTGTGGGGTTGCCTATGAGAAGAGCACGTCGCACAACTGGTTCATCACATTCCAGGGTGGTACCTCTATGATGATGAACGGAGACAACTATAAGGCGAAGCTGGCCGACCGTATCGGTGTCACGCCCTCGCTTGCTGTCGGTAAGTGGCATAGCCCTTATTACGCTACACGCCTCAAGGTAGAGGGTGGTGAGGCGAAAACATTCGTTGAGACTGCCTCGATGGCTGGTGCTGCTACGCTGGCAACGCACAAGAATTACTTTGTTGGTGGACACTACGACTTTATGCTCGACCTGGTGAATCTCTTTGGTCGTCATGGCAAGAATTACTTCCTGCACATCAATCCTTTCGTGGGTGTGGGCTATGAGTACAAGTTCGATAGTTCACATAAGTGGGACAATGTGCATGCAGCTACAGCCAATGCTGGGCTTCAGCTAGCGTGTCGTCTTGGCAAGCGTGTGGACTTTGTCGTGGAAGGACAGGCCACTTGGAATGGGATGCACCTGACGGAGTCTTATCCTCTAGCTGCTGCCAATAACCTGCGTCTCGGAGCCTCGGCAGGTCTCAACTTCCGCCTTGGCAAGGTTGGCTTCACTCCTGCTCGTATGTTGGACGAAGATGCCATCGGTCGTCTTCAGGGTCAGATCAACGCACTCCGTGCTGAGAATGCTGAGCTGAGCAAGCGCCCAGTGAAGTGCCCAGAGGTAACTACTTTTGCTCCAGCAGAGGTGGCTAAAAATTTCTTTTTGGCTGAGAAGTCTATCCTCTTCAAGAATGGAGCATATCAGGTGTCCGAGGACCAGCTTATCAACCTGTTCGATGCTGCTGAGTTCGTTAAGAATCTCAACGGAGAGCTCGTAGTGACGGGTTACGCGCATAAGGCAGAGAGCCGTGTTAAAGCTCTTGCTGAGAAGCGTGCCAAGGAAGTGGCTAAGCTCCTGAACGAAAAGTACGGAGTACCTACGGAAAACATCACCGTAGAGTGGAAGGCAGAGATGCCATTCGCAGACAAGGCACAGACTGCTTGGAATCGTGTCGTGATCATTCGCTCTAAGTAATAACAGATTATAAGGAAACAGAAATTAGTATGAATACAAAGATAATGGGTGTGGCCCTTGCTGCTTTCGTGGGAGTGTCTGCACTATCAGCTCAAGATAAGGTTCCAGCTCACAAGACCGTATTTGCTAAGGATAAGGCATCGGCACACTGGTTCCTAGAGCTTGGCAACGCGGCAATGGTTAGTTATGGTGGCTCGAATAGCGATAAGGCTGAGTATCTCGAGCGTGTAAGCCTCGTAAACCCTACTCTCGGTGTCGGTAAGTGGCACAGCCCCTACTTCGCCACTCGTCTTCAGCTACAGGGGGGCGAGCTTAAGCACTTCCCTAGAGCGTACACTGCTGGAAAGCTCGGGCAGACGGAGTGGCGTCATAAGTATGTTCAGGCGCATTACGACTTTATGTTTGACCTTGTGAATTACTTCTCGCCATATAAAGAAAATCGTTTCTTTCACGTTGTTCCTTTTGTTGGTGTGGGTGCTGGCTATATCTTCGACCTAACAACCGAGGGGCAGAACTATCGCAATACCGAGTTTCAACGTCTGTCGCCATCGGCTCATGCTGGTCTTCAGCTCAAGCTCCGTCTGGCTAAGCGTGTAGATCTCAATATCGAGGGACAGGTGTCAGCCAATAATTATATGCTCACTAGCCTCGCTAACATGAAGAGAGGAACTATCCGTGGTGGCGTGCTGGGTTCACTGGGGGCTAGCCTCGGTATCCATCTTGGCAAGAAAGAGTTTACTCCTATAGCTCGTATGGACGAAGGGCTGCTTCGTGGTCTGAACGATGAGCTCAATGCTCTCCGTGCCGAGAATGCTGAGCTGCGTAAGCGTCCAGAGGGATGTCCAGAGCCAATTACATTTACTCCTCAAGCTGGTGTTGCTGTAGGCAATGTAGTTTACTTCCGTCTAAATAGCGATAAGGTAGATGCCAATCAGATGATCAACATCCGTAACATCGCTGAGTATGCCAAGAACAATACTGAAACCATCACCCTCGTTGGCTATGCTGATAGAGAGACAGGTAAGCCCGACTATAACTACAATCTCTCGGAACGCCGTGCCAAGGCTGTAGCCAAGATCCTTGTAGAGCAGTTCGGCATCTCTGCTGACCGCATCAAGACGAGCTGGGAGGGCGACCGCCAGCAGCCTTATGCAGAGAATGTTTGGAACCGCGTTGTGATCATGAACGCGGAGAAGTAGTCACACTGTTGTCTACAACGATAAGTGAGATATCCCCTGAGGAGCCCAGGCTCCTCAGGGGATATCTTTTGTCTCTAGTTCCTTCGAGGGGTTGGTTAGATGAGTGGGTAGAGCTTTAGTGATACTTTTGCTCCCAAGGATGGTTTCATCGGATTTCAGTGCAATTGCCCAAGTAATCCATAATTATTCTTGGAATGTATAATTTTCTGTTTTCTAGGTAGTTGTATTGAATCTTGATTGATGCGAAAAATCTTCGGGAACTTTCAAAAAAAACTTCCCGATCTTTTTGGAAAAAGTTCGGGAACTCCGAGAAAAAAGTTCGGGAACATTTTGAGAAAAGATGGGGTGTCTCTCTAATGATATCAAAATGAATAGTTTATCTGCTCTTTATGACGGAGGAGGATTAATATCATAGTTACTCTCGATTTTGACGTTGTTGTCTTGTCGAAAGTGTATTCTAGGCTATTGAAAACTTTCTTGGGTTGGACGTACGATCAAGGTTGTTGTGACTGATCCGATGAGGAAGGAGTGTAGAGGTTGAAGAAGTATCTGTTAGTGTAGTATATAAGGAAGTAGTATCTTTGCTCTCGGAGAGGTCATTCGCTTTGAAAACTATTACATGGAGTGGCGAGCTTGGCAGCTTAGGATTGAGATGCTAGGAGGATATGCCAGAAGTGTGAGTAAGTCCGACTTAAGGTATGGCGGATGACCCTATCTGTCGCGTAAAGTCCACAGAAGAGACGAAGCAAGCATGCTTTCGGGCATTCCATATCGTAGTCTCGTTTGTGCAGATGGCGTGAATTATAGTTACGATATAAGAAGATGATCAATATTACTTTTCCTGACGGCAGCGTCCGTCAGTATGAGGTGGGCGTGACGGCTTGGGATATAGCTGGTAGCATCAGCCCAAGGCTACAGCAGGAGGTGCTCTCCGCTGGTGTGAATGACCAGATATGGGATCTGACACGCCCCATCACCGAAGATGTGTCGCTTAAACTCTACAAGTGGGATGATCCCGAGGGGCGACACGCTTTTTGGCACTCCAGTGCGCACCTTATGGCCGAAGCCCTCGAGGCGCTTTATCCAGGGACGAAGTTTGGTATCGGTCCGGCTATCGAGCAAGGCTTCTATTATGACGTAGATCCGGGAGAGGGCATCAGCATTAAGGATGCCGACCTGCCAGCTATCGAGAAGAAGATGGCCGAGCTCGCATCCCAAAAGAGCGAGTACATCCGTCGCCCTATCAGCAAGGCCGATGTGCTGACCTACTTCGAGACTAAGCAAGACGAATATAAGGTAGAGCTCATTCGGGAGCTTGCCGATGGTACGATTACGACTTACACGCAGGGCGCATTTACCGACCTGTGCCGTGGGCCACACTTGCCGAATACTAGCTATATCAAGGCTATTAAGCTGCTGAGCGTAGCTGGAGCTTATTGGCGTGGTGACGAGAAGCGCAAGCAGCTGACCCGTATCTATGGTATTACCTTCCCAAAGAAGAAGATGCTCGATGAGTATCTGGTGATGCTAGAGGAGGCAAAGAAGCGCGATCACCGCAAGATTGGTAAGGAGCTTCAGCTCTTCGCCTTTTCTCAGAACGTGGGTTCGGGATTGCCTCTGTGGCTACCTCGTGGTACACAGCTGCGTCTGCGCCTTGAGGAGTTCCTCAAGCAAATCCAGAAGCAATTTGGTTACCAACAAGTTATCACCCCGCATATCGGCAGCAAGCAGCTGTACATCACCTCTGGCCACTGGGCGAAGTATGGGGCTGACTCGTTCCGCCCAATCTCTACCCCCCAGGAGGGTGAGGAGTTCATGCTGAAACCGATGAATTGCCCCCATCACTGTGAGGTATTTAAGAGCCTTGCTCCACACTCCTACCGAGATCTGCCTATTCGCCTGGCGGAGTTTGGTACGGTGTATAGATATGAGCAGAGCGGTGAGCTGCATGGGCTTACTCGCGTGCGAGGCTTCACGCAGGACGATGCCCACCTTTTCTGTCGCCCAGACCAAATCAAGGATGAGTTTATGAAGGTGATGGATATCATCTTCATCATCTTCAAGGCTCTGGATTTTGAGAACTTTGAGGCGCAGATCTCACTGCGCGACAAGGTCAATCGAGAGAAGTACATCGGGACGGACGAGAATTGGGAGCGCGCTGAGCAGGCCATCATCGAAGCATGTGCTGAGAAAGGGTTGCCTACCGTAATAGAATACGGAGAGGCGGCATTTTATGGTCCAAAGCTCGACTTTATGGTCAAGGATGCCCTCGGGCGCAGATGGCAGCTCGGGACAATTCAGGTAGACTATAACCTGCCCGAGCGATTCGAGCTCGAGTATACGGGCGAGGACAATAAGAAGCACCGCCCGGTGATGATACACCGCGCGCCTTTTGGGTCGATGGAGCGGTTTGTGGCTGTCCTCATCGAGCACACCGGTGGTAAGTTCCCCTTGTGGCTTACGCCCGACCAAGTGGTTATCCTGCCCATCAGTGAGAAGTTCAACGGCTATGCCCATGAGGTGGCTAAGCAACTCAATGCCGAGGATATCCGCGTGCAGGTAGACGATCGTAACGAGAAGATTGGCCGTAAGATACGAGACAACGAGCTCAAGCGTATCCCCTATATGCTTATCGTTGGAGAGAAGGAGGCCGAGCAAGGCGAGGTAAGCGTCCGCAAACAGGGAGAGGGCGATGTTGGTTCGCTGAAAATTGCTAACTTTGTGGCACTTATCCAGGAGGAAGTGAGCCGAATGCTCAATGCCTGGAAAGGAGAAAGTGCTGATTAATAACTAAATAAATAGCTCAAAGTCGGGGGTAACCTCAAGGTGTCTCCGATAGATACAACAGCATACTGAATGGCAGTAGACAACAAAACGAAGTTTCAGTACCGAGTGAACCAAGAGATTCGCTCACGTGAGGTACGTCTAGTGGGAGATAATGTGGAGCAGGGCGTTTATACCGTCCAAGAGGCTCAGCGCATAGCCAACCAGCAAGATTTGGATCTGGTGGAGATCTCTCCCAACGTCAATCCGCCGGTATGCCGCATCGTCGACTATCAGAAGTTTATTTATCAGCAGAAAAAGCACCTCAAGGAGCAGAAGGCTAAGGCCGTGAAGGTCGTGGTCAAAGAAATTCGCTTCGGTCCTCAGACGGACGACCACGACTACAATTTCAAGCTCAAGCATGCTAAGAGCTTCCTCACCGAGGGAGCGAAAGTCAAGGCTTATGTCTTCTTCCGCGGTCGCTCTATTGTCTTCAAGGAGCAGGGTGAGGTGCTGCTCTTACGCTTTGCCAACGACCTTGAGGACTACGGTAGGGTGGAGAGCATGCCTGTGCTGGAGGGTAAGCGTATGACCATCATGCTTGCACCCAAAAAGCCAGCTTCAGGCAAGAAGGAGGCCAAGCCTGTACAAAAAAAGGAGACAGCTCCCAAGGTAGAAGCAGAGGCCAACGAAGAGTAATCTAGAAAGCCCTGTTGCCGCGCATGGGCTGCGTGGGTAGCAGGTCAGTGTTTTAACTAATATAATTAACAAGCAAAATGCCTAAGCAAAAGACTAACTCCAGTGCTAAGAAGAGATTTGCTCTCACTGGGTCAGGTAAGATCAAGCGTAAACACGCCTTCAAGCGTCACATCTTGACCAAGAAGACTAAGAAACAGAAGCGTCACCTCACGCACTTCGGCCTTGTGGCTAGTGTGGATGTGCGCGAGGTTAAGGAGCTTCTTCGCCTCAAGTAGACCCCTAGGGAGGACGAGTTTTATCACGATTTTAAGTAACAGAGAGGACAGCATCGCTAAGTGTCTTGCCGAGAGGCCGAGACCGCTGCCTATCAAAAACAATTAGTATTATGCCAAGATCAGTTAATCACGTAGCTTCACGTGCCAAGAGAAAGAGAATTCTCAAGCTAACTCGTGGGTACTATGGTGCTCGCAAGAATGTTTGGACCGTTGCCAAGAACACTTGGGAGAAGGGTCTGACCTACGCTTATCGCGACCGTAAGAATAAGAAGCGTAACTTCCGTGCCCTTTGGATCCAGCGTATCAACGCCGCGGCTCGCCTAGAGGGTATGTCTTACTCTCGCCTAATGGGTGCTCTGCATGCAGCTGGTATTGAGATCAACCGTAAGGTTCTTGCCGACCTAGCGGTAAATCATCCAGAGGCTTTCAAGGCAATCGTAGCCAAAGTAAAGTAAGTTCGTTCCTATCCCTAGATAGGGAGACATTACATATAGAGGGTATGCCGTGATAGTATGGCATACCCTCGTTTATTTGTCCTCAAAAGGTATAAGGACAGAAGCTTAGCATCATAGCCGACCCTTGATGATAAAGGGAGGCCATCTCGATAAGCTTTTGTCGTTTCAAGGCCAAAAACTGATATATTATGAAAAGACTAATTGGTACAATCGTCTTGGGTGCCTTCATTGTCCTTGTAGGGCGTAATGAACTTCAGGCGCAACGAGCCGACTATCCTTATGCTCCACCTTGGTTCGGTCCTCATGCTCTTCCAGTGCCACCTATAGACCTTGGTAGGATTGCCCGCAGTACGGAGTTTGCTCCACGGCTTAGTACCGCCATTGCGTCTGGGCAGCAGAGCTATGCCTTACATGTAGATCTTGAGGTGCCTCTCATCTCCGAGGCTGTATCTGTCAGGGGATGGGGTGTCATTGAGGAGTACTATAGCCTATCGGAAACCGAAGCAAAGCGTATGGAGGTCCCCAAGGGGGAAGAGCGAGGTTTTATGGGTGGGGATTATTACCTGCAGACACGCATCCGCCTACTTCGTGAGGCTCAGGGACTGAAGCCCAATTTGCTACTCAATATAACGCTCAAGACGGCAGCGGCTCCGAGCGGTCGTTCTCATCGTTTTCATGACACGCCAGGTTATTATTTCTCGCTAGAGGGAGGTAAAGACCTCTTGCATACGGATGAGTTTCGTTTGCGTGCCGCTCTGCATCTGGGGTTTCTATGTTGGGAGACAGGGCTTGCTAGTCACCAAGATGACGCTCTAATGTACGGTGGGCAGTTGAGTGCCTCGTGGCGGTCGTTGGAGCTGCGTACAGATCTCTCGGGGTATGCTGGTTGGAAGCATGGGGCATATCATCCCGAGTATGGAGACCAACCGATATCTTGGCGAGCTAGCTTGAGCTACCGTCTTGGGCAGGCTTGTACGCTCACAGCTGATATCGAGCAAGGTCTTAGGCACTATCCCTATACGCTTCTAGGGATGGGTGTTCGGTTTGCTATACCCCGACTAACACCTCGCCTACGTCCCAATTAGCTCCAGGTCTCTTCTTCGGAATAGTCTCTAGGATGAAAATCGCTTAGATGAGGAATAGGAGGGATAACCTTTGCTATATCTTGCTGATTTGTAGCTAAAAATCAAAGAGTTGATGCATGGAGATCGAGCTAATGGCTTTGAGATTTGACTGTCCTTGATCCATTTGTTTGTCCTATGAACATGGTTTTTTATCTCTTGTATCTAAGTATCTTAGGAAATACACCTACTAACCGAAAAATCTTCGGGAACACTTTTTTGAGAGTATTTAATGGGGTTTTTGATAGGTGTCGTGAGGGTTGTTTTTCGTCTAAATCTTTATCTATAGGCTTGCCCAACTTTCAAAGAAATCTATGAAATTCAGTTGTGCTTATTTTGAGAAAATATGATACTCTTGTAGGGTATATCATCTGTTATACAACAGATGTTCTCACTATCGCTTCTAAAGAAATATGCCTAAAGCAACGATAATGCTGTTCTACTCAGCCAATCTATTGGTGCTACAAAAGTGTGGACGAACTCAAAGCCGAGATTTGTAAAAAAGCCCTTCCGTATCTCCAAGATATCATGCTCGGGTTTACTAAAACAGGTAATGCATTTTGGGATTTAGGTCTGGGGTATGTTCGGATGGCGCATGCCGAGCCTGCTCTTTTCAAGGCTTTCTATATGGATAACATCATGTGGGGTCAAGATGACCGATATATTTCCTGAAAGTGAGCAAGTGGTGAAAGTCCTATATGGGAGAGAGTGGTGGTGAGCCTCGTAATGTGGCTTCGCCCGATATCAATACCGAAGATTTCTTAGCTGCGGTCGATTGTCTGGGCCTCCAGCCGATGGTGGATAGAGACAAGATAGGACTTGTCGGCATCTGTGGATGGGGCGGATTCGCTCTCAGTGCTGCTGCCATCGATACACGCGTCAAGGCCGTCGCTACGATGGTGATGTATGATATGTCTCGTGTTTTTAGCCAGGGGTACTTCGATGGTAATACCCCCGAGATGCGTCTAGAAGCGAAACGTTCGCTTAGTGCTATCCGCTGGCGTGATGCGGAGACAGGTATTCCGACGCCAGGGTATCCAATGCCAGATGCCCCATCGGAAGATGTCCCTCAGTTCCTAAATGATTATGTGGAGTTCTATAAAACTCCGAGAGGCTATCATGAGCGTTCTGTATCGGAGCAGGTTTGGACAGCTACGACCTTGCTCTCTTTTATGAACTTCCCCCTTATGTCGTATGCCCATGAGATAGAGGTGCCGACTCTCCTTATTACGGCAGAGCATGCCCACTCTCGGTATATGAGTGAAGATGCCTACGGTGTTTTGAGGACACAGAGCAAGGAGCTGTTTGTAGTCCCTAATGCTCGACACATTGATTTTTATGATAATAGGGCGGGAGTTATTCCCTTTGGCAAGTTGGAGGAGTTCTTCAAAGATAACCTCAAGTAAGTAGACCCAGCTTTATGAACGAGAGGGTGTTCCTTAAGATTAGGGACACCCTCTGGCGATGTTTCGGATAGGTTCAGTGGTAAGTAGCGCTTTTCGTAGCTAGGGCATACCCACAGAAATATAAGGTTTGGTAAGAGCTGAAAGGCCTACAGGTGATGCTGTAACGAAGTCGCTACGCCTAATACTCGGGCCTATACTTGCCCTCTAGTCGCTCGTCTAGGATACTGAGGTAGCTATGATAACGGCTTGCAGCAATCGCTCCCTCCTCAAGAGCTAAGCGCACCGCACAGTTTGGCTCGTGGGTATGTGTGCAATTACCAAATCGGCACGCCTCCTGAAGGGCGAAAATCTCCCGAAAGTAATGTGATGCCTCGTACTCGTCTACCTCTAGTAGCCCGAAGCCTTTAATTCCAGGCGTATCAATCAAGTACCCATTGCCCGAGAGGAGGGCTATCATCTGTGAGAAGGTTGTGGTGTGTATGCCAGTATAATGGCTCTCGGAGATGTCGCCCGTGCGGAGCTCCACGCCTGGGATGAGGGCGTTAATTAGGGTACTTTTGCCTACGCCCGAGTGGCCACTCAGCAGCGTAATGTGCCCCTCGATGCGCCTCCTCAGGGTCTCTAGCCCTTCGCCCGTAAGGGCAGAGACTACGTGGCAGGGATAGCCGATGCTGCTGTAGAGGTCGGTTAGTTCAGATAGGTAGTCTAGCCCTTCAGGAGTTAGACTGTCTACTTTGTTGAAGACTAGCTCAGTGGGCACTCTATAGGCTTCGGCGTTGGCCAGAAATCGGTCGATGAAGGTTGTGCTAGTCTGAGGGGCTGCTATGGTGCAGACGAGGAGTGAGGCATCCAGATTGGCCGCCAAGATGTGAGACTGTTTGGATAGATTGGCGGCTCGGCGCAGGATGTAGTTGCGCCGAGGCAAGATCTCTTTGATAAAATGCGCCTCGCCCCCACCATCGGGAGTGAGACGCACCAGCACACGGTCGCCAACAACGATAGGGTTGGTGGAGCGAATGCCCTTGAGGCGCAGGTTGCCCTTGGCAAGGCAGGCACGCTCTACGCCATCATCGCAGAGCGTCAGGTAGTGGCTACCCGTATTGCGGATAACTAGCCCCTGTACTTCATCCATCGTCTCCTCAGGTTTGGTCGCTAGACCGTCATAATCTCACGCTCTTTTTCGGCGAAGACCTCCTCGATACGCTTGATATATTTGTCATGGAGTTTCTGTACATTGGCCTCGGCATCCTTAGCGACATCTTCGGGAGTATTGTCCGTCTTGATGCTTTTCTTGATGGCATCGTTGGTGTCACGGCGCACGTTGCGTACTCGGATCTTGGCCTCTTCACTGTCGGCTTTGACCTGCTTTACCAGCTCACGGCGACGATCTTCTGTAAGAGGAGGGATCCCTAGGCGGATTAGTTCGCCATTATTCTCGGGAGTGATACCCAGTGGCGAATTGATGATAGCGCGCTCAATGTCTCGAATAACTGTCTTCTCCCAAGGAGTGATGACGATGCTCTTGGCATCTGGTACGGTCACAGTGCCCACTTGGTTGAGGGGGACGAGGCTACCGTAGTACTCTACCATAATACCGTCAAGGATCTTGGGACTGGCTTTGCCTGCGCGTACACGCCCCAGCTGCTCCTCGAGGTGGTCAACTGCCCGGCTCATGCTCTCGCCCGCTTGGGCTATCATGCTTTTTAGTTCGCTCATTGTTTTTGTTCGTTTGCGTTGTTCTTTAGTTATATCCACATAAGAATACGTAGGGTGCAGACACAAGGGATTGAAGATGAGGGCAACGAAAGCACACCTGATGCATATTTAGACTCAAGTGCCGAAATCGACATAACGCGTCTTACCCTTGTATAGGGTCGCCTATTCGTTACTTACATAAGTACCAATGGCTTCACCTTGGAGAACCCTCATAAGATTGCCAGGCGTATCCATGTCGAAGACTACGATAGGCAGGTCATTCTCCATGCACATCGTCGTGGCTGTAAGGTCCATGATCTTCAATCCACGCCGATAGATTTCTTGATAGCTTATACGGTCGAACTTGGTCGCCGTAGGGTCTTTCTCAGGATCTGCTGTATAGATCCCATCCACACGAGTTCCTTTGAGCAGCACATCTACCTCTAGCTCTATGCCACGGAGGGAGGAGCCTGTGTCGGTAGTGAAGAATGGATTACCCGTTCCTCCCGAGATGATGATTGCCTGACCTTGATCCATGGCCTCAATGGCTTTCCATTTTGTGTATAACTCACCGATAGGTTCCATGCGGATGGCCGTTAGCACTCTATTGCGTACCCCAATGGCGGAGAGTGCAGAGGAGAGCGCCAGACTGTTGATAACGGTGGCGAGCATGCCCATTTGGTCGCCTTTGACTCGGTCGAAGCCTTTGGTGGACCCGCTTAGGCCACGGAAGATATTCCCTCCTCCGATGACGATAGCGACTTGTGTGCCCAGCTCGATAGCTCTCTGGATATCCCTGGCATAGTCGGCTAGCCTCACTGTGTCGATGCCATACTGCTGATTGCCCATTAGGGACTCACCGCTGAGCTTGAGGAGTACTCTGTCATATTGTTTCATTACACTCGAATCTGATGAATCTAACATTCAAGTTATGTATAGCTGCAAAAGTAACTTTTTTGATTTTAATTGTTAGATTTGCCTTGCGAACGATATAGCAGAATTATCCATATAATGATGAGGACAAGACGCCCGATATTATTGCTTTGTACCTTTATTTTGGGAGCTATGAGTGTGTTGCTTGCTCAGAGGCAAGCTCATGGCCATCTCCCGATTGTGGGTGTTATGGGGTTTCGGCTGGGCATGACCAAGGCTGAGGCGATGCATGTTGCCGAGCAAAAGGGCTGGACCTTGGAGCCTGATGGTAGGGATATACTGCGTGCAGACTTCATCAAAACGAGGCACTTCTCTGGTCTATCATTTCGGTCGGTGAGCCTTTCTTTTGCTCCCTCGGGTCTAGCGAGGATATTCTTCGGGTCTCCAAAAGAGCATTATGACAAAGAGAAGCCTCTGATGCGTTACCCGAATGCTCAGTTTTTGCAAAATCTAGAGGAGAAATATGGGCTACCAACGAGGCTGTGGTATGGATATAATGCTAGCTTCGATACCAACACACGAGGATATCATCATCTGTGCTTGATGCGTGTTTTGGGAGAGGAGAGCGAATACACGAGTGCTCTTGAGCTGACCTGGCAGGGTGATGGTAGGCGTATCTGGGTAGGTTATTTCAAGAAGCGCACCAGCATCACCTCAGATAAGGTCTTCGTAGGCGTATTCTACGAGGATGATGCTCTCTGGCAACAGTATCATGATGCTCAAGTTAGGGATTACTAAAGTCAAGAGCTAGCTTGGGATGTACAAACGATTGGAGCAATATCTAGAAGAGTTACAGAAGGCACAGATGCTGCGTCAACTCCCCTCGCTGCGTGTCCGCGGCTCAGAGATAGAGCTAGATGGAAGGCGACTGCTCAATTTGTCGAGCAATGACTATCTAGGTATAGCCTCTCGGGGTGACTTTCGGGACGAAGTCCTTGGCGATGTGGCCGAGCTCGGTGGAGCTGGCAGCACATCTTCGCGTCTGATGACTGGTAACTTTGGGGAGTATGAGTGCCTTGAGAGCCTCATGATGAAACGATTTGGCAGAGAAGCTGCTCTCATTTTTGGTAGCGGTTATCATATGAATTTGGGCATCTTGCCTGCTCTTGCCAGTACGAAGACCGTTGTGCTAGCTGATAGGCTTATACATGCCAGCATGATAGATGGTATTCGTCTTTCGGGCTGTCGCTTCGAACGGTGGCGACACAACGACCTAGAGCATCTACAGCGCCTACTTCGCAAATATGCCTCTAGCCCTGAGATCATCGTAATGGTGGAGAGTATTTACAGCATGGATGGGGATGAGGCAGACTTATCAGCCCTCGTTGCCCTCAAGCATCGTTATCCACAGATACGGCTCTATGTGGATGAGGCACACGCTATCGGGGTGCGAGGGGCAACGGGACTTGGATTGGCTGAGGAAACTGGCACCATCGGAGACATTGACTTCCTACTAGGAACTTTTGGCAAAGCCTTAGCTTCGATGGGAGGTTACCTCATCTGTGACGAGCTAGTGAAACGCTACCTGATAAATCGCTGCCGTTCGCTTATCTTCTCCACCGCCCTACCACCCTTATCTGTGCGCTTCTCTCGTCGGGTATTTGAAGCTTTGCCTCTCTATCGTCCCCAGCGAGAGCTGGTGGCTGCCCATACGGCTAAGTTGCATGATGCTTTGGCCGACCTTGGCTTGTCTACGCCTAGCTCTAGCCACATCGTCCCTATAATCGTTGGTGGTGCAGACAATGCTGTACGCCTGACCGAGCAGGCGAAGGTGTTGGGCTATTATACCCTGCCAATTCGCCCCCCAACTGTTCCAGAGGGTAGCTGTCGTCTGAGGCTGTCACTTACGAGTGAGACAGATATAACTGCTTTCATTCGAGACCTGCCTGTCCTGTTGGCAGCTTTGTAGAGCTAAGGTGAGAGGGCGTAATTCTCTACTACAAAGACTTTTGTTACGATGCAGCACAAATTATATCTCCGAGGAGCCGAGGCCGAAAGACTAATCCTTTACTTCAACGGTTGGGCGATGACACCTGAGGCCGTAGAGCATTTGAACTTGCCATCGGGATACGATTTGCTTGTACTCTGGGACTACCGAACCCTCGAGTGGGAGCTTGACCTATCTGCTTACAAGCGTATTAGCCTTGTAGCTTGGTCTATGGGTGTTTGGGCTGTGGGTAGGCTTCGCTCTATTCTCCAATCCTTACCACTGGAGCGAGCTGTCGCAGTGTGTGGTACGGGTTATCCGATGGACGACCGTTGGGGCATACCCACGGCTGTTTTTGAAGCAACACTCCAGAGTATCACGGAGGAGAACCGTCTGCGCTTCAATAGACGCATGTGTGGTGGTAAGAGCTTACGCCATTTATTTGAGGCTCTAGCGCAGCGTACTACAGATGAGATACGAGACGAGCTACAAGCTGTTTATGATAGTGAGCAAGAGTGTGTACATACAGCCCTTGATACTCGTGTGATAGACTGGAGCCTGGCACACGTTGGTCTAGAAGATAGGATTATTCCAGCGAGCAACCAAGAAGCTTATTGGCAGATGCAGGGCATCCCATGTAGGATGCACCAAGCCCCACACTATATATTTGGACAAATGACCCACTGGAGCGAGCTATGGAGCTAGAGCTGAAGAAGCTAGATAAAGGAGCAGTAGGCAAACGCTTTGGAGCCTCGGCATCGTCTTACGATCGTGCTGCTCTAGCTCAGCAGCATATCTACGGTGTGCTGGAGCGCATGCTCTCTCGGCTTGGGAGGCAGAGCTTCGGTAGGGCGTTAGAGATTGGTAGCGGCACGGGTGCCTTCGCTCGTTATATTGACGACCGCTATGAGGTGGAGCAATGGACACTCAACGATCTCAGTGATGAGATGTTGCACTACAGCAATTTTATGCCTCGTTCGGCTCGCCCTGCTAGCTTTATTCTAGGGGATGCCGAGACGGTAGATCTGGGAGGCGGATACGATCTTATCCTCTCGGCCTCTGCTCTACAATGGTTTCATCATCCAGAGTTATTTCTTACCTCTCTGCGTGGGAGACTGGCTCCAGAAGGTGTGCTGCTTGTCGGTACATTTGGTTGTGATAATCTTACAGAAGTGCGCCAGCTCACGGGGCGAGGCTTGTCCTACCTTGAGGTGAGTGCTTGGACTTCTGCCCTGGGGGGGTATGAGCACTGGGAGCTGGAGGAGGAGCACTATCCGCTTCGTTTCGTTTCGCCTAGGGAAGTGCTGCGTCATCTTAAGCATACGGGCGTGACGGCTGTTGGCTCGGGCGAAGGATTTTGGTCGGTGGAGCGACTTCGGCAGTTCGAGCACCGTTATAGGCAGCTATTTCGAGATGAGGCTGGAGGTGTACGCCTCACTTACCATCCTATCTACATGATGGCATGGTAGTCTTAGTTGCTGCCTCACAGATAGAGCATAGTTACACAATAAATCAAAGGGAATAAAGATGAACAATAACGAAACCCCTGAGGCTAAGACACCAGGGTTGCTTACCGCCTTCAGGCAGAGACTTCATTATATTTTTGACCTTGAGGGCGACAAGGAGAACGAGCGTTATACTATCGAAGCCATTAAGGAGGATGTGGATTTTCGAGGCTCGAAGATGTGGATCTTGGTCTTCGCCATCCTGATTGCCTCGCTGGGGCTGAATGTCAACTCGACGGCCGTCATCATCGGCGCTATGCTTGTCTCTCCCCTTATGGGACCTATCATTGGCTTTGGGCTAGGCCTAGGTATCTATGACTTTGAGCTTATCAAAAAGTCGTTGCGCAATCTTGGGTTAATGACACTCATTAGTATTGCTACAGCGGCCCTCTATTTCCTTATCTCTCCTCTGAGCCAAGCACAGAGTGAGCTATTGGCTCGTACGCAGCCCACGATCTACGATGTGCTGATAGCCTTCTTTGGTGGAGCTGCAGGTATTGTGGCTAGCAGTACTCGCCACAAGGGCAACGTGATTATTGGGGTGGCGATAGCCACGGCCCTAATGCCACCTCTCTGTACCGCTGGGTATGGTTTGGCTCAGGGTAATCTAAGTTTTTTCTTTGGGGCATTTTATCTGTACCTCATCAACTCGGTCTTTATAGGGCTGTCTACTTTGATTATGGTGCGTGTCCTGAAGTTTCCTTACAAGACTTTTGTAGATCCAGAGCGAGAGAAGCGTATCAGGCAGTTCGTCATTGCTATCTCTGTATGTACCATCGCCCCAAGTGTCTATTTCGGTTGGCAGCTCATTAGCCAAAATATGGCCGAGGTAGGAGCTCATCGCTTCGTTCAGGAGCAGCTCAGCAACCCTGCTAATCAGGTTATTAAAGAGGGGCTGACGATGAGCCGGGGTAAGGGACAACTCGAGGTCGTCCTCTTGGGGCGTGAGCTGGAGGCGGATTATCTCGATAGTGTCAAGATGTTGATGCCTAGCTATGGCCTCCAAGATGTGGAGCTTGTCGTGCGACAAGGTTTTGGGTCTAAGCATGCAGACAATATGGATATGAACCAAATCAAGAGCGTTCTGCTGCAGGACCTCTATGAGAACTCCGACAAGATTATCCGAGAGCAGAGCCGTCAGATCGATTCTTTACAGAATCAGCTGCGCCACTACGAACGGTATAGTACGATGCTGCCCGATGTACAGCGAGAGGCGCGTAGCCTATTTTCAGACATAGGTCGTCTCTCGTTTGCCCCTGAGGTGAGGGAGGGGATGAGCTCCGACTCTACGCTTATCGTCATTGTTGAGAGTGGTCGTCTCTCCTCCGCCGAGGAGGCAAAACTAAGGATATGGTTAGCACAGCGCACCAAGGTTAAGGAGGTTCGGTTGTTGATGCCTAGCCGGTCCTAGCATGTTTGCCACAAACGCAAGGGTAAACCTGGCCATAGAGCAGATCAATAGGGCGGGGAAGGAGGGAAGACCCTTCTTCTTCGCCCTAGATTATGAGCTAACAGAGCTAATTTTGTGGCTTGATCCTGCATGCACGTCACCACCAGTAGAGGGGTTATGCTTCAGGGTGGGAGAGATATGTGGTGGCTTGGAGTCGCGTAGCCTAGTTGTACCACGTATTCTTTCCTTTAGCCCCGAGGGCGAGGAGGTCTATGCTCATCGTTTCGAAGTCGTCTATCGGGCTCTAGAGCGTGGCGATAGCTTCCTTGCCAACCTGACTTTGCGTACGCCCATAGAACTTAGTGGAGGTCTTGAGGATGTCTTTGCACACACGAGGGCGAGGTATCAGGTGCTTTATCCTAACCGCTTTGTTTGCTTTTCTCCTGAGAGCTTTGTACATATCGCACCCTCAGGCGAGCTAACTGCCTACCCGATGAAGGGGACAATTGATGCTGCCCTGCCCGATGCCCAGATGCGTATTCTCTCTGACTACAAAGAGGATGCCGAGCATTATACGATTGTGGATCTAATGCGCAATGATCTCAATAGGGTAGGACGGCGAACCCATGTTCGCCGTTTCAAGTATCTCGATAGACTAACCACGACTCGTGGCCCCATCCTCCAAATGAGTAGCGAGGTTGTTACACAACTCTCCGAGGGCTGGTCCTCTCGATTGGGGGATATCTTGCTCTCGCTCTTACCAGCTGGTTCGATTAGTGGTGCGCCTAAGGCAAAGACCTGTGAGGTTATTGAGCAGGCGGAGGCGTGTCCGAGGGGCTTCTACACAGGCATCTGTGGCTATTTTGATGGTGCAGGCCTTGATACGGGTGTTATGATACGCTATATTGAGCAGCAGGGGCGAGAGTTTTTCTATAGATCTGGTGGTGGTATCACGATTAATAGTCAGATGAAGGAAGAGTATCAAGAATGTTTACAGAAGATTTACCTCCCGCTGAACTCCGATTTATAGAGAGTATTCGTTGTGTCTTGGGCGAGCCTCAGCTACTTCCTCTGCATGAGAAGCGGATGCTGCGTACTCTTGAGGCTCAAGTGCCCGAGAGTACCCTAGCAAAGGCATTGCGAACTAGAGGACTTATGCACATGCTTGAGCCTTATTTGGCAGAGTTATCCACAGAGCACTGTCTCAAGCTTCGCTTCATCTATACACCTAATGAGATTTGTGCACCTCGAGGAGAGACTTATACACCTCGTTGTATCAGACATGTTCACCTGATGAGTTTGCCTGTTGGAGCTAGCTATGAATACAAATGGGAGGATAGGCGTGTATTGGAGGTCGAGGGTATGGAGGAGGATGAAGAGGTGCTTTTCGTTTCCGAAGGGCTACTGACCGATACTAGGTTTAGCAATATTGTCTTAAATCTGGGAGGAGAACTGTTAACTCCCAGGGTGCCTTTGTTGCCAGGGGTCATGCGTGAGCATTTATTAGTCTCGGGGCATATTCGCCTTGCTGACCTT
This sequence comes from Porphyromonadaceae bacterium, assembly GCA_030528555.1. Lineage (GTDB taxonomy): Bacteria > Bacteroidota > Bacteroidia > Bacteroidales > Porphyromonadaceae > Porphyromonas. The sequence goes on along the minus strand of JAUMYQ010000004.1, from coordinate 29,815 downwards.
ACGCCAGAAGATTGGTATAGGGCTGATAACTATTATCTTATAAATGCGATGAGACCTCTTCCCGAGGGACTGTTTTAGACCAGAAGGAGTGGGGTAAAAAAAGATCGGGAATACTCGAAAAAATGTTCCCGAACTTTTTGAAAAAAGTTCGGGAAGTTTTTTTTGAAAGTTCCCGAAGATTTTTTTCGGGGCTTCAAGAGCTGTTTTCAGGCATGTCGGAACTTAAAGAAAATATCTATAGAGCGAGTATCGGACTTATGGGTTTTGTGCGGTTGTCTTTGATGGAGGTACACCTGGGGTTGGATGATAGTGCTGGTAAATATATACCTTTGTAGTTGTAGAATATAGATGATATGCAAGATAAGATTAAGCAACTACTGGCCGAGATAGAGATGCTTAGCTGCTCGAGCCTGCAAGAGCTCGAGGAACTTCGTATTAAATACATAAGTAAAAAGGGGGTGATAACAGCCCTCTTCGATGACTTTAGACATGTGCCTGCGGAGGAGAAGCGATCCGTGGGGCTCCAACTCAATGAGCTCAAGCAGCTTGCCCAAGAGCGCATCAATGCTCTGCGTGATGGTCTTTCCACAGTGCAGCAACAGGTACCCTCTATAGACTGGACGCGTACGTCCTACCCTATACCACTAGGCACGCGCCATCCACTCACACTTGTACAGCAGGAGATCTGTGCCATCTTCGCTCGGCTTGGTTTTTCTATAGCTGAAGGGCCCGAGATTGAGGATGACTGGCATGTCTTCTCCTCGCTCAACTTTGCCGAAGATCATCCTGCCCGAGACATGCAGGACACCTTCTTTGTCGAGGGTGTTCCAGGCAGCCTCCTGCGTACGCACACCTCTTCTGTACAAAGCCGAGTAATGAGTGCTACGCAGCCTCCTCTACGTATCATTTGTCCTGGACGAGTGTATCGCAATGAAGCCATTAGCTATCGGGCTCACTGCTTCTTTCATCAGATGGAGGCCTTATATATAGATAAGAATGTGTCGTTTGCAGACCTCAAACAGGTGTTGCTCTACTTTGCCCGAGAGATGTTTGGGGCAGAGACGAAGATCCGCTTGCGTCCTTCGTACTTCCCCTTTACCGAGCCATCAGCCGAGATGGATATTAGTTGCAATATCTGTGGTGGTGAGGGCTGCGCCTTCTGCAAGCACACGGGCTGGGTAGAGATACTCGGCTGTGGTATGGTAGACCCCAATGTGCTCGAGAGCTGCGGCATAGATAGCCAAAAGTACTCGGGCTATGCCCTAGGTATGGGTATCGAGCGTATCACGAATCTCAAATATAGGGTCAAGGACCTACGCCTCTTTTCGGAGAATGATCAGCGTTTCCTCGACCAATTTATTGCTGTTCGCTAGGAGATAAGCTAAACGAGAGAGATGACGAGAGCTCAGCGCTTTGAGGGTGTCATTGGCTGGTTTACTAGTGAGATGCCTATAGCCGAGACAGAACTGCACTATACCACACCTTTTGAGCTGCTGGTAGCTGTGGTACTGTCTGCTCAGTGCACCGACAAGCGGGTCAATATGGTCACGCCAAGGTTATTTATGGAGTACCCCACGGCAGAGCGTATGGCGGAGGCGAGCCCAGATGAGCTCTTCGACCTCATCCGAAGCATCAGCTACCCCAATAGCAAAGCTAAGCACCTCTCGGGACTTGCTCGCATGCTGGTGCATGACTTCGGAGGCGAAGTGCCTCAGGGGCGTGAGGAACTGATGAAGCTCCCAGGCGTAGGGCGCAAGACGGCCAATGTCATTAGTTCGGTCATCTTCGATGAGCCAACGATGGCAGTGGATACACATGTCTTTAGGGTCTCGGAGCGCATAGGCCTAACGACCCGCAGCCGTTCCCCCCTACAGACGGAGGAGATACTAGTGAAGTATATCCCTCAAGGACTTATCCCCAAGGCGCACCACTGGCTCATCCTCCATGGGCGGTATGTATGCTTGGCAAGAAAACCCAAATGTGCAGCTTGTGGGCTAACGCCTTGGTGTAGGTATTATGAGCGCAAGTCTAAGGAGGTATCAAAGGCTGGGCAGGAGGGTAAGCTAAAGATTTAACCACACCAACAACAAGAGCGATGGACCTGAAGAGTAGATTAGTATATCAATGGGCAAAGGGTCGTATACGTGCCATCGAGCAGTACGCCTCTAGGGCGGAAGCCCTGCAGCGTGATCAGCTCAAAAGGGTGCTTAGCCGAACGGCACGCACAGAGTTTGGGCAGCGGTATGGGCTGGGCAGACACACCACGCCCACAGAGTTTGCCGAGCGCACGCCTGTGCAGACCTACGAGGAGGTCAAGGTGGATGTGGAACGTATGATGCAGGGGCAGGTCAATGTCCTTATCCCAGGGGCATGTCGGTGGTTTGCTAAGAGTAGTGGCACGACCAACGACAAGAGTAAGTTCATCCCCGTTCCCTATATCCACTTGCACGACTGCCATTATCGAGGAGGAGGTGATGCCCTTTGGATCTATATGCGTAACTATCCAGATACGCGTTTTTTCTCGACCAAGGGATTGGTGCTGGGCGGTAGCCATGCCCCAACGGCAGTGAGCGCACACAGCTCGGCAGGCGATCTGAGTGCTATCCTCGTACAGCACATGCCTGCCCTCGGAGCAAGTATGAGGGTTCCCAGAACTAGAACGCTGCTTATGGATGAGTGGGAGGCTAAGATGGAGGCTATTGTGAGAGAAGTTGTCACAGCCAAGGTGGGTAGTCTCTCGGGCGTGCCGTCTTGGATGATGATGCTCTTGCGCCGAGTACTACAGCATACTGGAGCGAAGACTATTTCCGAGCTTTGGCCAAACTTGGAGGTCTTCTTTCATGGGGGGATTAGCTTTGAGCCCTATCGGGAAGCCTACCGAGAGCTCATAGGCTCTTCCAGTATGCGCTATGAAGAGACCTACAACGCGAGCGAGGGCTTCTTCGCCATCCAAGACGACCCTAGCGAGCGAGGGATGCTCCTTATGCTTGACTATGGGATATATTACGAGTTCATCCCGATGGATGCCCTCGATGGGGTAGACGAGAGTGCTATCGACCCCAGCTTGCCTATCCCCCTATGGGAGGTAGAGGCAGGGCGTAACTATGCAATGTTAATAACAACACTTGGAGGGCTATACCGTTATCTCATTGGTGATACGGTGCAGTTCGTGAGCCTTAATCCTTTTCGCATTGTCATCACTGGGCGCACTAAGCACTTCATCAATGCCTTTGGCGAGGAGCTAATGGTGGGCAATGCAGACAAAGCTCTTGCTACTGCCAGCCAGCACACAGGGGCTCAGATCGCAGACTACACTGCTGCTCCTCTCTTCCTCGGAGACGGGGCCTGCGGTCGACACAGGTGGCTCATCGACTTTGAGGTAGAGCCAAGCAGCTTAGAGGACTTCACCAGTCTCCTCGACAGCGAGCTGAAAGCCCTCAACTCCGACTACGAAGCCAAGCGTTATATGGATATGACGCTACTTTCCCCAGAGGTCGTGATTGCATCCCGAGGGCTATTCAATCTCTGGCTCGATGAGCGTGGTAAGCTTGGTGGACAACACAAAGTGCCAAGGCTTGCAAATAATGCTAAGTATATAGACGAGTTGCTAGCCTTAATGAACTAAGAGGAGGCAACCTCTAGGCCAAATGAATGAAAATAACATATTAAACCTATAGACTATATGGAACTCAACAGACTTTATCCCTTGACCTTTGAGCCACTCTTGAAGGAAGTTATTTGGGGAGGGCAAGATATTCGCCCATTCAAGGGGCTAGAGCCGAACGACCAAAAGATAGGAGAGAGCTGGGAAATCTCGCACGTAGATGATAACTACTCTGTAGTTGCTGAAGGCACTCTCAGGGGGCGGAATCTCGATGAGCTGATTAAGACCTACGGTGCACGCCTCCTTGGTGCGCGTGTGCAGCAGCGTTTCGGCACACGCTTCCCACTGCTCATCAAGTTTATTGATGCCCAAGACAACCTCTCCATACAAGTACATCCCGATGATGCACTAGGCATGCAGAGGCATAACTCATTTGGCAAAACGGAGATGTGGTACGTGGTTAAGGCCTCGCCTTCGGCGAAGCTCTACAGTGGCTTCAGCGAACAGTCTTCGCCCGAAGATTACGTAAAGCGCATTGCTGAGGGAACTATTATGGATGTGATGAAGGAGTATAAGGTACAGGCCGGTGATGTCTTCTTCCTCCCAGCTGGGCGAGTGCATGCCATTGGAGCGGGCTGCTTCGTGGCGGAGATCCAGCAGACGAGCAATATTACCTATCGAATCTATGACTACGACCGTACCGATGTGGCAGGTAACAAGCGTGAGCTTCACACCGAACTGGCTAAGGATGCCATCGACTATACACTGCATGCTGACTACCGCACGGCCTACACAGCCAAGCTCAACGAACCAACGCATCTGGTGACAAGTCAATACTTCGAGACGAACCTGCTTGACCTCGACCGACCTATAGAGAGAGATTGGGCAGCAATGGATAGCTTCGTCATATACATTGTGATGGAGGGCGCACTAACCCTCACTGATGATGCTGGTAACAGCGTAGAGCTACATCAAGGGCAGAGCGTACTCGTCCCAGCCGAGGCTAGAGGCGTAAGCCTTACCCCAAAAGGCTCGTGCAAGCTGATGGAGACCTATATCAAGGAATGAAGTATAAGGTGATGGCATCTCAAGCCGCAGCCTATCTAGGATAATAGTACTAGAGGTTGTGGCTGGATGTCAGATCAAAGTATGGCTAAGACAGGGAAGCAGTTCTATTCTTTCAGAGAAGTGGCTCGAGAGGTAGGTGAGCCAACCTCTACAATCCGCTACTGGGAGCAGGAGTTTGATGGGGTTAACCCCCGATATAGTCCTGGAGGAACGAGACGTTATCGCCGTGAGGATGTCGATCGCTTACGCCTCATTCGTCATCTCCTTAAGGAGCGTAAGCTCACTATTCAAGGAGCCAAAGAGGAGTTGACCCATCGAGGCTCATCGCTTGAGCGGAGGCAGGAGGCCCTAGATAGGCTTCGAGTGGCTTTGGATAGCTTGCGTACTCTGCAATCTGCCCTTGCCATCAAACCTAACGAGCAAATCTCAAACGACAACTAACCCCGATGAAGATATCCAAAGTAGAGTCTACTTACCTTAGTGCGCTGCGTATACCACTTATTGTTATGGTAGTCATCTCGCACTGTGTGACGATAACTAGTGGTTCAGTGCCCATAGATTACAGCTCGCTTGGTTCGATAGCCTTCTCTATCTCAGAGCTTGTGTTCTTGAAGTTTGGAGCTATGGCCGTAGCTGTCTTCTCCGTTATCTCTGGCTATTTTCTCTTTGGTAAGTTTACGGTCGGGCTAACTCCTGAGCTCTATGGCAGGGAGTGCAAGAAGCGTGCCGCCTCACTCTTGCTTCCCTATATTCTTTGGAACCTAATTACTTGGGGCTTTCTTTGGGTTAAAAATACAGCTGCTCTTAAGCTTGGTATTGCTCCTGGCTTCTCGGAAGTAGAGTATGCCCAGATCCTGCCTTTCTCTTTTGAGGGGGTCTTCCTTGCTCCGCTTAATGGGCCCTTGTGGTATGTTCGTGAGATTATCTACCTAACGGCTCTTTCTCCCCTAATTTATCTTCTTATTCGCTACATGAGGGGATGGGGTCTCTTAGCCTGGTATGCGCTCTACATTTTCTCTCCCCAGCCCATACCCATTATCTCTAGCCCTGTGGCGATCCACTTTGCCATCGGGGCATACCTCGCCTTGAGAGGAAAGAGCCTCTTTGAGCCATTCATCGCCCATTGTATGTATGTGGCTAGTCGGGGCGTGGCAACATTTGTGGGCGAGGAAGTACGAGGCCAGCGGTTTGCCAAGTACTTCACCTACGGCGTGGCTGTTTTATTCTTTTGGTTCATTACATTCGGCAACACATCCCCTGCTACCGAATACATCAGTCGCCTAGGTATGCCCTTCATCGTGTCCTCCATCCTGATGGTCTCGGCAAGAGCTTTTGCGCGTCCGTCTATATGCTCAGCCTCACTTAAGTATGGTAGTGCAACGTTCTTTATTTATGTTACACATACGCTGGGTATTATTACCCTCGTGCGAGGGGTGCTGTATATGATGCCGATTGTCTCTTCACCTTGGGGGCAACTTGTGGTTTGCTTGATTATGTGTCTCAGCGCATTGGTCTATAGTATTATTGGATACAAACTGCTTCTCCGCTTCGCTCCTCGTGTACTTGAGATCTTGTGTGGTGGTAGAGCTTAGATAAGTAATGATGAATCGTCAGAGATTGAGTAATAACCGTTTCGATATAGGTCGCTCGGCGACACCAATGACCCTCCGCTTAATCATTATCAATGTCCTCATGTGGTTGGCTCAGCTCGTTTGGCATGGGCGTATGGGCTTCGACCTGACGGATCGGCTTGGGTTGCACTATATGTTCTCCGATGCCTTTGGGCTTTGGCAATGGTTCAGTCACATGTTTCTGCACAGTACTCATGGTGCACAGCATCTCCTATTTAATATGTATGCTTTGTGGCTCTTTGGTAGTGTTATAGAGCGATATTGGGGGGCGATACGCTATTTATATTTCTATCTCGCTTGTGGGGTGTCGGCTGCCTTGTTGCAGCAGGTTGTTTGGGCTGTTGAGTTTATCCAGATCTTTGGTTCGGCCGTAGGGCTGCCTGCTACGGTACAGCCATTTTTGAATTTACCACTTGGCGTAGGAGCTTCGGGAGCCATCTTTGGTCTTTTGCTGGCCTTTGGTATGATATTCCCCAATAGAGAATTGTTCCTTTTCCCTCTTCCTTTTCCTATCAAGGCCAAATATATGGTCATTGGCTATGGCCTACTAGAGTTATATCTGGGGTTGCATCCCTCTCCAGGGAGCAATGTCGGGCACTTCGCTCACCTTGGTGGGATGATAGGTGGCTATATACTCATTCGTCTGTGGCGTAGTAAGGGACGCATAGGAGGAGGGGATGGCTAGTTTGCTATGGTCAAGACGTTGGGGCTTTGTGGAATGGTTTACCGTTTGCGTTGTCCTGATTTTTGTCTATTCGCTAACACCTTGGGCAGACGGTCCTGGAGAATGTAGCTTGCAGCGTTGGGTGTTCCGTCCTACTAGCTATGTCTGGCTGACACGTCCATGGACGGCATTGACCTATGCTCTTATCCATGTCGACCTATTGCATCTTGTGTTTAATCTCGTAGCTTTGGCTTATTTCTATACCTTGGCGATACCTTTGGGGCGATGGCGATTGATGCTTCTTATCGCTCTGGCGACTATTTCGGGGGCTTTCTTCTATACTCTTGGGGCTGCTGCTCTCTCTGCATGGGGGGCGTATTACGAAGCATATGCTTTGGTGGGCTCATCGTCTGCTGTCTTTGGGCTTTGTACCCTCAATGTGTTGCTCTGGCCAGGGCATGTAGTCTCCGAGAGACGATGGGGAAGGCTTCGGCTGTGGCACTTGGCTATGGGGCTCTTGCTCATAAGTCTCCTTGGGCGCGGTAATATTGGAGGACTACTTGCCCATGTCGGTGGAGTTTTTGCTGGCTGTGTATGCTATTGGCTTTGGGACGATGGGAAAAGATCTAGAAGGCGAGAGCAAGATGAGGGGGAGTGTCAACGGCTTATTGAGCAAGCACGTCGCAGTGGTACCCATAGCCTCAGTCGAGAGGAGCGTGAATGGCTGAAGACCCAAAAACGAAGCCCTCGGGGCAGCAAATGAGGTCAAGTGAAGAGCATCGAATAGAGGACTAGCGAGGTTATGGTTGCTGTTCTGAACATCCTGAGGGCCCTCTGGCGCTTTGTCAAAGGGAGCTTTGCGCTCATTCTATATGCCCTAACGCTCATTGTTGGGGGGCTTTATATTCTCGCAATCCTTGCTCCCTACATTCCCCCAATCTATACTGTGATTCCTGCTGTACTAGGGCTACTCTTTCCACTCGTGTTGGGAGGCTATGTCGCGATCTTGTGCTGCTGGCTCTTGCTACGCCGCTGGCGTATGGTATTGTTTCTCGGGCTTGTCTTCGCCGTATCTCTACCCTCGGTGTTGATTTACTTCCCTATGAATCGGACACAGAAAGAGGAACTCCTTGAGGGGCAAGCATCGTTGCGCATCCTTTCGTACAACGTCAATGCTTTCGGTTTTCGTCGGCACAGCTCGGCTAGGCCTAACCCTGTCCTACAATATATTAAGGCTAGTGAGGCGGATATCGTTTGCTTGCAAGAGGCCTTGCTGGCAGAGAGCCCACGCTATGGGGTAACGTTTAAGCAGATTAGTCAATATCTGGGCGAAGATTATCCGTATATGCACAAGGGTTATGTGCAGACTGGTGGCAGTATGTTGATACTCCTCTCGAGGTTTCCAATCAACGATTACAAACGTTTGCCTCTTACCTCAAGTGCCAATGGAGGGATGATGTATAAGGTGCAGATGCCCGATGGAGAGACTACGATCTTTAATCTGCATCTAGAGTCGTTTCGGCTCAAGAAGCGTGATGGAGAGACTTATATACAGTTCCTCAAAGACCGTAATGCCATGGGGTTAAAGGATGCTGTACGAGGTAAGTTTGCACCTACCTTTGAGCAGCACAATAGGCAGGCCAACGTTATCCATACCATCATTGCTGGTGAAGCTACGGATCGCATCATTGTTTGTGGAGACTTCAACGATACTCCTCTGTCATACACGCGACGCAAAATAGCCACAGGGCTGAGTGATGCTTTTGTTGAGGCGGGGCATGGGGCTGGAATTTCGTTCTCTACATGGTTTTTTCTTGTGCGTATTGATCATATTTTGTTGGGCCGAGCTTTTGAGCCAGTGGGGTGCGTTGTCGATAAGAGTATCCAGGTCAGCGATCACTACCCCATTATTGCTGAGGTATATTATTAGATCTTTCAAATGAGCTTCCAAGAGAGGGCAAAAGATTAGGAGCTCAGGGCGGAAGTTCGGGAGCTTTTTTTGAGTATTCCCGAGCGTTTTTTCGAAGAAGTAAAGGGAAATTTTATTTGTCTCAGGAAGGAGGAGAAGCATGTCTAGAGCGGTAGTAGACTATATCGGTTCTAAACTCGTTCCCTAGGCCGAGAGGGCAAACAGCGTAAGGCGATAATTTCGTTATCTTTGTTTGTAAGTTCAAGAACCTAGCTAAATGAACGTAGGAGATATCGTTGATGACCTGCTCGGTATGGATCACATGGGGCAGGAGGTACGCCTCTCTCAGTATGATGGGCGCTACTTGGTATTATATTTTTACCCTAAAGACAATACAGCAGGTTGCACTGCTCAGGCTTGTAGTCTGCGCGATGGCTATGCAGCCCTGCAGGCAGCGGGCTATGCTGTTGTGGGTGTGAGTAAGGATAGCGAACGAAGCCACCACAGTTTTATCGCTAAGCATAATTTGCCCTTTAGGCTCATTGTGGATGTAGATGCGGCCCTAAGTCAGCATTTCGGTGTGTGGAAAGAGAAGAGTATGTACGGCCGCAGGTATATGGGCGTAGAGCGTACGACCTTTGTCATAGATGCTTCTACAAGGAGTATAAAACATGTGCTTCGTGGCAGGGATATCATGACGGCAGAGCATGCTAGGCAGATATTGTTGCTGCCCCGTTAAGACAGGTTATCGCCACGAGGAGGATGAAAATCTAGTGCATCAAATACATTGTATAATATATGAGCGAAGAAGTAGTGACAGCCAAAAGCTCCAGAGGCAAAAAGGAGGAGCTTACGTTGGAAGAAAAGAAAGCTAGGGCCCTCGAGGCCGCAATGGCCAATATTGAGAAGGTCCATGGCAAGGGTTCTATAATGAACATGGGGGCCAAGCCCATAGAGACTGTGAGTGTTATTCCGACGGGGTCGCTTACTCTTGACCTCGCTTTGGGGGTAGGGGGCTATCCTCGTGGCCGTATTGTGGAGATCTATGGGCAGGAGTCTTCGGGGAAGACTACACTAGCCATCCATGCCATTGCGGAGGTGCAGAGAGCGGGAGGCATTGCTGCCATTGTGGATGCGGAGCACGCTTTTGACCCTACCTATGCACAGGCCCTCGGGGTGGATGTCAATAGTTTGTGGATATCGCAGCCCGACAATGGGGAGCAAGCGCTCGACATTGCCGAGCAACTTATCCGCTCGGGAGCTGTAGATCTTGTGGTCATCGACTCGGTGGCGGCCCTAACTCCGAAGTCTGAGATCGAGGGGGATATGGGAGAGAGCAAGGTAGGGCTGCATGCTCGTCTGATGTCTCAGGCTCTGCGTAAGATGACTGGAGCAATCAACAAGAGTAATACCACTTGTATCTTCATCAATCAGATGCGTGAGAAGATAGGGACGAGCTATGGCGGCAATCCCGAGACGACTACAGGAGGTAATGCTCTCAAGTTTTACGCCTCAGTACGCCTTGAGATTCGCAGAAGTTCGCCTCTCAAAGACGGAGAAGAGCAGTTTGGAAATCTGACCAAGGTTAAGGTTGTCAAGAACAAGGTTGCCCCTCCGTTCAAGAGAGCTCAGTTCGATATTCTCTATGGTGAGGGTATCTCTCGTATGGGGGAAGTGATAGATCTAGGAGTAGATCTGGAAATTATCAAGAAGAGCGGCTCATGGTTTAGCTATGGTGATACGAAGCTCGGTCAGGGGCGTGACACAGCCAAGGCAACGCTTGCCGATAATCCTGAGCTTACGGAAGATATTACCAAGCAGATTGAGGCCAAAATTAGGGCTGGTGCAGACAAGAAGTAATTGGACTAATTAATCCTTACAGGGGGTGTGTGGTGGACTGATGCTCTGCTACACGCCCCCTGAACGTTTCTATATGGGTAAACTTATCATTATATCTGCCCCTTCGGGGACAGGCAAGAGTACGCTTATCGGTAGGCTGATGCGTCAGGCACCTGGTTTGAGACTACGCTTTTCTATTTCGGCCACCAGTCGTTCTCCTCGTGGGGCCGAGCAGCACGGGGTAGAGTACTACTTCTTCTCGCCCGAAGAATTTAAAGAACGTATAGATCGTGGGGAGTTCCTTGAGTGGGAGGAGGTCTATGCGGGCAAATACTACGGAACGCTCCGCAGGGAGGTAGAGCGCATCTTTGGGGAGGGCAGCCATGTGATCTTCGATGTGGACTATGTGGGTGGGCTAAACATTAAGCGTGCCTATGGGGAAGATGCCCTTGCGATCTTCATTGCTCCACCTTCAATAGAAGCTCTGCGTCATCGACTCGAGATGCGCTCTACTGACAGTCCTCAAGTTATCGAAGAACGCCTTGCCAAGGCAGAGAGGGAGCTGGAATATGCAAGCGAGTTTGATCTCTGCCTCGTCAATGACGATCTCGATATTTGCTATCGAGAGTTGGAGGCGAGTATCCGCTTGTTTTTAAATCAAAAAGACTAACACAATATAGACTATGGGACAGACAACGTACAGATTGCTGGACGGCAAAACAACTAGCCAAGCTATCAAGCAAGAGATAGCCGATGAGGTTAGGGCTATCACAGCGCAAGGCAGGCCTAGCCCTCATCTTGTGGCTATCCTTGTCGGACATGACGGTGGTAGCGAAACCTATGTAGCGGCCAAGATGAAGACCTGCGCTGAGGTGGGCTTTCGCTCCTCCCTCATTCGTTACGAGGAAGATGTAACCGAAGAGGAGTTACTCTCGGCCATCCACCGCCTCAATGCCGATACGGACGTGACGGGCTTCATCGTTCAGCTCCCACTGCCTCGTCATATTGATGAGCAGAAGATCATCGAAGCCGTCGATCCCAAGAAAGATGTGGACGGCTTTCACCCAATCAATGTAGGGAGGATGAGTATTGGCTTGCCTTGCTTCGTCTCTGCTACTCCAAAGGGCATTGTAGAATTGCTCAAGAGAAACGAAATCGATACTCGAGGTAAGCACTGCGTAGTGCTAGGGCGTAGTAATATTGTGGGCAAACCGATGGCGCAGCTCCTCCTGCATAAGGGTAATCCAGGAGACTGCACCGTGACAGTTTGCCACAGCCGTACGCCCAATATCAGGGAGTTATGCAGGGAGGCCGACATCATCATAGCTGCCCTTGGTGTACCTGGCTTCGTAACGGCCGATATGGTGAAGCCTGGGGCCGTGATCGTTGATGTGGGTACTACTCGAGTGCCAGACCCTTCTCGCAAGAGTGGCTTTCGTCTTTTGGGGGATGTTTGTTTTGATGAGGTCGCTCCCCTTGCTTCGGCTATCACGCCAGTGCCTGGAGGAGTCGGACCAATGACGATAGTTTCTCTCATGCTCAATACTCTTCAAGCTGCTAAAAACGTATAACTATGACACAGACTTTCCAGACAGACAAGCCCAAGGGTAGTCCGATTAAGTGGGTTCCCTCGGTGTACTTCGGCATGGGGCTACCCTTTGTGACCCTGTCGGTGGTATCGGTACTGATGTTCAAGGACCTTGGCATCAGCAACGAGGAGATTACTTACTGGACCTCGCTGCTCATCCTTCCATGGTCTCTCAAACCGATCTTTAGCCTTGTGATGGAGCTCATTGGAACGAAGAGGCAATACATCATCATTACCGAGATGATTACAGCCCTGATGTTCGGGCTCATTGCCTTTGCTTTACCCTTGCCATCTTTCTTTAGTATCGCCCTTGCCCTAATGGCGGTCATGGCTGTCAGTGGGTCAACGCATGACATCGCTGGCGATGGTATCTATATGCAGGAGCTCTCGGAGCGTCAGCAAGGGGAGTACGTTGGCTGGCAGGGCGCCTTCTATAACCTAGCTAAGATACTTACCAATGGCTTTCTTGTCTATTTGGCAGGTCGTTTGGCGCAAACTATGGGGCAGACCAAGGCGTGGATGGTCATTATGGGCATCAGTGGGGCAATCATGCTGCTGTTGGCTGTATATCATCTCTGGGTACTCCCTCGAGAGACTAGGAAGAGCCAAGCTAAAAGCTTCAATGATGGGATGGCGGAGCTTCTAGAAGTAGTGCGCTCGTTCTTCACAAAGAAGTACATTTGGCTCTATCTTGCGTTCATCTTTCTCTATCGCTTGGCCGAGGGGTTGGCAATGAAGGTTGCGCCACTCTTCCTAAAAGATCCGATAGAGCAGGGAGGTATCGGCTTGAGCAATGAGCACTATGGTGTCATCTACGGTACGGCTGGTACGATTGCCTTTATCGTTGGGTCAATCCTCTCGGGGTACTATATCTCGCACTTTGGTCTAAGGCGTGTGCTCTCTTCGTTGGTGCTGATATTCAACGTCCCCTTCGGTGTCTTCTTCTTACTAGCCCTCTATCAACCCTCTAGCCTTGCCTGGATCACCACGGGAATCGTCTTTGAGTACTTCAGCTACGGCTTTGGCTTCGTGGGGGTAACGCTTTTCATGATGCAGCAGATTGCCCCAGGGAAATATCAGATGGCACATTACGCCTTTGCCAACAGCCTCATGAACCTCAGTGTGATGGTGCCAGGGATGATTAGTGGCAAGCTTAGTATGCTCCTGGGATATCAGGGCTTTTTCATCGCGGTATTGATTGCTGCCATCCCCGTTATTCTGCTCTCTTTCTTCCTGCCATTTGCTCATAATACAGACAAATCAAGCTAACGAACGAAATAATGATACTAGACAATCTACAGGCTATCTCGCCCATTGACGGGCGCTATCACCGTGCTGTTGAACCTCTCTCAGCTTATTTTTCCGAAGAGGCCCTCATTCGTTACCGAGTACGGGTAGAGGTACTCTACTTCATCGCTCTAAGTCGTGAGTTACCTCAGCTCACCCATGTGCTAAAGAAGGTAGATGAGCAGAAGCTCCACGACATTTACGGCAATCTCGGGGTTGACCAGGCTAGGAAAATCAAGGAAATTGAGGCCATCACGAACCACGATGTCAAGGCCGTTGAGTACTATATCAAGGAGCAGTTCGATGCCCTTGGACTAACAGAGGAGAAGGAGTTTGTGCACTTCGGGCTGACATCTCAGGATATCAACAATACCTCTTTCCCAATGATGCTTCGTGAGGCTATCGAGACTGTCTATCTACCTGCTCTCGACGATGTCATCGCCACCCTTGAGGCTCAGGAGCGTGAGTGGGCAGATATTCCCATGCTTGCCCGCACCCACGGTCAGCCAGCCTCCCCCACACGTCTGGGTAAGGAGATCGGGGTTTTCGTCTATCGCCTCAAGGAGCAGCGCGCAGTACTTGTAGCCATCCCGCATACGGCCAAGTTCGGTGGAGCAACGGGCAACTTCAATGCCCATCGCGTGGCCTATCCCGATCGGGATTGGCTGGGTTTTGCCGAGCAGTTTGTCGCTTCTCTTGGGCTCAAGCGTGAGCGTCTTACTACCCAGATCGCCAACTACGACCACATGGCCAGTATCTTCGATGCACTTGAGCGCATCAATACGATCCTCAAGGACCTTGCTCAAGATATGTGGCTCTACATCTCGATGGACTATTTCAAACAGCGTATCAAGGAGGGTGAGGTAGGTTCGTCGGCAATGCCTCATAAGGTCAATCCGATAGACTTCGAAAATGCGGAGGGCAATCTTGGTATGGCTAACGCTATTTTCGGCTTCCTTGCTCGCAAGCTCCCTGTGTCGCGTTTGCAGCGTGACCTCACGGACTCGACCGTGCTTCGCAATATTGGTGTACCCTTGGCACACACGCAGATAGCTCTCTCTAGCCTCGCTAAAGGACTGGGTAAGATACTACTCAACCGTGAAGCCATAGCAGCAGACCTTGAGGCGAACTGGGCAGTCGTAGCCGAAGCCCTGCAAACTATCCTCCGCCGTGAGGGCTATCCCAAGCCCTATGAGGCGCTCAAGGCACTCACGCGCACCAATGAAGGCATTACCGAGCGAACGATCTCAGAGTTCATCGATACACTCGCAGTGTCAGAGGAGGTCAAGGCGGAGATGCACCAGATTCGTCCCGAGACCTATCTTGGCTACTAGCGCTATCGTTGTTTTATGAGTTATTTCTAGTCATATGTCTGTCAATTTTTGTTCTAACTGTGGAGCATCGGTTGCCCCTGATCGTGTAGCTTGTGCTTATTGTGGCAAGGGCCTGTGTTCTAAAATAGAAGAGCAGCCTGCCGTGCCAAGCGCTTGTCCCGAGAGCTATATGGTACATGCGCTGATATTGGGTGGATTGTCTTTTTTAATCTGCCTTATTGCTATTCCCTTTGCTATTGCTAGCTTTTACTATGCCGATAAGGTGGACGGACAGTGGAGAAGGGGTGACTATGAGGGAGCCACACACTCTTCTATCAATGCCCGTAAGTGGTTCGTACGAGGGGTTTGGGTGGTAGGTATCGTTTGGGTTCTCTTCTTTTTGTTCTTCTTCCTGGTCATCATTTTTGGAAGTATCTCTCTTTTGGGTTTGTTCTCTAGCCTTGGAGAGGTAGGGGCCAGCTATGTTTAGTAGGGGTTAATGAGTGTATTGGGGATTGTTTGTTAGTCCCCATGCAGATTAGGGTGGGGCTATGTCGGTCTTAGATTTGGCATAGCCCCTCCTTATGTTCAGCTGTAGCCTCATCGAAAGCCTTTGTTTAGCATTGCTTGTTACCCTTTCTGAGGAGTTCAAAATCACTCTTCTGATGCATCAAAAAAATGCTCGGGAATACCCGAAAAAATGTTCCCGAACTTTTTTCTCGGAGTTCCCGAACTTTTTGGAAAAAGATCGGGAAGTTTTTTTGAAAGTTCCCGAAGATTTTTCGGCTTCTTGCAATGGGATTCTTATGGTTTGATATATAGCAGGTTATGAATTTGAGCGTGTAGGGTGATTTGATGGAAACAAGGTAAATAGAAAGACCGCTGTACCCCAAAAGGTACAGCGGTCTTATACTTGTTTTGGACTAAAAGAAAGGGTTAAGCCTCCTCAGCTGGAGCAACCTCTTCTTTCTTGGGCTCTTCTACTGCTGGAGCAGGTGCGTTCTCCGAAACAACCTCAAATGGGAGCTCTACTGCCACTTCCTTGTGGAAGCGTACCGTAGCCGTGTAGCTACCTAGTGCTTTCACTCCCTTTACAGAGATGAGCTTACGCTCGATGTCGAGGCCCTTCTTGGCTAGCTCTTCGGAAATCTGAATGTTGCTCACCGAGCCATAGATGGCACCACCAACGCCGGTCTTCACTGTAATTACGAGCTTCAAGCCATTGAGCTTGGCGGCCTTTTCTTCGGCTTCCTTCTTGATGGCGGCGAGCTTGTGGGCACGCTGCTTGAGGTTTTCTGCAAGCATCTTCTTGGCAGACTCGGTGGCCATGATGGCCTTACCCTGAGGGATTAGAAAGTTGCGCCCGTAACCGTTTTTAACCGTTACTATGTCGTCTTTGTAACCAAGATTGATTACATCTTCTTTCAAAATAACTTCCATTGTATTCTGTCTCCTCTCGTTAAAATTACTTAGTCATATTGTCTGTAACGTATGGCAGGAGGGCCAGGTGACGAGCACGCTTTACGGCCTGTGCCACACGACGCTGGAACTTCAGCGAAGTACCCGTGATGCGACGTGGTAGGATGCGACCCTGTTCGTTGAGGAACTTCTTGAGGAAGTCGGGATCCTTATAGTCGATATACTTGATGCCGCTCTTCTTGAAACGGCAGTATTTCTTACGATTTTTGTCTACCGCTAGTGGAGTGAGGTAGCGAATTTCTGATTGAGGTGCAGCCATTTTTTTAGTTTGCATTAGATGATGACTTCAGGTTTCTTCTCTTAGCAGCGTATTCGGCAGCGAACTTGTCCTGACGGAAAGTGAGGAAGCGAATAACTGACTCGTCACGGCGGAAGTTGGTTTCCAGCAGTGCGATTAGCTCTGGCTGAGCTTCAAACTCCACGAACTGATAAAAGCCAGTAGACTTCTTCTGGATAGGATAGGCGAGCTTCTTAAGACCCCAATCCTCTTTGTTCACGATCACTGCACCATTGTCTTGGAGCAGCGTAGTAAACTTGTCTACCGCTTCCTTTACCTGAGCTTCAGATAAAACGGGAGTTAGAATGAAAACGGTTTCGTACTTGTTCATTTGTTTACTTTGTTTGTATTGAATAACGTTCAAAAACGGCACAAAGGTAATTAATTTATTGGAAATACTGGATCTTAGCATCCCAATAGGTTGTTGTCCGACCATGTGTTGTGCCTGGATACTCACTGCTACTATGTCTCTGCTATGGGCTTTGTAACGAGAGCTCTGAGGGCTGTATAGCTAAATGCTTAAATTTGCCTCGTCCTAAAAGAATGGGGCAAATACTTTTGTACAATGATCAAGACTATAGTTTTTGACCTCGGAGGAGTGCTGATCCACCTCAACCGAGATGAGGCGATTAGGCGGTTTGCAGCCCTTGGTATCCCTGATATAGAGAAGATGCTAGACCCCTATTTGCAGAGTGGCTACTTCTTGCAAATAGAGGATGGCCGTATGAGTCAGGAGGAGTTTCGCTCAGCTCTCTCGGCTCTCAGTGGTAGGGAACTAACACATGCAGAGATAGCGTATGCTTATATGGGATTTTTAGAGGAGGTTGCTGCCTACAAATTTGACTATATCGATGAGTTGCGCAGGCACTATGCCGTCCATATTTTGAGCAATACGAACCCTTATGTTATGGAGTTTGCCGAGAGTGCGGACTTTCTGCCCAGCGGTCGTCCACTTAGCTCATACTGTGAGCAGAAGTTCGCCAGCTGCCAGTTGGGGATGGTTAAGCCGCATCGTGGCATCTTCGAGCTGATGATTGAGCGTACTGGGCTAGTCCCCTCTGAGACCCTCTTTGTAGATGATGGACCTGCCAATGTGGCCATGGCCGAGGAGCTGGGTTTTGTGACCTATTGTCCTAAGAATGGCGAAGATTGGCGTGCGGCCATAGGGGCGATTTTAGATGCCCATAGACACTAAGCTCATCGCTAATATTCTAAGTACATGGCGCAGATTAAATGTATCGGTATCCTAACCTCTGGAGGAGATGCTCCAGGGATGAATGCAGCCATACGGGCGGTGACGAGAGCCGCTATCTATCATGGTATGACTGTCAAGGGGATTTATCGGGGTTACAAAGGTTTGATAACAGGTGAGATACAGGAGTTCCGTACGCAAGATGTGAGTAATATCGTTCAGAGAGGGGGGACGATACTCAAGACGGCTCGGTGTGACGAGTTTCGCACGCCAGAGGGGAGGGCTTTAGCCTATCGCACTCTCTGCGAGCATGGCATCGATGCCTTGGTCGTCATAGGCGGTGATGGCTCTCTTAGTGGAGCGCGTGCCTTTGCTGAGGAGTATGATTTTCCTATCGTTGGTCTGCCTGGTACTATAGATAATGATCTTAGTGGTACGGACCTAACCATCGGTTACGATACAGCTCTAAACACCATCGTAGAGGCAGTAGACAAGATACGTGATACAGCCTCATCGCATGAGCGTCTCTTCTTCATTGAGGTCATGGGGCGTGAGGCGGGGTTCTTGGCCCTCAATGGTGCGATAGCAGCGGGGGCCGAGGCTGCTATTATTCCAGAGTTTGCACTAGAGCGAGATCAGTTGGCCGAGACTATTGCCAATGGTTTCCGTAAGACGAAGAATAGTAGCATTGTACTTGTGAGTGAAAGTGAGGTAACAGGAGGGGCTATGGGGGTGGCAGAGCGTGTGCGCACCGAGTACCCTCAGTTCGATGTGCGTGTAGTCATTCTTGGTCACATTCAGCGGGGCGGTACACCTAGCGCACAGGATAGAATATTGGCCAGCCGAATGGGGGTGGCTGCTATCGACTCCCTACTAGAGGGTCAGCGAAACATCATGATAGGTATAGACAACGATGAGATTGTCTATGTGCCATTTAGTAGGGCTATTAAGAAGAGCAAATATATCGCTCAGAAACTCGTTGATGACCTCCGATTACTCTCTATCTAGATTACGCCGAGGTTTGGCCGAGTGGTTTGGTCGCAATGCTCGAGCTCTGCCATGGCGCGAGACAACAGACCCTTACCATATTTGGCTCTCTGAGGTTATCCTACAGCAGACGCAGGTGGTGCAGGGTTTGGGATATTATCATCGTTTTCTCGAAGCGTTCCCTACGATCGAAGATCTCGCCTCGGCAAGTGAAGATGAGGTCCTTCGCCTTTGGCAGGGGCTAGGCTATTACTCACGAGGGCGTAACCTGAGGCGTGCCGCTCAGATGGTGGTCTCGGATTTTGGAGGTCGGATGCCCCAAAATATAGAGGAGATCAAGCGGCTCCCAGGTGTGGGGCCCTATACCCAAGCTGCTGTACTGTCTTTTGCTTATAATCTGCCCTATGCAGCTGTGGATGGTAACGTTTATCGGGTGCTTAGTCGTCTCTATGCAATCGACACCCCGATCGATACGACCAAGGGGCAGAGAGAGTTTCGGCTTCTTGCTCAAGAGCTACTTGATCCCATAGAGCCTGGGCTACACAACCAAGCGATGATCGAGCTGGGAGCACTCTGCTGCACGCCTAGGCGCCCTCGCTGCCATGAGTGCCCTTTGGCTACGTTTTGCTTGGCCAGAGAGGAGGGTAGGCAGGCAGAGCTCCCGCGTAAGCAGGGCAAGGTACGGGTAACTAGTCGCTACCTGAACTATTTGCTGGTACTCCTTCCTGAGGGGCAAACACTGATTCGTCGCCGTGGTGAGGGCGATATTTGGCAAGGGCTGTACGAGCTTCCCCTAATAGAAACCCCCAAGCCGGTTACTGCCGAGCAGCTACTCAGTCATGAAGATATGCAAAGCTTGCTAGAGGAGCTGGAGCAGCCACAAGTACAGTTGCAGCCTGTCGCCACACGCAAGCACCGTCTGACCCATCGTCTCCTAGAAGCAAGCCTTACCGTAGTCAGAGCTAAAGGTTGCTCTGAGTGCCTTCGAGGCACATACCACACAATAGCCCTCACTTCCAGGGCAAGCTATGGGATGCCCATCCTGCTAGACAAGCTAATTGCTACATTTCAGCACCAAGACAAAGAACAATGACCAAGTCAATTATTAGTGGGAGCAGTGTTTGCCGCTTCGCCGATATCGAGATACTTCGCTACGAAATAGATGGATTTGAGGCTCTGAGCCCTAGCCAACGACTTCTCGTCTACCATCTGAGTGAGGCCGCCCTATGTGGGCGAGATATCATTTTCGACCAAAATGGGCGGTATGGGCTACGACTTAGGAGGCTCTTCGAGGGTATTTATCAGCACTATCGAGGGGACCGAACTGTGAGCCAGTGGGCTGCTGTGGAAGTATACCTATATCGGCTTTGGTTCTCCTCTGGTATTCACCATCACTATGGGAATGAGAAGTTTGAACCAGCCTTTGATAAGGACTATCTGCAGCAGTGTGTCTGGCAAGTTCAGCAAGACTGTGCCGAGCTGCTGGAGTTTGACCCTAGAGAGTTGGAGCAGCTTTGTCATGTTATCTTCGATCCTACAGTAGAGCCTAAGCGTACGGAGCAGGCAGGCTCGAGTGACCTTGTCGCGGCCTCGTCCGTCAATTTTTATGCTCAAGGGCTGGGGCAAGCTGAAGCCGAGGCATTCTATGCCCTGCAGGCGACTTCGGCTAGAGAGGCGGAGCGCAAAGCTCCGCCATCCTGTGGTCTGAATAGTCGCCTCATGAAGGGAGCCGATGGCAAGCTCTATGAGCAAGTCTACCGCATAGGGGGGCTGTATGGCGAGGCCTTGGCTCAGATCATCCAGCATCTCAAGGCAGCCCTTGCCTACGTGGAGAGCCAGGGACAGCGTCTTGCTCTGCTTGCTCTTATCGAGTATTACAAGACGGGCGATTTGGAGCAGTACAATGCTTTTTGTCTCCACTGGGTGCAAGACACTAGCTCAACGGTAGACTTCGTCAATGGCTTTACCGAGGTCTATGCCGACCCTCTCGGTCTCAAAGGTAGCTGGGAGGGCTTGGTGCATATTAAGGACCATAGGGCGAGCGAGCGTACTCGGATCATTTGCCAGCATGCTGGCTGGTTTGAGGAGCATGCCCCGATAGACGATCGCTTCAAGAAGCCGAACCCCAAGGGCATGAGCGCAAGTGTTGTACATGTGGCGATGCTCTCTGGAGATTCATATCCCGCCACGCCCATTGGCATCAACCTACCCAACGCAGATTGGATACGTGCTGACTATGGATCTAAGTCCGTGACTATCGGTAATATTCACGAGGCATACCGCAGGGCATCTGCCAGCAATGGTATGGACGAGGCTTTCGTCCCTAATCTTGAGGTGCGTGCACTACTCAATCGGTACGATGGACTAACGGACGAGCTGCACACGGACCTGCATGAATGCCTTGGGCATGGCTCAGGACAGTTGCTTCCTGGTGTCTCGCCCGATGCTCTCGGTCCGCATGGCTCAACGATGGAAGAGACCCGAGCAGACCTCTTTGCCCTTTACTATATGGCGGATGAGAAGCTCGTAGAGTTGGGATTGCTGCCCGACATGGATGCCTATAAAGCCTGCTATTATCGTTATTTGCTAAACGGATTGGTGACGCAGCTAGTTCGCATTCGTCCTGGGCATAAGATAGAGGAGGCGCACATGCGCAATAGAGCACTCATAGCACGCTATGTGCTCGCTGAGGGAGAGGGCTGTATAGAGCTGCAAGGTGTGGAGCTAATCATTCACGATTATCAGGGCGTTCGTACTGCGATAGCTCGTCTGCTGGCCGAGGTGCAGCGCATTAAGAGTGTGGGCGACCCAGAGGCAGCCGAGCGTTTAATAGGCCGCTATGCCATAGACGTAGATCCAGAGCTGCACCGAGAGGTGCTAGAGAGATATGCTCGGCTCAATATCGCTCCTTATCGGGGGTTCGTCAATCCTCACTTGGAGTTGCATCATGATGATGAGGGCAATATGCAGGTGGTGGTGAGCTACGAGGAGGGGTATGCCGAGCAGATGCTGCGCTACAGCCGTGACTATAGCTTCCTTCCTCTCGACCCTGTGCGTAGTGAAGAGCTAAGAGAGCCTCATCCTAGTGCTGATACGCTGGAACAGGCTAAGGAGCTGCGGACTAAGCTTCGGGGGGCAATGGACGGCATCGTCTCTAGCACGATGCGCTCTATGGGTTTACATTATGGGATCAATTTTGGTCTGACGCTCGAGTATGTCCAAAGATTAGCTAAGCAATACCCCCAGAGAGCCGAGCTTGCTGAGTATTTGCTGAGCCGTGATGTACGCGAGCTCAAACTTATCGGGCAGCTCATCTATCCAGCTGACGAACTTAGCTTTACGACCGCAACCCATTTGGCTAGCCACTCTTTCTCCAATCCTGAGCTGAGGGACTGCCTTGTCAAGCATCTCTTCGACCGTTCGCCTTATGCTCCCCATTGGGCTATGGCTTGGCTTCGTGGCGGAGTCGTGTGGCAAGATCTGGCCTCCACAGCACTCACAACGCTAGCACGCCACTTTACTATCGGGGAGCTAAGGCTAGGTCCTGCTGGTCGTCGTTTCTTGTGGGGACGAATTACGGAGATACTAAGCGAAGAGCTGGAGTATATAACACCAGCCTATACGGCCTCGATCCTTTGCCTAAAGCGTTGGGCAAGGGTGGATGTTCAGCTTCGTGAGGAGCTACTCATGGGTGCGTGGTTAGCGGATCTGCGTAAGAGCCCTAATCCTTTGCTACGAGAGGCAGGCCAAGATCTTTACTTTGACCTGACATTTTAGCTTGACGGCCGAATGCAACGAGCAAGAAGCCGTATATCTCCAGAGCAAGCCAATGGTGTCTGTAGCAAATCATTCTCCGAAATAATTACCTTTACTTAGGTATTTAAATTTTAACTAAATAAAAGAATTACAACAATGAGGAAACTATTTTCTATTGCACTACTGGGGCTACTTACAGCATCGGTCGTGACCTCTTGCTCTAAAGATGAGCCCAAGAAGAATGTCAATAGTGGCACTAACAATGTCAATAGTGGTACCAATACTGAAGAGCCCGCTAAGCGTGATTGGTTGGACGGCAAGACCTTTGAGTATATCAAGGACCTTGACAAGCCTGCGGAGGAGCGTATGGCACATGATATTAAGTTGGAGTTTGTAAACGGAAAGGTAAAATATACCTTGAAGTGGCAAGAGGGTACAGAGGCAAGTGGTGACTACGTTGTTATAAGGCAAGCATCCACTGGAGACTATACTTACGAAAAACCTACGCTCGCTATCAAAAATCTAAAAGGAATGTCTAAGCGAGAAGAGTATAAGAATGGCAAGCTCGTCTCTTCCGAAGAAAAGCCAGAAGAGGCTGCTGCGGATGAAGAACATAAACTCCAAGTAGATGAGGAGAAGGGGTCGATTATCGTGCCTGAGGATAATGTTTGGGATATCAAATCTATTCCTCTCAAGAAGTAAGATATCCGTTCTCTAGAGAGCAACTCAAGGCGGTGGTTCGCCCCTGGACTAGGGGAAAACCACCGCTTTTGCGTTGCTCCTACCCAAATTTTCGTGGCACCTTATTAACTTTGTTACATGAATATAAGTAAAGCCTAGAGTACGTGGATTATAAACGCAGACGGCATCATCGCCCTTCGACATCCCCCAAGAACCTTGATCAAATGAGCCGAAAAGAGTGGCTCTATACCATCATTTTCGAAGCCGATACTCCCGAGGGGAAGCTCTTCGATGTAATGCTCCTTATCTTCATCTTGCTCTCCATAGCTCTGCTTATTATTGATAGTATGAGCCTCATTCCCTCGGACTATATCTACCTCCTTACGGCTCTGGAGTGGCTTATTACTCTGTTCTTCACCGTGGAGTATGCTCTGCGTCTTTACTGCTCACCTCGCCCTAGGGAGTACGCTCTGAGTGTCTATGGCATTGTAGATCTCGTCTCAACGTTGCCGCTGTATATCAGTTTCTTCTCGCATGCTGCATTTTATCTGACGGTGGTTCGGGCCTTCAGGCTCATACGCGTATTTAGGGTGTTTCGGCTCTTCGGCTTTATTGCCGAGGGAAACATTCTGTTGATAGCTCTCAAAGAGAGTCGGCGCAAGATATTCGTCTTTTTCCTCTTCGTCTTCATCCTCACCATTGCTCTCGGTACACTCATGCACATCATCGAGGGACAGAGTGATACGCCGGGCTTCGAAAATATCCTTAGCAGTATCTATTGGACTATCGTTACCCTTACTGGGGTAGGCTATGGAGATATTACGCCCGTTACACCCTTGGGACGATTTTTTTCGGCTGCGGTGATGCTCTTGGGCTATACGATTATAGCTGTGCCAACGGGTGTAGTCTCGGTGTCTATTATGCGTCAAAGCAGACAGAAGCCTTGCGGCTCGTGCGGTAAGAAGAACGATGAAGATGCCGTCTACTGCAAGTACTGCGGTGAGCGTATCGAGTAGATGGTTTAGCTTTCCCCTAGGGCTGTACTCCGAAGAGGTAGCCTACAAAGGCCGAGATGCCCATGGCAATTGTGCCCCAGACTGTAATGCGTAGCACAGCTTTGCCCACGTTTGCACCACCTGTTTTGGCCGAGACGATGCCCAGGAGGATGAGAGCCAAGATAGTTGTCCCATAGAGCCAGTATTGTACGCTGGATAGTGGAGCCAGGAGGGTGACGAGCAGAGGGAGGATCCCCCCAGCAACGAATGCTCCTCCCGACGTTATAGCTGCCTGGGTGGCGTTTGCTTGAGACTGATCGGTGATGCCCAGCTCGTCACGTATGTGCGCTCCGAGTGCATCATGGTGGGTTAGCTCTCTGGCCACTTGCATGGCGGTCTCTTCCGATAGACCCCGTTGTCGGTAGATGAGGGCGAGCATTTGTAGCTCTTCCTCGGGTGCCTCTAGTAGTTCCTTCCGTTCGCGTTCTATATCTCCCTGCTCGATATCTGTCTGGGAACTAACGGATACATATTCTCCAGCTGCCATAGAGAGGGCTCCTGCTACGAGGCTTGCCACAGTTGCGAGCATCAGTTCGGGGCGTGCAGTTCCAGCAGAAGCTACCCCAATGGCGAGGCTCGAGATAGATATGATGCCATCATTAGCTCCCAAAACCATAGCTCTAAGCCAGTTGCTTCGATGTATGTAGTGCTTGGCTAGGTAATCTTCTGTCGTTTTCATCGCTTATTAACTTATTTCATGTGAGGGTTAGCCAAAAGTATCACAAATATAAAGAACTCATAGGCTTAGTTGACTAAGACGAACACGATAGAGAAGTAGGCTCATCCCTCAAGCTGCTAGGGGCTATTCCTTGAGGCCAATCCATTTTTAGAAGGGTTTTGTAATTGGCTAGAAATGAGTTTGTTATTTTCTTTCCTATTTGGTCGAAAAAATCTTCGGGAACTTTCAAAAAAAACTTCCCGATCTTTTTAGAAAAAGATCGGGAACTCCGAGAAAAAAGTTCGGGAACATTTTTTCGAGTATTCCCGAAGTTTTTTTTGCACAAGTGCGATGTTTGATAACTTGCTAGTTCATATGTGGTTATGGATATGGTCGCTAGACGAATAATCTCCCCAAAGACAGCCCCAGGCGTGTGGGTGATTATGCTCTGATTTTTAGAAATCTTTGATGGTTAGCCCCAGGTCGGCATTGGCCTTTTTGTCTATACCCAGATCTAGATAGTCGAAGGTAGCTAGAGCAATCATCGCGGCATTGTCTGTAGACCAGCGAAGTGGGGGTAGGCATAGCTCAACGCCTAGGGATTGGCATAGGGCTTGTGCTGCCTCGCGCAGCTGGGGGCTGGCCGCCACACCACCTACAATTACAAAAGACTTTGAGCGATATTGCTTGAGAGCCTTTTTGGACTTCTTTATGAGGACATCCATCACGGCCTCTACAAAAGAGGCTGCAATATCGGCATGATTGTCTGCCGCTGGATTGGCCTCTAGATAGCGAGAGACAGCCGACTTTAGTCCAGAGAAAGAGAACTCGAGCCCTTTGTGTAGGACAGGGCGTGGGAATGGGATAGTGGCCTTCCCTGTCTTAGCTAGCTTATCCACCACGGGGCCTCCAGGATATCCCAAGCCTAGCATTCTACCGACCTTGTCGTATGTTTCTCCAACGGAGTCGTCCGTGGTGCTTCCCAGTAGCTCCACCTCTGTTGCGCTCCTCATATAAGCTAGGAAGGTATGCCCCCCCGAGACCAATAGGATGGTGGCTGGGTACTTTACTCGCTTCTGTTCTAGATCGGCACTCCGCAAGTGTCCTCTCAGATGATTAACACCTATTACTGGTTTATTCCAACCCAAACCTAGACCCTTGGCGGTGTTCAGACCTACAAGGAGAGAGCCTATTAGCCCAGGTCCCCTAGTTACTCCAATGGCTTTGATGTCCTCAGGAGTGATATTAGCCTCTCTTAGAGCCTCGTGTACGGTGGGGAGTATAGAAGATATATGTGCTCGAGCCGCAAACTCGGGGTAAATGCCGCCAAACTCGGCATGTACCTCTAGCTGGGAAGCAACGACAGACGACAGAACCCTCCCATCTGAAGCTACAACGGCAACGGCAGTGTCGTCGCACGAAGTCTCGATGCCTAAAACTAAATCACTCATATCCTAATATTTCATTAACTGTTTCTATCGGTATAAGTCCGCTTCTTTCGATTAGAGCTGGAGTGTATCGGCAGTTGATGATGGTAGAGGGGATTTCTTTGCCCTCTCCGTCTTCTATGACTAAGTCGGGTGCTCCATTAAGCTCCTTCAAAATCTCGGATACTTTATTTGGGGGATGAGGGCTGCCATGCCTATTGGCACTGGTTACTAAGAGTGGGCCCGTTTGCTCCAAAACGGAGAGGAGCAATGCGTTGTCGGGAATGCGTACTGCGACCTCTTCGCGCCCCTGTAGCCAGGATGGCCTAGATCCTTCGGGCTCAAACCCTAGAATAAAGGTAACAGCACCAGGAACTAGTGTCGACCGAAATAGCTTAGTTGCTGTGATATTGACATCTAATCCTAAGGCTCTCAGGTCTGCCGTGTCTGCCACCATGATGGGGAGGTTCATGCCTCCGGGGCGGGCCTTCAGCGTATATATCTTCTCAACGGCTCTCTTTTTCGTAGGTAATGCAGCCAATCCATATACCGTATCTGTAGGAATGAGTACCACACCCTCAGCGTTGAGCGTCTCTATAATTGTTTCTACACGATTCATTTTTCTGAGCCTCCTTCTATATTCACCGAGATTATTTTGTCTTTTGGGCCATAAGGCTCGGAGGTAATGTGATGTCGCAAGAACATCTGTACACCAAATTCGTACATCTTTTCATTTTTGGAGGCATCTTGTAGGGCTGCCCTCAGAAAGGTTGTTCCGAGTTTCTTCTCCAAGAGCTCCTTTTGTAGGGAGATAGATTGCTGGTAAAATCTCAAGATGAGATGAGAAACTATAATTGCCAATATCAGAGGGAGGGATAGTAGAATAGCCAAGTCATAGGCATTAGCAGTAATACATCCCAACACGCTCGAAATAACAATGACTAAAAGTGTAACCATAACGATAAGCACCCCGATAGCTACACCCCGATACTGTGTTCTAGCTTGAGAGGCAACACGAGCTTCAGTTTCCTCTATTTTGTTGATGAGTTCCCCAAGTTGGTTGGAAATCTTTTCGTTAGGGGTGTTAATCACTCTTATGAGCGCATCCCTATAGTCATAGTCATTCAGTTTCTTTTCCTGGCGCTCTTTTTGTAGTTGGTTGACTATATCTTTATTGATACGCTGAGCTAACTCTTCGTATTCACGTAAGATGTTTTCGTAGCTATGTTCGCTTCCCATTATCTGTTGCCCTTAGTAATGCTCCAGTTAAGATTATGCTTATCTAGGAAGCCTTTAAGCATGACCTTCGTGATATATTCTTCTCTTAAGACTTCGAGTTTGCTATTTGGGCCAAGCTCCTCCTTTACTCTTACAACTGTCGAGAGTTTGTCTGTGAAGCCATTAGTTCCCTCGATGCCTGCCAGGGGGACTAGCTCTGATAGTCCATGCTTCTCGATACTATCAATAATGCAATCTCTGGCAGATTCATAGTCTCTTATAGGCGGTGCTTCCTCTCCGACTTTCGCAGGCACCGTGGTTATAGGATGCCCAGCAAGCTCTGCTAGCTTGCTCTCTATACAGCTATCGGGGATGCGTATGCCAATTGTATCGTCCTTTTCTGAATGAATTATCTCGCTCAGATATATTTTCTCTCTGGCAATTATGGATATTGCTGTGATAGGGCCTGGGGTAAAATGTTCAAGCAGCTTGATGCATACACCGTTGGGGTCACGAATGTATTCCTTTGCCCTCATTGCATGGTCAAAAGCAACAGAGAAGGGCCATTGGGGATTTCTGTTTAGGATGCTATTCAAATAGTCTCCTATTTTGAGGGCATTGGGAAGGCATGCTGCTGCAATGGAGTAGCATGTGTCGCTCGGACATATGATGATGCCTCCTTTTTGTAAGTGTTCTCGTATTTGAGTATGATACTCATAGGGAATGTTACCACCAGGCGTAAGAGAGCCTTTTCTAATTTCAAACTTGAGTTTCATTATGTCGTTTTTATTTGCTTGTTAGGGGCTGTACGTCAGAGCAACTGGGCCTCATAGCGAGAGGGATGAAGTAGCCAAGTCTAGAGAACGGTCTCCACGATTGGCTGTGCAAAGTAGGGAAATAGAAGGCCTTGTTTTTGCTTGAAAAAGGCCTCTTCCCGAATAAGAAAGCTTACGTCTCCAAAATTTATCTCCGAGTCTATGACCTTCTTCCCCACGAGAGGGAGAGCTTGGATGATGGCCCGATGATATCCTACGACAACAAATTCTTCAAGGTGCTGGACCATATTGGGAATAAGGTCTTCGACGATACCAAACTCAAGACGAGTCAAGGAGCCGTCGTATAGCCCAATGTAGGCATTCCCTTTGATAGACTTTACGGTCGTGATAGAAGGAAGCTCCCATCGGTGCTGGGCTTCAAGCCCAGCTAGCTCCATAGAAGAGGCTGTATAGATGGGAACCCCGAGCGTGTAAGAAAGGCTATTTGCAAAGGCGACGCCTGTCCTTACGCGGCTTGTACCACCTGGACCAACATCAACTATAATATTGCTAATGTCTTTTATTTGCTTGCCACAATGGTTTAGCCCAAGGCTAAGCATGGTGTCTAGTTCTTCGCTTACGTTGTGTTCTTTGGAGTTGTATAGTAACGTCCCATTAGCTCCCAAGGCAAGCGCAAACTGACCAGAGGAGGTTGATATGGCTAGTGTCAGCATACTCTTATGATCTTGCTAATGCTTGTTTTATTTTCTCTACCTTTCCTTCGTAGGATGCACCTTGAGCTGAAAAAGAGATCTCTCTCGTCCCATCTTCCATTAAGCGGAAAGTGATCAGTACATAGCTATCGAAGAGGCTAGAAAACTTCTTGCCCCACTCTATGAGGGTGATAGATTGGTCGAAGTATTCGTATAGCCCGAGGTCGTTAAACTCTGCCTCACTCTCTATCCTATATAGATCGATGTGTAGTAAAGGAGTTGATGTCCCCTTGTAAAAGTTTGCTATGCTGAAAGTGGGGCTAGTGACAAGATCCTGAGCGTGTATCCCCTCCGCGAATCCTTTGACGAAATGGGTTTTTCCCACCCCTAAGTCTCCCTCAAGAATAATCAAGTCTCCTGTTTCAAAGAAGCTGGATGCTTTCCTTGCGATATTTTTGGTGTCAAGCTCTCCTCGTGAGGCTACTCGAAAGGACTGTTGTGTATCGCTGTTCATACCTATATAATATCTATCAATCTAAGTCGCAAATATCAGTAAAAAAAACGAGAGTACTTCGTTATTCTTATCCTGATGAATGATGCTCGTTTCCTGAGGAGTGGTAGGGAGTTAAGGAAAGATTTGCGATACTTGTCTCCAGGTCTCACAACTTTTTCTCTCATTTAAGTTTCTGGTTATTTGCTGTTTGTTGATTTTGT
>JAUMYQ010000038.1 GCA_030528555.1 Porphyromonadaceae bacterium | reverse complement strand
CTTTTTGGAAAAAGTTCGGGAAGTTTTTTTTGAAAGTTCCCGAAGATTTTTTGAGCGGATCAGAAGAATAACTAACCTACTATTAATGAAACAAATAACAATATCCTGATTTGAGGCATAAATCATCGAAAGAGCTGCTCCCAAATCTAACGTAGTCACCCTGCTTTCGAAGCAAGGGAGCTTGCCAATTAAAAAATTAATACTACTTTTGCATCGTCCTTGAGAGGGGATGATGGCGAGATAGCTCAGCTGGTTAGAGCGTCGGATTCATAATCCGAAGGTCGGG
The DNA here is from genome assembly GCA_030528555.1 of Porphyromonadaceae bacterium. Taxonomy (GTDB): domain Bacteria; phylum Bacteroidota; class Bacteroidia; order Bacteroidales; family Porphyromonadaceae; genus Porphyromonas. The sequence continues at coordinate 4,474 of JAUMYQ010000038.1, read as the reverse complement.
GGTTCAAGTCCCCCTCTCGCTACTGTTTTTTAAGGGTTATTAAGGAGAATCTGTGGCAAGACTTTAGTTTTGTCGCAGATTTTTTATGGACTTCTTCGTCCCTTTGTGACGTTTTATCCGTACCTTCGCCCGACAACAGAATAAGATTACATGGAAATAGTAGTAAGCGGTATTCGCCCAACGGGTAACCTGCATCTAGGTAATTACTTCGGTGCTGTACGGGCATTCGTAGAGATGCAAGAGCAGTATGACTGTCGGTTCTTCATCGCAGACTGGCACTCGCTCACAACGCATCCGCACCCCGACAACATTGTACGCAACGCCTACACAATTTTGGCCGAATATCTCGCCTGTGGGCTTGACCCAGACAAGGCGACTATCTATATACAAAGCGATGTACCTGAAGTCCTGGAGCTGTACCTTTACCTTAACATGAATGCTTATCTCGGAGAGCTAGAGCGTACTACCAGCTTCAAAGAAAAGGCACGACAGCAACCCGACAACGTCAACGCGGGTCTCCTGACCTATCCCTCGCTGATGGCGGCCGACATCCTGATACACAAGGGTGTAAAAGTACCTGTCGGCAAAGATCAGGAGCAGAATATGGAAATGGCACGTAAGTTTGCTCGCCGCTTCAATACCATATATGAGGTGGAGTACTTCACCGAGCCTCAGAGCTACTCGCTCGCAGGCAAGAGTATCAAAATCCCGGGGCTGGATGGCTCGGGCAAGATGGGCAAGAGCGATGGTAACTGCATCTACCTGATGGAGGACGAAAAAATGATTACCAAGAAAGTCATGAAAGCGGTGACAGACTCTGGACCCTCTGAGCCAGATGGCGAAAAATCCCCCGCAGTACAAAATCTATTCACCTTCCTTGAGATCGTATCATCACCCGAGGTATACGCGTTCTTTGATGAACAGCACCGCTTAGGCTCTATCCGCTACGGCGACCTCAAGAAACAGCTCGCCGCCGATATCGTGAGCTATACTAATCCTATCCGTGAGCGCATCACTGAATTTGGCCGTGACGAGGAGCTACTAAGACGCATAGCGCGCCAAGGAGCCGAAAGAGCTCGTGAGCATGCCGCCAAAACAATTGAAGAGGTACGCCATATCATCGGCTTCAGAGCTGGACATAGCATTAAGTTTTAAGACAAAAACAGCAGAACTATATTATGGAGATACAAGGAAAGATTATCCAAATCCTCCCACTACAAAGTGGAGTGGGTAAGGCTAGTGGCAAAGAGTGGAAGAAGCAGGACTACATCCTCGAGACTATCGACTCATTCCCTAAGAAAATTTGTTTCAACCTCTGGGGCGATGCCATCGATCGTGCCCAACTTCAGGTAGGCGAAGAGGTAACTGTACAGGTAGATGTGGAGAGCCGAGAGTTCAACGGGCGTTGGTACACAGATGTCAAAGGCTGGAGGGTTGACCGCGGCTTCGTATCGCTCGCAGCTCCTAGCATGGGCACTACGACACAAGCTCCTCCAGCGCCCCCCAGCTACATTCCCCCACAGCAACCGCTGGGTGGGCATGATCCATTCGCTGGAGCAGCCACTATACCTAGCTCAAGCGCTGGGGTAGCCCCTGCAGTAGGTGACGACCTCCCATTCTAGGATACACCAAAGCACAGTATTGCCCTGGTGACACCGAGCGATACTTTATCATCAATCGCCAGTCGTATATTCAATGAATGTGCGATTGGCGAGTTTTACTTTAGGCTTCTACTACAGAATGCCTGACGTACCAGAGAACAGCATCATTATGTACAAAATAGAGCTCGAGCCACATAGGCTCACCTTTAGACAGCCTGCCGGCACATCAAGAGGAGTATATCTCCATCGAGACCTATGGTACTTACACCTTAGCCACACCGACTATCCAGGACAAGTAGGTACAGGCGAATGCGCCCCCCTACCCCAACTGAGCTGCGATGCTACGCCTGGATTACCAGATCTGCTCGCCAGGCTCTGCGAGCAGATTAACAGCACGGGGCAGCTACCAGACCTCGAGAGCCTTCGCCCGATGCCCTCCGTCCTCTTCGGTCTAGAGATTGCCCTCCGCCACCTAGAACGAGGCAGCTGGGCCCTATGGGATACGCCTTTCTCTCGAGGCGAAGAGGGACTACAAATCAATGGGCTCATCTGGATGGGCAACAAAAGCGAGATGCTGCGCCGCATCGAAGAAAAGCTGCTCTCAGGCTTTAAATGCCTGAAACTGAAGATCGGAGCAATAAACTTCAGCGAGGAGCTGACACTACTGCGGCATATTCGCTGCCACTTCTCCGCCCAAGAGCTAGAGCTTCGTGTCGATGCCAACGGTGCATTCTCCGCTAGCGAAGCGCCTGAGCGGTTAGAAGCTCTCGCCGCCTACGACCTGCACTCGATCGAGCAACCCATCGCTCCTAGACAATGGGAAGCATTAGCCTCCCTAGTGGCCAACACACCTATACCGATTGCTCTAGACGAAGAGCTCATTGGCTGGTATACACGAGCTGACAAAGAGGCCCTGCTGGAGGCCATCCAGCCACAATATATCATCCTCAAACCCTCGCTACACGGCAGCTGGTTGGGCTGTGATGAGTGGATAGACTTGGCGGAGAAGAAAGCTATTGGCTGGTGGGCGACCTCAGCCCTAGAGAGCAACGTAGGTCTTAATGCCATCGCCCAGTGGTGTGCCCATCATCGGCCATCTCTACCACAAGGACTAGGTACTGGTCAGCTCTTTGAGACCAATACACCCCTCCCCCTAATACTAGAGGGAGAGCGACTATGGTTTCGAGACAAACCCATGAAGAACTTGACCTATGCAGCCCAATAGCCAGGCCTACACCCAACCTTGGCAGCAGCTGCGTCTGAGACTAGGTGACGGGAACTATGGGGCAAACAACCTGCACGAACTGCTCTCTCGAGAGGGCCTGCAGAGAGAGACAGCAGAGCAGCTATATAGGTTTCTATCTGAATGGTTCGAGCCCAACCCCACGATGTGGTTACAAACCTCGGGGTCATCGGGTACACCCAAACCAATCGAGGCGCAAAAAGCCCACATGCTCCGCAGCGCTGAGATGAGCTGCCAGTTTTTTGGCCTCGGCAGGGCGGATGTAGCTCTCCTTTGCATGGACCTACGCTACATTGGTGCAAGAATGCTGATAGTGCGCGCCCTCGTCTGTGGCATGCGCATCGTGATACGCCCAGCCTCGTCTGCGCCACTCTCCGACCCTTCCCTTGGGTCGGAAGGGTTAACATTCGCTGCGCTTGTGCCTCTACAGGTCTATCATGCCCTCAAGGCGAGGGAACCCCTGCTCGGCAGCATCAGGCAAATCATCATCGGTGGGGCAGCTGTCCCCCTAAACCTTCGGCAGAAGCTCCGCCAGTACTCCAACCTAATCTACGCCAGTTACGGCATGACCGAGACCCTCTCCCACATTGCTCTGGCTCCCTTAAGTGGAGGAGTGACGGATCTCATCTACACTCCTCTGCCCAATATAGGGCTTTCACTCTCTCAGAGACAGACCCTTATCATTGATGCCCCCCAGATTGGCGTTCGCTCGCTAGAGGTCAATGACCTCGCAGAGCTGTTAGATACGCCAAATATTAAGGATGATGGGGTGAAGTTTCGCCTACTTGGCCGTGCTGACCTCGTTATCAATACGGGAGGCGTAAAGGTGGCAGCAGATAGTCTTGAGGAGCAGCTAGGACAGTGGCTCGGACTGCCGCTGGCTGCGAGCTGGCAGGTGGATGAGCGGCTAGGGCAGCGCATCGTCCTCATAGTCGAAGCTCCCACCGAGAGAGAGAGAGCTATTCGGGTCCAATACACCAAGGCCTTCGCGAGCCTTCCTCCGCACCATCGCCCAAAGGCTCTCTTCTTCGTGCCTAAACTCCCTCGCCTCGGCAGTGGCAAGCTCGACCGCCAAGCCCTCCTCGCTCTAGTCCGTACACTATAATCCCACGCGACTTCTCCCCAACTCAATCCAATGCACTGGCCGACCTTTCGGTCTACTCTACGGCCTCTTGCTCCCATTCCGTGACAAGGTGGCTAGAGAGCTACGCCACAATGTCGGGGCACTTCTGGACAAGGTTGGTCAGCTTGCTGTGCACGCTCGAAGCCATATACTGCTCAAGCTCGAAGAAACAGCCCATTCTTAATCTCTAGCCTTGGTCCTCAGGCTATAGTAACGATAGGCAAATCCAATATACTTATTGGGCTTATCTTTTGTTCGTCGTTTCTGGAGTTGGTATCTTTGTTGAAGAGAGTAATAAGAAACTATAAACAGATATAATTATGCAAGTACTATCAATCACGGGATTAGAGGCCTCCAAGCTGACAGATGTTACTCAGGGGCTAAGAACGCTTCTGGCGAGCCTACAAGTCTATTACACCAACCTGCGCGGCTATCATTGGCACGTACGTGGCTCACAGTTCTACGTACTTCACGAGCAGTTCGAGAAGATGTATGACGATGTTGCTG
>JAUMYQ010000013.1 GCA_030528555.1 Porphyromonadaceae bacterium | reverse complement strand
GGTGGGACTCAAACCCACGACCTTCAGAACCGGAATCTGACGCTCTATTCAACTAAGCTACCCAGCCTTGATTTCCTCACAAAGATAGAACTTTCTCATCACTCCTCAAACCTTCACAGGGCAACCGCATCAAATCTTTAGCAACTTTTTGAGGTTGCCTATATATATCCAATGCAGATTTGAATAACCTTTTCCGTAAGAATAACTTGTAGTTCATTGCATTTCTCGGCAACAGTCTCTTGATCAAGGCCTAAACCTAATTCATCAACCCAAACTAAGAAACTATGCGTACTACCACTTTTATTCTTGGAGCCTCTTGGACGTTTGCCATCAACGGCGATATGTTTACCTTTCAAGTTGCTAATCAACTACTTCCCTTAAACTTAGAAAGTGTCTACGCTCGAACAACCTAGTTAACCCAGCGAATGGACGAAGCGATTATCCACGCTCTAAGCAAAGTTTATGCATGGACTCATAATCCTCGCCTTCACACAAATAACTGGCTAATAAAGCAATAACAAGAATATCGCTTAACTTGGGCTTGCAACGCCCCACGACTCTTAGAGCTTCTACCTTAGAAAAATAATCTTATATATCCATACCTCAAAGATAAGCCTATTTTGATCCGGTTACCCTGGGAAGTGCATAGGGGTAAGCGCAGTAAATTTGTTATGATTTTGTCACAGATTCCACTCCAGCCCAATTATGTTTTCCTTAGTGCCTTAAAAGTCCTTTGGAGGCTCTTGAAAAAAGCCTAAGAATATTTTATACCAAGGAGGCACTCTTAAGCTTATTCAAGATGAACAAATTAGAGGATCTGCAACATAGAGGAAGCCGAAGCAGCTCAACTCGGATGCCTTATATAAGGCATCCGAGTTGAGCTGCTTCGGCTTCAGTATAATAGTTCCTAGTGAACCTCCTTATCTCCCTTGACTTGCAAACGTTCACCCTGAGTACGAGCAATCGCCTCATAGTACTCCTTACTATAGCCAGGGAAATTAGGCATCTCAGAGAGACCGTAACCATTCTCAAGGAAACGACCATCCTTCTCTTTCTTCTCGTTACCATCCATATATTTAACTATAAGGTACTCACCTAACTGCCTCCAACGAGCCGTTGCACCGTTAGCAACCTCCGAGCAATAAGCATTGAGGTACGCTATTGCCTTATTGGGATCTTCTCTATAAAAACGAAGAGCCTCGGCATCAACCTCCTTTTGCTTAGCATCAAATCTCTCCTCCAAACTCTGCTGTACAGGACGAATATCTCTAATCATTGGCTCATATCTATTGTAAGCCATATTCGCCACCCAATTATGTATCCAAAAGGCCGAGGTCCATGAGAAAGTCATCATATCGCCATTACCCTGTCGATAGCATTCAGGTACACTGGTAATACTCGCATACATAGGTGTCATCACAGCCGTATTAGCATCATCAACCCCGAACCACAGTACCCCACCAATAGGATCTGGCAACCAGGAACGTAGCTGAGCCACGAGAACAAAACCCGTCTGCTGGGTTGCTACGGCTCGCTCGTTGATATACTCTAGCCCATCAACCTCGAAAGTCATTGGACGCCAACGGTAAGGACTTCTATATGGACCGGCTCCCACATCTTCCGTCATGGAGAGCGAAGTTCCCTCGTAGTGATTACGCATAGCTTTACGCACATCTGCTACCGAAACCTTTCTATCAGGGATAACATAAAGAGGCATGGGTTCTGCATTCACATCACCACGCACTAGGCTTTCATACTTTTGACACTCCTTATTGAACTCGCGAAAAAAGCTCCACACACGTGCCTCACAAGCTCTCAGCCCACTAAAGGTATATGGATTATAAGCTTGCTGAAAGTCAAAGTCCTTATCCTTCCCCTTAAAGTATCCCCTCTCACGAGCTAACTTCACTACGTCAGGCTCGTACATACAATTCTCCTTATCTCCAAAAGGTATCTTGTGAATACGAGCCTGGTTGGCGTGTGCCGAGATAGCATTGTCTGGGATTCGAATAGCTACCCACACTGCTCCTTTCTTATCAGGACCCTTACCGATCATCTCCATGACCCATACCTCATTTTTATCGGCAATGGTAAAGCTCTCTCCACTGCTATAATAACCATAATCACGCACCAAAGAAGTCATTACCTTGATTGCCTCCCTAGCACTCTTGCTCCGTTGTAAAGCTACGTAAATTAGACTACCATAATCCATCACTCCCTTGGGATCATGTAACTCCTTACGTCCTCCCCACGTGCTTTCAGTGATGGCTACCTGATGTTCGTTCATGTTACCCACGACATTGTAGGTATAGCCTACCTCAGGAATAAAACCAAGGGGTTTGTTTGTGTCCCACTCACGAACCTCTCTCATCGAGCCTGCAGCCCACTGTCTGGCAGGCCAATGATATAACTCACCATAAAGCGTATGAGAGTCTGCAGAATAGCTAATAATCACAGAACCATCAGTCGATGCTCCCTTGCCAACAATCAGATCAGAGCAGGCTTTTGAAGGCGTAAGGCTACCAACAAATACAAGCACAACTAACAATGAAAGCCAAAATGTCTTCTTCATAGTTTCCAATCATTTAATGTGTAAAACAACATCTTCCCATCGAACCTATCAACAAATAGGCTCATAGAGTTAAATCCAATTCAAAGATAGGTTAAAACACTTTTCTAAACTAATCCCACAAAAAGCAATGGTTGTTTCTCTCTAAACAAAACTACCTCTCTACCTAGCTACACCTCAGAAATAATACTGCTAAACAAGTCAATACAGGAAGAAGAGCTATTCAAACAAGGGATATAAGTAAAGGTAGTACCGCCTGCGGCCAGAAATTCCTCGTGATACTCTTGATCTATCTCGTAATAAGTCTCCAGACAGTCGCAAACAAAGCCAGGGCAAACAACCAATACCCTCTTCGCTCCCTCACTAGGTAAGCTCTGTATCCGCTCCTTCATATAAGGCTTAAGCCACGGATGCCAGCCCAGGCGAGACTGATACACGAGCTCTACTCTATCCTCACTTAAGCCAAGATCTTCAGCTAGAAAACGAGCTGTACTCTCACAGTGGTAGCGATAGCAGGGCTCGGCCCCACCGCTCTGATGCTCGGCTGGACGATCGTAGCAATAATTCGTCTTTCCATTGCTGTGAACACAGGACCTGGCCAGATGCGATAGGGGGATACCATGAAGAGAAACGATGAGCTTATCGAAGTCCTGCCCTAGATAAGGACGTACGCTATCGGCAAGTGCGGCCCGATAAAGAGGGTAGTCGTAGTAAGGGCGTACACAGCTTAGGGAGTAAAATACCCCAAGCCTCTTAGCCTCACTATAGACATGCTCCACTGCTGTGTAGAAACTGCTCCGGGTATAGTGCGGATATAAGGGCAGCACGACCACCTCCTCGAGCCCTCGAATCTGGGTGAGAGCTTCAAGAGCTGAGGCGGTACTGGGATCGCCATACCTCATAGCCATAGCTACTGGCATAGACGTTTGATGAGCTAGCCCCTCGGCAATACGCGCTGTATGAGCCACAAGAGGGAAGGTCCTCGTAATTTCATCCCAGATAGTACGGTAGTTCTTTGCCGAATAGGGAGCTCGTCTAGGAGCAATGATCCCCTTAACTAGGAGCGCTCTCAAGGGATAAGCAATGCTGATAACGTGCTCATCCATCAAGAATTCCGTCAGATATGCTCGGACATCTACCACCTCTGGGGAGCGTGGAGAGCCAAGATTGACAACCAACACGGCACGACGGCTCGGAGCGTACTCCACCCCATATATGGATTTTACTGAAGTCGCTGACATCTGGGCTTTATATTGTGACTAATCATCCAAATCCTCCTCCCCACTCTGAGTGTAATCTTGAAATAGGAAATCGTTGTAAGGAAAGCGCGTCACATGTATCTCCTTGACAGCCTCATAGAGAGTCGCCTTGAGCGTATCCATTCCTTCGCCAGTCTTGGCGGAGATAAAACTACACCTATCCCCCAGTTTATTCATCCAAGTCTGCTGTAGCTCCTTCATGGACACATTACGCTTGGTTCGAGGACTGAGATCGTCCTCGTGCTTCTCATCCCAAGTAAAGGCATCGACCTTGTTAAATATGATGTGAATAGGGCGTTCTTCTTGCCTCAGAACCTCTCGCAGAGTGGCATCTACTACCTCAATTTGCTCGGCAAAGTTAGGATGAGACACATCCACCAAGTGAAGCAGCAGGTCGGCTTCCCTCACTTCATCCAGAGTACTTTTAAAACTCTCGACCAGCTCTGTTGGAAGTTTACGGATAAAGCCCACAGTATCACTCAGAAGAAAAGGGAGATTATGAATAATTACTTTACGAACAGTGGTATCCAACGTAGCAAAAAGCTTATTCTCAGCAAAGACTTCGCTCTTAGACAGCACGTTCATCAGGGTACTTTTACCCACATTTGTATAGCCAACAAGGGCTACCCGTACCATCTTTCCTCTATTTTTACGCTGAAGAGACATCTGACGATCAATCAGCTTAAGCTCATCCTTCAGGTGAGAAATCCGCTCTTGAATGATACGTTTATCTGTCTCTAGCTGGGTCTCACCTGGGCCCCTCATCCCCACTCCCCCACGCTGACGTTCAAGGTGCGTCCAGAGGCGAGTCAGACGAGGGAGCATATATTTATACTGTGCCAGCTCCACTTGTGTCTTAGCATAGGCCGTCTGAGCCCGAGAGGCAAATATATCTAGGATAAGGCTCGTACGATCCAAAATCTTGACTTTGAGAGTGGCCTCGATGTTGCGCAACTGCTTCGGGCTAAGCTCGTCATCAAAAATCACTACGCCCACCTCGTTTTCTTCAACAAAGAGACGTATCTCCTCTAGCTTTCCCTTCCCAACGAAGGTCACAGGATGAGCGTTATCCAATCGCTGCACGAACCGCTTGATAGGACATACGCCAGCGGTCTCGCTTAGGAAGTCCAACTCGTCTAAATACTCTCGCATCTGCTCCTCTGTCTGAGAGCGAGTGATGAGACCCACCAGCACCGCCTCCTCAGACTTCGTTTCCGTTATAATAAAATCTCTCATTCTACTCTGTAACAACTAAGCATTGGATATAGTTCCTCTCCTCCATAAGAGTAAAGGGCGTACCTCCAGGAAGTAAACCACGAGAACGAAGATACCACACATTAAGGTATTGAAGCCCCAAGATCTCCAGCCCGAGATAGCCAAAGCCTCACCGACTAGCCACTCAGCGGCCCAAAGGGCTCCAGCTAGCAGCACATAACCAGAGAGTCGAGCAAGACGATAGTCTATTGGGAAATACCTCTGTCCCAAGCTATAGGAAAGGAACATAATAGCAGCATTGGACACCACACTAGCCCAAGCACAGGCCATAAACCCGTAGGTTCTCGCTCCAAAGACGATGATTAGAACACTAATAGAGCAGCCCACAACAGAAAGGATTGCCCCCCAGTAGGTTTTATCTGTCAATTTGTACCAAATAGATAAATTAAAATAGACCCCAAACATCAACTGCCCTCCCATAATCCATGGCACGACCACCAATCCATCATAATAGGCAGGAGCGATGAGTAACCTAAAAATATCAATAAAAGACTCCACAATCAGAAAAATGAAGAGTGTAAAAAGGACATAATAGCGCATAGAGAGGGCGTAAATCTCCCTTGACTTCTCGGGATTATTCTTAGTTTGGGCGAAAACAAAGGGATCATAAGCGTAGCGAAAGGCCTGCGTGAAGAGTACCATTACAACAGCTATTTTATAGCAAGCACTGTAGATACCAAGCTGATGACGTCCCTCGGCCACATCATCGAAGAGCATAGGGAAGAGGATCTTGTCCGCCTGATTGTTGAAACTACCCACAAGCCCCAGCAAGAGCAGAGGCCAGGAGTAGCGTAGCATTTGGCCCAAAAGCCCCCAATCCATTCGCCCCTCTCCTTTGGGTAGTGTAGGAATGAGGAGTAGAAGCTGAACGATATTGCCGATAAGGTTAATACCTAGAATAAATCCAAGAGCATACTCCCGAGCTATCGCTGCCCAACTCTCTACTCCTAGAGCTGATAATCCCCAAAATACAGCTAGGGTTAGGAGGATGGTCAGGCCAATAAAACTCATCCTAACCATAAGAAATCGCCACGGCCTCTGAGCATACCTCAAATATGCCAGAGGAATTGTGCAGAAAGTGTCTAGAGCTATGATGAGCAGTAATATCCAAAGCTGATACTCTTGCCCCTCGATATGCAGGTATTGGCACAAGGTGGGAGTAAAAATTAAGCCCAAAAGAACGAAAATCAAAGAGCTCCCTCCCAGCGTACGTAGAGCCGTCGCATAGACGCTCATGGGTTCGCTATGCTTATTGACAAAGCGAAAGAAACTGGTCTCCATCCCCATCGTCAAGACGATCAACAAGAGAGCCACCCACGCGTAGAGGTTAGTCATCGTCCCGAAGGTCTCAGGAATGAGGATGCGAACGTAAAGAAAAGTAAGCATCCAATTGAGAAACTTGCCTAGTACGGTACTCAGACCATAAATAGCGGTGTCTTTAAGCAGACCTCTTAGCGGATTTGTCATGATAAACCCTCACCCTGATTTAGTCAAACAAATCGCTCATCCCAGGACGTAGCGTCCGCCCAAGATGAATATAAGCCCGCTCGGTAGCTTCGCGCCCTCGAGGGGTACGCTTGAGGAAGCCCTCTTGAATGAGAAACGGCTCATAAACCTCCTCAATTGTGCCTGGGTCTTCACCCAAAGCCGTGGCAATAGTCGTTAATCCCACGGGACCACCACCAAACTTGTCAATAACTGTCTCGAGGAGCTTATTATCTATATAATCAAGCCCATACTTATCTATATTGAGAGCCTCAAGCGCATAGCAAGCGATAGACCGATCTATCGCCCCATTGCCCTTAACTTGAGCGAAGTCTCTAACCCGACGTAGCAAAGCATTAGCAATACGAGGGGTGCCACGGCTGCGACCTGAAATCTCGAGAGCGGCCTCCTCAGAGCAGGGACAACCAAGGATACTCGCCGATCGGAGCAAAATACTCGCCAAGGTCTCTTTGCTATAATACTCCAGGTGGAGGTTGATGCCAAATCGGGCTCTCAGTGGGGCTGTGAGTAGGCCACTACGAGTTGTTGCCCCAACAAGGGTAAAAGGATTGAGATCTATCTGTATAGACCGTGCACTAGGACCTTTATCCAGCATGATATCTATACGATAGTCCTCCATAGCCGAGTAAAGATACTCTTCGACCACTGGGCTGAGGCGGTGGATCTCATCAATGAAGAGGACATCATTCGGCTCAAGCGAGGTGAGTAACCCAGCCAAGTCGCCAGGCTTATCTAGAACGGGGCCTGAAGTAATCTTGATATCCACCCCCAGCTCATGAGCAATAATATGAGATAGGGTTGTCTTTCCTAATCCAGGAGGGCCATAGAGGAGGACATGGTCGAGGGCATCTTGACGCATACGACTAGCCTCGACAAAGATTTTCAGGTTGCCAACCGCCTTATCTTGACCACTAAAGCTATCAAAAGAGAGTGGTCGGAGAGCTTGATCAAGCTCTTGCTCCACAGTATTTTTCCTAATATCGAAGTCATTCATAATCTAAGACCTTTTACATTCTGGATATTCATCCTCCTCTACTCTACCTTAGCTCTAACCTCAGTGCGCTGCAGCCAGCTGTTCATAGCCTTATAGGTTAGGCGCCTAGCTTCGGGATCTTTGGAGAGCACGAGATCGTGCATCCCCCGAGGGATCTTGACGAACTCCACCTCTCGGCCTAGATGGCTACCCCACCGCCACATATCCTGCACATCGAGTACCAAATCTGCCTCTGCATACTCGGCACGCCACTGTTTGTCTGACAAAATACTACGCGTACTACTAAGCAGCAGGATGGGGATGTCTATGTTTAATCCAGCCTGTACTCGCCGATGTCCTCGTTTAATTGCCCTAAGCCACGAGGCTCGGATAGGATAGCCTTCGGGGCGTTTCCAATCCTGATTGAAATGCCACAGCCCTTGATAGCTAGCCAGTAGGCTCTGCGCATAGACATCAACCTCGCCCCCAGAACTAGGCGAGATGATAACCACCTCTGGGAATAGCCAAGCCATCGAGGTCACGAGTGGCAACAGCACCCTCTCATTAAATTTTGTCGAGTTGTAGTCGATAAATGGGCTATTGAGTATCAAACCTCTGATGCCGGCTTCATTATTTGTATCATGCAGGTAGAGTGAGGAAACGAGACAGCCAGAAGAGTGCGCCATAAGGTAAATATCCTGACAGCCCTCCTTCCTCATCTGAGCAATAGCCCGGGATATTTCCTCCTGATACACGCGTAGATCTTTGCACTCAAAGAGCCTATCTCCAGAACGTAGCGAACGGCCATATCCCCTAAGGTCAAGGGCATAGAAGCGATAACTCCAGCTATCTATGCTATCGGCGAGCGTTGTCTGGAAGAAGTAGTCGTTGTAGCCGTGGATATACAGCACGGCTCGGGATGCCTCATGGCTTGGTATGCGACGAATGAGCGTGGCGCGCGCGCGCCTATCAAGATCGAGGTAGCGTGCCTCGTAGCCTTCACCGAGGACATCTGGGCTATATTGGCCAAATGCTCCCAGGATGCTGATAAGGGGCACAGCCAAGAGGAAGAGACGCAACAGCCGAATAATCGAAATTCTGAGCATAGACATCAAAAAAAATCTCCACTTGTGCCTAAACTAGCCAAGTGGAGAGCGATTTGTATCATAATATGGAGCGGAAGACGGGACTCGAACCCGCGACCCTAACCTTGGCAAGGTTATGCTCTACCAACTGAGCTACTTCCGCAATTGCTGAGGGTATCAATAAGCAGCCATCAGCCTCCCATTCCCCTTAGATCTGCAACGCAAAGGTAATACTACACATCTAAATATACAACCCCTAGGCTAGGATCATCTGACAAACATACCTAAAGACTGGCGCAATCACAGCAAAGTTTTTCAGCCCCACGAGAACTACATAATCATCTGTTCTTGAGAGAACTAATACAACATCCCGATTAGGTCAAAAAATCTTCGGGAACTTTTGAAAAAAACTTCCCGAACTTTTTGGAAAAAGATCGGGAACTCCGAGAAAAAAGTTCGGGAACATTTTATGCAAAAATGGGGTATACTTCTAACTATTTCTAGACAAATAAATTATATCCTCTTTGAAGGCTGCACATCCAAACGAGTTAATCTGCATACAAGACCTTTGCTACGAGGGGATAGACCTTGAACATGGAGACCTCAGAGTAAGATTTTTATAGTAAATTTGTGACATTTCGTTTAAATATCTATTGAGTATCGCGGAGATATGAAGCATGGGTTTGTCAAGGTAGCTGCAGGTGTACCGTTTGTAAAAGTTGCGGATTGTGCTTACAACGTGGAGCGTATTGAGTGCCTAATTCGAGAGGCAGAGACTTCTGGGGTAGAAATCCTAACCTTCCCCGAGCTATGTATCACAGGCTATACTTGTGGCGATCTATTCTTGCAGCCCTTCCTCATTGAAGAAGCGGAACGGAACCTCATCAGTCTGGTTGAGCGCACCAAAGATACTAAGGTGCTAGTACTAGTAGGCATGCCCATGCGTGTTGAAGAGAAACTCTTCAATGCTGCCGTAGCGTTCCAGTCCGGACGGATACTAGGAGCCATTCCCAAAACTTATCTGCCCAACTATCGGGAGTTTCAAGAGGCGCGCTGGTTTTCCCCTGCAAAAGATCTCCAGTTCACCCTCGCTAATATCGGGGACTATGAGGTGCCTATCGGACATAACCTCCTCTTTCGCTCAGGGCACGTTGCCATTGGAATAGAGATCTGTGAGGATATGTGGACACCCTACACCCCAGGTACACGTCTTGCTCTCAATGGGGCCCACATTATCTTTAATCTATCAGCAAGCAACGAGAGCATCGGCAAGCATGCCTATCTCCGCTCCCTCATCAGTGGGCTCTCCAGCCAAAGCCTCTGTGGTTATGTCTACTGCTCATGTGGCTATGGAGAGAGCAGCACCGACCTGGTCTATACTGGCAAGGCCTTCGTGGCAGAGATTGGGCGCATCATGCAAGAGATGCCCCGCTTCGTCTACGAAGAGCGGCTGCTTATCAATGATATAGATATAGATCGTATACAGAGTGAGCGATTGACCAACAGTAGCTTCAAGGCTTCGGTCTCGGCGCATACCCAACGTGGCCTGCTAACCGAGATCCCTTTCGAGCTTCGCAGTGCCGAAGAATCACAAGAAATCAACCGGCACATCGAGCAGAACCCATTCCTCCCAGCCGACCAACGGGAGGTAAGATGCGCTGAAGTGCTAGACATCCAGATATGTGCCCTGAGCCAGCGCCTCCGCCACGTGGGAGCAAGACAGGTAGTACTCGGCATATCTGGGGGGCTAGACTCTACGCTCGCCCTACTCTCTACAGTAGCTACTTTCGACTTCATGGGGCTTCCTCGCACAGGTATTATCGGAGTCACGATGCCTGGGATGGGTACCAGCAAGCGCACCAAAAGCAACGCCCTAAAGCTGATGCAAGCCCTAAAGATTACTGCACTAGAGATAGATATCACAGCAGCCTGCCTCCAGCACTTCGCCGACATCGGCCACGACCCTAGCTTGCAGGATGTGACGTATGAAAATAGCCAAGCCAGAGAGCGTACACAAATCTTGATGGATCTGGCCAACAAGCACAATGCCCTCGTCATCGGCACAGGCGACCTCTCGGAACTTGCCCTAGGCTGGTGCACGTTCAACGGTGATCACATGTCTATGTACTCCATCAATGCTGGCCTGCCGAAGACATCTATCCAGCACATTGTCCGTTATTTGGCCGAGACCAACTACTTCGGCACCTCCGTATCCCCCACCCTCATCTCAATTCTTGACACACCCATTAGCCCCGAACTAACGGGTAGTACGGATGGAGACATAGAGCAAAAGACGGAGGATATCTTAGGCCCCTACGAAGTACACGACTTCGTAATGTACAACTTCCTCGCCTATGGGTATTCCCCCAGTAAAATACACTACCTCGCCTCGGTGGCATTCAACGGAGTGTACACACTCGAGCAGCTCAAGCACTGGATGAGTATCTTCTATCACCGCTTCTTCTCACAGCAGTTCAAACGCAATTGTATGCCAGACGGTCCGAAAGTCAGCCGTATCAGCCTATCACCTCGAGGAGACTGGCGCATGCCCAGCGATGCCATCGCTAAAGCTTGGCTCGCCGAAGTCGATAGACTACCTATATAAACCTCTATCTTAAGATGAGCCCTCTAGCTCTCCATCATAAACTCAACAACATTGAAAACATCTACAAGCAAGCAAAAGAGACAAATAAGAGTCTATAAATACTACATACTAAGGGGACTGCGTTTTTTACGTACCGACATGTGGCGCATTAGCCCGAGCGATCTGCGCCAACCATTTCGCTTCATCTCCTCTACGTTACAAGTCGTCTATATGACAGCCAAGGCCTTCATCTTCGAAGACCTATATAGTCGTGCCGCCTCACTGACCTATAGCACAATGCTCTCCATCGTACCCATGCTAGCAGTCATTGTGGGAATAGCCAAGGGATTTGGCCTACAATCTTTGGTACATGATACCCTACTTGACCTCTTTCCAGCTCAAAGTAGAGAGATTGATCAAGCCTTTATCTATGTTGAAAACTATCTACAACAAGTACAAGGAGAGCTATTCTTAGGGCTTGGTTTGGGGATTCTGCTCTATACGGTACTGATGCTTATGGCATCTATCGAAGACACATTTAACTTCATTTGGCAGGCTCAGAACGCTCGCTCATGGCGTAGGCGTATCTTTGACTACCTCGGATCGTTCATCTTGTTACCAATGATGATGACCGCCTCGGGGCTAATAACTTTACTACGTAGCTCCCTAGGAAATATGATCGATATAGATGGCACGACTGTCCTTGCTCCTATGCTCGAGGCCTTAATACAGATTATCCCTTTCATCATCTCTATCGCCATCTTCACAGGGCTCTACATGGTATTACCCAACATACGGGTACGCTTTTATCCAGCCCTCATCTCTGGTGGGATAGCGGGTATAGCGTTTCAAGTCTTCCAGATGCTCTACATTAGCGGGGTGCTCTGGATCTCTCGCTACAATGCCATCTATGGTAGCTTTGCCGTCTTCCCTCTGATGCTCCTCTGGGTACAGTTTTCTTGGGTCATTGTACTTTTGGGAGCTCAGCTATGCTACTCTATCCAAAACCTACCAAGCTTCGTTTTTGGAGAAGCGAGCAAGCAAGTGTCTCGAAGGTATCAAGACTTTGTCTACATCATCATCATGAGTCGCATCGTCCAACGGTTTGGCCAGGAGGACAAGTCAGCCCACAATGCTGAAACGATTAGCCAAGCTTGTTGCATCCCCCTCCGCCTAGCTACATCGTCTCTCTCCAGGCTCTGTGAAGTTGGGCTAATTACAAAGGTCTGCAACCTCAGTGAGAGCTACTATCAGCCAGCACTAGACACAGAGAGGCTAACGATTGGCTATATGCTTGATAAGCTGGACAGGTACGGCATGGAAGATTTTCGCATTGATAGGGCTGAACGCTTTCGCTCCGAGTGGGAGGCCGTACTCTCCAGCCGTGAGCACGGATTGCTCGCACAGCGACACCTTCATCTCAAAGATCTTATCCTTGCCTCCTAAACAATGATCCGAAAAAGCAAAGGCAACGCCCCTCGCCCTCATAAGCTTACCCTCAAACTCAACGAAAGAGAACTTAAAGCCCTTGAGTTATACTGCCGAGAGTATGGCATTGCCAATAGATCGGAGTGGTTACGAGAGCTCATGATGATCGAGATTATTAGTAGAATAGAAGGGGACTCCCCCTATTTATTTCCCGAGGAAGAGATGCGCTAAGCTCATCAGCTCCATGACCTACGCCCACAGCATCGATAAATACTACATGCGGCTAGCTCTAAAACAGGCAGCCGAGGCGCACGCCCTCGGGGAAGTCCCAATTGGAGCAATTATTGTAGCCCAAGATGGTAAGCTATTAGCCCAAGCTCATAACCTAGTCGAACAGCTAAAAGACCCCACCGCCCATGCCGAAATCCTAGCCATTGGAGCAGCTTGCCAAGCCCTTGGCAGCAAATATCTCGTAGGCTGTAGGCTCTATGTAACCATCGAGCCCTGCCCCATGTGTGCAGGGGCTATTCGTTGGTCAAGGCTACAGCGAGTCATCTATGGGGCAGGAGAGGAGAAGTTTGGCTATCGTACCTTCTCGCCACTCATCCTACCTCGCTCGTGCAGCATTACCAGTGATGTTTGTACCGAAGAGGCTCGGGCGTTGATGCAATCTTTCTTCAAAGCTAGACGATAAGCTCTGCGAAACAACGACTAATTTCATCAATGAAACTAAATGACTTCCCTTCATTGTATCAGATAATTCCATACATGGAATCGTATCACTCCCTCTATGGAATTTAATGTACATATCCTAGGTTGCGGCTCTTCTTTGCCTACGAGCCGACATTTGCCCACCTCTCAGGTAGTCAATATCCGCGGCAAGCTCTACATGATTGACTGCGGAGAAGGGGCTCAGAGGCAAATGCGCCAACAGCATCTGAGCTTCAGTAAGCTCGTAGCCATCTTCATATCACACCTGCATGGTGACCATTGCTTTGGATTACCTGGACTTCTCTCCTCTCTCGGCATGCTGGGGAGAACTGGTGACCTCCACATCATTGGCCCAGTCGGGCTAGAAGCCTTCCTCAGACCAATACTCCATCAATTTTGCACCGGGATGCCTTACGAGGTTATTATTCATGTGTTTGACACTGAAGTCAAGCAAGTAGTCTGGGACGACAAGTCTGTTACCATCACAAGTCTACCGCTCAAGCACCGCGTCCCCACTCAAGGCTATCTATTTCAGGAGAAAACAACAATACGCCATCTAGACAAAGCCTCGGCTGACTTCTATGGCGTACCTCGGACGCACTACCCCAAGATTATTGCTGGTGAGGATTTTATCAACGAAGAAGGGGAGCTTATCCCTAACTATCGACTGACTAAGCCTGGACAAAAGCCCCGAAGCTACGCCTATTGCTCCGACACCAAATTCATGCCAGAGAATGCCTCCCTCTTCGAGGGGGTCAGTCTACTCTATCATGAGGCGACCTTTACCCAAGCACTTAAGGCACGAGCAAGGCAAACAGGCCATAGTACAGCCCGAGAGGCTGCCCAGATGGCCATTCTTTCAAGAGCAAAAAAGCTACTTATCGGACATTATTCAGCTCGCTACCATGGGTATGACGAGCTACTAGAGGAGGCTCAAGCCTCTTTCCCAGAGACCATAGCCGCCTATGAGGGCTTATGCATCAAACTCTAAACTAGGCTTCAAACTAAATTACAACGAGCGTACTATATAATACCATATGGATAGTACGCTCGTTGTTTATTGGTTTATTCCTGGCGTTAATCTCCTCGCAGATACAACCTAAGAGTTAAATTGATTCATCGTTCGAGTTATGCCTTGCAGGGCAAAGCTCTTAATTATTTCGCCAGCCTTAGTAAGGAGATTGGGCAACTGAGCCACCTCTTCACAAGAGAATCGACCTAAGACAAAGTCGACCTGTCCTCCTCTCGGGAAGTCATTACCTATACCAAAGCGAAGACGAGCATAGACCTCGGTCTTCAGCAGGGAAGCAATATTCTTAAGCCCATTATGCCCAGCATCGCTACCCTTGGGCTTGAGTCGCAGCGTCCCAAGTGGCAGAGCGAGGTCGTCAACTACAACCAAGACCTGCTCCAGAGGTATCTTTTCCTCCTCCATCCAGTAGCGCACAGCCTCACCGCTTAGGTTCATATAGGTCGATGGCTTGAGTAAAATCAACTCTGCGCTCTTGGCTCTTACTCGAGTAACTGAGCCATAGCGCTTCACCTCAAAGCGCCCACCCAGCTCTTTGGCTAAGCTATCCACAACATCAAAACCGATATTATGCCTCGTACCCTCATATTCTGAGCCAATATTGCCTAGGCCAACGATTAGATATTTCATATTGTCTACTTGTTTTGTTCGTTGCTTATTTCAAATCCTTACTCCCCTAAGAGCATTAATGTCTCGGTAAATCTCATAAAGTGATAGCGGCTCTCCCATACCTGAGGTAGAGCAGTAGAGCAAAGCATGCCCTGCGGTAGTAAGCATAGCTAGGTCATTAGCACCATCTCCTATAGCGAGCGCAACAGAGGCCCCTAGACAAAGAGCCGCTACCCGCTCTCGAAGAAACCTAGCCTTAGCCTCCGCATCCACGATCTTACCCAGCAATTCTCCAGTAAGCTCGCCCCCCTTAGTCTCTACATCCGTAGCAATATAGCCGCCTAGCCCTAATCTCCGTACCATCCACTCAGCAAAGATTTGATAATTACCCGTGACAAGCTCACAACCTACTCCCTCCAATTCCCACTGAGTAAGCAAAGCCTCAAGCCCAGGAGCAAGGTCTACGGAGGAGATTACATCTATCAATCTGGCCACTGGCACTCCCCGAAGTAGACGAGTGCGCCCCATGAAGCTCGTAGCAAAATCTATCTCTCCAGACATCGAGCGGACAACTTCCTCTACCATCTCCAACTCATAGGGCATTCCCTCGGCTAGAAGCGTCAGAAGCTCGGCTCTTAGGAGCGTTCCATCTAGGTCACAGAAAGCATAGCGGATAGAAGAGGAGGGGATATTGGTCAAATAAACAGCACAACCATAGTGTCGCACCAAGGGAAGCGCAATGCGTAAAATACGCTCTTTGTCCATGATTTGCCCAGCAAGCTCTCCCCACACAAGCCGAGATGAGCCATACCGATACCAAGAGAGTCCTAGCCCTTGAAGCTTCTCCGCTAATACATCGGCACAAGGCACACCATCGTTCGGCTCCCACAGAGCTAGCAATAGAGGCATCACAACAAGTCCTATTTTTTCTTTCTGGCAGCTTCTTTCCGTAGACGTTCCTTCTCTCTGCGAAGTCGTTCACGCTCTTTCTCCCGCTCGCGGCGAAGCTTATCCCTCTCACGCTGGACTTCTCGCTGCATTCGTTCGCGCTCTTTGAGCTCGGCACGGCGCGCTTGCTCGCTTTCCTTTAGGGCTGCTCGCTTTTTCTTCTCCTCTACTCGCGCACTGGCTTGGACTTCTTCATAGCTTAGGCTAGGCTCTCCGAGGAGTTTGTCCAGTGGCATTGGAATATCCGTCTCTATATTTAGACTATCTGTAGGATTTATTGCCGAGGTCTCTCCAGCCGATTGATCCATCTTTCGGTCAATGTCGAAGTCAAGGACTACTGGAACAGCTTTCTGATGCTTAGCCGAAGTAGAGATTGTAGTGGACTGTGACGAAGCATCCAGCAGCTGCTCAGCTCGAGCCTGCAGTTTGGACGAATACAAGCCTCCAAGCTCCAAGACACGCATCTGTCGCACATACAAAAGTAAGGCCTCGCGACTCACTATTAACTGGATGTTTTGCTCTCCAATAGGGATAAGCAAAAACTTTGCTAGCCCAGAGTTAGAGAAACAATACCGCTCCCATCCCTCCCGATAGACCATGGCCTCGGCAATAGATCCAAAGGCTCCGAGCACAAGAGCCTGCAATTCATCACCAAGAGATATGGGGCTAACGGAAATCGTTTCCTGAGTATGCTGACTATAGTTATAGTGGGAGAGATGATAGAGCAGCTCGCTTGCGCGAGTCGTGCTATCGGTCAGCAATATATAATTAAGACGACCACCTCTCTTAGCGGTTTCGTAGCTTATATCAGTGCCGGCCTGCCCCCCATGCTCTGGACGAAGATTTCCCCAGTCTAGAGGCCGAGGTTGGCCAGCAAATATCGGCTTACCCATCTCCAAGCCAGAGAGTATCTCTCCGGCAAGGCTACTTATGTCCTCTGGGGCAGAGCCTTTGGCTATCCTCTGGAGTTCTTGAACGAAGCTCTGTCTATCCCCACGCATGGCATAGCTCATCGCCAGCAGGAATTTTGTCCGCCAGTCGTGCTCCCCTCCCGGCGCTAATCTCTCAATCTCTCGATGGTGCTGTTGTAGCTGCTCCAGCCGTCCGCCCCAATAGGCGGCATAGGCCGCCTCATAGGCCTGAGCTACAGCCTTATCTCTCGAGCGCAAACGAGCTTCATAGTCCCCGTGAGCTAGCTCACGCCCACGCTCTGTAGACGCAAAAGAAGCTAGATATTGCCGGCGTAACTGCTCAGCGTCCTCCCTCTGAGAGCGGCGCAAAGCGAGGATATAAAGGTTAAATAGAGCTTCCTCTCTGATCTTATTGCTGGGACTGCGTAGTAGAAGTTGCTCATAAATATAAACGGCATCGGACAAGAGATCTAGGTCGAGAGTCAGTATCTGCCCCATCTCGAGCATAGCCTGAGTTACCAAAGAGTCCGTCTCGGCCTGCGCTTCGAGCGATAAAGGTAGCTGAGCCAGATAAAAAGCCCGAGTATAAGCAGGATTATCAGCTTCGGCTTCTTGCTCTTCATGAGGCTTTACCTGACCTCCTCCTAGGCCTGATGAGCCTAAGTCTTGAGTCGTATCAGCGGGCAACTCCCCTAGATTTGGCCGCTTGGAGAGCCGCCAGAGGTCAGTAAGAGGTCTCCGTCCCCACTGACGCTCAAAGGCTTGAGATCCAAGACGAAGAAGTTTTGGGTTATAGAAATAAAAGCGATTATCATCTCCGAAGGCTGAATTGAGCTGAGGAGACCTGGGTTCATTACCCACGAGCGAGCTTGGGAGGCGCATCGAGAGCTCCCGATTGGCCTGAGCAATGGAGTCTCTTTGCCTCTGTTTGGCCTCCTCGGCATCACGTTTCTTTAGGGCGAGTATCGTACTATCTATGACTTGCAGGCGGTAAGGCTCTGGGCTACGAGCCAAACGCAATAGGCTATCGCCCCGAAAGGCTTCCTCGGCCGAGGGACGAAGCCGCTCTAAGCCGGCCGATAGTGCGACAAGAGCTGAATATCGACTATCTTCTTTGGACAAAGCACCTAGGGCTGCTTTGTACTTATCGGCGGCCTGAGGGTATTTTTTACGTACCAAATAAATGTCTCCCTGAGCCATCTGAGCCAAGGCAAAATCCAGCCCTTGATGTCGACTGCTATCAACTGCTAGGGCAAAAGACCTCAGTGCTGACGTAGTATCGCGAGCTGATAGATAATTTTTGCCCAACGCGTAGTAGATCTGATCTAGATAATCCCGATAGCGCTGACGGCTAGTCATCCGCTGGAGCGTACTGCGTGTAGCAGTTTTTCCGCTCGGCGAAAGCTCCGCACAGCGCAATCTTGCTGCAAACTCTAGGGCTGGCGGCGGAAAATAGCTCAGCACCTGCTTAAAAGCTCCATAGGCTTTGGCCGATCTCCCCTCAGTTTGGCAGAGTTGTCCAAGGAGATAATAAAGACGCATACGCTGCTGCCGCGGTTTGACCTTGGGCGTATAGCGACTGAGCCAATCTATAGCCTCGGACACTTGCCCCATAGCTAAATGATACTCTGCCCGCACGCCCATGTACTGCGGACTGTTCTGCCAGCGAATACTATCTATCTGGGCAAAAAGCTCCTTCGCCTCGGCTGGACGATTGGACAGACAGAGACATTTGACCTGCCAAAGTAGAGCCGTCACCCGCACGTCCTCCTGAGTGCTATAGAGCCGTGAGGTATAATCAAAGGTCGATAGAGCCTCTTGCAGCTGACCATTGTAGAGCTGAGATTGCCCTCGTAGCAACCAAGCCTTATACAGAACGCTGTTATACTCCGTCTTGGCCTGCTCGGCACGCTGCTTTAGGTCTTTGTGCCAGCCAGCCTTTCGGGCGGGTTTAACCCTCAGACTATGCTCTTTGATGGCCTTGTCGGCCTTTTTGAGCGGCTGGTCGAAGAAACCCAACGAAGTGTTTTCACTCCGAGACTGCCCTGCTAGATGATATGCAATAGGATCAAAGGCTATAGGCTCGATATAGCTCTCGGTCTGACCCTCGAGAAATTGAGTATAAGCCTCAGTAAATTGTCTACTACCATTGTAATAAACATTATAACGAGTCGTCAGATTGTGGTACATTCGAGTAGGCGCATTGTTCTGCCGTACCGAGCAACCTCCCCCACCGAATAGGCAGCTTATGAGGAATGCACCGAAGTAAGCCCTATTAACTACGGAACTTATATTCTTTTTACCCATAGCAAGCCGCCATTATTGATGTCCTAAACGTGCCCTCTCAGCCACCGCATACCGTGGGCAAAAGCGAGCAGAACGAAGAGAACCAGTACGATAGATACCCCCGAGGGAATACTGATGACATAGTAACTCAGTAGTAGCCCCACGACATTAGCCACGAGACCTATAGCGGTAGAGCCTAGGATGATGCGCCGAAAGTCTGCCGTGAAGAACATCATGATAGTCTGCGGCACCGTAAGCAGCGACATCAATAGCATAATACCCACTAGCCGAATACTCAAAACGAGCCCTATGGCTACCATAATCAGCAGCAGAGCATTCCAAAAGTGAGCTGGCAACCCACGCGTAATAGCGAAGTCGGCATCAAACATCGAGTAGACTATCGGCCGGTGGTAAAGGAGGAAGAGAGCAATAAGTATAGTAGAGAAACCTGCTAAAGCATACAGGTCTAGCTGCCCGACCAGCAAAATATTGCCAAAAAGATAGGACGATAGTCCCGAGGCGTAGCCCGGAGTAAGCGAAAGGAATAGTATGCCTATGGCCATACCTAATGCCCAAATGCCAGCGATGGCCGAATCTTCTCGCATCAGCCTATCACGGCTGAGTCTTCCCAACCCTAGTGCAGCCAGAATCGCCGTAGCTCCCGCCATGATGATGGGATTCTGTCCGAGAAAAACGCCCAGTCCGAGACCGGCAAAAGAGGCGTGCGTAATGCCTCCGCTGACAAAAACTATACGCCGAACCACTATATAAGCCCCCAAGATACCACACACCAGTGCCGTAAGCACCGAGGCCAGAAGTGCATTCTGGAAGAATTGATACTCAAATATTTCTGGCACCGTCATCATCAGTTTAGCCCCTAATACTCAGGACCATGCTCCATGTGATAATCTCGAAGCTCCTGGACAACCAAAAAGATCTCAGGCTTGAGCTCCTCCGGCACCTCAATACCCCGAAGCTGCAGGCTGCGCACCCAACCAGCGACCTCACTCTCTCCAAGAGTGATAAGGATATCTCGAAACTCATCTACCATCTCTGCTCCATAATCACTAGAAGCAATACCCCGATAGCAGTCGAGCTCTTCGTCATCATAATAGACGATCTTGGGGCTAACAGCCGGCAGGAGGCTGTCTCGCTCACAGGTCAAGTGCATGCCACAGCAGCCGCCTACATCAGAAGGAGTAGTGCAGTCGTCACTATCGTCCACAGCTTCGTCTCTTTTGCCGGAGAGAAGTCCAAGTATAACCGCCACGATTCCTAGGGCGGATAGGGCTACGATCGCCCAAATGATATTCATAGTTATGTATTGTCTAATCTTATGTTATATAACTTAGGTATAGGATTCGATTTGTTCATGCCTCAGCCCTTACCCTTCATCCTGTGTATTCTTGCCGGATTCTGAAGCACGAAGTCCGACCAGCTCTTAGCTGCCTCCAAAGGAGCTTGGTTACTTGGGCGAGCCGTCAGGAAGTGGTGGCACAGTGCTGCCGCCAATCCGTCTGTTGCGTCCAGCTCTTTGGGCATCGAGGCCTGAGGTATCTTGAGGTAACGCTGGAGCATTCCAGCCACTTGCTCCTTAGATGCGCCACCATTACCAGTAATGGCCTGCTTGATTCTCATAGGCACATACTCAGTAATAGGTATGTCGTAGCGCAAAGCTGCCGCAATGGCTACGCCCTGAGCCCGGCCTAGCTTGAGCATACTCTGGACGTTTTTACCATAGAAGGGAGCCTCGATTGCTAGTTCGTCTGGGCGAAACTCCTCGATAAGCCCCGATACTCGGTCAAAGATGCGTTTGAGACGCATATAATGGTTCTCCAATTTGTCCAGATGAATTACCCCCATGGCGATAAGCTCCGCGCGCTGCCCCTCGACACGTATAAAGCCGTAGCCCATAACGAGTGTCCCAGGGTCAATGCCCATGAGGATGCGTTCGACCACCGCCATAGGACTAATTGGGCAAATGCGCCAGAGTGGCCAGTGGTACGAGCTCCATCATGGTCACGAAACCCATGACTGCGGAGCCGAAAGCTCCTAGCAAATCCTCCAGACAAACCCGCCCTCGACCCGAAAGGTAGGCCCCGAGATCCTCTCGAGAAGGGGCTATGAACTGCAAAGCATAGCTCACATCCCCCGACTCATCCGCCCGATTAACAATGCGAGATAGGAGGGGACGATAGAGTACTCCAGCCTGAAGAATGGCTGGGATATAACGCTCTTGCATATAAGAGACGAACTTTTCTTCAAGTTCTCTAGGCAGAGAAAACGTTGTGTTATAGAGAATTTCCATTCTTATCCTAGGAGAATTAAAACAAAATCCATACAAAGATAGCAATCGTTCAAAAATAAATCTTACCTTTGTCGCAGCAAACAATGGGGTATTAGCTCATCTGGCTAGAGCGCAACACTGGCAGTGTTGAGGTGAGCGGTTCGAGTCCGCTATACTCCACGGATTTAGCATTTGTTATCGAGGGATTAAATTAATAGAAAATTACTCTCTTTCCGTTTTATCCTATCTCTCTACGTTGTTCTCGCCATTACGGATATTTTTGGGAATAGCAAGAAATGCTAAGATGTTCATATGACAGTGTCGCTTATTTAGTAAGGACATCAAAAAGGTTTTCTTCAGGATAAGTTATATTTCTGGGTAAGCTTTGAGAGGAAAAGCCCAGAGAGAGGAAATCAAAGAGGCTTACTCAGCCATAAATCTCCTCATGAATCCATTAAAACACATTACATTAAAAGAGAAAAACTCATTAAACAATCTCAATGAATGTGCTCAATCTCCCTCAGCTGAACTAAGGATAGTATCTCAACAATCTTCTCGTTAATCACCTCTCTGATATATCATCACTCATAGCATTCACTTATAAATCCTTAACTCAATTATAGAGATTATCAGAAAGCCAAATCTCTATTTACGCTTGAGTTGCTCCGAGTTAATATGACACATTCCACTAACACTAAAAAAAGCATAGCACTTAGAATTCTCTAGATAATGAATAAGGGCGCGCCTCTCTCCCCCGCCCCCATAGACTAGGCCGCTCGCCGAGGCGGAAGTGGTAGTGCCCTCCTGATAGCAAATCGGGGTACCGAAGGTAGGTTAGCGGGTAAGGCAGCCCGCCTCGCGCGACACTTTGGATATAAGTTTGCTCAGGTCTATCTACCGTGATGGTCGTAGTCTTACCATGGGGTAAGTGTAGCTTGACACTGCGGAAGTAGGGTACGCCTAGGGCATATTGGTCACTCGCTGGCGTTACGGGGTAGAAGCCTAGGGCGGAGAAGACGTACCAAGCGGACGTTTGTCCATTATCCTCGTCACCGCAGTAGCCATCGGGACTAGCTGAGTAGAGCCTATTCATAACCTGACGCACCCAATACTGTGCTCGATCTGGCCGACCAGCATAGTTATATAGGTAGATCATGTGCTGTATCGGCTGATTGCCGTGGGCATAGTTACCCATATTCATTATTTGCATCTCCCTAATCTCGTGGATTGGGAAGCCATAATAGCTATCGTCGAAGATGGGTGGCAGGGCAAAAATCGTGTCGAGCCGCGCCACGAAGGGCTCATCTCCACCCATGAGTTTGATAAGGCCGGCTACATCGTGGAAGACAGACCAAGAGTAGTGCAGCGCATTTCCCTCGGTAAAAACATCGCCCCACTTGTAGGGATTGAAGGGCGTTTGATAGTCTCCATCGGCCTTACGTCCACGCATCCAGCCGGTTTCTTTATCAAAAAGGTGACGATAGTTCAGTGCTCTCTCCCGATAAGTCTTCTGGAGCTCCTCGGAGGCATTAGTCCGTCGGAGCACTTGATAGATACACCAGTCGGCATAGGCATACTCTAGCGTCCGTGCCGCGCTCTCGTGGATGCCCACATCGCAGGGCACGTAGCCGAGGCGGTTGTAGTGCTCATAGCCCAGCCGTCCAGTCGACTTGACGCTCGGGTGGGCAGCGTTTGCCCCCTTGAGTAGGGCTTTGACGAGTTCCTTCGGGTCTACTCGGCCCAAACCTTTGAGAAAAGCATCAGCGGCAACCGAGGCTGAGTTGTTTCCTACCATACAATCCCTATGCCCGGGGCTAGCCCACTCGGGCAGGAAGCCGCTCTCTCGATATGCATTCATTAGTCCTTCTTGCATCTTTGCCCCCTCGTCTGAGAAGATTAGGTTGACGAGTGGGAAGAGCGAGCGGAACGTATCCCAAAATCCGGTATCGGTGTACATGTATCCGGGCAAGACTTTTCCGTTATAAGGGCTATAGTGGATGGTATCTCCCTTGGGGTTAATCTCGTAAAAACGCCTCGGAAAGAGCATCGAGCGGTAGAGGCAAGAGTAGAAAGTGGTGGTACGCTCCGGCGCATCGTCCACCTCAATGCGGCTCATGAGCCTATTCCACTCGGCGCGCCCCTGGGCTGCGATCTCGTCAAGAGTCTTCCCCGATACCTCACGCCGATAGTTCTCCCGGGCTTGCTCTCGGCTCACGAAGGACGAAGCGATACGCACACTTTGCCTGCGCTCCGGGCTCCGAAGCCGAACGGCAGCCGTCTGCCCCCGCCGACCAAAGACTACATCGTTCGGGTCAGAGCTTTTGTTTATAATAAGCTCAGTATTGAACTCCTCTATTGGGCTATCAAACTCTAGGTAAAAGTAGCAGCGAAAATTGCTGGGCACGCCCCCGCTATTCTTCGTCGTGTACCCCTCGAGCCGGTAGTCGTCCAGCTGCTTTATCTCGCTATCGCCGTCAAAGAGGTCGATGACGAGCCAGCGCTCTTGGGGCTCAGAGCTAGCCGAGTAGTCGATCTGTAGGACGGCTGCCCGCTCCGTGGGGGCAAGAGAGACCTCCGTGTCGTAGTCGGCCAGATATACCTTATATATATAGGGGCGTGCCAGCTCGGCCTTATGACTAAACCACGAGGCACGCTCATCCTCATCCATCTTAGGCTTCTTGCCCACGACGGGCATCAAAGAGAGCTGCCCGTAGTCATTGATCCATGGGCTTGGCTGGTGGGTTTGCTTGATACCTCTAATCTTATTGGCCGTATAGACGTACTGCCAGCCGTCACCCATCTTACCCGTTTGGGGTGTCCAGCTATTCATCCCCCATGGGCGCGATATCACCGGATAGGTATTACCACTACTGAGCTCGAAGCTACTCTGGGTGCCAACGAGTACATTGACCCTATCCACCGGGGAGAAGCCGCCGGCTTGTCCCCTACTCTGCCCTAGCGTGCAGCCCACGAGGGCTACCGTGAGGGCACACTTAATGCTCCACTTCATACGCACGCGCTAGGACTAATCTAGATATTTGGCTATGAGCCGCGCCCAATGAGTATAGGCCGCGCCCATGAGATGTAGGCCATCGTTGGTAAACTCCTCCCGCAGCTCTCCCGCTCCGTCGGCCATCTGCGTATGCAAATCTATATACGTATAGTGCTCTCTGGTGGCGTGGCTGGCCAAAACTTTGTTGATTTCTTTGATCAGCGTCCCCTTGTCCGAGATGGAGGCGAACTTCTTATAGCCGGAGTGTACGGGCAGAATGCTCTGAACGTACACCTTCGTCTGGGGAGACTGCTGGCGGATCTGTCGCACGATGAGGAAGATGTCTCGGCAAACTTGGTCGGCTGCTCGGCCCCCGGCTAGGTCATTGATGCCGATGAGCAGGAAGACTTTGGCCGGCTCGTGCCGCACGATCTCGTCAAGCCGCGCTAGGACTCCGCGCGTTACATCGCCCGATATGCCTCGGTTGAGTATCCGTTTGCCGGGAAATAGCTCGCCCCACTCGCTGCCATCGGTAATGCTGTTGCCCAGAAAGATGGTCGCCCCCTTAGTGGTCGGTAGGCTGCGGAAGAGGCTGGCGCGCTGCTCATAGTAGAGCGAGCCCCGATAGGCGGGCTCCCCGGCTAGGGCTTTTGGGACAATAGTGCCTAGCAGGCAGAGCCCAAGCAGGTAGCCGTAGATAGGTTTCATCGTCATGTTTTTGTCTCTTAGTACTACATTATTTCTTGCCCACGCGCCTAGAGCCAAAGAGCTCGCGCTCCAGATCTGGCCGGCCTAGGCGGCGCAGTGTCTTGATGATGCCCGCCCTTTTGTCGCTCTGGTACCAGAAGAAGAACTGATGCTGCGCGCTCTTCTGCCCCTCGGTAATAGCCGTATAGACCGGCTCTAGGGTATAGGGATGCAGACCAGTATAGTAGATCTCGGTGGCCAGAGTCATCGGTGTGGGCGTAAAGTCTTGGATTTGCTCCAGTTTGAAGCCTAGTTTCTTCGTTTCTGCCGCTAGCTCGGCCATATCCTCCTCTGTGCAGCCCGGATGGCCACTGATGAAATAGGGAATGAGCTGCTGTCTCTGCCCGGTTTCTCTATTGACTCGGTCAAAAAGGCGCTTGAAGTCGTAGAAAAGACCAAAGGACGGTTTGCGCATAAGATCTAGCACGCGGTCGCTCGTATGCTCCGGAGCTACCTTAAGCCGCCCCGAAACGTGGTGCGCCACGAGGTCTTTGGCGTAGGTCAGGGCGGCAGTTTTGAGCTTCGCGTCCTTATAGTCGGCCAGAAGTAGGTCATAGCGCACCCCGCTAGATATGAAGCTTTTCTTGATGCGGGGGTGCTCATCGATGCGCCGCAATAGTCTATTGAGCGGTCCGTGGTCTGCGTTTAGGTTAGGGCAGACCTTCGGATGGATACAACTTGGCCGGCGGCACGAGGCGCAGATCTCTTGGTTATACCCCTGCATGGCGTACATATTGGCCGAGGGGCCGCCCACATCGCTCAGATAGCCCTTGAAGTCTTCCATCTTCGTAATAGCGTCCACCTCACGCAGGATAGACTCTTCGCTCCGGCTGGCTACGAATTTGCCCTGATGAGCACTGATCGTACAGAAAGCACAGCCGCCAAAGCAGCCACGATGCATATTGACGGAGAACTTAATCATCTCATAAGCCGGCAATCTCTTACCCCGATATTTGGGATGCGGCAGGCGCGTATAGGGCAGATCGAAGCTCTCGTCTATCTCGCGGCTGGTCATCGGTGAGAAGGGCGGGTTAACCACTACGACCCATTTGTCCACAGCTTGGAGTATACGCTGAGCCCTCATCATGTTGCTTTGCTGCTCAATGTGCTTGAAGTTGGCCGCCTGTTTGCGCTTATCCCTAAGGCACTCTTCGTGGCCAAATAGGACGAGGTCGTCCTCCCGGGCGGCAAATCCGCTCCGATCGGCTAGATAGGCCGTCTGAGGAATATCGCGGATGGCGTAAAAATCTTCGCCCTTTTGCAGCCGTTCCACTAGGGCTCTGAGGGGTTGCTCGCCCATGCCATAGATGAGCAGATCGGCCTTAGTCTCGGCCAAGATACTTGGTTTGAGGCGATCGCTCCAGTAGTCGTAGTGAGTCAGCCGCCTAAGACTGGCCTCGATGCCGCCAAAAACGATGGGCACATCGGGATAAAACTGCCGAATACACTCGGCATACACGATAGTTGGATACTCTGGGCGCATATCATTGCGGCCGTCTGGGGTGTAAGCATCCTCCTTGCGCAGCCTTTTGCGTGCCGTGTATTTGTTCACCATCGAGTCCATTACGCCGGCCGAGACGGCGAAAAAGAGGCGCGGCCTACCTAGTTTTTTGAAGTCACGCAGGTCATCTCGCCAGTTCGGCTGGGGCACGATGGCCACCCGAAGCCCTAGAGATTGGAGAAAGCGCCCCACCACTGCGTTGCCAAATGAGGGGTGATCGACATAAGCGTCCCCGGTGAAGAGGATAACGTCCAGCTCCTCCCACCCATACTGCTCTACCTCTTTCTTGGTCGTGGGTAGCCACTGCGGGCTGTTCTGTGGCTTCATAGGCCTATTTGCCATAGCTGAGTGTCGGGTAAGGCCTCGATGGGCGAGAGATCGGGCAGGTGGTTTGGGGCAAAAAGTCCATAGATCACCGAGCCCGAGCCCGTCATACTGGCATAGACTGCCCCTAGTTCGTAGAGAAGAGCCTTGAGCCTAGGCAGCTCGGCATAGCGCGGGAAGAGACTTCGTTCAAAGTCGTTGTGCAGATACCTAGGCCAATCTGCCATATCGAGCCGCAGCACTTCCTGGAGCGGTAGCTCCCACCGCCCAATCTGGCCTAGGCCGCGGAAGGCCTCTGCCGTGCTGATGTGCAGCTGGGGCTTAGCCAGAACGAGGGTAAAGCCCGACAAATCGAGCGGATGCGGGGTCAGTTCCTCCCCAATACCCCTACCGATGGCGGGCTTATTGCCTATGAAGAAGGGGCAATCTGCCCCCAGCGTGAGGGCAAGCTCCCGCAGTTTGTCGTCATCGAGCGGCAGGGCGAGCTCATCGCGTAGGGCTTTTAGCATAAAAGAGGCATCGGCCGAGCCTCCACCCATACCAGCTCCGGAGGGAATCTGCTTGCTGAGGTAGACATCCAGCGGCGGGATTGGGAAGAGCGTCCTAAGTGCGCGCGCGGCACGTAGTACCAAATTGTCTGCTTCGTCCGCCAGCGTGTCGTTGCCATATACGGTCAGTCGGTCCGCCGTGCCGCCCTCTTGGGGACAAACCTCCAGCACATCGGCCAGCGGCACGGGGTAGAATAGGGTCTCGAGCAGGTGGTATCCGTCCGCCGCCCTACGCCCTACGATGTTTAGGCCAAGATTGATCTTGGCATTGGGATATACTATCATAACGTTTTGTCTAGTCTTTCGTAGCCTTACCAGTCTGAGGTTGCCCCGCCGCCGCCGGACGATCCGCCGCCAAAGCTACCACCGCCCAGCTCACCAGAGCCCCAGCCCGAGCCAAAGCTGCCGCCCCGGGAGCGCGCCGAGCCCCACAGTCCGGCTAGGATTGCCCCGGTGATGAGGTCCCCCGTGGCGGACGATTCGTCCTGCAGCCTACCGTCTTTGTGGTCACGGTGGCCGCAGTGTAGGCAGACGCGCTCTAGGCGAACGAGCGAATGCCCCACACGATAGGGTCGCTGCGCTACCAGCGTACGGTAGCCACAGCCGGGGCATGGGGTGGCAGGGCTATCGGAGTTAATATCCGAGACTACATCGGCCGCCTGACAGCCGGGGCAGAGATAGACGCGGTGGTAGGCACTACCGAGGCGTTCCTCGGCCACATCGCCCGAGCTTAGGTAGCGCATCCGCTCGGCGGGGGCTAGCTGCCGCACCGGCGAGGCGGTACAATGGGCGCAGCGAGCCGCGAGTGTTTGGAGGCTTCGTCTAGCCCTATACCTATATATATATAGGATGATGGCGAGCGGAGCACAGAGAATAAGGAAGATCCAGAGGGCTCGACCGAACGAACGCTCTATCTCTGGCAGCAAAAGCCGTGCCGCATGTGGGCCGGCAGCCCGCTCTATCTGCCGCTGCTGCTCTAGCGTAAACCACGCAAAGGCTAGGGCGACAAAGACGAGGTAGCAGACAACTAGGGCAATGGGGTCTATCCCCTCGCGCGCTCCTGCCGCCCTCACCGGGCGATCGTAGCCGGCCTTTAGGGTCTCATCAATAGCCTCAACGCCCCGGAGCAAGGCCGCGGCATAGTCGCCACGCCTAAGCTGTGGCACCATCACGCGCCTCTGTATCTGGGCACAGTGTGCATCGGTGAGCACGCCCTCTAGGCCGTAGCCGACCTCGATGCGTAGCTTTCTATCCTCTAGGACTAGCAAGATGAGCAGGCCGGTGTGGTCTTTCTTGTGGCCAATGCCCCAGCTGCGGAAGAGTTCATTGGCAAAGCTATCAATATCCCTACCACCGATCGAGGGCAGGAGCACCACTGAGGCCTCCACACCATAGGCACGGCGCAGCGATACGAGCCGCTCATCGAGCGCTCGCCTAGCCCCCTCGGGCAGAATAGAGCCGGGGTCTGAGGTCAGACGGAGGCTGTCGGTAAGCACTACGTTGGGCACATCCTGCACGCCGTAATTCTGAGCCTGAACGAGCATCATTCCCAATGACACCCAAACAACAACCTTCAACAATTGTATCGATATTCTTTTTAATATTTCCTTCATTTGCCAATTTTACCAAACCTTTATCCTCCAAAGATACTACTCTAATAGCGAACCTTATGAAAGAAAGAAAACAATAAGACAAAAGAGCACCAACCAATTACGGAATAGGTCGAACATCTAAGCAAATTCTCTCTGCTCAAGTCAAATCACAACATGCATTATTTGTATCATGTCCTAGACAAAGATTGCCAACACACAACGATTTGCAAGTACCAAGATCTCTCATCCGACAATTATCCTAAACTTTATATCATGACAACAAAAGATATAAGCCAAAAAAATTACCTTTGCTCAAAGCTTTCGCGGTATACTCAAAAAAACCGCATTCCATAAATTAATTCATGTATACATGAACTAACCTATTTCCTGTACTAAGCTAGCATTTGAATTGTTATGAACTGCAAACACCTCTACTGTTTGGCACTCTCTGCGCTACTCTCATTCCCCGGTGGGACGGCCACGGCACAAGCACGGCGCACGCTGACTTTGGCACAATATACCGCCGGAA
Source organism: Porphyromonadaceae bacterium (assembly GCA_030528555.1). Taxonomy (GTDB): domain Bacteria; phylum Bacteroidota; class Bacteroidia; order Bacteroidales; family Porphyromonadaceae; genus Porphyromonas. The sequence continues at coordinate 10,069 of JAUMYQ010000013.1, read as the reverse complement.
CCAAAGATTATCTAGCTCCTCAACTCCTATCGTCCCTCCAATGGCTGGGCAATGACCTCATCTATCAGCGAGAAGATGCCCTCATTATCCAAAATGCTCAGGGCTCAGAGCACCCCCTCCTTACACTGACGGATCTACGAGCCCTGCTCCCCGAGGCCAAAGGCCTAGAGGAAGCGACCAAATTTCCTCGCTTTGCGGTAATTAACTCCAGCACGCCCCTGCTAAGCCTCCGCCTAGGAGAGACCAATTATCTCATCGAACCCAAGGCGAAGACTATCGTAGCCAGCTGGTCTGCTAAGACAAATGATGCTGCCACGCGCCTAAGTCCCACGAATAGGTACGTGGCTTTAGTTCGGGACAATAACCTCGTGGTGCATAGCCTGAGGAGTCGCGAGGCTGATCGGCTAGTTACTTCCGACGGCTCTCCTAGCATTATCTACGGACAGAGCGTCCATCAGAACGAGTTTGGCATAGACGGTGGCCTCTTTTGGAGCCCCGATGGGTCGAAGCTGGCCTTCTATCGTATGGATCAGAGTATGGTCACGCCCTACCCCATCCTGCATGTCGATGCGCGCCGTCCCTACAAAGAAGACCAATACTACCCCATGGCTGGCACACCGAGCCACGAAGTCACGCTAGGAGTCTACGATTTGGAGACCGGCGAGACGACTTATTTGGCCACAGGGCTACCCAAAGACAAATATCTGACTAATGTCAGCTGGAGCCCAGACGGCCGTGAGCTCTATATCGCCGAGGTCAATAGGGCACAAACGAAGTGCCATCTGCGGGCCTACTCCCCACAGACCGGGCAAGTGCTGCGCACGCTTTTCTCCGAGCGCAACGACATTTATACCGAACCGCTGCATGGTATGCGCTTTCTCGCCAGCGATCCGACCAAATTCATCTGGCAATCTCGCCGAGACGGCTACAATCATCTCTATCTCTACAGCACTTCTGGCCAGCTCATCCGGCAGCTAACCCGCGGAGCGTGGGAGGTCACCGACCTACTAGGTACGAGCCAGAGCGACAGAGAGCTATACTATATGTCTACCGAGGCTAGCCCTCTGGAGCGGCAGGCCTATCGTCTCGACCTCAAGAGTGGCAGGCGCACACGGCTCACCAAGGCCGCGGGCTTCCATCAGGCTAGGCTCTCGGCCGATGCGCGCTACCTCCTAGATAGCTATTCGTCCACCGAGACGGCTGGCCGGCAGGAGCTCATCGCCACCTCTGGCCGGGGCGGTCGCCTCATTTGTGCGGCGAGCAATCCTGATTTGGAGCATGCTATGCCCCAGATAGAGCTGGGCACCATCCTAGCGGCGGACGACCGCACGCCCCTACACTACCGCCTCATCAAGCCACACGACTTCTCTCCCGAGAAGAAGTATCCTACCATTATATACGTTTACAACGGCCCTCATGCCCAACTTGTCCAGAATAGGCACCGAGCAGCCGCGCGCGGTTGGGAGCTTTATATGGCCAATTTGGGCTATATCATCTTCACGGTTGACGGTCGTGGCTCAGCTTATCGCGGATCAGCCTTCGAGCAAGTGATACATCGCCGGCTGGGTCAGCACGAGATGGCCGACCAAATGCGTGGCGTGGCCTACCTCAAGAGCCAACCATGGGTAGATGACTCCCGAATAGGTGTATATGGATGGAGCTACGGTGGCTTCATGACGACCAATTTGATGCTTACTTATCCCGAAACATTCAAGGTCGGTGTGGCAGGAGGTCCGGTGATGGACTGGGCACGCTACGAGATTATGTATGGCGAGCGGTACATGGATACCCCAGAAGATAACCCTGAGGGCTACAAACAGGCCAACCTAATCGAGAGAGCTGGAGACCTCCGGGGCAGACTGCTGGTCATCCATGGCACTATTGACCCGGTGGTTATCTGGCAGCATAGCCTGCTTTTCGTCCAGGCGGCCGTCAAAGCTGGCACTCACCCAGACTATATGGTCTATCCAGAGCACCCGCACAACGTCATCGGGGCAGACCGTGAGCATCTCAACTTTGTCATTTCACGCTATTTTCAAGATCACTTATAATGAATATCCTACTATTAGGCTCGGGCGGCAGAGAACACGCTCTAGCCCATCGTATAGCACAGAGTGCGCAGTGTGATAAGCTTTTCATCGCTCCGGGCAACCCCGGCATGGCTTCCGTGGGGGTATGTCTGCCCGATGTGAAGGCCACGGACTTTGACTCTGTCGCCGCTATTGTGCGCCGAGAGCAGATTGGTCTCCTTGTCGTAGGGCCAGAAGACCCACTCGTGCTAGGCATCGTGGACTACTTCCGCCGCACGGACGACCTCAAAAGTCTACCCATCGTAGGCCCCGATGCCTCAGGCGCAAGGCTAGAGGGTAGTAAGGACTTCAGCAAAGCCTTCATGCAGCGGCACAATATCCCTACTGCCGCCTACCGAAGCTTCCGCTCTGGAGAGCTCGAGGCGGCCGTAGATTTCCTCCAAACGCTACGCGCCCCTTACGTACTCAAGGCGGACGGATTGGCTGCCGGCAAGGGCGTTATCATTGCCGAGAGCCTCGCCGAGGCCAAGAGAGAGCTAGCTGAGATGCTCTCGGGCAAGTTCGGTTCGGCCAGCGAGTGTGTCGTTATTGAGGAGTTTCTCTCTGGGATTGAGTGCTCCGTCTTTGTTGCTTCGGACGGCAAAGACTATCGCATCCTACCGGTAGCCAAGGACTATAAGCGCATCGGTGAGGGCGATACGGGGCTAAACACCGGCGGTATGGGCTCGGTCTCGCCCGTCTGTTTTGCCGATGAGGCCTTCATGACCAAGGTTGAGGAGCGCATCATCCGCCCAACGATGCAGGGCTTGCAGGCCGAGGGGATAGACTATCGGGGCTTTATCTTTATTGGTCTGATGAATGTCGCTGGAGAGCCTTACGTGATTGAGTATAACTGTCGCATGGGCGACCCAGAGACCGAGAGCGTCATGCTACGCCTTTCGGGCGACTTCGTAGAGCTGCTCAGGCGAATGGCCGGGCGTGCTCTGGCTGACTATCGGCTCGAGATAGACGAGCGTGCCGCCTGTACGGTGGTTCTTGTCTCTAAGGGTTACCCCGAGAGCTACGCCAAGGGCTTCGAGATCAGCCTACCTCAGGGCGATGAAGACCGCATCATTTTTCATGCAGGCACTAGCCTTGAGGCTGATCGGCTAGTGACTTCGGGCGGCCGAGTCCTCACTTGTAGCTGCTATGGGGCGGACGTTCGCTCGGCTTTGCAGGCGTGCTATGCCTTGGCCGATAGTATTTCTTTCGAGGGCAAGACGCTACGCCGAGACATCGGGGCGGATTTGCTCGCCATCTCTAAGTAATCTCACCTATATATTTTGAAGAAGTTTTCGGCATGGGTGCTTCGCCGGCTTGGCTGGCGAAGCCTACCCCTTCCCGCATCTCGTCCAGAGAAAAGCATCATTTGTGTAGCTCCGCATACGAGCAACATGGACTTTTTTCTCGGCAAGCTCTACTATTGGTCCGTAGGCAGCGGCTCTGCCTTCCTGATGAAGAAGGATTGGTTTGTCTTCCCCTTTGCCCCTTTTTTGCGTGCCATGGGGGGCATTCCGGTCGATCGTAGTAAGAAAGACAATACCGTGGATAGGCTCGCCGAGTATATCCGCGGCATGAAACGGCTGCATATAGCCATCACACCCGAGGGCACACGTAAGCTTCGGGAAAGGTGGCATAGTGGTTTCTATCATATAGCCCTAGCTGCTGGCATACCCATAGAGCTCGCTGTCATCGACTATGCTAAGCGCATCATCGGTATCTTCGAGGTCTTTTACCCAACCGGCGACCTCGAGGGAGACCTCGCCTATATACGAAGTAAGTATTTCAGCGGACAAGCGCGCCATCCACACCAGTTTTATGACCTCAAAGCCTAGGCTCAGAGTAGCCCTCGCCCAGTGTGACATCGTCCCTTGTAGCCCTCTGGAGAACCTAAAGGTCGTAGAGGACTTGGTGGCGCGCTACGCCCGGCAGGCCGATCTGGTGGTCTTTCCGGAGACCATAACCACAGGTTTTGCCCGCGAGGCCACAGCTTTTGCCGACTCGTGGGGCTCGGGCGAGGTATTCGTCCGCCTAAAAGCCCTCGCCCAGCGGCACGATGTGGCTATCTGTGGTAGCTATCTGGCCAAAACTGAGGGCGGGGCGAGCAATCGCTTCTTCCTTTTTGCCCCAGACGGTACGGCTCAGTGGCAAGACAAGCGGCACTTATTCTCACTCGGTGGGGAGCCGGAGATGATTTCGTCCAGCAGTGAGCGCAAAGTCTTTGAGCTCAAGGGCTGGCGCATCCTACCTATTGTGTGCTACGATCTACGCTTTCCGGTCTGGTGCCGGTGCGTGGACTGCGAGTACGACCTCATCATTTGCGTAGCCAATTGGCCAAAAGCTCGGCGCCAGGTCTGGACGACCCTGCTAAAAGCTAGGGCTATGGAAAACCTCGCCTACGTCGTTGGGGTCAATCGCATAGGCACCGACCCGGCTCGGCTCTCTTACTCTGGCGACAGCGTGGCCTTGAGTCCGCGTGGCGAGGTTATCGCCGCGTGCACAGAGGACGTAGCCGAGGTCGTCATCGCGCCGCTCGAGGCAGAGCCTTTGGCGGAGCTTAGAGCCAAATTTCCCGTATGGCGTGACGCAGACAGCTTCACCCTTCACCTATAAACGAACCAACTAATCAAACTATCAGCACGATGCAAAAAGTAGAAAAACTTATCGCCAAGAAGCTCATCGAGGTAGCTGCCGTGAAGCTTCAGCCCGCCAATCCATTCACTTGGGCTAGCGGATGGAAGTCGCCCATCTACTGTGACAACCGCAAGACGCTAAGCTATCCGCAGCTGCGTAGCCTCATCAAGCTCGAGCTCGCTAGGGTCATTAGCGAAGAATGGCCAGAGGCCGAAGCCATCGCTGGCGTTGCCACCGGCGCAATTGCCCAGGGTGCATTGGTGGCCGATGCGCTCTCGCTCCCCTTCTCCTATATCCGTTCGGCACCAAAAGACCACGGCATGGAGAACCTCATCGAGGGTGATTTGGCTCCCGGCAGTAAGGTGGTTATCGTAGAAGACCTCATCTCTACCGGCGGCAGCAGCCTCAAAGCGGTCGAGGCGGTACGCAAGCATGGGGCGGAAGTCCTAGGTATGGTGGCCATCTATACGCATGGTTTCCCCGATGCGGTACGCAACTTTGAGGCAGCAGGCGTGCGCCTCATCACCCTAAGCCACTACAATGCAGTCCTAGAGGAGGCCGTCTCTACCGGCTACATCACGCCCCAGGAGGAGGCCGTGCTAGTGGAGTGGCGCAAAAGCCCCGCCACCTGGACGGGTAAGTAACCGCCAGATGAACTAAAAAGACAGCCCAATATCTATGGCAGACTACGTTAGTAACATCAAGCAGATAGGCGCGCCCCGGCAGAGCGTCTATGACAAGCTGAGCGATCTGAGTGGCCTCTCACGCATTGGCGATGCCCTATCGGCCCATCCAGAGGCGAGCAAAATCCAGATCGAGGCCGTCGATCGGGACACTTGTGCCTTCGTTATCTCCGGAGCAGGGCGGCTTGAGCTCAAGGTCGTCGAGCGCGAACCGGACAAAACCATTAAGCTCGAGGCGCAAAGCTCGCCCATTCCTCTGACGCTTTGGATACAGCTTCTCGAGCCCGCGCCCAGCGATACGCGCCTAAGGCTTACTCTGCGCACCGAACTCAACTTCATCATGCGCAAGATGCTCGGGAGCAAACTCGAGGAAGGCATAGAGCGTATGGCCGATATGCTTGCCCAGCTTCCCTACTAGGCTATGCCTATTCGCCCCAAAAGACTCACTAGGGTGTGGAGCAGTGCCCTACTGCTCTGCACCCTAGTGCTATCTGGCTGTGACGAAAGCCACGCCCCGCTACCCAATCTTGCCCCAGTGTCGGCCTCAATCTCCCTGCATATTCACCGAGAGCTCCTCACGCCCGGCGGAATGGTGCGGCTCACCCAGCCCATCAGGCTAACCGATGCTCTCGGCTATGGCGGCCTCCTCGTCGTACGCTCCCTGACCGAAGAGGCATTCTATGCCTACGATTTGGCTTGCCCCAATGAGCTTAGCGGGGTAAAGCAGGTAGAGATTGTGGACGAACGGGCGGTTTGTCCGGCTTGCCACAGTGTCTTCGATGTCTTGCTCAGCTATGGCGCGCCGGTTGCAGGACCAGCCAAACGTCCCCTTCGCCCCTACCAAACTTACTACTCAGCAGGCACGCGCGAGCTGCGCATCATGAACTAATCATACAAAATCGTTGCGTCTCTTTCTTTAAAGAACGGATGTTGATATCCGTATATACGGATACTCTAACGACACCTCGCGCACCAAATATGAACAGAAACCTAACATTTAGGATATCACGAAAGATAAAGTACTCTAAGAAGATACTTCTTGTCTCTCTCATGTCTCTGGATCAATGATACGCCAGAACCTCTTTACTTAGAGGCTTTTTTTAAAGCTGCTACCTGCTCCCAAGTGCCTCCATTGCAAACATTAGGCACCCCACTGCGATCCAATATGACTTTCGCTTGCGCACTGCGGTTACCGCTACGGCAGAATACTACAACACTTTCCTTACCTGAAAACTCTGAGATACGTTCAGGAAGTTCATCCAATGGGATGTTAATCGCGCCTTGTACACTCCCAGATGCAAATTCATCAGGAGTACGCACATCCACGAGAAAGGGTTTTCCACCAAGCGCTTGAAGTACTTCAGTCTCATCTACTTGAGAAAAAAGGTTCTTTAAGAATCCGAACATAATGAATACTATTGATATGAATGACACAAGTGCTATTACTTTCTTAAGACTTTGCTTGTACATACAAAATCTGTCTTAGGAATATCTGTTTGACTAATCGCTCCAAAACCACCCTCTACATCAGTGAAGTTATGATAGCCTCGTGAACGCAAGATGCTAGAAGCTATCATACTGCGGTAGCCTCCTGCACAGTGTAAAAAGAAATGGCCCTCTCGAGGCAACTCCCCTATCCAATCGTTGATGTAAGCTAAGGGAAAACCATAAGCTCCTTCTATATGAGAAGAGGTATATTCGCTCTCCTTACGCACATCAATAATCTTGTATTCTTCTTCCTTCAGTTTCTTCGCAAGAGCTTTAGCTGAGATACGCTCAATCCGATCCGTTGGTTTATCTAATATCTCCCAAGATGAAAAACCTCCATCCAAATAACCAAGTACTCGATCGAAACCGACACGGCTAAGTCGCGTAATAGCCTCCTCCTCTCTACCTGCCTCAGCCACCAATACTATAGGTTGGCGTACATCGACAATCAAAGTACCAACCCAAGGAGCAAAGTCACCATCAAGGCCAATGTTAATAGCTCCAGGGATAAATCCTTTAGCAAACTCTTCTGGAGAGCGAGTATCGAGGATGAGAGCTCCCGAAACTTTAACTAGAGCCTCCAGACGTTCAGGAGAAAGCGGACTTAACCCCGCATCGAGCACATTCTCAAAGTTCTCATAGCCCTGCTTATTCATAGCAACATTATCCCCGAAATAAACAGGTGGAGGCAATAGCCCCTCAATGACGGAGGCAATGAAGGCCTCACGGCTAGGCTGATTAAGAGCATAATTGACTTTACGCTGATTACCAAGGTTATCCACCGTCTCACGCATCATATTCTTACCGCAAGCAGAGCCAGCACCATGCCCTGGATATATCGTCACATCATCAGGTAAAGGCAAGATTTTACCATAAAGACTGTCATAGAGTAAACCTGCGAGCTCCTCTTGTGTAAGACCAGCGGCCTTTTGGGCTAAATCTGGACGTCCCACATCCCCTAGGAAAAGGGTGTCTCCACTAAATAATGCCTGCTCTTTGCCCTGCCCATCAATGAGAAGGTAGCAGCTACTCTCCATAGTATGGCCAGGGGTATGCAACACCCGTATGACAATGTCTCCTAAATAAAAATCCTCACCGTCCTCTGCTATCATAGCATCAAAGCCAGGCTTTGCAGTAGGGCCATAGACGATAGGTGCACCTGTTGCACGACTTAAGTCTAAATGACCACTCACGAAATCGGCATGAAAATGCGTTTCGAAAATATACTTGAGACGTACTCCATCCCGTTCGAGACGCTCTAAGTAGGGCTTCGTCTCGCGCAATGGATCTATTATTGCAGCTTCACCCTTAGAGGTGATATAATAGGCTCCTTGAGCAAGGCAACCAGTGTAGATCTGTTCTACTTTCATTGTTGTTGAATAATATTAGTAGTTAAACCTCATTGTTATACCACAAAGGTCGTTAAGGCTTCCCTATCCTACAGCTACTTTTGTCACACAAACTGGTTCTGTCTCTCTAATAGACTAACTCAGCAGTGTCTCCTTGATAATCATATAGATCCCCATGAGTAAAACGAACCAACCAAAAGCAGGCTTGAGTTTTGCTCCATCAACACTCTGAGAGAGCTTCACTCCAATTAAGAGCCCACCGATGGCTAAACCTATCACCCCAAACAATAGCTTCCAATTCCAGTCCATAAGACCATTCTCCCCAACAAGCCCCAAGAGCGACTTGGCAGCAATTATTAACAATGAGGTCCCAATAGCTTCCTTAATGGGAAGCTTACCCAAAATTACCAATGCAGGAATTATCAGAAAGCCTCCCCCTGCTCCCACAAGCCCTGTAAGCATCCCCACCAGAAGCCCTTCAAAAATCACAAGAGGATAAGCAAATCGGCTTATCCGAATACTTTCAGCTCGAGATCTGTTAGGAGTAATCATCCCTATCGAAGCAACTAGCATCAAAAGGGCAAAAAGCAACATGAGCATCGTTCCCCTGTCAAGCATAAGATTCCTTGATATCAAGATAGTTTCTGGGATGGCCGGCAGAAGATATGCCCGAGTAAGGAAGACAGATACAATGGAAGGAAAGCCAAAGCTAAGTACCGTAGGAAGATGTACGAGCGAAGCACGAAAATAGGGTATACTACCCACAGCACTCGTAATCCCGACTATGAAGAGGGAGTAGCCTGTTGAGAGTACGGGATCTACGCCTAACAAATAGACAAGTACGGGAACGGTAAGTATGCTCCCACCACCACCGATCAGCCCAAGAGAGATACCAATGAGGACGGATGCCAAGAGACCTAAAGTATACATATAAATAGCAGTTATCGGATAGACCTTTCGAGCAAAGTTCGTCAAACCTACCTGGCTATATCGTTACTTTTGTCACATAAGCGTGATACGATTACGTCCCAAAGAAAGCCTACCAGCCTCTTCGAGTTGTTTAAGAAGACGTGAAACGACTGTACGAGCAGTCCCCAACTCCACAGCGAGCTGCTCGTGTGTGATATGGAGTGTAGAAGATTGGGCAAGTTGCTGCTTCTTCATTAAAAGATCGAGCAGACGTTCATCTATTCGTCGAAAGGCGATAGCATTAATCATCTTGAGCAATTCCTCAAATCGCTTGTGGTAGGAGCGAAAAATATAACTCAGCCATTCAGGATACTCTCGCATGAACTCGGAAACACGCTCTAGAGGTAAGAAAAGGATCTCTGCTTCTTCCTCAACCTCCACTCTTACCTTACTTCGCTGGTTATGTAGCCCTCCTAACACGGACATAATGCAACTCTCACCCGCCTCGATATAGTAGAGTAAGATCTCTCGACCATCTTCCTCCGAACGAATTACCTTCATAACACCTCGAATCACGATAGGTATTGAGCGAATGTGCGCATGTTCATTGAGAATACAACTTCCTGAAGGATATATCTTGAGGATGCTATACTCGTAAAGCTTCTTGATAAGCTCTGGAGAAGAATGTATCTCCGTAATCTGTGCTAGATAGTCCATGAAACAAACTTAACTATTTCCCTACATAAAAGAATATAAGTTCCAGTGCAAAGACATGCTAGCCAGCAAAAAACCATTATAATCTATTTGAGACTCCATCCATATCCACAAACCCAATCAAAGGACCTAAAAACTACCCTTAAGTTCTTCTAAAAAATGCTCGGGAACACTCGAAAAATGTTCCCGAACTTTTGAAAAAAACTTCGGGAACATTTTGGAA
>JAUMYQ010000037.1 GCA_030528555.1 Porphyromonadaceae bacterium | reverse complement strand
AAAAAAAAAAAAACATCAAAATGAGTTGACGAATTTCCCGGAAACCCCTGCAAATACTCCTGATTAGCCCTAATAGAGAGGTCGTTACTTTGTGTGGGCAGAGATAGTTTATATCTTTGGGAGTTGCTATTGATAAGTACGTTACTTCGATAGCAAGCGGACCATCTCAAGGTATAAACTGACAATGAACAAGAACATTATTCGCATAGCCCTGACGGGTGGCCCCTGCGCGGGCAAGACTACGGCTCTGGCCAAGATAATAGAACGCTTCAGTGACTTGGGCTATCTGGTTTATGCTCTACCAGAGACCCCAACGATCTTTAGTAATGCTTCCATCAACTTCGCCACGCCCGACAAACAGTACTTCTACAACATCGAGAAGGCTGTGCTGAAGTATCAGATACAGATGGAAGATACTTTTCTCGAGCTCGCCCGATCGGCTCAGCAGCCTGTGCTCATCATCGCTGATCGGGGCACGATGGATATCTCGGCGTACATGGAACCAACCATCTGGCAGGCGATGCTGGATGAGCTAGGGCTATCAGAAGTTAAGCTGCGAGATGCCCGATACGATGCCGTTATTCATATGGTCACAGCAGCCATCGGAGCAGAGGACTTCTATACCACTACCAACAATAGTGCTAGGCACGAAAGTGTAGAGCAGGCACGCGAGCTGGATAATCGAATTATGAAAGCCTGGACAGGCCATCCGCAGTTACATATTGTGGAGAATAATGTAGACTTTGATGTCAAGATCGAGCGTACACTCAGAGCCATTCAGTCCGCTACAGGCAACAGCCTAGATCCTAGTCTTGCAGAGGTGCGCCACAAGCTCTTGGTACGCTTGGTGGGTGAGATACCCTATGGTGTAGAGACAGAAATCTATCAGACCTACATCAACAATGAAGACGGCTCCAGCACTCGACTGCGCAAACGAGGCCTTCGTGGCAACTATGTTTACTTCATGAGCCAAAAGCACAAGCTCGGTCAGGGTTGCAAGAGCATCATCACTGAGCGGCAGATTAGCCCCGATGAATATCTCGTACGTATCAACAGAATAACCGACAGCAGCGCTTTTGTTGTGCATAAACTCCGTAAAAGCTTCATCTGGGCCAAACAGTACTTTGAGTTAGATAGCCTTATTGAGCCCAAAGAGGGGCTACACCTTCTCGAGGTCAAGACCGAGCAAGGGATAGAGATTAAGCTCCCGCCATTCCTGCAGCTCGTTGAGGATGTGAGCGAACTAGTCGAGTATGAGCGGCTCTAGCGCGCAACCCCACGCTACTATGGAGAGCATCAATAAACTTATCCTGCAGGGCTGGGTAGAAGATGCCCCCGAGGTACGCTATTTCAGCTATGAACTGGCACGCTGCTCCTTGAAACTGCGAACCGAAGAGGAGATAAACAGCTCTGAGAAGACGCGTACACTCACGTTGTGGCATAGCGTCATTGCTTGGGGTGAGGTGGCCAAGTATCTTGCTCAGCACGTACATTCGGGAGATGTACTCAGGGTGTACGGACATATTCGCTACCATAGGGAGACAGACAGAGATGGTATATCTAGAGTCGTTACCGAAATAGAAGCAGCCAAAGTAGAGCTTATAGCACGCAGAGCGGAGAGGGCCCCTGAGACATCCATACAAGCAGCTCCCGAAGAGCACGAACTTCCTTGGGAGCGTTACGTTCCTATCGAGGGCGAAGACCCTATGGCTTAGGCTATCGCTCCAAAATCTAACCTCGTTATTCGAGGTATTTCTATCGACTGATGAGCCATTTTTAATAGGCTTATAGCTAGATTTTTATAATGCATATAGATTCGAGCGAAAAATCTTCGGGAACTTTCAAAAAAAACTTCCCGATCTTTTTGGAAAAAGTTCGGGAACTCCGAGAAAAAAGTTCGGGAACATTTTTTCGGGTATTCCCGAGCATTTTTTGAGGTATGAAAAGGGAGATTTTTGGAGGCCTCTTGAGAGGGATAAATGGGTTTGCTGAGGGCTTGACTAAGTTATGGTTGTTTTGATGTGTTTCTCTACTTGTACGAACTTTTTGGCTGGTATTCGGTCATATGTTTGTTAGGCTATCTTTTGTTGTAACTCCTATGTCGAGCTTTTTAGCCCTTCTGGAAATACGAAATTGGCCGTGTCAAAATCTAATTTTGACACGGCCAATTTCTATCAGATAGGCCCTCGCCTAGAGGCTAGACCTCATCTTGGTACTACCTTTCTCTCAGACTTAGGTCTACTCTACGAGCCAACTGAAAGCCACTACGTGAGCGATCGATACCCGTCTTGTCTGCTATCAGTCTAGTCCTATCCACACCCTTCGAGGCGAGATAGGCGACTACGGCCGATAGACGCCGGTCTGCAAGCTGCTCATTGTAGGCTGCATTACCCTCTGGAGAGGCAAATCCACTCAAATTGAGTTGAGCCTCTGGATACTCCGCCAGGAAAGTCACTACCTCATCCAGTGTACGTGCAGCAAGTGGATCTATCCTATCGGACGCTACGTTGAAGTAGACCGAACGCTTGAAGTCGGTCGCTACTTGCACTCGCTTGGTTACTTCTACAGTGTCTGTCGTGTGGATTATCGTCTGTGCGTTGTGGCTTAGGTTCGCTAGTCCGTCACTTAGGCTCAAGCTAGGGAGTTTGAGGTCTATCTGTGGGTTAGCTTCCATTTCCTTCAGTAGAGCCTCAGTCTGTGCGAGCTTTGCCTCCAGATCCTTGATAGCCTGCATTTGCTTGAGGGCGGTCGTATCTACGGTTTGCTTACTCTGTATCTTGACATGAGGAGTTGGCGCACTGACGAGTACTTTGGTCTCCGCCTCTCTCCTCTCAGTAAGCAAAGCCTCAAGCATACGCTCTAGGCGAGCCAGGCGCACCTCTTGGGCAGTAGTACCTCTACCTCCCAAATTGTTGGTAACCGTTGTGCCCCCACTGCTCTCGGGCGATAGGTGGTATATTACGGTTGGCTCTTTGGGTGCAAGTAGGTTGACCATCAACTGATAACGAAGTATCTGCATCAGGTCCTCTTGCTTCGCCTGTGGTTGGGTTTCTCCTATTGCAAGCCCATCGGCAAGCTGCTGTAGGCTGCGCAGGAGAGCCTCTTCTTCCATAACGAGGAGCGTATCGGCTGGCACAGTCTTAGCCTTGAGCAGGTCGGGGCTCTGTGCATGTAGCACAGAACCTCCGACAGTGAGCCCAAGGGCTATTAGCATTTGTTTCATGATAGTCATAGCGTTCTATCCGACACTAGAATGAAAGCTGATAGCCCACTGCAATCTGATGGTTTTTGAAAGCAGGGCGAAGTGAGTAGTCTACGAAAAGTTTTCCGCCAAATACCCGATCTAGGCTTACCCCTACAAGCGTATTCAGGCCAAAGCGACTGAAGCCACCAATGCTGTTGTATCCAAGACCGAGACCAGCATAAGGACTTACACTGCTCTTGATAGAACCAAACTTGTAGAGTGCATTGGCGGAGAGACCGAAGTTCGTCGTGCTGCCAAAGCCAAGGAAAGCCTCAGGAGCGAGGTAGAACGAAGAGCCACCTAGTTGAAATTCTGGGCGTACACCAATATTCAGGGCAGTAGACTCACCGAAACCAAGACCTGCGAAGAGCTTAACGTCACGGAAATTAACGAAAGACTTCTTTACGGGCTCAAGTGTATATTCCTTAGTGTCTACACCCTCCTCGGAGATTGTCACTACACGAACATCTACATCAGCGCTCTTGTCTGCCTTGGCCTCTTCTTTTGGAGCAGTATACTGGATAACCTTAACGCCATCCTTCGCTGGCTCCTCCACCAAGCTCGTTACAGCAGCAGGAGCAGTCACTACCTTAGAGCCTACCTGATCCAGAACCATGCGCTTAGCTTCACGCTCAGCCTGCTCGATGCGCTGACGAAGTACGGCCTCGTAGGTCGTATTGATCTTCTGCTCAATCTGCTCTAGCTTGCCCAAGAGAGAGTCGGTCTTGACCTTCGTCTCTACAGCAGGGGCAGCCACTACGCAACCACCAGAGACAGCAGGGTGAGCAAACTGTTGGAGGGCTGGCATACGCTGTCCGTTAGCTAGAGCACTGTAGAGAAGTATTTTATCCAGATCGCTCATTGTATTGGCTGGCATCCTCTCGTTCTGCTGCGTCTTGGCAGAGGTCGTTACGCGAGCTATCATCTCTTCGAGCTGAGCAGGTGTCATAGCTACTGTCTTGGGTGTGCTAGGTGCAACCGTTGGTTGCTTGGCTACTTCCTCAGCAATCTTGGCATCTACCTTCTTAATGTCTTTAGTTGCCCTAGCGCGCTCCTCCGCTAGTGCGATGATCTGCACCGTGTCACGACGAGCAGCAGCCGTTGCGAGCTGTTCGTTAAGGCTGGAGATGCGCGCCTCGTACTCGGAGCGCAGATCATTAAGTGCGGACATATTAGCCGAGCGTTCCTGCATGCGAGCATTCTGTACGTACTCCTTGTAGAGCTTCTCTCCATTGCGCGAGAATGCACCTACGTTAAATCGTACACCAGCCTGATACATCATATTGACATTAACCTCCGAAGCACTGGCAACCTGTCCGACCTTAGGGTTCTCCTGCTCGTTGAGCATAGCATTGACATTACCATAGAGCGCAACCACTGGATGTAGAGGTATCTCGATACCAGCACCACCCATGGCGAACCAGCCGCTCTTAACATTGTGAGCTCCCTTAACATCTACATACTTATTCGACTTGATGTCCATATATCCAGCACCAAGTGTCAGATAGGGTGTCACGCCAGAGGGTTGACTTAGACGAGCAATTAAGTTACCACCATATAGCTTCATCGCATCGTTGAACTGGAACTCAAGCTTCTGAGGGTTCTTCGTGGCAGCATAGTAGAAACCACGAATGCCCACTAATGAAGAGAAGTCCACCCCTGCGCTTCCTCCCATAAGCCACTGATCGTGTAGGAGTGAGCTCTTGTTGAAGTCCAGGTAGGCGATGCCTGGCTCAAAGACGAATTTGATGCCTCTGAACCCATCTGTAAACATGTTGCGGTAGGCACGGCTAATCGCATCGTTGCTGCGCTGACGACCACCGAGATAGAAGTCTAGCGAAGCCTGACCACCCCAGTTCTGGAGCGTCTCCTTTTTGCTGCCTCCCTTGTCCACATTGATGAATGTGTTCTTGCCTTCAAGGGCGAGAGCGATGCGCTTGCCAAGATTGATCTTCAACCCTGCACCGAGCGTGCCGTACAGATGCTCATGTTCAAAGGTTGTAGAGGTCGTAGTTCCACCCGTAGTAGATGATACTGTACGGTCTACGTTCAGGATACCAGCCCCAGCCGTCAGATACGGAGTGAGGATAGTGCCAGCCCACAGATTGGCCTTGAGCTCACCACCCAAACGCTCTACGGTAGCGATGTAACTGCTGTTTATGTTCCCAGCTAGGCTATTCAGGAGGGAGAGACTAGAGCCAGATAGTGTCTTCTTGAGGTTAAAGGACCTGTCATAGCTAGCACGCACCTCAAGAATAGGCCCGAAGCTGAAACCTGCACGAGCTCCCCAAAATGGAGCTTCGCCTAGCTCAAGGTCTTTGTGCCACCAAGTATAGCCACCTGTCGGCGAGACCGTAAACGTTACATCATTAATTTGTCCCACAGCCTCAGAAGCGAAGCCTAGGAACATTGCTGCACAGAGTGCTAAAGTCTTTTTCTTCATAAAAATCTTGATTGTTCTAGATTGATACCTATGTTATAATCGCCGTATTAAGTTATTGGCAAAGATAATCAATTTATAATTCTAATGGGATTTTTCACATTAGATCTTAGGCTGAATGCCTCAAAAGCAGGAGGGGATATGGGGCTACGTCATCGTCGTTTTAGAGATGGGTTAATCTATTCATCCTGATGTTGTTAGAAGTGTACCCCATCTTTCCATAAAAAGTTCCCGAACTTTTTTCTCGGAGTTCCCGATCTTTTTCCAAAAAGTTCGGGAAGTTTTTTT
>JAUMYQ010000036.1 GCA_030528555.1 Porphyromonadaceae bacterium | reverse complement strand
AAAAAAAAAAAAACATCAAAATGAGTTGGCAAATTTCTTGGTGTGGATGGGATTGCTACATTTGTAGAGCGATAGCCGAGGGTACTAAAATGGAGCTCTGCCAGAGAACGAGACCTTCGGTATTTTTCGTAGTAAGTCATTCTTAATATATGTCGTAACGGTTAGTTATGAAAAACATCTTGATCATTGGCTCTACAGGACAGATAGGAACGGAGCTAACGATGGCACTGCGCCAGCGTTATACGCAGGGGCAGGTCGTGGCAGGTTATATCCCCTCGATGCCACCCCAGGGCGAACTATTAGCCTCTGGCCCTGCCGAGATAGTGGATATCACCAACGCCCAGCAAATAGCCGAGGCGGTGAGGAAGTATAAGGTAGATACCATTTACAACTTGGCTGCGCTCCTTAGTGCTGTGGCCGAGGAAAAACCGCAGTTGGCGTGGAATATCGGGCTGGGTGGCCTCTTCAATGTACTAGAAGTATCTCGGGAGCTTGGCTGTGCCGTCTTCACACCAAGCTCTATCGGAGCATTCGGCCCAGAAACCCCCAAAGACCAGACGCCTCAAGATACTATTCAACGCCCCAAAACGATGTATGGAGTGACCAAAGTCGCTGGTGAACTCCTCAGCGATTATTATTACAAACGTTTCGGGGTAGACACTCGCTCGGTACGCTTCCCAGGACTTATCTCCAATGTAGCACCTCCTGGGGGTGGCACTACGGACTACGCTGTAGACATCTACTATGCTGCAGTACAGACAGGGCGCTTCGTGTGTCCCATCAAACCTGGCACTTATATGGATATGATGTATATGCCCGATGCCCTAAGAGCGTGTATGGATTTGATGGAGGCGGACCCCAATCGTCTTATTCACCGGAATTCGTTCAATATTGCAGCCATGAGCTTTGCTCCCGAAGAGCTTGCTGCCGAGGTCAAGAAGTTCGTCCCTGAACTAGAAGTAACCTACGAAATAGATGCACTGCGCCAAAGTATTGCCGAGAGCTGGCCCAATAGCTTAGACGACTCTTGCGCTCGTGCCGAATGGGATTGGAAGCCAGAGTACGACCTACATTCGATGAGTGAGGACATGATCCGCACACTGCGTGCCAAGCTAGACAAATAGTACAATAAACGTACCTAGACCTAGGTATATTGGGTTGAAGGCTTACCCATAGATGCTGATAAATAAGGGATAGAGGAGCTATGGCTACCTTTATCCCTTTATCTTTGCTACGGAAGTAATTAACTGAAACATTTAATTAGACATTTAAGTATGAAGAAAATCAACTTGATTGTACTGCTCATCTCCTTCCTCTCGATCGGGTTAGCTGAGCAAGCTTTAGCACAGAAAAAGTCCGATGCCAATGTCATTGGCCACGTTGTGGACCAAAAGACTGGCGAACATCTTGCAGGCATTACCATTGCTGTCAAGGGAACCACATTTGGCACAGCGACTGATGCCACGGGGCACTACGCACTAAGGCATTTGCGCCCAGGAGGCATTACCTTGGTCATGCAAGGACTAGGCTATCGGAGCCAAGAGCTAGAGGTGCGAGTAGAGGCCGGTAAGACTGTAGAAGTCAACTTCACAGCTACGCAAGACAACATTCGTCTAGATGAGGTCGTGGTCTCGGCCAATAGACAGACCACACTACGTCGCCTAGCACCAACGCTCGTTAATGTCGTGGATGCCAAGATATTTGAGCAGGCCAACGCCAACAACCTCTCTCAGGGACTAGTCTTCCAGCCAGGGGTACGCGTGGAGAACAACTGCCAAAACTGCGGATTTAGTCAGGTGCGTATCAATGGCCTTGACGGACGTTACTCTCAGATCCTCATTGACAGTCGCCCTGTCATCAGTTCGCTCGCTGGTATCTATGGGCTGGAGCAAATCCCTACCAATATGATTGAGCGTGTAGAGGTCGTACGTGGTGGAGGCTCGGCCCTCTTTGGCTCGTCCGCCATCGCTGGTGTGGTAAACGTTATTACTAAGGAGCCAGTAGGCAATAGTGTAACGGTCAATGAAAGCTTTGGTATGACGGGCTTCCGTGCACCTGACAACAACTTGTCATTCAATGCCTCGGTAGTAAGTGACGACAGCCGTGCTGGAGCAATGCTCTTCGGGCAGGCTCGCTACAGAGGAGAGTACGACATGAATGACGATGGCTATAGCGAGATAGGTCGCCTAGATGCTAGGGCTATCGGTGTGAGAGCCTACGTTAAGCCTAGCGACCTGACCAAGCTTACTGGAGAGGTGCACACATTCTACGAAGACCGCAGAGGCGGAGACAATTTGGACCTGCCTGAGTTTGTAACTGGCATTCGTGAGGCCACACAGCACTCACTCTATAGCGGTAACATTAAGTTCGATGCTTTCTCTCGTGGCTACAAGCACCACTTCCAGGCCTACGCTTCGGGGCAATTGGTGCGCCGTGGCAGCTATTATGGAGGCATCGGTGACCCTGCTGCCAAGGACAAGGATGGCAAGGAAATAGAGATTGGTGGCAAGAATGTCCCTGGCCGCAGGATAGGGTACCCCGTACATCCCTCGGACTATGGCATGAATGCAGGTCTTACCCATGGACAGACCTACGTAGCTGGAGCTCAATATACTTACGACTTTGCCAAGCTCTTCTTCATGCCTGCCCAGCTACTCGTAGGGGCGGAGTATACACACGACATACTTACCGATGTTATGCCCCTAAGGCAGTGGATTACCAAGGAGTGGCTTGATGGCGGTCACGGAGGGGTTTCTCTCACACCTGCTCTACACCAGACCATTGGGAATGCTAGTCAGTTCGCTCAATTGGAGTGGAAAAACAAGACCTGGAGCTTCCTCCTTGGGGCGCGCTTGGACGAAAACTCAGCAGTTAAGAACCCCATCCTCAGCCCTCGTGCCACGCTGCGCTATAACCCTAACGATCAGATCAACCTACGTGCTACCTATGCTAAGGGCTTCCGTGCTCCACAAGTCTTTGACGAAGACCTGCACGTAGGCGTGGTCAATGGTGAAGCTCAGCGCATAGAGAATGCTCCTGACCTACGCCCAGAGATCTCGCATGCCTTCAGTGTAAGCAGTGATATGTATTTCCGTCTAGGTGGCTCTACACAGCTCAACGTTTTGGTAGAGGGATTCTATACGAGCCTGCAAGATGTCTTCACGAACAATAAGTTCAAGCCTGCAAATGCCGTTGAAGGGATCACTTACTTCCGCCGTTCAAACTACGGCATTGATGACGAGGGCAATCGAGTAAGCTCTGGAGCAACGGTCTTTGGAGCGAACCTTGAGGCCAAGCTTGCCTACCGCTGGCTACAAATCCAGGCTGGGCTAACGCTTACAAGCAATAAATACGATGCCAACCAAGAGTGGGGTACACGTCACCTCATCAAGGGATTGAAAGAAGAGGGCGAATATCTTAACTATGCACCTGCAGCCGATGGAAGCTCTTTTGTAGCGGAGGCGGACGAAGACGGTGAGGCTCAAACTATCGGGATGACGAGCAAGCAAATCATGCGTACGCCCTCGCTCTACGGTTACTTCACCATTGGCCTAAATCCCATAAAACCACTTAACATCGCGCTCACTGGTACATATACTGGTCGCATGTGGGTACCTCATGCTATCAAGTGGGGGCAGGGCGCTGCTGCGAGCGACATCGCAGGTATTGATGCAGGCCTACGTAAGGATGGCTATCAGGTAGCTCTTGTCGATGCATCGGGCGCACCCATCCTAGAGGACGGCAAGCAAAAGATGGCAGAAGCTCAATGGGATGAATTGACACATACGCCTGCCTTCTTCGACCTCGGGATGCGTTTCTCATACGACTTCAAGCTCTTTAGCAAAACTAGCCTACAGCTCTATGCTGGTGTAAACAATCTCTTTGGGGCTTTCCAAAAAGACTATGACCTGGGCCCCGACCGTGATAGTGCCTATATCTATGGCCCTACGATGCCACGCTCGGGATATGCTGGTCTAAGATTTACGTTCTAAGACGCAACATAGAGCATTTTTCCCATCTGTGGGCGATAAAAGCGGCAGGGCTATCCCTGCCGCTTTTGCATTGTATCCCCTAGGATATTGTCTTGCAGGCTGATGTATATTTGGATAGCGTTGATAATTTGGCTACATTTGCACGATTTTCCTAAATAAGGTTGAGCAAGAGCTGGTGAGGTCCAGCCACCTTATGGGGCTTATTCCAATAATAAGTAAAGTATTACAATGTACGTAATCGCAGAGATTCAGGGACAGCAGTTCAAGCTAGAGCAGGGACGCCGTCTGTTTGTGCACCACATCAAGGACATTGAAGCCGGAGCCGTGGTGGAGTTTGACAAGGTATTCCTAGTAGACAACAACGGAGCAGTAACGGTGGGTATGCCTACTGTAGCTGGTGCGAAGGTTGTGTGCGAGGTGATTAGCCCCCTTGTAAAGGGGGACAAGGTCCTTATCTTTCACAAGAAAAGACGCAAGGGCTATCGTAAGCTAAACGGACATCGCCAGCAGTTTACAGAAGTGCTGGTCAAGGAAGTAGTAGCTTAATATCATTAACCGCTTAAAAACAGAAGAAACATGGCACATAAAAAAGGTGTAGGTAGCTCGAAGAACGGACGTGAGTCCGAGAGCAAACGTCTCGGCGTAAAGCTATTTGGCGGTCAGTTCGCCAAGGCTGGTAACATCATTGTGCGTCAGCGTGGCACACAGCACCACCCAGGTGAAAATGTTGGTATCGGTAAGGACCACACACTCTACGCGCTTGTTGACGGCAAGGTGGTATTTACACGCAAGCGCAACGACAGGTCGTACGTTTCTGTTTTGGCAGAGGCATAATCGACTTTGGCTTGGCCTGCTCCGAGCTTGCTAAGCAGGGGAGCAGCAAGGGCTGGCGTGTACTGCCCTTTCCCCAACGAGTTACAAACAAAGCAAGAGGTTGCCTCGGGAGTTCCCTTGGCGACCTCTTTACGTATTAATAGTATTCAGAAGACTATGCTTACCATCAAGCAAATCAAGGACGATACAGAAGATGTAATACGCCGTCTGGCGAAAAAGCACTTTCAAGCGAAGGACATTATAGCTCGAGTGCTAGAGCTGGACGAAAAGCGCAAAGAGGCACAGCGTAAGTTAGATGCCTCACTCACCGAGCAGAATGCTATTGCCAAGGAGATCGGTGCCCTGATGAAGCAAGGGCTCAAGAGCGAGGCAGAAGCCATTCGCTCTCGCGTGGCGGCTCTCAAAGAAGAGAGCAAAAGCCTCGAGGGCATGAAGGCCGAGGCAGAGCAGAGCCTACGGGAGCAGCTCTACCAAATACCCAACCTACCTGCCGACATCGTACCCGAGGGACGCACAGCCGAGGATAATGTGTGCGTCAAAGAGGGAGGCGTAGCCCCTCAACTGCACGATGGAGCCACACCCCACTGGGAGCTGGCTAAGACCTATGACCTCATAGACTTTGAGCTCGGGGTAAAGATTACTGGCGCAGGCTTCCCTGTCTACAAAGGCTATGGGGCAAGGCTACAGCGTGCGCTCATCAACTTTTTCCTCGATCAGGCGCGCGAGGCTGGCTACCTAGAGGTGCAGCCCCCCTATGTAGTGAACGAAGACTCGGGCTACGGCACTGGACAGCTCCCCGACAAGGAGGGACAGATGTACCACGCTACAGCGGATAACCTCTACCTAATCCCTACAGCCGAGGTACCAGTAACCAACATGTATCGGGACGTCATCCTCTCGGAGCAAGATCTACCTATTCGCAACACAGCCTACTCGGCTTGCTTCCGCCGTGAGGCAGGCTCGTATGGCAAGGATGTGCGTGGACTGAATCGCCTACATCAGTTCGACAAGGTCGAGATCGTGTGCATCGACAAGCCCGAGCGCAGCTATGAGCGCCTAGACGAGATGGTCGCCTATGTGCAGACGCTCGTAGAGCAGCTGGAGCTACCGTGGCGCATCCTCCGCCTCAGTGGTGGAGATATGAGCTTCACCAGTGCCCTGACCTACGACTTCGAGGTGTACTCCGCCGCTCAGCAGCGTTGGCTTGAGGTTAGCTCGGTATCCAACTTCGAGAGCTACCAAGCCAACCGTCTCAAATGCCGATACCGCGATGCCGAGCGAGGCGTACAATTGGCCCATACACTCAACGGTAGTGCCCTAGCACTACCCCGTATCGTGGCTGCTCTCCTAGAGAATAACCAAACGCCCGAAGGTATCCGCATCCCCAAAGCCCTTGTCCCCTATACGGGCTTTGATCTCATCCCCCTCCCCTAGATAAGAGAGGGATAAGTAGCATTGGGTAGATAAGCCAGACACACTACCCTTGCTGATACCCATCTCTGGGGCTTTGTCACTCCCATATGAGGAGGTGCTTATCAGCTCAGGCAAACAGTGTTTGCCTGAGCTTTTTCATACCCTCGGCAATGCCCCCAAAAAATGCTCGGGAATACTCGAAAAAATGTTCCCGAACTTTTTTCTCGGAGTTCCCGAACTTTTTGGAAAAAGTTCGGGAAG